>NZ_PNRE01000036.1:59301-196809 GCF_002879645.1 Halomonas heilongjiangensis | reverse complement strand
GAAGCGTCGCATCAATACCGCTATGGAGAGCCTGGAGCATATCGCCTGGGTGCTGCTCGGCCGCTACGGCGTGGTGTTCCGGCGGGTCCTGGAGCGCGAGCCGGCGCTGCCGCCGTGGCGTGAGCTGCTGTATGTCTATCGCCGGCTGGAGGCACGCGGCGAGATCCGCGGCGGGCGCTTCGTGCAGCAGTTCGCCGGCGAGCAGTTCGCGCTGCCGGAGGCGGTGGGCGCGCTCAAGCTCATGCGCAAGCGCGACCCGGATGAGACCCACGTCGTGGTGTCGGCCGCCGACCCACTCAACCTGCTGGGGATTCTCACCCCTGGTTCGCGCCTGCCGGCGGTGGCGGGCAACCGCCTGCGCTACCGCGACGGCGTGCCGGAGGCGGTACTGCACAACGGCGAGGTCCACTTCCTGGCGGTGCTGACTGCCGCCGAGCAGTGGCAGGCGACGCAGCAGCTGCGGCGCGGCCCCGGCTATCGGTCGCTCTCCTCCGAGGCGCGGGCTCCCCGCCCGGCGTGACCGCCAGGGGAACGAAGCGGGGGCGACGAAGGTCCTATCTAGTCGACACCGAGCCCCCGCCGCGGGAGCGCCACACGCGTGCGCTGCCCTGCGCCCGGGCGCCGGAAAGCGGTGTGCGCGCTTGATGCGGAAACGAGTCGCGTGGTCCTTCCTGATCAGGCCTGCCCGCCGAGGAGGTGTGACCCATGCGTGTCCTCGCCAGGCTGGTACTCGCCCCCTGGCTGTTCCTGTTCATGGCGGTATCTCCCCTGTCTGCCCAGGACCCGTCTGCCGCGAAAGCGTCACCGGCATTGCACTCGAGCGCGCTCCATCCCGATGGGTTGTCGCCTTCTGCCCGGATGGTGGCGAGCTCTTCGGTGCATGTCGACATCCTGTGGCGTCGCGGGGGCCTGGTGTCGACGCAGTTCGCCTTCGGCACCTTCGACCGGCACCACCGCCATGGGGTGACGCATATGCATCGGCATCCACCGGGGACGGTCGTGATCACTCCGCGGCATGGGGTGCGGCACCACGACGGCCACCGCTGGCGTCACGTGCCGCGGCATTCCGACCGAGGCATCCGGCACCGGACGCGGCGACATGACGACGTGAAGTTCGGGACCCCCGGCCGGATTCACTCGCCGGCGGTCGACATCGGCCCCCGTCGGTTCGAACGTCCCGGCCGCGTCATCCGGCATCCGATCCGGCGGCACGACGACATGAGGTTCGGGACCCCCGGCCGGATGCATTCGCCGGCGGTCGACTTCGGCCCACGTCGGTTCGAACGCGAGCGGTTTGCACCGTCCCACCGCGGCATCGAGCCCCATCACTTCCAGCGGCGCGCGCCCCTTCGTATCGCATCGAGCATCAGGGCGTCCAGCGGCGGAAGGAGATTCGCCGCGGCTTCGAACACCGGCACTTCCAGCGGCGCGCGCCCATTCGCGGTGGCATCGAGCGCCATCACTTCCGCGGACGAAGCATGCCGTAACGGTGGCTCGCTCCTCCGTTTCCCCCACCGGCTGCTACCCTTCTAGGGAGATCGTGCATCCATCATGATATGGGCCGGCATGGAGGGTATGGCGATGCCCGAGCGACCCCCTGAACGTATCCGTAATGTGGCCCTGACCGGTCCGTCCGGTGCCGGCAAGACCACCCTGGCCGAGGCGCTGCTGGCGGCGGCCGGGGCGGTCGCCGTGGCGGGCAGCGTGGAGAAGGGCTCCACGGTCAGCGATTCCTCGGCACAGGAAAAGGCGTTGCAGCACTCGGTCAGTGCCTCTGTGCTGGGTGTCGAGTGGCGAAAGACCTGGATCAACCTGGTCGATACTCCCGGCCTGGCCGACTTCCAGGGGGCGGCGCTCTCCATCCTGCCGGCCGTCGAGACCGTCGCGGTGGTGGTAAGCGCCGGCCGCGGCATCGAGGCCAGCGCCCGGCGGATGATGCAGTGGGCCGGCGAGCGGGGGCTGTGCCGGCTGATCGTCGTCAACCAGATCGATGCCGAACCCGCCGCACTGCCCGCCCTGCTCGAGGAGATCCGTGCCACCTTCGGTGCCGAGTGCCTGCCGCTCAATCTGCCGTCGCAGGGGGCCCGGGCGGTGGCGGACTGCTTCTTCACCCCCGCCGGCGAGGCAGACTTCTCCTCCGTGGCCGAGACCCACGAGATGCTGGTCGACCAGGTGGTGGAACTCGACGAGGAGCTGATGGCGCTCTATCTCGAGCAGGGCGAGGAGCTCGACCCCGCGCAGCTCCACGACCCCTTCGAGGCCGCCCTGCGCGACGGGCATCTGGTGCCCGTCTGTTTCACCTCGGCGACCAGCGGCGCCGGGGTCCGCGAACTACTGGACGTCTTCACGCGGCTGATGCCCAATCCCCTGGAGGGCAATCCACCCCCTTTCCTGCGCGACGACGGGCAGGGCATCCGGGAGTATCGGGCCCGCCCCGACCCGGATGCCCACGTCCTGGCCCACGTGGTCAAGATCGAACACGACCCCTTTCTCGGCAAGATGGCGGTGTTTCGCGTCCACCAGGGCATTGTCACCCGCGACACCCGGCTGTTTGCCGGCGAGGCCCGCAAGCCGTTCCGGGTCGGCACCCTGTTCCGCCTGCAGGGCGGCGAGCATCTCGACGCCGAGCGCCTGGGCCCCGGCGAGATCGGTGCCCTGACCAAGGTCGATGAGGTGACCTTCGACAGCGTGCTGCACGACTCCCATGACGAGGACCATATCCACCTGCGCCCGGTGGCGCTGCCCGCTCCGGTGTTCGGCCTGGCGATCCAGGCGTCCCGCCATGGTGACGAGCAGAAGCTCTGGGAAGCCCTGGCCAGGATGGTCGAGGAGGATCGGGGGCTCGAGGTGGAGCAGGACGCCACCACCCAGGAGATCGTACTGCGCGGCCTGGGCGAGCTGCACCTGCGCACCGCTCTGGAGCGGCTGCGCGAGCGCTTCCGGCTGGAGGTCGAGACCAGCACGCCCTCCATCGCCTATCGGGAGTCCATCGGCGCCCCCGCCGAGGGGCACTGCCGGCACAAGAAACAGACCGGCGGGGCCGGGCAGTTCGGCGAGGTGTTCCTGCGCGTCGAGCCGCTGCCGCGCGGGGCCGGCTTCGAGTTCGTGGATACCATCCGCGGCGGAGTGATCCCGGGCTCGCTGCTGCCGGCGGTGGAGAAGGGCGTACGCCAGGCCATGGCCAGCGGGGCGGTGGCCGGCTACCCGCTGCAGGACATCCGGGTCACCGTGCACGATGGCAAGACCCACCCGGTGGACTCCAAGGAGATCGCCTTCGTCATCGCCGGTCGCAAGGCGTTCCTCGACGCGGTGCGCAAGGCGAGCCCGGTGGTTCTCGAGCCGGTGGCGGAGCTGGTGGTCGAGGGGCCGAGCAGCGCCATGGGCGATCTCACCGCGGATCTCGCCGCGAGTCGCGGGCGCATCCAGGACACCAGCAACCATGGCGATCAGGTCAGCATCCAGGCGGTCGTGCCGCTGGCGGAGATCGCCGACTACTCCAACCGGCTCAATGCATTGACCGGAGGTGCCGGCAGCTACTCCCTGCAGTTCAGCCACTACGAACCGGCCCCCGAGCCCGTCCAGCGCCGGCTGATGCAGGCCTATCGGCCCACCGAGGAGGAGTAGCCCGGCCCGCATCATCAATACAGCCGTTGCCGTCCGTCATGGTCGATGATCGCTTGCATGTGAGGCACGCTGTCGTCGAGAGCCCCGTGTGCCACCATCGCCTCGGCAAGCGAAGGTACCTTCCGGGTGTCGGGCCAATGTGCCGGGCTCCACAGGTACGAGCGTACGATGCACTTGGGGCAGTGCATGAAAGCCGCTTCGACGGTCACGACAAGCATCAGGTTGGGTGCCTTTCTTGCCCCAGGCTCCAGCCCACATTGCCAAGCATCCGGTTTGTCACGGTTCCATGCGTTCGCGGTGTCGATGACAGGGCGTTGCCTATTCACTTCGAGTCGTTCGAGAGAGGAGTTGTTCGAGCGCACGCCAGCCCGCCCGGTGGCGCCAGCCCCGGTACGATGGCCTGCCGGGGCCGCCGAGCGACGGGGCCGCGGCCCGGGCGTGCCGGTTCGGACCTATTCCTGGAAGTGTTCTGTCATGCGCCTGGGGGCCTTGTCGCGCCAGGCGGCGATCAAGGCGGCGCGCACCTGGTGATGATCCACCGAGGCCAGGTGCACGCTGGTGCAGCCCTGCTCACCCCATTCGCCCGGCGCGGGCTGGAACCCTTCGGGGTTCTCCGCGATGAAGTGCTGCTGTTCCTCCGGCGTCAGCATGACGGTGCCCCAGGCGTCGTCGGGGTAGCCCAGGGAGGCGAAGATCTTGCCGCTGACCCGAAAGTCGGGATGGTTCATGTGGGCGTGCTCCACCGCGCCGGGTAGCCCCATCGCGAGCATTCGGAAATCCGTGTCTGTCATGACGGTCTCCTGGCGATCATCCGGGTCATTTGCCTCGATTTCAGGATAGGACCTTATCGGGCGGCTTTCCTTGTCGGCACACCCGTGACGCCGCGACGAGGCACCCGACAGGCAGGCGCGGTCGGCGACTGTCGGAGCACGCTTCCCCACCGCTGCCTGCTAGGCTGGAGAAGGGGCAGGGAAGAAGGGGGAGTGAAGATGCTGCAGGCGGTTCTGCTCGATATCAGCGGGGTGCTGCACGAGGACGGGGTACCGCTGCCCGGTGCCGTGGAGGCGGTGGCGCGGCTGCAGGCTTCCCGCCTGGCGCTACGCTTCGTGACCAATACCTCCCGCAAGACCAGCGCTACCGTCTATGCCGAGCTGCTGGAGATGGGCTTCGAGCTGGAACGGCAACAGGTCTTCACGGCACCGGCCGCCGTCCGACGCTATCTCGAGCGGCACCGGTTGCGCCCCTACCTGCTGGTTCACGAGGCCCTCGAGCCGGAGTTCGACGGATTGAACGTCGCCGACCCCGATGCGGTGGTGCTGTGCGATGCCGAGCATCGACTGGACTATCGGCATCTCGATGAGGCCTTTCGGGTGCTCCAGCAGGGGGCGCCGCTGTTGGCGGTGGGCACCAACCGTTATTTCCGCCAGCACGGTGGCCTGCACCTGGACGTCGGCCCCTTCGTCAAGGCTCTCGAATATGCCGCCGACACCGAGGCCGTGGTGCTGGGCAAGCCGGCGGCGGGCTTCTTCCGGGCCGTGCTCGAGGATGTCGGCGTCGGCGCGGAGGATGCGCTGATGGTCGGCGATGATGCCGAAGCCGATGTGGCGGCGGCCATGAATATCGGCATGGGCGGTGCGCTGGTCCGGACCGGCAAGTATCGTGCAGGCGATGAGCTGCGTGCCCCGGAGGCATCGATCGGGGCCTGCCTGGCCGAACTGGTGACCCAGTTGGCGCCTCGATAAGCGCCACTTCGAGCACGAATCATGGAGCAGGCGTCCCGATGGCAAGAGGCCCGACGACCGTCTCCATGCCGGCTTTCGCGCGTTGGCGTCATTTCCAGAAGGGCTTGCGGGCCTCGCGTTCGGCGGTGGCGCGGCTGATGCCGATGTCGTCGAGCAGATGCGGATCGAGCTGCGCGAGCCGGCGTCGCGAACGGCGTCGCTGGCATTGTTGGCGAAAGGCGGCGTACAGGGTGGTGACACGGTCGAAGGACATGGTCGGGCTCTCCTGTCGGGGTGCCCTGACAGGCTATGGCCGGGCCGCTTTTCGATACAGATACAGGATAATTATAGTTATTCGGTACAGATGGGAATAATGGCCACAGAATGATCCTGTTGTGAGCTAATCTGTACCGATCTGATCTGGACTCTGGAGAGACTGTCATCAAGCGTTATGAGCGGGTGGCGCAGACGCTGGCCCAGCGCATCGAGCAGGGGCTGTACCGGACCGGGGATCGCCTGCCGTCGATCCGGGCCCTGTGCCATGAGCAGGGGGTCAGCGTTTCCACGGCCCAGGCGGCCTATCGCCGGCTGGAGGAAACCGGCCAGGCCGAGGCACGGCCTCGGTCCGGCTACTACGCCCTGACCCGGACGACGCCCGGGGTGCTGCCCAGGGTCACGCGGCCGGCCCAGCGGCCGCTGGACGTCTCGCAGTGGGATCAGGTACTGGAACTGGTGAGAGGGGCGCCGGCCGAGGATCGGATGCTGATGCTCGGGCGGGGTATTCCCGACCTCGAGGCGGCGACGCTCAGGCCGTTGCAACGCTTGCTGGCCACCCTGTACCGGGGTGTCGACGCGCGTGGCCTCAACTACGACAACCTGGCGGGTAGCCGGGAACTGCAACGGCAGATTGCCCGCCTGATGGCGGCGTCCAGTTGCCTGCTGCACCCCGACGACATCCTGATCACCACCGGGTGTCAGGAAGCCCTGTCGCTCAGCCTGCGGACCCTGACCTCACCCGGCGACGTGGTGGCGGTAGATTCACCGAGCTTCTACGGCACCATGCAGATCCTCAAGGCCCAGGGACTCAAGGCGCTGGAGATTCCCACCGATCCCCGGACCGGCATCAGCCTGGAGGCACTGGAGCTGGCGCTGGAGCAGTGGCCGATCCGCGCCATCCAACTGACCCCGACCTGCAACAACCCACTCGGCTACACGATGCCGGAGTCACGAAAGCGGGACCTGGTGGCCCTGGCCCAGCGTTTCGATGTGGCGATCATCGAGGACGACATCTACGGGGACCTGGCCTTCACCTCACCGCGTCCACGTACCATCAAGAGCTTCGATGGCGATGGCCGGGTGCTGCTGTGCAGCGCCTTCTCCAAGACGCTGGTGCCAGGCTTGCGGGTTGGCTGGGTGGCACCGGGGCGTTACCGTGACCAGGTGTTGCACATGAAGTATGTCTCCACCGGCGCCTCGGCGACCCTGCCGCAGCGTGCGGTGGCCGAGTTCGTCGCCCAGGGTTACTACGAGCGCCACCTGCGGGAGATGATCCGCCAGTACCGATGCCACCGCGATGTGATGATCGCCTGGGTGGAGCGTCATTTTCCTCCAGGTACCGGCATCAGCGACCCCCAGGGGGGCTTCCTGCTGTGGCTGGAGCTGCCCGGTGCCGTCGATTGCGTGCGACTCAACGAGCGCCTGGCCGTCGAGCACCTGCATATCGCCCCCGGTTCGCTGTTCTCGGCCTCAGGGAAGTACCGCCACTGTCTGCGCCTGAACTACGCCTCGCCGCTGACGGCGCGGGTCGAGGCGGGGGTGCGTCGGGTCGGTGAGATGGTCTCCGAGCTCTTGTCCTGACGCTCGGCGCCAAGGCGCGGTAACCGGGTCCGAAAGCCGCCGGTAAAGTCGGCAGGCGCGGCTAGACTTGAGCCCATGAACCTGACTCCGGATACCTGTTATCGGGCGCTGCTGGCGCGCGATCCCCGTTACGACGGGCGTTTCTTCACCTGCGTGAAGAGCACGCGCATCTACTGCCGGCCCGTCTGTCCGGCACCGCCGCCGAAGCTCGAGCACTGCGCCTTCGTGGCCTCGGCCGCGGCGGCCCAGGCCGCCGGCTTCCGGCCCTGCCTGCGCTGCCGCCCGGAAAGCGCACCGGATTCCGCCGCCTGGGCTGGCACCTCGACGACGGTGGCCCGAGCATTGCGGCTGATCGAGGAGGGCGCGCTGGATGGCGGTAGTGTCGAAGCCCTGGCGGATCGACTGGGGCTGGGCGCCCGGCAGTTGCGGCGGCTGTTCCTGCGGCATGTCGGCGCCGCACCGGTGGTGGTCGCCCAGACCCGTCGGCTGCTGCTGGCGAAGCAGTTGCTGCACCAGACCGATCTGCCGATCACCGAGGTGGCGCTGGCCAGCGGTTTCGGCAGCGTGCGGCGCTTCAACGAGATCTTCCGGCGGCTCTACGGCCGCGCCCCTGGCACGCTGCGGGGCCGGCGCGGTGCCGATCGGGCACCGACCAGGCCGGACATCTCCCTGCTGTTGCCGTATCGGCCGCCCTACGACTGGCAGGCGATGCTGGGGTTTCTCGGCGTGCGGGCGGTCCGGGGTCTCGAAGTGGTCGACGGTAACCGTTATCGCCGCACCATTCGCCTCGGGGCCGAGATCGGCGAGATCGCGGTGACCCATGTGCCGGGGGAGGCGGCGTTGCGGGTGTCCATCCGCTTTCCTCGCCTCGACGCGCTGCCGGGGATCATCGCCCGGGTACGGCGGCTGTTCGACCTGGCGGCCGACCCCGAGGCGATCCGGCGGGCGCTGAGCCGCGACGAGGCACTGGCGCCGCTGGTCCAGGCACGCCCCGGGCTGCGAGTGCCGGGCGGCTGGGACGCCTTCGAGGTCGCGGTGCGCGGGATCCTCGGCCAGCAGGTCACCGTCGGGGCGGCCACGCGCCTGGCCGAACGTCTCGTCGATCGCCTGGGCGATCGATTGCCGGAGGACGCGGGGGTGCCCGGCCTGGACCGGCTGTTTCCCTTGCCCGAACGCTTCACGCTGGAGACCGTCGCGGCCATCGGCATGCCCGGTGCCCGGGCGGCGGCCCTGGTGCAGCTGGCGTCGGCGTATCGGGCCGAGCCGCGGCTGTTCGATCGGCGCCACGATCTCGCGGAGACCATCGCCCGGCTGCGTGACCTGCCGGGGATCGGCGACTGGACGGCGCACTACATCGCCATGCGCGCCCTGCAGGAGAACGACGCCTTCCTGGCCTCGGACGTGGCGCTGCAGCGTGCGCTGGTGGTCGACGGCCGGCGCCCGACCGCGCGGGGCCTGCTGGCGCGAGCCGAGGCCTGGCGGCCCTGGCGCGCCTATGCGGTGATGCACCTGTGGCATGCCGATGCGGCTACTGCGAGCCGGCCGAGCCTCAGGCGGGCGCGGTGAGCGGCGAGGAGGGCAAGGCGAAACTCTCGACCAGGCTATCGGCGAGCGCGGTCAAGACCGGTTGATCGCCCCCGGGGTTGATGGTCACCATGAACTCGGTGTCCGGCAGCGGTGGCAGGCCATGGTCAGAGGTCAGGGCCACCAGCCCTGGAGTCAATTGACTGGCCGGCATCGGCGCGATGGCGAAGCCTGTCGCGGCGGCGGCGTGCAGGCTTGCGTTGCTCAGGCACAGCATGGCGGTACGCTGAGCGAAGCCCCATAGCGCCAGCCTCGTCAGGGCGGCTTCCCGGTAGGGGCAGGGCTCGGGAAACAGGGCCAAGGGTAGCGGCGAGGGGAGGTGATGCTCGTCTCGTTCTTTCCATGCCCATACCAGCGGCTCGCGCCAGAGCAGCCGGCCTGTTTCATGTGCTCCCCCGCGTGCACCAATGACCAGGTCCACATACCCCTGTTTCATGGCCTTGATCAGGCCGCCGGGAATCCCGACCTGTACCTCGATCCCGATGTCCGGATTGTCCCACATGAACGCCTGCAGCATGCCCAGCAGGTGGGAGTGTGCGAAGTCCTCGGTAATGCCGATGCGCACTCTGCCCTGAAAGGAGCAACGTGAGAGTTGGGCCATGGCTTCCTGAGCCAGCGAGAGAATGGCACGCGCATATCCCATCAGCCATTCGCCGTCCGGCGTCACCTCGAACGAGCGAGTGGTGCGTCGCAACAGTGGCTTGCCGACTTGTGCTTCGAGGCGCCGGATATGTCCACTGATCGCCGGCTGGGTCAAGTGAAGACGCTGGGCGGCCCGAGTGAAACTGCCCTCGTCGATGATGGCGACGAAGCTTCTCAGCAGCAGTGGGTTTAACATATATCATTCCATGATGAATAGCATCGAGTGTTGTTATTTAACCCAGTTTCTAATGCCATGCAGAACGGGCAACGATATGCCAGAAGAGCGGAGAGGATCAATTGCCCGATAAAAATAATGCCCTGGGTGGGGTTTTTCGGCTGAATTTCATATGTGCTTGCCGAATTGATGGCGGTATTGACTAATCACCATGCTGTTGAGCCATTGCCACGACCCCCGGATCACGACCCGCGTGGCAGGGCCGTGGGAGGCCGCGATGGTGAGCCGGGGCCGGCGGGACGCATCGGGCCCAGTACTCGATCAGGGCCCGGGGCAAGAGCGGAAGCCGCCGCTGGTGGCCGAGCGCCATGGAGTACGTTCCCCGTCGCTGTCCGGCAGCACCTGACCTGGTGCGGAGGCTTGCGCCCCGGGCTCGAGACACGTCCGCGCCCGGGACGGCCGCTCAGGGGTCAGGTGAGCGAAGGCGACGGCTTGGTGTGCTGAGGAGACGCAAGGGTGGCGGCGAGTTGCTGGGCCTGGCGGTTGGCCAACGCCCTGGCTTCCGTATCGACGTCATGGCCGAACAGCGTCTTCTCGACGATCAAGGAGGAGACATCGGTGATGCCGATGAACTTCAGCCATGCCTCGACGTAGGGTTTCTGAAAGTCGAACTCCTGTGCAGGCGTGAAGGAGCCCTTCATATAGTTGAGGCCTCTCGCGTAGACGACAACCGCCTTCTTGTTCTCCAGCAGCCCGCCGAATCCTGTCTCGGGGTCGAACGAGAAGAGGATGTCCTTCTGCGAGACGAGGTCGATGAAGTGCTTGAGTTTATAGGGAATGCTGAAATTCCAGAGGGGGACGGAGAAGACCAGGATGTCCGCCTCATGCAGGGGCGCCGCCCGGGAGCGTAGCTCATTCCAGGCATGCTCCTGGGCCGCGGTCAGGGAGGCACCGCTGAGGCCGGCGTATTTTGCTGCCATGGCATCTTCATCGAATTCAGGCAGGCTCGCACTCCAGAGGTCCAGGCTCTTGACCGCTGTTGACGGATGGCATTGCCGATAGTGAAAGATGAACTCTCGGGCAACCTCCAAGGATGCGGAGCGTTGCTTGCGCGGGGAAGACTCGATATGCAGGATGGTGGTCATTGTCAGTGACTCCTGTGTGGGGACACCATATGCCAACATGTCGCATAAGAAAATATAAATTGAGTTACATGATGGTATTGATAATGAAGCCATATGTGTAACTTTCCGAGCTTCTGCTATTCTCCAGAAGAACAGAAAAATGGGGCGGTGCATGCCGGAGCTGCCTGAACGATATATAAGATGGCGTGACAATATTTATCACGGAATGATATGCCCATGCTCGATCTACTATTGCTGAGGAGCTTTGTCGCCGTCATCGACGAAGGGAGCTTCACTCGGGCCGCCCAGCGTCTTCACTTGACCCAGCCGGCGATCAGCGGCCATCTGCGCCGACTGGAAGCTCAGGTCGGCAAGCCGCTACTGCAGCGCACCACACGGGCCTTCGAAGTGACGCCGGATGGTGAATGCCTGGCGGGGTATGCTCGCGCGATTCTCGCCCTGAACCGGGATGCCATGACGCAACTCTCGCGATCGACGTATCAGGGCAACGTACGCCTGGGGGTCGCCGAGGACTGCGCGCATCCGCTGCTGCTGCAGACACTGAAGGGCTTCATGGATGACAACCCGGGGGTCGATATCGGGGTTCGTGTCGGCATCCCCGGCGATATGGTCACGGCGATGAAGCGGGGAGACGTGGACCTGGTTCTGGGGGCCCAGTGCGGAACGCACGAACCGGGGCGGTTGCTGTGGCGCGAACCCCTGGTATGGGCCTGGGCCGAGCGGGCTCCGGTCCGTTTGTCGGCCCCCCTGCCTCTGGCCCTGTTTCCCGAGCCGTGCCCCTACCGGGAAGCCGCCCTGACGAAACTGGCGTTGTCGGGCATTGCCCAGCGCACGGCCATGCTGTGCATGAGTGGTGCCAGCCTGCGAGCGGCGGCCGAGAGCGGCTTCGCCCTGGCCCCCATGCCGGCCAGTCAACTGACCCCGGGGTTGGTGGCCTTGACGTCGGAGCATGGTCTTCCCGCCTTGCCCGATGCAGAGTTCATGCTCATGACCAGCCCGGCCGGCGACCAGGCAGTGTTGGCGGCACTGGCGGACAGCATTGCCGAGCACCTGGTGGTTTCCCGGGTGGCCGAGCCGGCCTGAGCGTTCGTGCTGACTTTTCGTACAGAACCTGAGGGCAGGAAAACAGCAACGCTGGTTGAACACACTGCCGAGCACGATGTGGCCGGGTAGGGCCGCATCGTCGATGAATATCGGCGTGTATCGATTCGGTGATCTCTTCCTGTGGCGAGGATGTCGAGTGAGCGGCCATCAGGAAGAGATCGGTAAGGCACGGAGATAGCTATGGCCAGAATACCTGCGATATTGCGCTTGAGCCCGAAACTCGCCCTCGCCGGCAATGCGGCCTTTTTCGCCAAGGCCGTGGCAAGGGCTGCCGCCAAGCCCCCCCCGCCTCCGCCGAACCCCCCCCAATACTCCTCGCCACAAGTGACCACCCCGGTGCAGTGGAACGGCGGCAATACGACCTTCCATCCGGTTCAGGCCACGAACAGCACGCCTTTCCCGGGCTATGGCGTCTATTCGCCGGCATACCTGGAATCGTTGGCTCTGCTTCCGGACCTCAACCAGGACGATCCATATCTGTTGCCGGACCTGATGCCGGAGAACTATGCCCCGGAAGGAGGTGAGGACCCGTTCCAGAACGTGCACACGGTCGAGCCGGTGGACAATATCGAGACCGACGAGGACGCCGCTGCGGAGGCGGCAGAGGAGATCGTCGACGACGTGGCCGAGGGCAAGAGCATCGCCCAGGTCGCCGAGGAATACGGCATCAGCCCCCAGGATGTTCTCGACCAGCTCGAGGTGGGTGGCTTGGAGGTCGAAGCCACGCAATCCGATGATGGCAGCGAGACCACGATCAAGGTCGTCGATGGTGAGACGGGCGAGACCGTTACCGAATACAACTTCACCGAGCAGGAAGATGGCGTGGTGGTGGAAGAGGCCACCGGTGCCGATGGTAACACCACCACGACGGTGATCGATGAAGACGGCAACCGCACGACACTCGATCCTGGGCAGGAGACGACCCGCGAGGGCATCGACGATATCGTCGAAGGTATCGCCGACGGGCAGAGCCTCGACGAGATCGCAGAGGAGCAGGGGCTGACCCGTGCCCAGTTGATCGCTCAGCTCGAGGCGGCCGGGTTCGATGTCGAATCGGACGTGACGGGCCAAGGCCCCGCCATAGGCAATACCACCGAGATCACCGATAAAGAGAGCGGGGAGCCTCTGGTCCATCAGGAGACGGGGCCCGACGGTACGACGGTCTCTCGGCGGACCGATGACGACGGCAACGAGGTACGCCATACCGTGCACCCCGATGGCAGCACCACCACGGTGGTGACCGAGCCGGATGGTCGCGAGACCGAGACGCAGGTGGATGCCGACGGGGAGACGACCGAGACGGTCACATACGAGCAAAATGGCGTGACGGTCGAGGAAGTCACCGTTGACGATGGCGCAACCACCACCACGATCATCGATGAAGACGGCGAGCGCACGACACTTGATCCTGGACAGGAGACGACCCGCGAGGGCGTCGATGGCATCGCCGAGGCTCTCGCCGCTGGGCAGGGCATCGATGCGATCGCCGAGGAGCGTAATCTGACCCGTGAGCAAATCGAGGCCCAACTGCGGGCGGCGGGTTACGTGATCCAGTCCGAGACCAATGCCCTGGGCAATGGCGGTGAACAATACACCACCAGCATCGTCGACGCGGAAGATGGCGAAGTGATTGCCAGCTATAGCTCGGGCCCGGGTGTCGGTAATTCATCGCTGCATGTCGATGCCGACGGCAACGAGACGCGCCGGACCGAACTCCCCAGTGGCAGTACCACGGAAATAGTGACTAAGGCGAATGGCCGCGAGATCAAGGAAACGACCAACGCCGAAGGAGAGACGACGCGAGAAGTTACCGACAACGGTTATACGCTGACGACCCCACCGGATGGCGATCTGACGCTGCACCGCCACAAAGATGACCAGGAGATCACGATCGAGCGGGGAACGAAAGAGCAGTCTATGGCCGAGGAACTGCTTGAGCTCGATCCCGATGGCTCCGACGAGGACAGGGTGTTGCAGGCCGTCATCGACGAGATGCTGGCGGAGCGGGACGACGAGGGCAACCTCAAGGATCTCAATGAGCTCGAAGCCGACCTGGAGGATCAGGATCAGGCGGTGGAAGACGCGCTCGAGGAGATCCTCGGCGAAGATGGCGATGAGGGCGATGTCATCAAGCCTGGCGAAGAGGCGGAAGAAGGCGATCCCCTGGGCAAGCCGCCGAGTGACGAGGCCCCCTCGGGAGGCGATTGGGTCGCGATGCTCTACCAGGGCGAATGGAAGTGGGTGGATTCGGCCATTGCCGAGGTGCTCCAAGATCGGGAGTCGGCAAGGCTGGCGCTGAGACTGGCAGAGGCGGAAGCCACGCGCGATCTGTCGCAGTTGGCGGTCTATGGGCTCGATGACGAGTACGAGGATGCCATGGACGCTGCCATCGAGCGCATCAATGAGTTGTGGGCACCGCATGGGCTGCGCTGGGTGCCGCCGGATTTTGAACAGCTAGGGCTGAGCTTGGATGACGCCCAAGAGAGCCTGAACAGTGCCAATACCTGGATAGACTACCTGGAAACGGAGAAAGAATTCCAAGATCTGCAAGAGGAAGCCGATGGACTCAAGGAGGATGTCCTCGAGGCTTATCGTAATGATGAGGACTACGCGGACTACTTCAAGGAGGAAGGGTTCGAGGAGACCACTGCATCGTCTACCCCTAGAAACTCCTCAGGGGAACAAGAGCATACCGGGGAGCTATTGCACCAGTCCGTGGTTGAGATAGATGGCCAGCTTTACCTGCGCAATATCTATGCAGATCGCGATAGTCCCCTGGATAAGCCACTGACCCTGAGTCCCGATAGCGACGACCTAAGCGGTCTGTCGGACGAACAACGGCGCCTCAACGAGGAGTGGCAGGAACTGAAGCTGGGCGAGGAGCCTGCGCGTCTGCAAGAGGAAGCTCTTGAGGCCTTCCGCTCAGCCAACCCGGAGTACTTCCGTCCCGAGGGCTATTCGGAGACGCGCCCTGGTGGACAGGGGGGAGACTATGAGTGGGAATCGGGCGAACTGACGGACTCGCGGGTCGTCGAGCGCGATGGTCAGCTCATTGTCATCAATACCTACGGCGAGGGCTTCGAGGAGACGACGAAGGAGCTACCGCTCACCTATGCACCGGGTGAAGAGATACCTGATGACTTCTCCCAAGCGCAGCGAGAGGCCAACGAGGCCTGGCAGGAGTTCACCGAGGGTAAGGACATCGATGAAGACCTGAGGGAGCGAATCTTAGATCAGGCGCGCCAGGAACACCCCGATCATTTCAAGCCCGAAGGCTTTACCGACACCACTCCGCAGCGGCTAGGGGACCCGATCGAAGAGCACTCAGGTGCACGACAGAGCCAAGAAATCGTCGAGCGCGATGGTCAATTATTCCTGGTTTCCACCTTTGAGAACCTGGATGAGCCGCTGGAAACACAGCTGACCTTTGACCCTGAAAGCGATACATTAAGGCGGACGCCGACCGAACAGCTGATCGATGATGACTGGGCGAGATATAAGGAGTATCGCTACAGCTCAGAAGATAGCCTGGCAGGAATAATGGAGGATCGGCACGAAGCCGAAAGCGCTGTCAATGAGTGGCTCGCCGAGCAGCAGCGTGAAGCGGCGGATACCCCCATTTCGGAGCTGGAACAACGCTATCAGGACGAGCTCGAGGAGCACGGCGAAGGCACGGTCACGCCCGGTGGCGAAGAGGCGGAGCGCATCGAGATCGATGGCGTGATGCGCTGGGTGCACCCGGATGTTGCGGAAGCATATCGGAACAAGGAAGCCAGCCACGAAGTCCTTCAGGACGGTGAGGACATTACTGAACGGGCGGAGGATCTGTACGGTGAACAGCATCCGGATCACGTCGATCCCGATGGCTTCACCTTCAAGGATCCAGATGCAGTGGGACCTAGCGCCCAGTACATTTCGACGGGCGCCATAATGGGGGCGGACTCCGGCATCATCGTGGGCGACAATGGTCAGCTCTATCTGCGCAATGTTTATGAAGACGAGGATGAACCGCGCAACTTTCCACTGACTTACGCCCCGGGCACCGCCCCGGAGGGACGTTCCGAAGAACAATTGCGTCTTGACCGGGAGTGGGCCGACTGGTGGCAGGCTCATGGGGAAGATGGAGAAGAAGACCCTCTGGCCGCGGCACAACAGGCCTACGAGGAAGCCCAGGAGGCCTATGGCGACCAGGTCGAGCGTTATGGAACTGGCACGACACGGGAATTGACCGAGGCATTGCCTGACGGGGTAGATCCCGTGCTGGTGACGATCGATGAGCAGGTGCTCGACCCTGGCGGCCTGCAGATCATGGACCCCATGCCGGTGACGACCGTTGGCGAACAGCGTAGCGTCCATCCCGATGTGGCGATGGCCCTGCGCGCTCTGGAAGCCGCCAGGTCACAACGTGAAAGCAGTGCAACCGCCGCCGAAGAGATGGCATTGGCCGCCGTGGAATCCGACTACCGTGCCAGTCGTCCATCGACCTGGAAGCTGCTCAATGACGGGGCCTCTGCGGAGCATGAGATGAGTGTCCAGGCCGCGTGGCAGATGGAAGAGGTATACCTCGAGGCGAACGGTGAGCACGGCAGCCTGACACAGGCGCGCACCGAACTGCTTGACAGTCAGGAGGCGCTGCTGACGACCGAAGAGGGCTTGGTTCGGGCAGGATTTGAGGCATCGGGCGAGGCCATGGAGCTGGCCATGGCCAGTGGAGTCGACTCGGTAGATCTGGCAAATGGCCTGCAGGCCGGTGAGTTGAGCGACGTGCGTGCACAGGTGGTGAATGATCGTGAAGAGTTGCAAGAGTCGGCGCAATGGAACGACCATCTAAGGCAGGATTACTCCCTCGATGATCGGCTCGACCCTGAAAATGGGCATATCATCGAAGATTATTATAAAGAAAACCCTGAGGTGGCAAGAACAGCGATCGAGGATCGCCTCGAAGCCTTGCCGGAGTCGATCAAGTTGGACGATGACGACGCGCGTGAGGTGCTCGATCAGGCACTGGGCAGCGATGACGAGGAACTCGTGGATGCTGTCGAGGATCAACTGCGCGAGATCGGAGGCGATAACGCCGAAGTTGGTATCATCCCTATCCTTTATCGGGATAGCCATGGGGTACGCGATACAGCGTTGTTTACCGTAGAAGATGGTGACGGCAAGACATGGCTGGTCGACGAGAGCGGAAGCAAATATCGCAATTTCGATGATTTCCGGCAGCATAACTACTTGTCCGATAAGGGGCATGTGTTTCTGCCGGAAAGCCCCAACCGACTGACCGATGCCAGTGGCGATCTCACCTATGAGTGGCATCAGGCTCGTGAGCTGAGCGTCGCCGAACAGTGGCTGGATCCCATCATCGGTATCGGTACCGGCATCGCCACTCTCGCCTCTTTCATCCCACCATTGGCACCAATCGCGGTACCTATCGCCTTCGCAGGAGGTGCTTACTTCGGGGCACGCAGTGTTTCCAATATTCATGAGATGCATGAGTATGGCCGGCCGCTGGCCAGTACGGAAGGGGTTATGCAAGGGGCGATGTTGATAACCTCCTTCTTGCCCATGGGGGCGAGTGCCTTCCGCGTCGCCGGCCTCACCCGGGCAGGTACCCCAGCGGGGGTGGCCGTACGGACGAGTACCGGGGCCGTCAATACCTGGGGGAAAGGCTGGAGCCAGAACCCCATGTATCAGGAAGCCGCCGAGCAGCTGACCCGTCGCGGTGTCGCCTTCAGTACGGCACGCGGCCTCGATCGGGCCGCCATGGGGATCGGTATTCCGCTGATGGGCTATTCCGGCGCCAATTTGGCGACGAATTGGAACGACATGACCAGGCTGGAGAAAACCGCCGCCTTGACAGAGTTGGCCAGCGGACTCTTCGGCGTCGGCATGGGCTATCAGGCATCGCGGGCCGCGCGCCCCAACCAGGGCGCGCCCGAGACATTGACCCAAGGCAAGCTGCCGGCCCGGCATGGAGATCCCACGCCACCCCTTGGGCTACCTCGCCTTTACCGGCTTGGCGATCTGGATGCATTGAATCAGGCATCGGTGGACGGGGCCTTACCCGCGGGACACCACGTTCACTTCGTTCAGCCTGGCCGGTTGGACAGCACCAATTTTGTCTTGCGTGAAGGGACGGTGCTGCGTGGTGGGCGTGTGGATGGTGATGGGCATATCCGCTGGTCGACGAGCCGACGCGAACAGCCGACCATCTATACCCTGAGCGATGGCGGCAATGGTCACCAGACCGTCCATATTCAGGACTCGGGGAGTGGGCGAGTCCTGCGGAATCGCGACTTCGACAATGAGGCCTATGTCCTTGTCACCGACAAATCGGCGAGCCAATTGCGTGGAGTGCTCAACCCCAACAATCAGGACACCCAGCCCTTTGCCCTCTATAACGGCAGAGAGGGAAATTGGGGGTCGGCGCGCAGCTATCAGAAAGCCATTCGCTTTCTGCTGCTGAGCGCGGGTACTCTCGGTGGCGCAATTTCCCTGGGAGGACCACCTGAGATTTCGATGCCACTGAATGCATTGGCCTATGGGGTGCGTGGTGCTCTCCTGGGGTTACAAGCCGTATTCCCCAACGCGACAGCCGTAGATACTGGCTGGGGAAGACTGTTGCGTGGAGGGGTGTTCTTAACTTTCGCGATTAATGTCCCCGGCACCGTTGGTAATTATACGGTCAACGACAGCGGGCACTTTCAGCTGCAACCCCCGGGCGGAGGTGTTGGGTGGGCCGACGCTGGTCAGGCTTGGGCATACGCGTTCGGGAACTCGGCCTATATGGCAAAAACCTTCCAGGAAGCGTCAACGGGCAAGCCGGCCATGTCCGCTGTGGATGACATAGCACTTCCCTTCTTCGTGGCCGGAGGTGCCGAGGGTTTGGCGTCGAGTGCATGGACGAGTGGTTGGCCGCCGGATGCAATGACGGGATATAACGCCACCACAAACACCATGCTTGTCGGTGGAGCGACTCGCTTGTGGATCCGGGATAGCGCGGTGGGGAAAAAAGTCGGCTCCTGGCTCAGTTCGCACATGCCACACCTGAGCGGCATCGCCAAGTTCAACAAGCGTGATGTCGCCACTCTGATCGGATTTACCGGGACCTTGATACCCGCTGCCGCTTTGGGGATGAAGGACCACTTCGAAGAGCAGGTTAATACGGAAGTCGAAGATATAGATCCTGAACTTTTCGGCTATGTACCATCCGACTTTTCACCACCCGAGACGCCATCGTCCGGTGAGAAAGCCGATAACGTACCCTCTGGGCTCGCTGATGAGCCGGCGACATACCGGCCATCGGCCGAAGAAATCCAGCTGGTCGTCCTCGATCGGCAAGGCACTGCCTTGCATACCGACCCCGTCGGCGTGTCGCCTGTCGTCACGCACTACCCCCATGGGACCTTCCTGGAGCAAACGGGGGGCCGTGTCACCGATGGCGATGGCAACGAATGGGTCCCCGTGCGGCTGGGATCGGATGGGGGGCCGGTCGGCTGGACCATGGCGCAAGGCGTCACCGAGCATCCCAGTGGTGCCATGGGCGAAAGCGGACGTTTCAATCCCGAATATGAGGGGCGTTATGCCGCAGTTACCGTGGAACCCCATCAGACACTGGGGGCGATAGCAGTACGCAAGGGGCATGATGTCGAGCAGGTGGTGATGCTTAATCTGGACCATATTATCGACCCGAGCATCCTGTTTCCCGGTGATCGGGTGTATTTGCCGGTATCCTAGAGATTTGTTTGCCGCTGCCGGTGGTGAGTGTCCTGATTTTCGGAACACTTCATTACCTGAGGGCGGCGTATTTCTAGTGTGTTCACGAGCCAACAAACGACTGACTCATTTATCCGTTTGATGTGCCGAGTTGAGGGCAGGGAATGTTGTGCAGATTAGTGTCTTGATTGTGCTGACAATCACCGGTGGGAACTCCAATGCCGATATTGCCTATCACGTTGAATCGTTGCTTCGCCGCGCTCGAGGATGTGCCGGATGTTGTAGAAGGCCGACTCCGCGTGACCTTGTCTGCGCCACTCGACTTTCGAGAGTGCTTCGGCCTGATTCATTGGAGAGCGTTATAAATGGATTTTTGCATAACGCTGCGTGATGAGTGATGTATTGTAATAACAATATAAAACCAGGGGTTTCTGTTTGGTAACATTTTTGTTTGAGTTTTTCCTTTGCGGAAATTGCACTGTCATTTTACTTATCTATGATTAACTCGTAGGTTGGTAACCCCGCTGGCGAAACTGCGATCTGATGTCGCTGTGATGTCTGTGAATAGGGGCAAGAGGTTCAGAAGAATTTTCCATTCCAATTCCACAGGCCAGTAAAGGAGATATGCCATGGCCCTTTTCAAGCTGATGCCCAGGAAGGAACAGGGTGCAGATGGGGTGAGCGGTTCCGGTGGCGGCGGCATCGATGTCAACGAGCTGAAGAAGGTCTTCGATGAGGCCGCCCAGAAGTCCATGGAGGTCAGCAAGGTCAAGACCGAGGGGAACACAGAGGTCGACACCGCCAGGGCGGCGCGGCCGAATAACTGACGTTGTCCAGGCGGGCGGTGGTGTCATCGCCCGCCGCATCACGCCTCTGGTGTTGGTAATAACCGACACTGTGCGCGAGGGTCGCACGATATTTCTATCACGGGTCACTCGCCCTTGGGGACGGGTGGCATGAGTTCCTGATGGCAGGTGTCCTCATGGCCTCCGCATTCATGACATCGATAAGCGCCTTCCTGTTACCGACGACCGACGTCTTCTCGACGCTGGAGGTCACGCACGGTCTCCACCGTGGAGTCGCCATTCCCGTCGAACAGCCGGTCTGTCGGATCGGGTCTTCGCGGCAGGCCGACGTGATGCTGAGTGACGATGCCGTTGCCGCCGAGCATGCCACCCTGCGCTTCCATGCCCGCATGGTCGCCATCGAGGCCGTGGGGGGAGACATCGAGGTCAACGGCAAGCGGCTCCCGCAGGGGACCGGCTGGCGAACCGCGCTGCCGGTGACGCTCGATATCGGTGAGGCGAGGCTGCAGCTTTCCCGGCCGGAACTGTCCTTGCCGCCGGCCGTGCAAGCCATCCAGGCAATCGGTACACGTGTCTGCCGCGCCACGGGAGAGTCCGCCACTGGTGTGCTGCAAGTGGCCAGGCAGAGGCTTCCCCCCGCTCTCCAAGCCATTGGCGGGTTCGCTGCCCCCGGCCTTGATGCCATTCATCGGGCGCTTTCCCCGATTTTCCTGGGCGTGAGGCGGTTCGTCTCCCCCGGTGCCCGCTGGCTCGGTAGGTGTCTGGCTCCAGCATCCCTGTGGATCCGCGAACAGGGGAGCAGGATTCCGGTCCCGAAGCGCTGGCGTGAACGCCTGATGCCTCGCCGTCGCCCTGTGCCTGGTACCTTCGTCAAGCGTAGTGCGGCCGTCACGGCGCTGTGCATGGCGGTGGTACTCATCGGCACTTATCAATTCGTCGGTGTCGGCAAGGCTGGCGCCAGCATTTCTCCCGGCGCCTTGCATTCCGCCGCCATCCTGCACCCAGAGGCGGCCGAGGCCGCGCGGTTGCTCATGGCACCCTCCATGTCGCCCGGCGAGGCACTGAGTCAACGGCTGGCCGAAGCCGGTCTCGACAGCCTGCAGGTCCAGGATGCCGGTAGCCACCTGGTCGTTTCCGGAGAGTTCGCTCCGGACAGATACGATGCGTGGCGCGACGTGCAGCGCTGGTTCGACCAGCACCACGGCAGCCGCCAGGTATTGATCAGCGATGCCCGGCCGGGCCTGGCGCTCGACGCACCGGCCTTTCAGTTCCAGGCGGTGTGGTTCGGTGACAATCCCTACGTCATCGACGCCCGGGGCGAGCGACTCTATCCAGGGGCCGCATTGCAGGAGGGCTGGGTGCTCGCCGAGATCGGCGACAACCGTGTCACGGTGCGCCGTGGCGACGATGAATTTTCCCTGACGCTCTAGCGGGATGGACCCGATGAAAGTCACTGCCGACCGGACCAATGACGCCCACCGGCTCCGCGGGAGCCCGGAGTCGGTGGCGCGTGTCGATGACACCGGTGGCAACCGCCCCGTCGATCCGCAACGCCAGGCCGATTTCGCTCGAGCCGTGGAAAGCAGCCAGGCACGCCGCCAGCACCACGGCTCGCTGCTCGAGCAGATCGAGCGGTTGACGCTGCCAACCGCCAGCGATCCGTCGCTCTACAGCAATGAACGCAGCATCGAACTGCTGCAGCACGTCGTCGATAACGTACTGCCACGGATGGACACTGCCGTCGACATCGCCGAGATGGCCGCCCAGGTACTCACCGAGGAGATCACCCAGCGGCTGGAGTGGGCGGAGCGCCATGCCGAGGCCGGGGAAAGCCATTGATGAACGATAGCGATCACAATGCCGCAGATCTGCTGCATATGCTGGGCCACCTCTATGCCAAGAGTGGCGACCACAAGCGTGGGCTCGTGTTGCTGCTGCTGGCCGCGCACATCGCTCCTGCCCACCCGGGCATCCTGCATACGCTGACCCGGGCCTTCATCGCTGTCGGTGACGCGCGGCGTGCACTCAATGCGATCGACCGCCTCGAGCAACTGCAAGGTCCCTCGCCCACGCTGATGCTGCTGCAGAGCCGGGCACTCTGGTCCGAGGGGCGCGAGGACGATGCCCGACTCTGCTTTCGTGAGTACCTGCAGCGTCGGGGCGACGCATGAACGGCGCCTTCACCAAGCTCAATCTCATCGCCCAACGCGCTGCGCAACGCAGCGACGTGGTGATCGCCATCTTCATCGTGCTGGCGGTCATCATGATGATCATCCCGTTACCGACCGCCCTGGTGGATGCCCTGATCGGCCTCAACATCGGTTTCAGCCTGCTGATCCTGATCGTGGCGTTCTATATCACCCATCCGGTCGAATACTCGTCGCTGCCACCGATCATCCTGCTGGCCACGCTGTTTCGCCTGGCGCTGTCGATCACCACCACGCGGCTGATCCTGCTCGAGGGGGATGCGGGTCAGATCGTCTCGGCGTTCGGCAACTTCGTCATTGCCGGTGAGGTGGTGATCGGCCTGGTGGTCTTCCTGATCATCACCGTGGCCCAGTTCCTGGTGATCACCAAGGGCGCTGAGCGCGTCGCCGAGGTGGCCGCCCGCTTCATCCTGGATGCCATGCCGGGCAAGCAGATGAGCATCGACAATGATCTGCGCAATGGCGACATCGACCAGGCTCAGGCGCATGCCAAGCGCAAGCGCCTGGAACAGGAAAGCCAGCTCTACGGGGCCATGGACGGCGCCATGAAGTTCGTCAAGGGCGATGCCATCGCGGGCCTGGTGATCCTGTGCGTCAACCTGGTCGGCGGGCTATCGATCGGCATGGTCAAGCGCGACATGTCGTTCGGCGAGGCGGTGAACACCTATTCGCTGCTGACCGTCGGGGACGGGCTCATCGCCCAGATCCCGGCACTGCTGATCGCCGTCGGCGCCGGCACGGTGGTGACGCGGGTCAGTTCCGACCACAGCGGCGACCTCGGCAGCGAGATCGTCGGCCAGCTCGGCAGGAACTCACGGGCACTGGGATTGACCGCCGTGATCCTGTTCTTCGTCGCCTTCATCCCGGGCTTCACCTCCACGGTCTTCCTGAGTCTGGCGGCAGGGCTCGGCTTTGCCGCCTGGGTGATTCGTCGTCGTGAACGCGGGCTCGCAGGGGACAGGGTGCCGGACTCCGCGCCGCTGGTGGAGGCGGCGGGAGAGGCGCCTTCCTCTTCTCCCTCGACGGCGGCATCACCGGAGCCCGGTACCACGTCGGAGGCTGCCCCGGCGAAACGGCACCGGGTGGTGCTGTCGCTGGCCACGTCGCTGGCCGAGGCGCTGGTACTCGATACTCTCCGCCAGGGGCTCGACGAGGCGCGACGCCGGGCAGGTGAAGACCTGGGCATCGACATGCCGAGCGTCGGCCTGCGTGTCGATGCGGCGCTGGAAGCGCATCACTTCGGCATCGAGCTCGATGAAGTGCCGATCATGAAGGGCGAGATACCCGTCGACCGTGCCCTGCTCGACGACGATCCCGTACACCTGGAGTTGCTCGGGGTCGAAGCTGTCAGTCACGCGCCGTTGTTGAGCCGTCGCCCCGGACACTGGGTCGCCACCCAGGAGCTCGAGCGCCTCGATGAGGCCGGCATCGGCTACCGGACGGTCGATCAGGTGCTGTGTCACTGCCTGGAGCGCATCCTGGCCCGCTACGCCGGCGAGTTCATCGGCATCCAGGAGACACGTGCCCTGCTGTCAGGCATGGAGCAGGACTATGCGGAACTGGTGGGGGAGGCGGTTCGCGTGGTGTCGCTGCAGAAGATGTCGGACATCCTGCGTCGCCTGGTGGATGAGGGCATCCCCCTGCGCGCACTGCGCACCATCCTGGAGGCGATGGTGACCTGGGGGCCGCAGGAGCAGAGCGTACCGCGCCTGGCCGAGCGCATCCGTACCGCCCTGGCTCGTCAGATCTGCCATCGCTTCGCACGAGCGGACCGTGTGCTGCCGGCCTGGGTGGTGACCCGCCAACTCGAGGAGGCCATCCGCGCATCACAACGCGATGGTGATGGCATCCCCCGGAGCGGAGGGCTCCCGGTGACACTGTCCCGCTCGCTGAGCCAGTGGTTTCAGCAGCGGCTGGACAAGCTGGACGATGACATGGCCCCCGTCGTGATCGCCTCCGCCGACGTACGGCCGGCGCTGCAGCAATGGTCGAGGCGCCATGAGCTGGACCTGCCGGTCATCGCCTGGCCGGAAGTGGCGCCGGAATTCAACCTGCAGTCACTGGCACAGGTGCGGTTGCCGCAGGCGCAGTCACGCACCGGCCCCCATGAAGCGACGAGTTCCCCCAAAGGCAAGGCCGAATGAGTGTGTCGATCAATGACAATCCACCCCCTGTGCATGGAGCAGCCCCTGTGACGGCAGCAACCTTCTCGATATCCAGAGCGCTTTTCGGCTACGCGGCGCTGGAGCGTCATCTCTCGCCCCTGGCGGCACTGCTGCTGGCGCCCCTCCTGATGCTGCTGGCGTTGCCCGGCCATGCCCAGACGGATGTCGATACCGGTGACGAGCAGGGCCTGACCCTGGAAACCGGGCAGGGGCGTATCTTGCGGTTCAGCGAAGCGGCGGCCTCGGTCTTCGTGGCCGATCCCGAGGTGGCCGACGTGCAGGTCGTGTCGCAGGGCGTCCTCTACCTGTTCGGCAAGAGTCAGGGCGATACCAACCTGATCGTGCTGAGTGACGACGATCGCACCCAGGCCTCGATGCGTCTGCAGGTGCGCGACAGCGCCCGGGTTGCCCACCAGGCGCTGCGCGGGGCGGGGGCCGATGCCCCGATCCGCCTGCGCATGGCCGGCAATCAACTGGTGGCAGAAGGCGACGGCCAGGATGTCTCCAGTGCCATCGCCACGCAGTCCACCCTCGAGAGTCACGCGCCGGAAGCGGGCGGGACACTGGACAATACCACCTACGAGGGTGGCACCCAGATCAACCTTCGCGTGCGCTTTGCCGAGGTGTCTCGCGAGGAACTGCTGCAATATGGCGTCAGCTGGAGCGCGCTGATCAACAACGGTTCCTTTTCGCTCGGCGTCTTCCCCGGCTCCCAGGCCGGCAACACCTTCGGCACCCTCGGGGCGGGAGCCGACAGCGTCGACGGCCTGCTCCAGGCCCTGCAGGAAAACGACCTGCTGCAGATCCTGGCCGAGCCCAATATCACTGCCGTCACCGGTGAGACGGCCAGTTTCCTGGCCGGTGGCGAGATCCCCATCCCGGTGCCGGTCAGCCGCGACCTGGTCGGCATCGAGTACAAGCAATTCGGCGTCTCGCTGCTGTTCACGCCGGCGCTGCTGCCCAACGACCGCATCTCGCTGCAGGTACGTCCCGAGGTGAGCAGCCTGACCGGCAGCAGCGTCGAGATCGGCGGCCTCAGCGTGCCGGGGTTGCAGGTACGCCGCGCCGACACCCTGGTCGAAGTCGGTAGCGGCCAGACCTTCGCCATCGCCGGCCTGTTCCAGCGTGACACCTTCAACAATGTCGAACGCATCCCCGTGCTGGGGGACATCCCGATCCTCGGCAACCTGTTTCGCTCGCGCCGCTTCCAGCGCAACGAAACCGAGCTGGTGATCCTGATCACGCCCTACATCGTCGAGCCGAGCTCGTCGCCGGCACCGCGTACGCCGCTGGACCAGGCAAGGGTCACCGGTGACGACGGCCGACTCGACACTCGCACCACCTACCAGGTGGAGCGGGATGACCCCTTCGGGTTTCATCTGCAATGAACGGGGGAGTGAAGAACATGAAGCATGCCTTCCGCACAGCCTGGTGGCGAGTCATCCCCCTGTCGATGCTGCTGGGCGGCTGCGCATCGTCACTCGGCCCGATCTCCTGGGAGACGGGTTACCGGCAGGTCGCGGTGGATCCCGCGGATGGCGACGCCGCCCAGCGCCTGGCGATCGTCCCCAATACCTGTCGAGCGCAACCCGACCAGACCGGCATCGTGACCTTGCCATCCGGTTGCGCCAACGATCTCAACCTGCAACGCATGGTCGAGCGTCCCGACGATCTGCTGCATGGGCGCGAGATGGGGCCCGCGTCGGCGGCGCCGGTCGCCGCGGCGGCCCGCGAGCGCCTGGACGGGCGTGAGCAGGCCAACAACCGCCGCGTTCAGCTCGAGTCGGAGGCGCGCAGCGCCACCGGCAGAAGTGCCACCACGGGGGATCTGTGAGCGCCTGGGGCCTCTTCCGCCCGGGGGCCGGCGCCCATGGCGCCGGCGGCGAGGGTCACCTGGCCATCGCCAGCCCCATGGCGCGGGCTCGCTCGACAGGGTCGGGGATCTCGCCGATGCGCTGGGCACGCTCGATCAGCGACTGGCGGAGCGCGTCGGGCATGTCCGGGATCGTGGCGCTTGCCGCAAGCTCCAGGTCCTGGGCCAGTACCAGCACCAGGATCAGGTTACGGAAGTGGCGCTGCTCGGCCAGTGGCGAATCACTGACCCGCTGCATCAGCGTGACGGCCGCGGCGCTCTCCCCGGCCAGCGAGTGTGCCAGTGCCAGGTTGGTGAGGGTGTCGGGGTCCCGGGGGGCCAGGGTCACGGCCTCGGCGAAAGCGTGCTGTGCGGCCTCTCCCTGGCCCAGCAAGGCGTGGGCGACGCCCAGTCGGCTCCATGCCTGCCGGGTATCGAGTTCGGGGGCTGCCTTCTGCAGGTTGCGTGCTGCGCCCTCGACTTCACCGAGCTGGAGCTGGGCCGTGCCCAGTCCCAGCAGCGCCTCCGCGTTCTCGATGTCGAGAGTGAGCGCAGTACGGAACGCCTCCTTGGCGGCCTCCGCGTTACCGGCGGCGAGGCGTGCCTTGCCGAGCCGAACGTGGATGTCGGGGGAGTCATCCGACATTTCCAGGGCTCGCTCGTACATGGCGGCGGCAGTCGCATGGTCGCCGCGCTGGTTGATGTCATCTGCCAGGCCGAGCAACCGGGCTTCCTCCCCTCGCGGGCCGGTGGTCGTGCAGGCAGCCAATGCCACGCAGGACAGCAGGAGAGAAAGGCGTAAATGGGGACGTCTCACTGTCGGGTTCTCCTTCTTCCGGGCTCTTCGGGGTCCTTGGAATCACGGGCAAGGACGAGTCGGGTATGCCTGTGCCGCATCAAGGACTTCATTGCATGACGTAACGCGGTGGCTGCAGCAATGGCGTGATGATTCATCGCGATATTATTCGAAACCTTCTCTCCTTGATACATCGGGTGGTGAAAATATCGAGATCGGCAATGGCACGGAAGGACGACGGGTATCCAGTCTCCCTTCCGAGGTTGGCTTGGGTATGTCCTGGGCCGGGGGGATGCCACGCAAGCGTCTCGGAAGATGGTTGCGTCTCATCGGTTTTATCATCATGACATCCGTCGTCAGTTTCGTCTGGTCAACGGATACTTCAGCCAGCGATGACGCAGGATGGCTCGGTGACGAGTGGCAGGATCGTGAGTATCGCTATGTCATCATCGATCAGGATGTTCGCGACGTATTGAAGGAACTGGGCCACAACCTGTCCATGCCCGTGGAGATTTCTCGTGAGGTAAGAGGGCGCGTGCGTGGTGATATCCGCTCCGGAAGTGTCGAGGAATTTCTCGAGCAGGTCAGTGCCTCGAATGGTCTGGCCTGGTTCTTCGATGGTGGCGCCCTGCATGTCACCACTCGCCAGGAGATGGCCCAGCGTCGCTTCGACCTGGAGGGGATCGATTCGCAGCGCCTGATGGAAGAGATCGACCGCGCCCGTATCGGTAACCCCCTGAGAGCAAGATTGATAAACGGCGACTCGACACTGCAGGCCTGGGGACCCGAGCCCTGGATCGACAGTGTGGCACGGCACGTCGAGCGCCTGAGGCAACCGGCCCCGAGAGGCCCTTCCGGGGTCCGGGTATTTCGTGGAGGAACGGCGACGGAAACCTCGGTCGCCGAATGAGTGAACTGCATAAGGAGAAGTGACATGGCGACTATCGAACCCACCGGTACTCCGGGACCCAACGACGTCGCGGGGTCCGATCAGCAGGCCTTCGATGCGGCGGTCGACAATGCCAGAGTGACGGAGATCGTCGGCGAGGCCGTTGGCTCCTTGGCGGCATCTCACCTGTTGGGCTACGCCGGGGACATGCTCAAGGACGAAGGCTGAATCTTCGCCTGGTCGCGTGCGGTGTGATCCAACGGGTGACGCCGCACTTCCCATGATGGCAGCGAGGGAGGGAGCGAGATGACCCCCACGACAGCGATAGGCGCAGGCCCGATGCCGGCGTCGGCCAGTGGCCCCGATCTCGGGGCCCTGGCCTCGCAGAATCTGTTCGAACACATGGCGAGCACATCCGGCGCGACGCTGCAGGCCGTGACGCCTGCCGAGCTGGGCGGCAACCTCATGAGCAAGCTGGAAGGCACTATCGAACGGGTACAGAACTTCTCCGGCAGGGTCGGCGGAGACGCCGGTGCACCACCGTCCATTGCCGATGGCGAAGGCATGCGCAGCGAGGAGGCCAGCGGCTTGGGTGACCCCCAGTTCGACCGCATGATCGAATCGTTCGGCGCCATGTTCGATCATGCGGTCGAGGCGCGACTGATCTCGTCCTGTGCTTCCCAGGTGTCAGGGGCCTGCACGACCTTGCTGCGGGGACAATGAGCCTTGTTCTCTACGGATCGGACCCGGGCACCACGCTCCCAGGCCGCCAGGCTGCTGCTGATCATCGTCGCTGCCCTGCTGCTGCAGGCCTGCGATGCCGAACTCTATACCGGCCTGAGCGAGCGTGAAGCCAACGTCATGGTGGCGACCCTGGCGCGGCATGGCATTCCTGCCAAGCGGGTGGCCGAGGATGAGGGGCGCATGACCGTCACCGTCGACGAGGACAGCTTCGCCGAGGCGGTCGAGATCCTCGACCGCCTCGGCCTGCCCCAGGAGAGGTTCACCAACCTCGGTGAGGTCTTCCAGAACAACAGCCTGGTGTCATCGCCGGTACAGGAACGGGCTCAGATGATCTATGCGCTCAGCGAGGAGCTGTCGCATACGGTCTCCCAGGTCGACGGTGTGCTCTCGGCCAGGGTGCACGTGGTGTTGCCCGAGAACGACCTGATGCGCCAGAACAGCACGCCGTCGTCGGCATCGGTGTTCGTTCGTCATGCCCCGGAACTCGACGTCGGCCCCTTGATCCCGCGGATCAAGACGCTGGTCGCCAATGGCATCTCGGGGCTCGCCTACGACAATGTCTCGGTGGTGCCGGTCGCTGCCATGCGGCTGGAATCCCGGGTCGACGTCGCACCGTCGACGAGCTCCTTTCTGGGCATCGCCATGCCGGCCACGAGTGTGGGGCGTGCCGGATGGATCTTCGGCATCCTCATCGTACTGGTGCTGGGACTGGCCGGTGCCCTGGGCTGGATGGCCTGGCAAAGACGCCGACGGGATACCTATGAACTGGAAACCCCGCCATGAGCTCCACTTCTCGCGTCTTGCGCCCTGGGCGATCCGCCGGCGGCAGCCCCCGGAGGCCGGCCTTCCTCGACTCACCGGCACGCTGCATCGCACCGCGATGGCTGCGCGACTGCCTGGGCGATATCGCCGACGACGCCACCATGGACAGCCTGGCAGGTCATCCCCGCTTCCAGCGGCGCTTGCTGCAGTTGTTGATCCGACGGCATGACTTGCCGCCTCCCGAGTCGCTGCCCGTGCCAGGGGCGTCCGATCTGACACTGCTGCGGCTGCCATCCGATGCCGGTGACACCCTGGTGCACTACTGCGGCATGATCTGCCACGCCATGGCCTTCGTTCGGGAGATACGTGCACCGCGGGTGGTCGCCCTCAAGGAGCGTTTCGGCGAGGCCGCCTTTGCCGCTGCACTGGCCAACCGGGAATTGGCGATCTCCGGCGCCACCTTCGCCGACGATGATGCGCTCGCCCTTGCCGTCCGTCGCGATGGCTCGGCCTGTGTCGCGGCATGGCTGTCGAGTCAGCCGGCAGAGCTCGTCGCCTGGCTACGCCTGGGACTGGCCTGCGACCTGGAAACGAGTGACGCCGGCATGACGCCGGACATTCAGGCACGGGGCGTCCCCATTACCCGCCGTGCCGCGGCCATCCTCGCCGATATCGAGCCCAGGGAATCACACCATGAACGAGCTACCGACACGTCCGAGCAAGACGATTCTGCGTAACGGCGAAGCGCAGGCATGGATAGACGGCTACGCCTTCCTCGAACGCGCCAGGGCGCGTGCCAGCGAGATCGACGCCGAGACGCGCCGTACCACCGCCACTGCCTATGCCGATGGTTTCGAGGAGGGGCGCCGCGAGGGCGAAGCCCAGGCGGCCGAACTGCTGGCACAGACCACGCAACGCGTGACGCGCTACCTGGGCGGCCTCGATCGATCGATGGCCGAGCTCTGCCTGCAGATGGTGCGCCGCATCCTGGGCGAGTTCGACGATGCCGAACTGATCGGCCGCTGCGTGCGCCAGGCGCTGTGCGAGTATCGCCATGACATGAACGTGACCGTTCGCGTCGCCCCAGAGCGAGTGGCGGATGTCGAAGCGCTGCTGGCCGCCGTGCCGGGCGCACCCGATGGCCCGGCCTATCGGGTCGAGGGCGATGCCCAGTTAGGCCCCGGGCAGTGCCTGCTGGTCAGCCCGGTCGCGGTGGTCGACGTCGGGCTCGACTCTCAGCTGACGACCCTGCGCCGTGCGCTGATGACCAGGACGGAGCCGCGTCGATGAGCGCCCCCGAGATCGATTTCGACTCGCTGCTGCCGCGCCTGGGCGAGCGCCTGGCCGAGGCCGAACTGCGCCCGGTGCACGGTCGCGTACGCCGCATCCGCGGCTTGCTGGTGCATGCCAGCGTCGATGGCACCGGCATCGGCGAGCTGTGCTACCTGCGCGACCCGCTGAGCGGCCGCCATGTGGCCGCCGAGGTGATCGGCTTCGAGGACGAGGACGCCATCCTGTCGCCGATCGGCGATCTGCAGGGCATGTCGACCCGCGCCGAGGTCATCGCCACCGGCGGCCCCCAGGGGGTGCCGGTGGGGGAAGCGCTGCTCGGCCGGGTGATCAGCCCGCTGGGAGCGTTCGTCGATGCTGCCCCGGGGGTCGATGTCGGCACCTTGAGCGCCTATCCCGTCCATGCCGAGCCGCCCATGCCGTTGTCGCGACAATTGATCCAGCACCCGCTGGCGTTGGGCATTCGCGCCATCGATGGGCTGATGACCGTGGCCAAGGGCCAGCGCGTGGGGATCTTCGGTGAACCGGGGGTCGGCAAGTCGTCGCTGCTGTCCGCCATCGTGTGCGGTAGCGAGGCGGATGTCATCGTGCTGGGGCTGATCGGTGAGCGTGGCCGCGAAGTGCGCGAGCTGCTGGACGTGCAACTGGATGCCAAGGCACGCCGGCGCACGGTCTGTGTGGTGGCCACTTCCGATCGCCCGGCCATCGAGCGGGCCCGGGCCGCCATGGTCGCTACCAGCGTGGCGGAATACTTTCGCGACCAGGGGCGCGACGTCCTGCTGCTGGTCGACAGCATCACCCGCTTCGCCCGCGCCCAGCGCGAGATCGGTCTGGCCGCCGGCGAGCCGCCGACCCGGCGGGGCTACCCGCCCTCGTTCTTCGCGGCCCTGCCGCGTCTGCTGGAACGCGCGGGGCCGGGTGCCACCGGCAGCATCACGGCGCTCTATACCGTGCTCACCGAGGGCGACGGCACCCTCGACCCGGTGGCCGAGGAGACCCGTGCCATCCTCGACGGCCACATCATGCTCAGCGCCGACCTGGCCCGACGCGACCACTTCCCGGCCATCGACGTGCTCGCCAGCCGCAGCCGCCTGATGGATACCGTCACCTCGAGCGAACAGCGCCGGAACGCCAGCCGGATACGCGACCTGCTGGCCCGCTACCGCGATGTCGAGCTGTTGCTGCAGGTCGGCGAATACCGCGAAGGCAGCGATGCCCGCACCGACGAAGCGGTCAGCAAGCACGCCGCCATCGAGGCCTTCCTGCGCCAGGACGGCGCGGAGCACAGCGATTTCGAGGAGACCCAGCGACGCATGAGCGAGCTCCTGTCATGAGCGACCGCCAGCGCCTCGAACGACTGATGATGTTGCGCGAGCGTCGCGAACGCCTGGCCCAGGCCGCCCTGCAGGAGCAGCACCACCGCTGTCAGGCCGAGGCGCGGCGCATCGACAGCCTGGACGGCGACCTGGCCCGGGAGCGCAGCGACTTCGATCGCCTCGAGCGCGAGTGGTTCGACGCCATGCAGGGCACGACCCTGTCGGCACAGGAGCTGGAACAGGCGCGGCAGGCCATCGACGATCACTACCGGCGCCAGGCCGAATTGACCGAGGCCCGACGCGCCGCCGACCTCGAGCATCGCCGGCAACTCGCCGAACGCGAGCGGTGTGCCAGCGAGTGGGTCCGCCGGACCCGTGCCAGGCAAGCCCTTGGCACCCTGCTGGAGCGTCACCGCCATGCCGACCACATCGCCGCGGAAGGGCGCCAGGAACTGGATATCGAGGACGACGCACCCCGGGGAGGAAAGTGATGGTGGAGCTCGAGGTGCCGCGCGACGATGAGCGGCAGCATGTCCCAGCGGATTTCCCGGCCGGCGCCGTGCCTCCACGGCTGCCGAGCCTGGACCCGCAGCTCGTCGACACGCTGAACGCCCTGAATCGCCCCCGCCTGGCGTTGACGCTGCCCCTTGGCGAGCGTGAGCTGCTGGTGCGACTCGACAAGGGGGCCGAGCCGGTATCCCCGTGGATCGCGATCGCGGCAAGCATCGGTGAAGCGCCAGCCGTGCTGCACGTTGCTCACGAGAGCCTGGCGGTGCTGACGGCACATCTGGCGCTGCACCGCTCGCTGTCGGAGTGCACGCCCGACCAACGGGCGCTGTGGCTGGAGTACGCCCTGCTGGAGTGGATCGAGCCCCTGGAGGAGCATCTGGGCCAGCCGATCCGGTTGCTCGGCGATGCCCCCGAGTCCGAGGCCGGGCTGCCCATTCGTCTGCCGCTGCGCCTGGAGGTCGACGGCCAGGCCTGTCGCCTGTCGCTGTCGCTGGGCGTCGCCACCGCCCGGACCCTGCTGCCACTGCTCGATGAGCACTGCCCGTGCACACCGACGTCCTGCTCGGCGCTGCCGCTGCCGCTGCAATGGATCGCCGGCTACCAGGACCTGGCGCTGGCCGAGTTGCGCAGTCTCACGCCCGGCGACGTGGTGCTGCTCGAGCGACCGGAGATGGCGGTGGCGGTTGCCGGTCGCCTGATGATCCGGGTGGCCGAGCAACGCGGCGGTCTTCACCTGGCCGTGCCACCGGCCGCCTGGCACGGCGGCGACCTCGACGCGTCTCCGGCGCCCGCGAACAACGACAACCCCCAGAGGAGGAGTGACGACATGGAAGACGACCCTCGGAAACCGGCACCGCCACGTCTGGATACGGCGACCCTGGACCGCCTGCCGGTACGCCTGGTGTGCGAGCTGGGCCGCCTGGAACTCTCCCTCGGCGAGTTCCGCGAACTGGACCAGGGCAGCGTGCTGCCGCTGTCGCGGCCGGCGGAGAACGCCGTGGATATCGTGGTCAACGGCCGGCACATGGGGCGCGGCCGGCTGGTGGAGATCGGCGACAGCCTGGGCGTGCAGATCGTGAGGCTGTCCAGTGATGAGTGACTTCGAGCCCAACCTGATCGGGATGATCATCGTTGTCGCCTCGCTGGGCCTGTTGCCACTGGCGGTCGTCACCATGACCTCGTTCCTCAAGATCGCCGTGGTGCTGTTTCTGATCCGCAATGCGCTGGGCATCCAGCAGACGCCGCCCAACCTGGTGCTGTACGGCATCGCCCTGGTGCTGACCGTGTACATCACCACCCCCCTGGTCGGCGAGATGGTCTACCAGTTCGAGAGCCACACCGGCGAGCTGGAGAACGTGGAGGACATTCGTGCAACCGGCGCGCTGCTGCGCGAACCGTTGCAGGACTATCTCTCGCTCTATGCCAACGAACGCGAGCGCGCCTTCTTCATCGATGCCACCCAGAACATCTGGTCGGAGCAGGCGCGCGAGAACCTCGAGAGCGACGACCTGGTGGTGCTGATGCCGGCCTTCGTCACCTCCGAGCTCGCTCGCGCCTTCGAGATCGGTTTCCTCATCTACATCCCGTTTCTGGTCATCGACCTGATCGTGGCCAATGTGCTGATGGCGATGGGCATGGTGATGGTGGCCCCCCCGCTGATCTCGGTGCCGTTGAAGATCTTGCTGTTCGTCGCCGTCGACGGCTGGTCGCGGCTGATGCATGGCCTGATTCTCAGCTATGGGGGGTAGTAGTAGCCGATGACGGATGACATCTTTCTGACGTTGATGAACAACGCCCTGTGGACGGTGCTGCTGCTGTCGGCACCGGCGCTGCTGGCCGCGATCGTGATCGGTTTCGGCATCGGCCTGCTGCAGGCGCTGACACAGATCCAGGACCAGTCCCTGCCGCAGTCGATCAAGGTCATCGTGGTGATGCTGGTGCTGATCGTGGCGGGGCCACTGCTCGCCGGCCAGCTGGTCAACCTGACCGACCAGGTGCTGGACAACTTCGCCGTCTGGTCGCGTTAGGTTCCGGCATGGTGTTCGACGAGATCGTCCGTTTTCTCACCGAGCTGGTCTATCCGCTGCTCGCCGCCGCGGCCATCGGCATGGCCCGGGCGATGGGCGTGATCCTGATCACCCCGGCGTTCAACCGTCTCGGCCTGACCGGCCTGATCCGCACCGCCGTCGCCGTGACCATCTCGCTGCCGATGATGGTGCCGATCTTCGCCACGCTATCGTCGATGGATTCCCTTTCGAGTTTCACCATCGCCGCCCTCCTGATCAAGGAACTGCTGATCGGCGCGATCATCGGCCTGGTGTTCGGCATCCCGTTCTGGGCGGCGGAGGTCGCCGGCGAACTGGTCGACCTGCAGCGAGCCTCGACCATGGGGCAACTGCTCGACCCGATGGGCAGCACCGAATCCGGCGTGACCAGCACGCTGCTGGTCGTCACGCTGGTGGCGCTGTTCTTCGTGACCGGTGGCTTCATGGTCATGCTCGATGGCTTCTACCGCAGCTATGCGCTATGGCCGGTGGAGGCCTTCGTCCCGGTGCTGGAAACCCGGGCCGCGCTGGCCGTGCTGGGCCTGCTGGACCAGGTGATGCGCGTCGGGGTGCTGATGGTCGCGCCCCTGGTCATCGCCATCCTGGTCGCCGATCTGATGCTTGCCTACCTGGCGCGGATGGCGCCCAACCTTCACGTGTTCTCGCTGTCGCTGGCGATCAAGAACCTGCTGTTCACCTTTCTGATGCTGCTCTACATCGTGTTCCTGGTGCCGCAGATGTTCAGCGAACTGGGGGCGTTGGGCGACGACTACCAGCGTCTCGAAGCGCTGATTCGTACGAGGTCGTGATCCCCCGGCACAAAGGAGGCATCCGCCATGAGCGACAAGCCCAGCGAAGAGAAATCGCTGCCGCCATCGGAGAAGAAACTGCGCGATGCGCGCCGGAAGGGGCAGGTGGACAAGAGCTCCGACATGGTCACCGCCATGACCATGCTCGGCTGCACGCTCTATCTCGCCAGCGCCGCCGGCGACATCGAGGACCGGGTGCGCAACCTGATCAATACCACGACCCGGCTCTATCACGAGCCCTTCGATACCCTGTGGCCGCGCCTGCTGGGGCTGGGCTCGGAGATCGTGGTGCGTGCGGTGCTGCCGCTGATCGTCATCACCATCGTGGCGGTCGTGTTGACCAACATCGTCATCATGCGCGGCATGCTGTTCTCGGCCGATCCGGTCAAGCCGAAATTCGAACGCATCAACCCGGCCGAAGGCGCCAAGCGCATCTTCTCGGCCCGCGGCATCATCGAATTCATCAAGTCGCTGATCAAGATGGGCTCGCTGGCCGTGGCCTTCGTGGTCGTCTATCGGCTGGGGCTGCAGGCGCTGATGGATTCGCCCCGCTGCGGCTTCGGCTGCCTGGAGGGCATCCTCGTGGCGCTGCTCCGGCCATTGATCATCACCGCGCTGGTTGCCTTTCTCATCGTCGGCTTGATCGACGTGCAGATGCAGCGCTGGCTGTTCCGGCGCGATCAGCGCATGACCCGGACCGAGCACAAGCGCGAGCGCAAGGACATGGAGGGCGACCCGGAAATTCGCCGGGCACGCCAGAAGCGGCGCCGCGACATGCAGGCCGGCTCTGCCCGCACGGGCATGCAGCATGCATCGATCATGCTCGGCGCCGCCGGCGACTGGCTGGTGGGCCTGCGCTACGTGAGCGGCGAAACGCCCGTGCCCGTGGTGGCCTGCCAGGCGGATCCGGAGCAGTCCACGGCGATGCTCGAGGACGCCGCCAGGCACGGCGTGCCGGTGGTCGACGAGCGCGAACTGGCGGCGAGGATCGCCAGGCGCGCCGCCAACGGCGAGGCGATCCCCGACGACACCTTCCAGCCGGTGGCCGACGTGCTGGTCGCGGCCGGGCTCATCTAGCCCGTGACGATGTCGCGGGGCTCCATGCTGCTAAGCTGAGAGCAGGCGAGTCAGCGCCTGGCCAGGTGGAGGGGAGGTATGTTGCCGGAACTGTTGATGGTGGTCGCGCTCGGCCTGGAGTCCGATCCCTTGTCGGCGGCCCTGTCGCATTTCGAGCGGGTGCCTGCCTACCAGTTGACCGTGCGCAGCGAGGGGCGGCGTGGCGAGGAGGTCATCCGCTACAGCTATCGTCGCCCCGGGTTCATCCGCATGGACATGGTCACGCCCTACCGCGGGGCCGTGCTGATCTACAGCCCCGAGACCCGACGGGTCCGGCTCTGGCCCTTCGGCTCCCCCGAGCGACGTGCCGGCCTGTCCCTCAGCCCCCTCAACCCCCTGGTACGCAGCGCCCGAGGGCACCGGGTGGACGAGTCGGACGTGGGCACCCTGCTGCGCAACGTGCAGCGACTGCAGCAGCAGGGGGAACTGCATCACCTGGGCGGCGCCGTGGTCGATGACCGGCGCAGCCAGCATCTGGTCGTGCAGGGCGAGGAGGGCCATCGGGTGGGCGAGGTCGCCCGTTACGAGCTGTGGCTCGACGACGAGACCCTGTTCCCGCTCAAGGTCATCAGCTTCGACCGGCTGGGGAGCGTGATCGAGAGGGTGCGGCTGGAGGAGCTCGCCATCGACCCCGACCTGCCGGAGGACTTCTTCTCGCCCTGAGCGCTGGTCGTGAGCGCACGCAAGGACCCCGAGCATGGCGGAATTCCGGTTCGTCACCACCTGGCGGTTCGAGGCGCCGATCGACGAGGTGTATCGGGCCATCAGCGACTCGCCGTGCTGGCCGGCCTGGTGGGAGAGCCTCTGCTCGGTGGAGGAGCTGGCGCCGGGTGATGCCAACGGTATCGGCCGGCGGTATCGCTACACCTGGAAGAGCCGCCTGGGTTATCGCCTGCGCTTCGAGATCCGCGTCACCCGCGTCCGGCCGGGCCGGTCGATCGAGGGAAGCGCCAGTGGTGACGTGCAGGGTAGCGGCCGCTGGCAGTTGACCGAGGAGGGGCGAGTCACCCGGGTGCGATACGAGTGGCGGGTGCGTCCCGTCCGGCGCTGGATGGCCCTGGTGGCCCCCGTCGCGGGGCCGCTGTTCGCCTGGAACCATCATGCCGTGATGCAGGACGGTGCCACCGGGCTCGCCCGGTGGCTCGATGTGCGGCTGCTCGGGACCAGCCGTGAGTGATGCGGCCATCGACATCACCCGCGCCCTCGATGCGCTGTCGATTCGCACCGCCGTCGCTCGACCCTTGAGCAGGCAGCGCCTAGGCTGCTTGGCAATCGAGGAGATTTCGACATGCAATACATGCTGATGTGCTGTATCGACGAGGCACTGTGGGAGGCGCTGCCCGAGGCATCGCGCGATGAGGTGATGGACGACTACCATGCGCTGATCCAGGAGATGGTCACCAGCGGCCACTACCGGGGCGGGGCACGGCTGCAGTCGGTGGCCACCTCCACCACCCTGCGCGAGCAGGACGGCAAGGTGGTGACCCTCGACGGCCCCTTCGCCGAGGCCCGCGAACAGCTGGGGGGCTTCCACGTGGTGGAGTGTCGTGACCTGGACGAGGCCCTGGCCCTGGCCCGGCGCATCCCGCCGCTGCGGGTGGGGGGCGCGGTCGAGGTGCGGCCGGTGGATCCGGCCTATCGCATGTGATGGGCGCGCAGGTGGATCTGGCCGCCCTCTATCGCCGTGAGTATGGCCGCCTGCTCGCCGGCCTGATCCGCCGCTTCGGCGATTTCGCGCTGGCCGAGGATGCCCTGCAGGCGGCCTTCGAGGCCGCCATGGTGCAGTGGCCGGCCGAAGGCGTGCCGCCGACCCCGGTCTCCTGGCTGGCGGCCACCGCCCGCCACAAGGCCGTCGACCAGCTGCGCCACCGGCAGATGCGCGAGCGCAAGCAGGGCGAGCTCACGACCCACCTGGCGCTGCTGCTCGAGTCGGCGGCGGATCCCGACGATCCCGAGCCGCTGGACAGCCTGCGGCTGATCTTCACCTGCTGCCATCCCGCCCTGTCCCGGCCCGCCCAGGTGGCGCTGACGCTGCGTACCCTGGGCGGGCTCACCACCGAGGAGATCGCCCGGGCCTTCATGGTGCCGGTGCCCACCCTGGCCCAGCGGCTGGTGCGTGCCAAGGCCAAGATCCGCGACGCAGGCATTCCCTTCGAGGTACCGGGCGACGGCGACCTGGCCGAGCGCCTGGAGGCGGTGCTGGCGGTGATCTACCTGATCTTCAACGAGGGCTATGTCGCCAGCTACGGCCACCGGCTGATACGCGTCGAGCTGTGCCATGAGGCGATTCGCCTCGGCCGCCTGCTGGTCGGCCTGCTGCCCGCCGAACGCGAGGCCCGGGGGCTGCTGGGGCTGATGCTGCTGCATGACGCCCGGCGCGAGACGCGTACCGATGCCGCCGGTGACATCGTGCTGCTCGAGGACCAGGACCGCACGCGCTGGGACCGGGAGGCGATCGACGAGGGCGTCGCCCAGGTCGAGCTGGCCCTGCGCGGTCGCGCGCCGGACGCGCGTTCCCTGCTGGCCGGGCCTTACACGGTCCAGGCGGCGATCGCCGCCCTGCATGCCCAGGCGCCCACGGCGGCCGAGACCGACTGGCGGCGCATCGCGGCACTCTACAGCCTGCTCCACGGCCTCCAGCCCACCCCGGTGGTGGCCCTCAACCGCGCCGTGGCCATCGCCATGGCGGACGGCCTGGAGACGGGCCTTGGCCTGCTCGAGCAGATCCACCTGCCCGGCTATCACCTGCTGCCGGCGACCCGGGCCGACCTGCTGCGTCGGCTGGGCCGATACGGCGAAGCCGCCGGGCAGTACCGCGAGGCCCTGGGCCTGGTGAGCCAGGCGGCAGAGCGGCGCTTCCTCGAGCGGCGTCTGGCCGAGGTCGAACGCCTGCGGGATTGAGCGCGTTCGCCGGCTCAGACCAGCCAGGCCAGTACCAGCCCCGCCAGCAGCGAGGCGAGCATCGGCAGGGCGACCCGCTGGCCGAGCCGGCGGGTGCCGAAGCCGGCCGCGAGGCCGGCCTTCACCAGGTTGTTCACCGCGGCGGCGATGACGATGCCCAGCACCGCGGTGGAGGGGTCGATGCGGCCCAGCGACATGCGGGTCAGCGACAGGGTGATGGCGTCGACGTCGGCCAACCCGGAGGTGGCGGCCAGCAGGTAGATGCCGGCCTCGCCCAGCCACTCCCTGAGCCACTCGCCGAGCAGCATGATCAGCGCCAGCAGGGCGCCGAACAGCAGTGCCGTGCGCAGCTCCAGCGGGTTCTGGATCAGCGCCGGTCGGTCGAGCTTGAGCGCCCGATGCCGGGTGCGCCAGAAGTAGAGGGCCGGAGCATAGAGCAGCGCCCCCATCACCGTGACCGGCAACAGCAGTCGAGGCAACAGGCCGGGGCTGACCACCGCGGCGTAGATCAGGATGCGCGGGAACATGGTGCCGCAGGCGAGCAGGATGCCGGCGGCCAGCATCGCCTGGACCTCCTGGTTGTGGCGCGACTGGCGGGCGAAGTGCAGGGTCAGGGCGGTGGAAGAGCTGAGCCCGGCGAACAGGCCGGTGAAGAGGATGCCCTTCTCGGGGCCGCCGACGCGAATGGCGAAGTAACCGACGAAGGAGATCGAGGCGATCAGCACCACCATCCACCAGATCTGGTAGGGATTGAGGGCCTCGCCCGGCCCCATCCCCTGGTTGGGCAGTAGCGGCAGCATCACCACGGTGATCAGCAGCAGCTTGAGACCGGCGTCGAGCTCGTGGGCCTGCAGCTTGCCCAGCAGGCCGTGGATCTCGCGCTTGTTGTCGAGGATCACCGCGGTGATCACCGCACAGGCGGTGGCCAGGGTCAGGTCGATGGCCACCGCGATGGCACCGAAGCAGAAGGTGAGCAGCAGCCCGATCAGGCCGGTGATGCTGTAGTCGCGGTATTCGCTCACCCGGGCCCGCCAGGCCACCAGGCCGATGGCCGCCACGGCCAGGAACAGCAGTGGGAAGGCCCAGGCGATGAGCCGTTCGGCGAGCAGCGCGGCGATGCCGCCGAGCAGCCCCACCAGGGCATGGGTACGGATGCCGGCGATGCGTTCGCCGGACTTCTGTTCCCGTGCCACCCAGCCCCGCTCGAGGCCGATCAGCGCCCCCAGCAGCAGCGCCACCGCCAGTCGGAGGGCGGTCTCGTTGGCAGTGATGAACTGGCTGGCGACCTCGTCCATGGGCATGGGATCCTGGCCTGCAGAGAGGCGACGCTTTCATGGTGGACCGTGCGACGGGCGGCATCAATCGCGGTGCTTGCGAGAGTTTCACTGTATTGCGAAACCCCGGGCTCGAGCCTCGATTTTCTCGCTATGCTGGAGAAGGACCGACTGGATAGGGATGTCCTGCCGACCACTCCTCATGACGACAACGGTTTGGAGGCAGACATGTCCGACGACAAGAAGGCAAGAGGGTTACGCGAGCTCTACGACCAGGACCCCGAACGCGCCGACTGGCTGACGTTCGGGCGCATCACCGGTACCAATCGCCGAGGCTTTCTCAAGGGTGCGGGACTCGCCGCCATGACCGCTGCGGTGGGCGCCGCCTCGATTCCCTTCGCCCGGCACATGCCCGGCGGGCTGATCCCGGCGGCGCTGGCCGACGAGGTGGGCAACTTCGAGATCCTCGGCAAGGAGGGCATCATCATCCGCAACGACCGGCCGGTGAACCTGGAGACGCCGCCGCACCTGCTCGACGACGACGTCACGCCGATCCGCCACTTCTTCGTGCGCAACAACGGCGGCCTGCCCGACGAGGCAGCGGACCCCGACGGCTGGACCCTGAGCGTCGACGGCGAGGTCGACGAGCCCTTCGAGATCACCCTGGGCGAGCTCAGGGAGCGCTTCGAGACGATCACCCGCCAGGCCCAACTGGAGTGCGGCGGCAACGGCCGCGCGGGCTTCAACCCCTCGCCGCGGGGCAACCAGTGGGTCATCGGGGCCGTGGGCAACGGCGAGTGGACCGGTTGCCGGCTCAAGGACGTGCTCGAGGCGGCGGGCGTCAGGTCGTCGGCGGTCTACACCGCCCACTACGGCGCCGACCCGCATCTCTCCGGTGACCCGGAGCGGGAGGCGCTCAGCCGCGGCGTGCCGATCGAGAAGGCGCTGGAGGAGCAGAACATGCTGGTCTGGGAGATGAACGGCGAGCCGCTGCCGCTGGCCCACGGTGGGCCGCTGCGGATCCTGGTGCCCGGCTGGCCCGGCTCCTGCTCCCAGAAGTGGGTGACCCGGATCTGGGTGCGCGACCGGGAGCATGACGGCCAGGGCATGACCGGTCACTCCTATCGGGTACCGCGCCATCCGGTGGAGCCGGGCGCCGAGGTGCCCGACGAGGACATGGTGGTGATGGAATCGATGCCGGTGAAGTCGGTCATCACCCATCCACAGACCCGGGTCGAGGCGCCCAGTGGCGAAGCGCTGGCGGTGCGTGGCCACGCCTGGGCGGGGGACCGCCAGGTCGCGGCCATGCACCTCTCCATCGACTTCGGTGCCACCTGGCAGGAGGCCGAGTTGGACGAGCCGGCCAACCCCTATGCCTGGCAGCACTGGCGTGCCGAGATCGCGCTGCCGTCACCGGGCTACTTCGAAGTGTGGGCCCGGGCCACGGACGACCACGGCGACATGCAGCCGGCGGTGGTGCCGGGATGGAACCCCCGGGGCTATCTCAATAACTCCCAGCACCGCATCGCGGTCGTCGCCGTCTGACCCGGGGGTGACGATGAATCGATGCCTGCCGGTCGCGCTGCTCGGCATGGCGCTGGCCGTGCCGCTGCAGGCCAGCGATGACGACTTCGATGGCCTGCCCGAGGGGGAGGGACGGCTCGAGACCTACCAGAACTGTGTTGCCTGCCATTCCACGGCGATCATCCGCCAGCAGAACCTGTCCCGGGAGACCTGGGACGAGGTGCTCGACTGGATGGTCGAGGAGCAGGGCATGTGGGAGATGGCCCCCGAGGTACGGGAGGCGGTGCTGGACTACCTCGCCGAGCAGTTCGGGCGCGAGTGAACACCGGGCGGCAGGGTGGCCGGACGGGATGCTTCACGGCACACAACCCTGTGACGCGATATTTGCCAAGCGTCACGGACTGCCGGATACTGTATGTAGATACAGTTATTCTGGGAGATGTCCATGTCGTTCGCTGCTCGGGTGTGCGTGAGTGGTCGCGCCGTCCTCGGATCCGGGGGCGGGGCGCAGCCGCTGATGGGCTGCCGGGTACGGGCCGGTTTCCCCAGCCCCGCGGATGACCATCTGGACGTCGAGATCGACCTGCACGCCCATGTGGTGCGCCGGCCGGCCTCGACCTACTTCGTGCGCGCCGAGGGCGACTCCATGCTCGGCGACGGCATCCACGACGGTGACCTGCTGGTGGTCGATCGTAGCCTCGAGCCGCTGCCCGGCCGGGTGGTCGTCATCGCCGTGGACGGCGAGCCCACCGTCAAGCGGCTGGCTCGCCTCGGGGCGCGCACCGTGCTGCTGGCCAGCAATCCGCGGTTTGCGCCGATCCCGCTGGAGGGACGCGAGTGCCAGGTGTGGGGCGTGGTGACCCATGTGCTCCACGCCCTGCCGGGGGCGGCGCCGTGATCGCCCTGGTCGACGTCAACGATTTCTATGTCAGCTGCGAACGCGCCTTCGCCCCGCGCCTCGAGGGGCTGCCGGTGGGGGTGCTCTCCAACAACGACGGCTGCGTAGTGGCTCGCTCCCGGGAGCTCAAGGCGCTGGGCGTCGCCATGGGGGCGCCGATGCACCTGCTGCCACCGGCCATTCGGCGCCAGGCGGTGCTGCTCTCGAGCAATTACGCGCTCTACGGCGACATGTCGCGGCGGGTGAATGCGATCCTCGCCGAGTTCTCGCCGGACGTGGAGGTGTATTCCATCGACGAGAGCTTCCTGGGCTTCGCCGGTATCGAGCCGGCTACCCTCGAGGCCCATGGCCAGCGGCTGCGCGAGACGGTGCGCCGCGACACCGGTTTGCCGGTCTGCGTGGGTGTGGCGCCGACCCGGGTGCTGGCCAAGGTGGCCAATCGGCTCGCCAAGCGGCAGCCCGCCTTCGAGGGCGTCTGCCCGCTCGAGGCCGACAGCGACGTGACCCGCCATGTCCTCGAACGGCTGCCGGTGGTCGAGCTGTGGGGCGTGGCGCGCCGCACCGGTGAACGGCTGGCGCTGATGGGCATCGACACGGCCTGGCAGCTACGCCAGGCGGACCCCGCGCGCATTCGCCGCGCCTTCTCGGTGGTGATGGAACGCCTGGTCTGGGAGTTGCGTGGCCATCCGGCCATCGACATCGAGGATCTGGCCGAACCGCGCCAGCGGATCCTGGTGTCGCGCTCCTTCGGCCGCCTGACCGGCGAGCCGAGCGACCTGCAGGCAGCGGTGCGCCAGCACGCCGCCCGGGCGGCCGAGAAACTGCGCCGCCAGGGGAGCCTGGCCCGGGCCGTCCAGGTGTTCCTGCGCACCAGCCCCTTCCCGGTGGGCGCTCCCCAGTACCGCAATAGCGTGGTGGTGCCGCTGGCACGGCCCTCCGCCGATAGCCGCGACCTGCTCGAGGCCGCCGGCCGTGGACTCGCGGCGATCCTTCGCGAGGGATATCGCTACCAGAAATGCGGCGTCATGCTGCTCGACCTGGTGAGTGGGCAGGCGCGCCAGCTCTCGCTGCTGGAAGAGGTGCAGAGCGAGACCACACGCGGCCGTAGCCAGCGCCTGATGGCCACGGTGGACCGCCTCAACCGCGAGATGGGGCGCGATACCGTGCGCTTCGGCCTGCCTCGCCAGGACAGCCCCTGGGCGCTGCGCTGCGAGCGTCGCACTCCGCGCTACACCACCCGCTGGGACGAATTGATGAGGGTCAAGACCGGCTGAGCAGCGTGCCGGGGCAGGGCGAGCGGCCGGCGTGACGCTGCCTGCCGCCCGTATGGCGCGGCGGCGACGAGGCTGCCATGCTGAAAGGGCATTCACTCTGCCGCCGGCACGATCCTGCCCAACCGTCGGGGCCGGCGGTCGCGAGGCGCCCATGTCCCCCACCTTTCTGCCGTCGCTCCGGCGCCTCCTGGCGCTGTCGTTGCTCGTCGTGCTGCTGGTTGCCTGGGGGCAGGCGGCCGCACGGGAACTCGCCGCCGAACCGGACACCATGGTCGAGGTGGAAGTCGCCACCGTCGGCATCGCCGGGTTCGGTGGCGTGCCGGTGGTGTTGCTGCGCGAACCCGGTGCCCGGGAAGTGATCCCGATCTTCATCGGCCCGGTGGAGGCCGGCGCCATCCTGCGAGGCCTGAGCGGCGATCGGCCCCGTCGACCGATGACCCACGAACTGCTCGGCGACGTGCTCGATGGCATCGAGGTGAGCCTGGAGCGGGTCTATGTCGACGCCATCGTCGACAACACCTTCCTCGGCATGCTCGAGCTGCGTCTGGCGGGGCGTGACGATCCGGTGCGCATCGACAGCCGGCCCAGCGATGCCATCGCCCTGGCCCTCACCGCCGGGGCGAGCATCCACGTCGCCCCCCAGGTGCTGGAAGCCGCTCGCGAGATCGAGTACGAAGGGTTCGCCGACCAGGTGGTGGTGGCACTGGGCATCACGGTCACGCCTCTCGACGACGACCTGCGCGAGGCCCTCGGGTTGCCGGAAGAAACCGGCCTGCTGGTCAGCGACGTCAGCGGCCCGGCCCTGGAAGCGGGCATGGCCCCGGGGTCGATGCTGCTCGAGGTGAACGGCGAGCCGCCGGAGACCCCGATGCACTTTCTCGAGCTGGTTCGCGACACGCCCGAGGATGAGGATGCCCGGCTGCGCTACTGGCAGGAAGGCGAGGAGCACGAGCTCGAACTCTCCACCGATGTTCCCACGCCCCGCCCGCGTGCGCGCGAACCGGCCACCCCGGGCATCGAGACCTGAGTGCGCCCCGTGCAGACGAAGACAGCCGCGCGGCATCTGCCGGGCGGCTGTCTCGTGGTGTCTTCTGGTGCCGGTGATAGGAGTCGAACCTACGACCTACGCATTACGAGTGCGTTGCTCTACCGACTGAGCTACACCGGCGTTCGTAGGCGATGATAGTGACAACCCCGGGGCATTGCCAGTGGCGGGGAGAGGGCGGTGCCTCAGCGCCGCCGCGTCAGCCCCTCCTGGGCCGTGGAGGCGACCAGTCGACCGCGGCGGTCGTAGATGCTGCCGCGGGCAAAGCCACGGGCACCGCCGGCCCAGGGGCTGTCCATGTCGTAGAGCAGCCAGTCGTTGAGCTTGACGTCGTGGTGGAACCACAGGGCGTGGTCGAGGCTGGCGATCTGCAGCGCCGGATCGCCGAAGGTGATCCCGTGGGGCACCAGTGCCGTGGTCAGCAGATTGAAGTCGGAACTGTAGGCGAGCAGGTAGCGGTTGAGCGCCGGGTCGTCGGGCAGCTCGCCGGCCAGGCGGAACCAGAGCCGCTTGCGGGCGGGCTGGCCCGGGTCGGCCTCGTCACCGAGGTGCAGGAACTCGATGGGGTGGCCGGGGAAGCGTTCGAGCCGTGCATTGGGGCTCTCCAGAGACTCGGGGAGGGGTACCGCGGGGATCGCCGGCTGGTGGGTGAAGCCTGCCTCCTCGCCCTGAAAGGAGGCGCTGCAGAAGAAGATCGGTCGCCCCTTCTGGATGGCGGTGACCCGGCGGGTGGTGAAGCTGCCGCCGTCGCGTACCGCATCGACCTGATAGACTACCGGGCGATGGGCGTCGCCGGGGCGCAGGAAGTAACCGTGCAGCGAGTGGGCGCGCCGCGCCGGGTCGACGGTCTGGCTGGCGGCCGACAGGGCCTGCCCCAGCACCTGGCCGCCGAACAGTTGGGGTAGCCCGAGATCCTGGCTGGTGCCGCGGAACAGGTTTTCTTCGAGAGCCTCCAGGCCGAGCAGGTCCACCAGGGCATTCAGGGCGTCAGACATTGTCGCTATCCTCCAGGAGCGGCCGGCATGGCGCGAGGCCGGCGCTGTCATACGGTCGTTTCATGGCGTTCAGTCTATCGGAGTCGATGCCGATGCGCAGTGACGAATTCTACATGCACCGGGCTCTCGATCAGGCCCGCGCGGGGCTCGCCGCCGGCGAGGTGCCGGTGGGCGCGGTGGTGGTGGACGCCGCCGGCGAGATCGTCGGGGCCGGCTACAATGCCCCGGTCTCCGGCCATGACCCCAGCGCCCATGCCGAGATCCGCGCCCTGCGCGACGCCGGGGCGCGGCTCGGCAATTACCGGCTCGACGGTTGCACCCTCTACGTGACCCTCGAGCCCTGCCTGATGTGCACCGGGGCGATCATCCATGCGCGGCTGGCACGGGTGGTCTACGGTGCCGCCGAGCCACGCACCGGCATGGTCGAGTCGAAGGCCAATCTCTTCGCCCAGCCCTGGCACAACCACCGGGTCGAGGTGGAGGGCGGGGTGCTGGCGGCACGCGCCACGCGGCTGCTCAGGGGGTTCTTCGCTGCCCGGCGGGAAGGCGAGGAGGCCGGCTGATCCGCCCTACATGACCGGGGGGACGAGTTCGAACACGCTGCTCTCCTGGGCGTCGGGCAGCCGGGCATTGAGGCGATGGAACTGCTGCTGGCTGCGGTCCATGTAGGCGAGAATCTCGTGGTAGCGACGGATATTGCGTACGTAGAGCACCGGCTCGCCACCGCGGGCATAGCCGTGCCGGGTCTTGCTGTGCCACTCCCGTTCCTGCAGCAGCGGCAGCGCCTCGCGGACGTCGGCCCAGCGATCCGGGTCGCCGCCGCGCCGCTCGGCGATGTCACGGGCGTCGTAGAGATGCCCGAGCCCCACGTTGTAGGCGGCCATGGCCATGAACAGCCGGTCGTCGCCGGTGATCGACTCGGGCAGGCGGTCCTTCAGGCTGCGCAGGTAGCGGGCCCCGCCCGAGATGCTCTGCTCCGGATCGAGACGGTCGTCGACGTCCAGCTCGCCGGCGGTGGGCAGGGTCAGCATCATCAAGCCGCGCACCCCGGTGGGGGAGGTGGCCTCCGGGTCCCAGTGGGACTCCTGATAGCCCAGTGCGGCCAGCAGCTTCCAGTCGAAGCGAGTGTCCCTCGCGGCGTCGCGGAACAGCTCGGCGTACCCCGGCAGGCGCTCGTTCACATGGGTGATGAAGGTGCGGGCGCCGACGTACTCCAGATAGTCGTCGTGACCGAAGTAGCGGGCCACCAGCTGATCCAGCTCGCCCTCCACCCGCAGTGCCTCGAGGAAGCGGTTGGCCTCCTCGACCAGCCCAAGGCCGCGTCCGGCGGGGAAGGCCCAGGCCATGGAGAGCGGCTCGCCGAGTACGAAACCTCGCTCCACGCCGGGGAAGAACAGCCGGTTGAGACGGAACTGATGGTCGAAGACCACCGCGGCGTCCAGGGTGCCGTTCTCGACCAGGCCGAGCAGTTCGGCCACCTCCAGGTCGATGGATTCCCGCCAACTCAGCCCGGGGTGCTCGGCCTGTAGTTCGCGAAGCACCAGATCGGTACCGGAACCGCCCAGGGTGGCGATCGCCAGGCCGTCCAGATCGTCGAGGCGCTTCACCGGCGGCAGTCCCCGGCGGTAGACCAGCAGTGGCTGCAGGTCGAGGATCGGCCGGCTGAAGATCACGCCGTCCAGGGTCGGGTCCAGCGGCAGGGCGGCGGCACCCAGATCGCCGTCACGCCGGACCGTCTCGAGCACCTCCGGGATGTTGTGACTGGCATCCAGGGTCAGGCTGACGCCGAGGTGATCGACGAAGCGTCGCATCAGCTCGTATTCGAAGCCGGTAGGGCCCTGTCGCCCCTCGTAGTAGGTGGTGGGGGTGTTGCGGGTGTGCACGCTGAGGAAGTCGCGCGCCAGTATCTCGTCCAGATGCCGGCCATCGGGTACTCCGGGGTGCTCCGGCAGGAGCCCCAGGGTCAGCGCGATGGCCAGGGCGGCGTAGCCGCGCCGGAAGCGCCGGAAGTGGTCGGACAGGGCTGCAGGCATTCGGGTACTGGATGACGACGGGGGACCCGTTACCATAACCAGCGGGGGGCACGCTGTCATCCGTGCGATTTCTCGCCACCCTCGCTTTCCAGTATCATGTGCGCTCGTTGCCGCAGGCCGCGGCCCCCCGATAGATATCCGTTTCAGAGGCTCCAAGACATGCTCGAACTGCGAGGCGCGCCCGCCCTCTCCGCTTTCCGTCATGCCAAGCTGCTGGCCGCCCTGCGCGACACCGTTGCCGACGTCGAGTCGCTGCACGCCGACTATGTGCATTTCGTCGACCACGACGGCGAGCTGGCCGGCGACGACCTGGCCGTGCTGGAGCGGTTGCTGGACTATGGGGCCAGGGACGAGGGCGCCAGTGCCGAGCCGCCGGCCGTCGGTTCCGATGCTCACCGGGATGGGCAGCTGTTCCTGGTGGTACCGCGCATCGGCACCCAGTCGCCCTGGTCTTCCAAGGCCACCGACATCGCCCACAACTGCGGTCTGGCCCAGATCCGACGGATCGAGCGTGGCATCGCCTACCGGGTCAGGCTCAAGGGCATGTTGTCGGAGAAGGCCTTCGACCGGATCGTGGCCACCCTGCACGATCGCATGACCGAGACGGTGCTGGCCGATGCCTCCGATGCCGCCCGCCTCTTCGCTCACCATGAGCCGGCACCGCTGGGCAGCGTCGACATCCTCGAGGGGGGGCGGGAAGCGCTGGCAACCGCCAACGTCGAGCTCGGCCTGGCGCTGGCCGAGGACGAGATCGACTACCTGGTCGATGCCTTCCGGGGGCTCGGCCGCAACCCCGCGGACGTCGAGCTGATGATGTTCGCCCAGGCCAACTCCGAGCACTGTCGCCACAAGATCTTCAACGCCGACTGGGTGATCGACGGCGAGGCGCAGAGCCACTCGCTGTTCAAGATGATCAAGAACACCCACCAGGCCTCGCCCGATAACATTCTCTCGGCCTACAGCGACAATGCCGCGGTGATCCGGGGCTGCGAGGCAGGGCGCTTCTTCGCCGCACCGCTCACCGGCAAGGCCGCCGAGAAGGCCGTCTACGGCACCTCCCAGGAGCCGATCCAGATCCTGATGAAGGTCGAGACCCACAACCATCCCACCGCCATCGCGCCTCACCCCGGAGCGGCCACCGGTGCCGGCGGCGAGATCCGCGACGAGGGTGCCACCGGTATCGGCGGCAAGCCCAAGGCGGGCCTGACCGGCTTCACCGTCTCCAACCTGCGCATTCCCGAGTTCGTGCAGCCCTGGGAAGCCTTCGACTACGGCAAGCCGGATCGCATGCAGTCGGCACTGACGATCATGCTCGATGGCCCCATCGGCGGAGCCGCCTTCAACAACGAGTTCGGCCGCCCCAACCTCGCCGGCTACTTCCGTAGCTACGAGCAGGACGCCCTGGGGGCGGACGGCATCGAGCGCCGCGGCTTCCACAAGCCGATCATGATCGCCGGCGGCTACGGCAACATTCGCGACGGCCATGTGCAGAAGGGCGAGATCCCGGTGGGCGGCAAGCTGATCGTGATGGGCGGGCCGGCGATGCTGATCGGCCTGGGTGGCGGGGCGGCCTCCTCCATGGCCTCGGGGACGTCGAGTGCCGATCTCGACTTCGCCTCGGTGCAGCGCGGCAACCCCGAGATCGAGCGGCGCGCCCAGGAGGTGATCGACCGCTGCTGGGCGCTGGGCGAGGCCAACCCGATCCGTTTCATCCACGACGTGGGCGCCGGCGGGCTCTCCAACGCCCTGCCGGAACTGGTCAAGGACGGCGAGCGCGGCGGACGGTTCGAGCTGCGCGCCGTGCCCAACGCCGAGCCGGGCATGAGCCCGCTGGAGATCTGGTGCAACGAGGCCCAGGAGCGCTATGTGCTGGCGGTGGCGCCGGAGGATCTCGAGACCTTCGATGCGCTGTGTCGCCGCGAGCGTTGCCCCTATGCGGTGGTCGGCGAGGCGCTCGAGGCGCACCGTCTCGAAGTGCGCGACGGCCACTTCGACAGCCAGCCCGTCGACTTGCCGATGAGCGTGCTGTTCGGCAAGCCGCCGAAGATGCAGCGCGAGTTCACCCGCGAAGTGAACGAATTGCCGGGGGTGATGCTCGACAACCTCGACCTGCGCGAGGCCATGGACCGGGTGCTGCGACTGCCCGCCGTGGCGTCGAAGGGTTTCCTGATCACGATCGGCGACCGCTCGATCACCGGCCAGGTGGCCCGCGACCAGATGGTCGGCCCCTGGCAGGTGCCGGTGGCCGACGTCGCCGTGACCACGGCCAGCTTCGACACCCACGCCGGCGAGGCCATGGCGATGGGCGAGCGCCCGCCGGTGGCATTGATCGACCCCGCCGCCAGCGCTCGGCTGGCGGTGGCCGAGGCGATCACCAACCTGGCCGCGGCTCCCATCGACAAGCTCGGCGACATCAAGCTCTCCGCCAACTGGATGAGCGCCGCCGATCATCCGGGCGAGAACCAGGCCCTCTATGACGCCGTGCACGCGGTGGGCATGGAGCTCTGTCCGGCGCTCGGGATTGCCATCCCGGTGGGCAAGGACTCCATGTCGATGCGCACCGCCTGGCGGGAGCGGAAGGGCTCTGGCGACGGGGCGGGCGAGGCCGATGAGAAGAGCGTCACCTCGCCGCTGTCGCTGGTGGTGACCGGCTTCGCCCCGGTGACCGATGCGCTCAAGACCCTGACCCCGCAGATCAACCTCGAGCAGGACGAGTCCGACCTGATCCTGATCGACCTCGGTGGTGGCCGCAACCGCCTGGGCGGTTCGGCCCTGGCCCAGGTCTACGGCCAGGTGGGCAACGAGTGCCCCGACCTGGACGACCCGGAGGACCTCAAGGCGTTCTTCGCCGTGATCCAGGGCCTCAACGCCGAGGGCAAGCTGCTCGCCTACCACGACCGCAGTGACGGCGGCCTGCTGGTGACCCTGCTGGAGATGGCCTTCGCCGCTCACGCCGGCCTCGAGATCAAGCTCGACTGGTTGATCGACGAACCCTACGAGGCGGTCGATGCGCTGTTCGCCGAGGAGCTCGGGGCGGTGATCCAGGTCAACCGCCGGCACACCGAGGAGGTGCTGGCCCAGTTCGCCGCGGCGGGTATCGAGACCTGCGGCGTCATCGCCCGCCCGCGTTACGATGACCAGGTGCGCGTGACCCTGTTCGAGGAGCCGCTGCTCGAGACCACCCGGCTGCTCACCCAGCGCACCTGGGCCGAGACCAGCTACCGGATGCAGGCGCTGCGTGACAATGCCGATTGTGCCAAGAGCGAGTTCGACGGCTTGCTCGACGACCGCGACCCCGGCCTCTCGGCGAGCCCGACCTTCGAGGTGGACGAGGATATCGCCGCGCCGTTCATCAACCGTACCCGTCCGACGGTGGCGGTGCTGCGCGAGCAGGGAGTCAACGGCCAGCTCGAGATGGCCTGGGCCTTCGACCACGCCGGCTTCGAGGCGGTCGACGTGCACATGAGCGACATCCTGGAGGGGCGGGTGTCGCTGGCGCGCTTCCAGGGGCTGGTGGCCTGCGGCGGCTTCTCCTACGGCGATGTGCTCGGGGCCGGCGGCGGCTGGGCCAAGTCGGTACTGTTCAACGCCCGGGCCCGGGAGCAGTTCGCGGCCTTCTTCGGCCGCGACGACAGCTTCGCGCTCGGCGTCTGCAACGGCTGCCAGATGCTCGCCCAGCTCAAGGAGCTGATCCCCGGTGCCGAGAGCTGGCCGCGCTTCGTGCGCAACGAGTCCGAGCAGTTCGAGGCCCGTGTCGCTATGGTGCAGGTAGAGAAGAGCCCGTCGGTCCTGCTGGCCGGGATGGAGGGCTCACGCCTGCCCATCGCCGTGGCCCATGGCGAGGGGCGCGCCGAGTTCCGCGACAGTGCCCACCTGCGCCGCATACAGGGCAGTGGCCAGGTGGCCCTGCGCTACGTCGACAACTACGGCCAGGTGACCACTCGCTATCCGGCCAACCCCAATGGCTCGCCCTCCGGCATCACCGGCCTGACCACGCCGGATGGGCGGGTCACCATCATGATGCCCCACCCGGAACGGGTGGTACGCGCGGTGACCAACTCCTGGCGACCGGCGGAGTGGACCCGGGATGGGGCCTGGGTGCGGTTGTTCCGCAACGCCCGGGTCTGGCTGGGATGATCCTTCGGCAGCAGTGATAGCCTGAACGGCAAGCGGCGACCCTCGGTCGCCGCTTGCCGTTCAGGGGGAGCTTGGGGCTAACACAGGGCGGCGGGCTGGGTGAGGCCATCGCCGTCGGTCAATCTCTCGCTGAGTGCGCCAAGCTCGGCCTGTTTCTGCCGGACGATGGTGGCCAGCAGGGAGTGAAGGGTGGCGGGGCTGGCCTCGAGCAACTGCTCATAGAAGCGGCGTGACGCCTCGGCGTCCATCATTGCCTGGGACAGGGCTTCGATGGCCATGCCCTCGCTGCCGATGAAATGGTAGGGATCGGTGTCCTTCTTTCTCAGCTGGGCGTGCAGCATGGCGTAATAGCGGTCGCTGCTCGATAGCGGGTACAGCAGTTCCAGCCGCTGGGCGATGTGAGCCAGCTTCTTCAGGCGCATCTCGCACTCGATACCCAGGCCAGCCAAGACGCGGCTGATCGCGGTGTTGAAGGTCAGAAAGCTGAAGGCGAGGCGGCGGTAGCGAGTGAGCTCGGCCAACTCGTGGGTGCCGGCAAGGGCCAGGAGCTGATCGACACGCCAGATGTTGCGGCAGGTGGATAGCGGGGGAGGCGTGGGACTTCGGGTGGATATCGTCGGCATGGCGGTGTCCTCTCGCAGGAAGGAGTGACATCGAGTCTTCCGACAGCCGCATGCGGAACAAGGGCGACCGGCCGGGGGGATGCCCGTCGGCGATCAACGTCCGGTTGATCGGCGATCTCATACCTCTGTGATGAGAAATATCAAACCCACGTGATGAGTATCGCCATCACGTCTAGCACATTGGTCTGATACCTGGCGGTCAGCTCACTATAGTCCAGGCGCCGGGGTTTCCAGATGAAAGTTCTTCAAGGCGAAAGCCCTTCATCAGTGCCTCAGGACAGTTGCCGGCCGTCGGCCACGCGTCTGCCCCCTGACGGGGGCGGTGGTGGCGGGTAAGATGGCGGCTTTGCGTCGTCACTACGGTCTCCCATGCCTGCCGAACCCATGCCCGCGCCCCCGTCGCTGCGCCCCTACCAACGGGAGGCGGTCGGCCGGGTGGTGGCGCACTTCCGTGGCTCCGACGACCCGGCGGTGGTGGTGCTGCCCACCGGCAGCGGCAAGTCGCTGGTGATCGCCGAGCTGGCGCGGTTGGCGCGGGGGCGGGTGCTGGTGCTGGCCCACGTGCGCGAGCTGGTCGAGCAGAACCACGCCAAGTACCTCGCCTATGGGCTCGAGGCCGACATCTTCAGCGCCGGCCTCGGCCGCAAAGAGGCGGCCCGCCAGGTGGTGTTCGGCTCGGTACAGTCGGTGGTACGCAATCTGGAGCGCTTCGACGACAGGGATTTCACCCTGCTGGTGATCGACGAGTGTCATCGGGTCGCCCTGGACCAGGACGCGAGCTACCGCCGGGTGATCGACCGCCTGCACGCCTGCAATCCGCGCCTCAAGGTGCTGGGGTTGACCGCGACGCCCTATCGGCTGGGCCAGGGCTTCATCTACCATCGCCACCACCACGGCATGGTGCGTGGCGACGACGACTGCTTCTTCCGCGACTGCGTGTTCGAGCAGCCGCTGCGGCTGATGGTCAAGCAGGGCTACCTGGCGACACCGACGCGGATCGATGCCGCCCTTTTCAAGGACGGACAAGAGATGCGCTACGACTTCTCGCGGCTCGTGCCCTCGTCCGACGGTGGACTGTTCCGCGAGGAGGAGCTCAACCGGGTGGTGGCGGGCCACCGTGCCACGCCGGGCATCATCGCCGAGGTGGTCGAGCGTGCCCGCGAGCGCCGGGGCGTGATGCTGTTCGCCGCCACGGTGGCCCACGCCGAGGAGGTCCTCGGCTACCTGCCGGCCCACGAGGCGGCGCTGGTCACCGGGGCGACGCCCGGCGCCGAGCGCGAGGCAATCATTGCCGCCTTCAAGGCGCAGCGGCTCAAGTACCTGGTCAACGTGGCGGTGCTGACCACCGGCTTCGACGCCCCCCATGTGGACCTGATCGCCATCCTGCGTCCCACCGAGTCGGTGAGCCTCTACCAGCAGATCGTCGGCCGCGGCCTGCGCCTCGCCCCGGGCAAGGCCGACTGCCTGATCCTCGACTATGCCGGCAACCCCTGGGACCTCTATGCCCCCGAGGTGGGCAGCCCCAGGCCCGCCGGCGACACCGAGCCGGTGCAGGTCGCGTGCCCCGCCTGCGGCCACGCCAACCTGTTCTGGGGCCGGCGCGAGGGGGAGTTCGTGATCGAGCACTTCGGCCGCCGCTGCCAGGGCCTGGTCGAGGAGGAGAGCGGCAAGCGCCGGCAATGCGACTTCCGTTATCGTTTCAAGGTGTGCGACGGCTGTGGCGCCGAGAACGATATCGCCGCCCGGCGCTGCCATGGCTGCCAGACGCTGCTGGTCGACGCCGACGACAAGCTGCGGGAGGCGCTGCGCCTGAAGGACGCCCGAGTGCTGCGGGTCAGCGGCATGCAGCTCGAGGCGACCACCAACGGCCGCGGCCTGCCCCGCCTGAAGGTGACCTATCACGACGAGGACGGCGCCACGCTCGCCGAGTGGTTCGCCCTGGAGACGCCGGCCCAGCGTCACGCCTTCGCCGCGGTCTTCCTGCACGAGCACCTGCGTGCGCCGGGCTCGCGCTGGCAGCCCACCACGCCCGAGGCGGTGATCGAGGGGGAGCGGCGGCTGCGTGCCCCGGACTTCGTGGTGGGCCGCCAGGTGGGCCGCCACTGGCAGGTGCGCGAGAAGCTCTTCGACTACACCGGTCGCCATAGAAGAGCGGCCGAGGCCGGCTGAATTACCCCCGATGGCGAGGAGTTGATAAACTGACGGATCGATCATCCGCCGATTCGTCGAGAGGCCAGGCCACGCGTGAGCGAAACGCCCCAGACAGCAGCGCCCCAGAGTGTCGCGCCGCCGGCCGCCGAGCCGGCCGTGGCGCTGGGACGACTGTTCGACGAGCCGATCACCGAGCTGCCGGAGGACCTCTACATTCCGCCGGAGGCGCTGCGGGTCTTCCTCGAGGCCTTCGAGGGGCCGCTCGACCTGCTGCTCTACCTGATCCGCCGCCAGAACCTCGATATCCTGGCCATCGACGTGGCCGCCATCACCCGCCAGTACATCGAGTACGTGGAGCTGATGAAGGCGATGGAGATCGAACTGGCCGGGGAGTACCTGCTGATGGCGGCGATGCTCGCCGAGATCAAGTCGCGCACCCTGTTGCCGCGCCCGCCGAAGGCGGGTGGCGACGACGACGAGGAGGACCCGCGCGCCGAGCTGATCCGCCGCCTGCAGGAGTACGAACAGCTCAAGAACGCCGCCGAGGCGCTGGCCGAGCTGCCGCGCCTGGGGCGCGACTGGTTCCCGGCGCGGGCCGTGCTGCCGCCGCTGGAGACCCGGGTGATCCACCCCGACGTCGCGCTCGACGAGCTGCTCGGCGCGCTGGCCGGCATCCTGCGTCGCGCCGAGCTCAACCAGGCGCACCAGATCAGCCGCGAGGTGCTCTCGACCCGGGAGCGGATGCTGCGGATCATGGAGCGGCTGAACCACGAGCACTTCACCCCCTTCGAGGCGCTGTTCACCCTGGAGGAGGGCCGGGCCGGGGTGGTGGTGACCTTCATGGCGATCCTCGAGCTGGCCAAGGAGGCGATGATCGAGATCGTGCAGAACGCTCCGCTGTCACCGATCCATGTGCGGGCCCGGGCGGTGCTGGCGGCGGATGAGGAGGACGTCTTCGCGGCGGAGGATGACGCGGGCGGCGAGAGCCCCTTCGAGGACGATGACGGGGGCGCGCCGGCATGACCGCCATGGAATTTCCCGATGCCCTGGACGAGATCCTCGAGGCGGCGCTGCTGGCCGCCGGGGAGCCGCTGGGCCTCGACCGGCTGGAGGCGCTCTTCGACGATCACGAGCGCCCGCCGCGACGCGCCCTGCGCGAGGCGCTGGAGCGGCTCGGCATTCGCCACGAGCGCGGCGCCATGGAACTGATCGAGACCGCCTCGGGCTACCAGCTGCGTATCCGCCCGCGGCTCTCGGCGTGGGTCTCGCGGCTGTGGGACGAGCGGCCCCAGCGCTATTCCCGGGCACTGCTCGAGACCCTGGCGCTGATCGCCTACCGCCAGCCGGTGACCCGCGGCGACATCGAGGAGGTGCGCGGGGTCACGGTGAGCGGCTCGATCGTGCGCACCCTGCTCGAGCGCGGCTGGATCCGCGTGGTGGGGCACCGCGACGTGCCGGGGCGGCCGGCGGTCTATGCCACCACCCGGAGTTTCCTCGACGACTTCGGCCTCAAGACCCTCGACGAGCTGCCACCGATGCACGAGCTCAAGGAGTTCGACGAGCCGATCTTCGAGGAGGACACGCCACCGCCGCCCCAGGAGGCGTTGCTGGCCCAGGCCGACCCCCCCCTCGACGAGGGCGAGGGGCTCGCGGCGGATGACGACACGAATCACGAGGGCCTCGAGGCGGCCGATGCCGCCGCCGAGGCCGTCGAACCGACGGCCGGGACGGCCGACGATGACCACGCCGGGAAGGCGTCAGAGCGGACCGGGTTGAGCTTCGCCGATCTCGAGGCCCGCCTGTCCGATCGTGCCCGGGGCCGCGTCGATGATGACGCTGCCCCGGGCACGGAATCCACATCCAGTGAGACAGACGACCGATGAGCAACACCAGCGAAAAACTGCAGAAGGTCCTGGCCCGCGCCGGGCTGGGCTCGCGCCGCGAGATGGAGACCGCCATCGCCGATGGCCGGGTCAAGGTCAACGGCAAGGTCGCGACCCTGGGCGATCGCATCGAGATGCGCGACCGGGTCAGCGTCGACGACCGCCCGGTGACCCTGCGAGGCGCCGAGGAGGTGCCGCGCCGGGTGATCATGTACAACAAGCCCGAGGGCGAGCTCTGCACCCGCAAGGACCCGGAAGGACGGCGTACCGTCTTCGACCGCCTGCCGCGGCTCAAGGGCGAGCGCTGGATCGCCATCGGCCGTCTCGACATCAACACCAGTGGCCTGCTGCTGTTCACCACCGATGGTGAGCTGGCCAACCGGCTGATGCACCCCTCCACCCAGGTGGAGCGCGAATACGCCGTGCGCGTCATGGGCGAGGTGGCCAGGGAGCAGATCGTGGCCATGGTCGAGGGGGTGATGCTCGACGACGGTCCGGCACGCTTCACCGACGTCCAGGAGTTCGGTGGCGAGGGTATCAATACCTGGTTCCATGTGGTGATCATGGAGGGCCGCAATCGCGAGGTGCGTCGCCTGTGGGAGTCCCAGGGGCTCACCGTCAGCCGCCTCAAGCGGGTGCGCTATGGCAACATCTTCCTCGACAAGCGGGCCAAGGCCGGCGAGTGGACGGAGCTGACCCAGGACGAGATCGACGACCTGGCGGTTCAGGCCGGCCTGGCGCCGCGCAAGGTGCCGGAGCTGACCCCGGACGAGAAGAATCGCTGGAGCCGCGACAAGCACAAGCGCCGGCCGGTACAGGCGATGCGCAAGCCGAAGGGCCACCGCAGCCGCTGAGGGCGATACCTGCGACCAAAGGCAAAAAAGCGCTTGCTTTCAGGGGGCTGGATCAGTAGTATCTGCACCCGTTCGGGCGGGTCGTTAGCTCAGTTGGTAGAGCAGTTGGCTTTTAACCAATTGGTCGTAGGTTCGAATCCTACACGACCCACCATCCGAACCTGTATGCTTGTCCGCAAGCACCGGGTCGTTAGCTCAGTTGGTAGAGCAGTTGGCTTTTAACCAATTGGTCGTAGGTTCGAATCCTACACGACCCACCAGATTGCCAACAAAGCGCCCTCGCTTCAGAAAGCGAGGGCGCTTTGTCGTTATGGGTCCGGTTGATTGTTTCCCTAATGCTCCAGCCGTACCCGGCGCAGGTTGTAATCGCCACCATGATTCACCAGCACGAAGCCCTGGAAGCCTTGGCGCAGGCGCAGGTCGTGTGCCTGCAGCACACGCCGGCCATCCACCCAGACTTGCATGTTCCCGCTCTCGTCGCGGGCCCAGCTCAGCATATGGAAACGGCCATCCTCGAGGTCGAGCGTGCCCTCGCTGCTGGCGATCACCTCGCCCCCATCGGCCGTCATCCGTACCAGGCTGAGCCCGGGCCGTGAGCCGGGATTGTAGACCAGGCGGTAGCCTCCTCCGGGCTGGTTGCCCTGGAACAGCCCCAGTTCCAGGCTGCCCGGCCGCTGGTAGGAGGCCAGTTCCAGCTCCAGTCTGAAGGCGTTGTCGACCGGGGCATGGACGAAAATCCGTGCCGCGTCCCCGAACTCGACCTCCGCCGCCTCCGGCGATGCCGCCTCTCGCGACAGCCCGCCCGCCTGCTCGAGGATCAACTGGAGCATCGCCAGGCCGATCTCCTCCGGTCGCTCCGGGCGGAGCGTCGGTGAGGCGGGCGTGACCACCTGCGGTTTCTCCACGATGCTGCGCAACCCGCCATCATCGATGTCGAAGCGTCCGCTGAGCACGGTCCAGGGTGGGTTGCGTCGGAAATCGCCGTCGCTGAAGGCGTCGTCCAGGGCGACCCGTCTTGCCGGGGTCGGCTCCGGCTCGGGGGGCACTGTGGCCGCCGGCTCCCGGCCCGTCTGCCGTAGTCGGGCCAGCAGTGCCGTCGTCGGCTGACCATCCTGGGCCAGGCCCACCGTGCCCTGGTAATCGCGAATCGCATTTCGGCTGCGAGTTCCCATCAGGCCATCCACCGGGCCGGCATCGTAGCCGAGCCGGTTGAGTTCACGCTGGACTTCGGCCACCAGCTGTTGGCCGGATAGACTCTCGACGGGAGGCGATGGTTCGGGCGCGCTCCCTGACGGTGTCGCCCGGGGCTGCCAGGTACGGGCTGTCTGTTGGGCCTCGCTGATCTGTTGCGCGGTCATCCGCGCCGCCACTGCATCGCGCGCCGCGGCGGCATGGCGGTGGCCGCGAGCCGCGGCCAGGTTGTACCACTTGTGCGCCTCCACGAAGTCCTGGGGGGTCCCTTGGCCGGCTTCGTGCATTTGCCCCAGCATGTACTGGGCGTCGGCGTCGCCGGTGGTGGCAAGCCGATCGAACATTTGCAAGGCCTGGCGGTACTCCTGCCGCTCGTAGCTCTGCAGGGCGTCGGTGTAGCGGTAATCGGCACTGGCCAGCGCGATGTGACCGAACAGAAAGAGCAGGAACACGAATCCCTTGATGATGGTCACGGGGGCGTCTCCAGTGAACGGGGTCTTCGGCCTGCAACCTCCCGGCTTCACCGTGCTGTCTTGCCAATCCACTTCTCTCGTCGCCTGTCTCAACGCAGACCGAGAACGGAGAGAATCACCAACACGATGACGATTGCGCCGACGATATAGATGATGTTGTTCATGAAGCTTTCCTCTGCGGCGCATTATCCTGTTCAGGATGCTGCGGGATGGTTCGTGTCATGATGGCGTCGCAGTCCGTGCGACGCGTGGTGCAACTCCCTGTACAGGCCGTTCCCTTGCCACACCCATGTTGAGGGTATGTCATGGGTGGCCTCCCATCTGTGCGCTGGCGTACATGGCGCCTCACAACCTGGGGCCTGGTGGAACGATCTTCGGCTAGAAGTCGAAAAAGAATTGCGACGGCCGGAGGGGGCGATGCAGACCCGGTTCGAGCCGCCGTCGTTGAATGGGCAGGGTATTCATCTCGGCCGTGAAGCACTGATGCCCATTTCGGCCATTTCGCTTGGTGTGATACATGGCCGTGTCGGCGTTGTGCATGAGGGTGTCGACATCGTCGGCATCATCCGGGTAGAGGCTGATGCCGATGCTGAGCGTGATGAGGAGTTCGTGACCCTGGATGCGGTACGGTCTGCTCAGGACGGCAAGCAGTTTTTCCGCGACCTTGGTGGCATCTTCGGCTTGCCTGATCTCGGCAAGCAGGATCACGAATTCGTCGCCCCCCTGACGGCAGACGGTGTCGATGTCGCGCATGCAGTCCTGAAGACGGCCCGCAACCGCCTGGAGCAGGCTGTCACCCAGGGCATGGCCGAGCGAGTCATTGATGGGCTTGAAGGCATCAAGGTCAAGATAGAGCAGGGCGACCAGGTGTCGGTGTCGTCGGGCCAGGCCAATGGCTCGCGAGAGCCGTTCCGTCAGCAGGGCACGATTGGGCAGGCCGGTGAGTGCATCATGCTGCGCCAGGTAGGCCATCCTCTCCAACATGACCTGAGACTGGGAGGCGTCGTGGAACACGATCACGGCGCCGGTGACTCGACCTTCCCGGTCATGGATGGGCGCCGCTGAATCCTCGATCTCGAGCTTGCTGCCATCCGGGCGGACGAGCAGGCAATCCAGGGCGAGGCCTACCGTTGTGTTCTCCTCGATGGCGCGCTGCCCAGGGGTGATGGTCGTTTGATGTGTCTTGCCATCGACACGATGGAACACGCGCGTCAGTGGCTTGCCGATCGCCTCCGTTTCCGACCAGCCTGTCAGGGTTTCAGCCACTCGGTTCATGTAGGTGACCGTGCCGTGACGATCGATGGTCAGGACGGCATCGCCAATGGCGTTGAGGGCCACCCGAGCCCATGCCGTCTCGGCATCCAGGGCGGCTGCGACTTCCCGTCTCGAGGCGTGGATCTGGGGGTGTCCTTGCCGCACCGGCTCGTCGGTGCATACGGAGGCCGAAGCGAGCTGCGTCCTGGCGCTGCCCTGAAGCATCGAGTCGTCTTTCATGCACTCGGCCCGGGCACGCGCATTGCCCATGGGCCGCACGCCCAGGGAGGGTGCAAGAGCGGCGTGGCCCGGTGCGGCGCGCGAGTCGCTGAGACAGGAGACGTGATCATCAGAAACGTTGGCACTACCATGAGTCGGTTTCCTGTTCCGCCTGCGTGTGAGCCCCGGTGGGGCGGCACTGCCTGACCTGAGCCCCGGGGCTGGGTCGGTATCTCGCGAGCGTAGTGGCGTGACGGAGTCGCTTCCGTGCGCTAGCGTACACAGTATGTGCTTCGGTTCCTGCGCCGTGTCGGCGGGTGGGGGGGAGTCCAGCTAGAACCAGCGGACGAGTCCGCTCTTCGTACCCTGTGGTCGGGGGTAGCTTGCCCGATACGGGAGTGTCAGTCATGACCCTGCAACATGATCCTCGTCAGAACCACTTGTTGGCGGCCCTGTCGAGGGATGAATACCAGTGCTTGGCGCCCCACCTCGAGTGGGCCGAGCTGAAACTGGGGGACTCGCTGGTCGAGTCGGGAAAGGTGATGCACCATGTCTATTTTCCGACGGATTCCATCGTATCGCTACTGTGCGTCATGGAGGATGGCGACTCGACAGAAATTGCCGTCGTCGGTGCCGAGGGTATCGTCGGCATTTCGCTGTTCATGGGCGGCGAGACCACGCCGAGCCGTGCCATCGTGCAGAGTGCCGGCAGCGCCTATCGCCTCAGGGGACAGCTGCTGAAGGACGAATTCGATCGTTCGTCGACCCTTCAGCACCTGTTGTTGCGTTACACCCAGGCCCTGATCACCCAGATGGCGCAGACGGCGGTATGCAACCGGCATCACAGCCTGGATCAGCAGCTGTGTCGCTGGCTGTTGCTGAGCCTCGACCGCCTGCCGACCAACGAGCTGGTCATGACCCAGGAACTGATCGCCAATATGCTTGGCGTACGTCGTGAGGGCGTCACCGAGTCGGCCGGCAAGCTGCAGAGGGCCGGCCTGATTTCCTACCATCGCGGGCATATCAGGATCCTGGACAGGCCTGGCCTGGAAGCGCGGGTCTGTGAATGTTATGCGGTCGTCAAGAAGGAGTACGATCGCCTGCTGAGCTATCATCGCCCCGGGTGAAGCGACCATGTCCCTCGCGGACCGGTATGCTTGTCGAGCAGGGCGTGTCCTGGGTGTGTATCCTGGCGCCCCGTTGGGTATAGTAGTCTTGATCGCGGTTTTTCGGCGGTGTTCAGTCAGCGGGGGCACATCGTGCCCCCGCTGACTGCAGGTCGGATTAATCGCGCTCGTACTTGGGCGAGTTCCGCAGTGTTTCCTCATCAATATCCGTATAGAACACGGATTCGTCATCTTCCATGGTGTGCTCTATGTGATCCCAACCCAGTCCAATGTCCTCTTCGCCGAGCCCCAGGAAGCCACCCGACTTCACCACGACGCCGATGAGGCGGCCGTCTTCGCCGATGACCAGATCCTGGATCTCGCCAACGTCTTCATCTGACCCGCGGTGCTTGACGGTCTTGCCGATGACGTCGTCGGCGTAGAACGCACCAGCTGGCTTACTGCTCATCTGCTGTTCGCCGGCATGCTGCTCAGCGTCTGCCTGCATGTCGCCGTGGTCCTCCGCCATTGCGGCCGTGCTCAGTGCCAATGCCGGGACAAAGGCAGCGGAAAGGATCAACGCGGTTAGCTTCTTCATCATTGTTCTCCTCTGTTTGACGGCAGTCTGCCGCCCCCTCCTGGGTCTAGAGCGCAGTTCCCGAGTCGCGGGTATGCCATTTCATCTTGGACATGAGCGAACGAGTTGTCGGTGCGGTGCCACACACAGAGTCGTCGATCTTTGACTCATCTATGAGAAAATTGAAGTCAACATGAGGGATGATGCAGGGATTACAGGTAGCTGTTCGTTCGGAAATTACGGTGTGATCTGTTACGTGTGCACGATTTCCAATGGGAGCGATAGTCTAGTGATCGAAGGCCGATTGCGATTGGCGTGCTCACTGCCTGCTCATGACGACGGTCTTGACAGCGAGATGCGTACCCATGCTCAGGAGCCGGGCGGTATCCCGAACGAATGCAGTGATCAGAGCAAACAGGGTGGCGACGTCGGCGAACACGCCGCCACCTTTTGTTTCTCCGTCGCTGAAGGCGCGTTCCTATTCCTGCCCCGGGCGGTCGCCTCGACGGCCTCGGCGTTCTGAATCCCGTGCGTTACCGGCGACGCGTCAGCGACGAGTACAGCACGCCAGCGATAAAGGCGATGCCAATGGACATCAGCGGCTTCTCGCGGACGTAGCTGGTCACGCGTTCGAGCACATCATCGGCCCGCTGGCGCCCATGGGCTGCTGCCTCGCGAACGCGCTCATCGGCGTGGGATGCGTGCTGCCGAGCGTACTCCTCGGCCTTGCCAGCGGTCTGGGCGGCCCTGTCCACCGCTTCGTGAGCCTTGCCTGCAACCTGATCGGTGGTCTCGTGTTCGCTTGCTTTCGTCGCCATGATCGTACCCTCTTCTGTCGCTGTGTAGACGGGTGAAGATGCCCCGTCAGCTGTGACGATCATCGTCGCCAGTGGTTTCGATGAGTATCTGCCGGTCGATTTCATCAGTCCATATCGTGGTGGGTAGCCTGCTTTTCACGTGCTTCCCGAGGGTGAGGAGGAACGCTGTCAGGGGGACGGCGAGGATCATGCCGACGACCCCTCCCAGCGCAGTCCCCCAGAACAGGATCGAGATCACGACCAGTGCCGGGTGCAGGCCCGAGCGGTCGGCCATGATCTTGGGCGTGAGCAGCACGCTCTCCACCAGCTGTGTGACAGCGATGACTGCCAGCACCAGCATGACGAGCTGGGTGCCCCCGGCGGGCTGTAAATAGGCGATGGGAAGCACGGTGATAACGCCAACGATGAAGCCAAGGTACGGCACGATGTTCAGCAGCCCCAGGGCGAGGCCGATGTAAATCGCGGCCTCGAGCCCGATGACGGTAAAACCGACCGCCATCATGACGCCCATGATCAGTGCGATCGTCAGCTGTCCTCGGAAGAACGCGGTGAGGTAATCGATAAAGAGCTGACCCAGGTACACCACCTCGTTCTGCCTCTTCTGCGTGAACAGAAACAGCATGGCCCTGGCGTATGCCTTCATGCGGTTGCCGGAGAGCAGCGCAAAGAAGAGGTACAGGGGGACGAAACCAAGACCCACCAGGAAACCGATGTAAGACATGGTGCGGTCAGCGGCTTCCTCTGCATCCGGGAGCATCGACTGGATCTCCATTTCGGTGATGGCGTCTTCCAGTATCGGCAACGCTTTCGGGAATCGAGCCGACAGGCTTTCGTGCCCGCGCTGGGCTATCTCCGGCACAGACTGGAAGAATTGGCTGCCCTGATATATGGCCGTGGGCAGGACCAGCACCATCACCGTAAGAAACAGGCCGAACAGGATCACAAACAGGGAAACCACGGCGCCGAGCCGATTCATGCGCAAGTGGCGCTCGAACAGTTCCACGACCGGGAACAGGACCAAGGCCATCACGCCCGCGATGGCCAGGGGGAAGACCAGGGCGTGCAGGGCGCCAATGATTTGTCCGAGAACCCAGATAATGAACCCGATCGTGCTCACCAGAGTGACGGCGCTGAGGGCGAGAATGGTGTAACGGAGCAGCCGTTTCTCGCCGGGTGCGAATTCAATATACGTTGTCTTCTCGGAGCTCATGGGTGTTCTTTACCCTCTGTGTACGGTCCTGGCACGCTCTGATCCATCTGTGGAAGGCGGGTGTGGAGGTGAGCGGCCGGCCAGCGGGCCCCCGATGCGCAAGCTTCGCACCGTGGTGTTCAGGCACCTGTGGCAAGATTTCTCCCGCTGTCTGTGGGTTGAATCAATCGCGCTCGTACTTGGGCGAGTTACGCAGCGTTTCCTTGTCAACAGCGGTGTAGAACGAGCCAGCGGGATTACCGCTTTTCTGTTGCTCGCCGGCCCCTCTGGGTCTGGTAGGCAGTTCCCGAGGCACAGAAAAGCCATTTCAGCATAGGCATAAACGAACGATTTTTCGGTGCGGTACCACACACAGAGTCGCCGCCCTGTGACGCAGCGAGCCGAAGACCTGTCTGAAAAAAAGACTCCGCATAGGTTGGATACCGCACAGACCAGACCTCGAGCATCAACTATCTTTGGAGATTCACCCTGCATCTATATGTGTTCATGGTGAGAGGAAGAACCCAAACGGAACCATCATCTGGAGATCAGCTAATGGACAGGAGTCAGGTCAAAGATAGTGCGAGCGAACAGAAGGGGAAGGCCAAGAGGGTGGCCGACGGCGAAAGTGCGGAGCACAAGCGTAAATCCGAGAAGCATGGCGGCAAGGATGGATCCGTGTTGGCAGACATCAATGACAGTCCCAAGAAGGAAGAAAATGAACGATTCAGCGACTAAATCAAACAGTAGTTTCGACGCCGGCGGCATGCAGGTTGGCGCCACGTTGCTGAGTGCCTCCACCATTACCGGCGACGAAGTCTGTAACATGCAGGATGAAAAGCTTGGCAAGATTCAGGACGTCATGCTCGATACTACTGAGGGAAAGATACGCTACGCAGTCCTGGCGTCGGGTGGTTTTCTGGGCATGGGCGATCGCCTGTTCGCTGTTCCGTGGAAGGCCTTGAAGCATGATAAGGAGAACAGGCGTTTCATGCTCGACGTCGATGTCGAGCGCTTAAAGAACGCGCCGGGCTTCGACAAGGATCAATGGCCGAATATGGCCGACGCCACCTGGAGTTCGACAGTCGAGTCTTACTACACCCGGTGATTGGATTGCCGGAAGGCTGAGTGCGGAAGGTCCGGATAGTAACTCCTATCCGGATCAACCGTGCCGACGAGGCTGGCTATGTGTCATGGCCCTTCCGTCACGAGTTCAAATCCTTGCGCAGGGCTTGTTCCAATTCCTTGGTCGCGGTGATATCGACAAGGGTGATCACCACACCATCAATCACATTATCAAGTCGGCGATAGGGCATGATACGTACCGTAAACCAGCGACCGTCTGTGGCGAGAATCTGCTTCTCGGAAAATGCCAGGGTGCTCAGGGTGGTAAGGGCGTCGTCGTTCAGTTCCGGATACAGCAGGCTGGTGGTGAGATCACTGAGGGGGCGGCCGATATCGCTCTCACGGATGTTGATGATCTTTGATGCCCTGTCAGTGTAACGGCGGACGTTCAGGTTCTGATCGAGAAAAAGAATGGCTATCTCGATGCTGTTGAGCAGGTTTTTCATATCGCTCTGGGCGAGGGCGAGATCGTCGAGCTTGGTCTGCATTTCCGCGTTGATGGTTTGCAGCTCCTCGTTCATGGACTGCATTTCCTCCTTCGAGGTGGTCAGTTCTTCATTGGTTGACTGCAACTCTTCATTGGTCGACTGCAATTCTTCATTGGCTGACTGCAACTCCTCCCTGGACGCGCGGTTTTGCTCCCGCAGGGTCTGGATTTCATCCTGGTACTGTTGCAGCTCCGTGGCATGAGTATGTTGCGTGGCTGTTTTCGACTTGTGTTTGTTGGCCGGGCTGACATGAATCGGAGTGATATCGCGGAACACGATCATCTTCATCCCGCGCAGGGCGGTAGGTTCTCGCAGCGCCTGGACGGTGATATCGACGCTCTGCGTGGCTCCGCCGGGCAGTTGCACCTGCAGGCCCTGCAAGTGCGTTGGTTCGCTCTGGTTTGCGGCCTGGCGCAGGGCGCTGGCGATGGGGGTGCGCAGGCCTTCCCGTACCATGGCGTGAAAATTCCAGTTGGCCTTGCCGGCGGCGGGTTCCAGGTACTTTCCCGTGCGCCCGCTGATATAGACGATATCACCCTCATCGTTGACCACCACCGCGGCAGGGGCGTAGACCTGCAGTAACACCTGGTCGGCTGCCGCTTGTAGATTATCCTTTGTGTGGGAGGATGAGTGGCTGGGTGACACGGGCAGCTCCTTGGCTATCCAGGTCAGGGGTGGAAACGACTTTACCGGCAACCGGATGTCGCGGCTCTGGGCATTATCCTGGCGCAGGTAAAGTCGCAGTTTGGATTGAATGGGGGCAAACAACTGTGTGTAGCGCCCTACCGTCTCCGAGCTTCCCAGCAACAGTACACCCCCTGCGCGCAGGCTGTAGTGAAACAGGGGAATGAGCTTGCGCTGCAGGCTCTGGTCGAAGTAGATCAGCAGGTTACGACAGGAAATCAGGTCGAGGCGAGTGAAGGGGGGATCGAGCACCACATCCTGCTGGGCGAACAGCACCAGGTCGCGGATATCCCTGTTGATCTGGTAGCCGTCACCATGAACACTGAAAAAGCGCGCCAGGCGCTCGGCCGAGACACTGCTGCTGATGTCGGCGGGGTAATGGCCGCGGCGAGCCGTGGCAATGGCATCCGGACTCAGGTCGGAGGCGAAGATCTGCAGGGTAAAGTCATGGGGTCGTGGCAGCTTGTCCAGCGCCTCCGTGAAGATCATGGCCAGGGAGTAGGCCTCTTCGCCGGTTGAGCAGCCGACCACCCAGGCACGCAGGTGGGGCTCCCTGTGCTGTCGTGCCAGCAGTTCTGGCAGGGTGATATCCGCCAGATACTGCCATACCGGGGCATCACGGAAAAAACTGGTCACCCCGATGAGCACTTCCTTGAACAGCAGGTCGATTTCCTGGGGATTTCGCTGGAGAAAATCGGCGTAAAGCGTCAAGGTGGCGATTTCATGGACCGCCATACGCCGCTGCATGCGGCGGTGCAGGCTGCTGGGCTTGTAGAGGGAGAAGTCGTGGCGAGTTCGCTGTTGAAGCAGACGTAGAATGCGGTTCAGGGGCGTCGATTCCAGTTCAGGTTCAGGTTCTGCCCCTGGTTCTGCCGACAGCTCGCCGGAGGCGGCCGGGGTGGGCGCCTGGGCCAGGCAGGTCAGGATGCGGGCGGGCAAGTCGCCAGGCGGGGCAATGATATCGGCGCAGTTTGCGGCGATGGCGCTTCTGGGCATGGCATCGAACTGTGCCGTGTCGGGCTGTTGTACCGCCGTGAGGCCGCCCACGGCCTTGATCGCCTGTAAGCCCAGGGTGCCGTCGGAGCCCATGCCGGACAGTACCACCCCGATGGCATTCTCTCCCTGGGCGCGGGCCAGGGAAGAAAACAGCACGTTGATGGGCAGACGCATGCCCCTGGGCTCCATGGGTTTTGCCAGGTTCAGCAAGCCGTCGACAACGCTGAGTTCCGTATTCGGCGGAATCACATACACGCAGTCAGGCTCGATGGGCATGCCATGGGTCGCCTGTCGTACCGACATCGGGGTGACGCGCTGGAGCAATTCCGGGAGCAACGCCCTGTGGGTGGGATCGAGATGTTGTACCACCACATAGGCCATGTGGCTGTGGGGCGGAATCCGGGCAAGGAACTCTTCCAGCGGCGCCAGGCCACCGGCGGATGCACCGATGCCCAGGATACGTACAGCCACCTGGGGCTTTATCGGTGCATTGGCAGGGGGCAAGGCAGCCATGGCGTGGTGCTGCTAATAGGGGGTATCTGCACTGGCGCACTCGCAGCAGGCCAACAGAATATGCTCGCCCCCTGGGGGCATGGATGCCAGAAACCGGAGGTGCCGGGAACCCTGTGCCCCACCCGCCTCGGCTAGGCAGCAGTCCCTGGCACCGCTCTGTGCGACACGCTGTAGCAGGCCGAGCAGTAGTGGCCGACTCTGGGCGAGCAGGAATGTGTCGATGGGGTGTCCCTCTAGATCGTCACGCCCCACCCCTAAGAGTTCCGAGGCGGCAAGATTACCCTGAATAACCTTGCCCTCGAAGTCGACGAGACAATAGCCAAGGGGGGCGAAATCGTAAAGCATCCGGTAAAGGCTCAAATCTCCGACAAGTACCCGTTCATTGGCGGCAATCTGCTCGACCTGCAAGTCGAGTTCCACTTGGTGAACCTGCAATTCATGGAGAAGCTTGAGGGCGTCTTCCGCGTTATCGGGATTACTGGACAGCCGGTGGAGCAAGCACAGGGCGTCAACGCCCACCGACCAGTGGTTCGCTGTCGGTGTTGTGCCTGCCTGCAACTGCGCTTCAGCCTTGTCTCGCAGCTGTGTATAGATATAGGATTCATTAATGGTTGTGGGCATGCTGGACTCCAGGCTTGCTCGCCGGCTACTGCTCTCATTGTAGCTTATCTCGGCAGGGATTAGTATGGAGATTTCGGCTGTCTTCGGGTTGTGCGCAGTTTTGATACAAGGGTCTGAAGTGATTGGCATTTAGAGCCTGGTCGTGCCGATGCTACGTGGTTTAGTGACGATGGTCCGGTGTGGAATGTCGGACAATGTTTTTCGACGCTGGGTCAGGAAAAAAAGGGCGACACTACCAGATGCGAACTGTCCCCCGCCGCTTGAAAATACGGAGATGCTGGTTTCGATGAGCGAACAGAAATGATTATCCATCCCTGTCATTGACCACTGCACTTGTTTGCTCCTGAAGCGCCAGGTGACTTGTCACGACAGGGGGGGGGTAGCCAAGTGTGCGGTGGCGTACAGAACAATCTGTGAAATGCTGACATGATATAATCCAGCCTTACCAACCGTGTATGAGTGTTATCGCAGCACGACACGAGAGGTTTTCAATCATTGCGAAATCATCAGATGATGCATGTATCGTGCTAACAGAGTCGTGGGTTGAGTCATGCTCATACGAAAAGCCATTTCAAATCCCATGAAAATTATTCTGGTCGTGCTGGCCCTGCTGCTGGTGATTGCTACGGCTCTGCCGTTTCTGCGGTTCGACCTATGGTGGATTCGTGTTTTCGATTTTCCAAGAGGGCAGATCACTATCGCAGGTATCATGATTCTTGCCCTTTATCTCTATTTTTGGGACCCGCATCGTGTCTACGAATCCGTCGCTCTCGGGCTATTGGTGCTGGCCGTGGGATATCAGGTAGTAAAGATATTTCCGTACACGGTGCTGATGCCCAAGCAGGTATTGACGGCTGAAGCGCACTCGAACGACGCCAACCTCAGCCTGCTCGCTGCGAACGTGCTGATGGACAACCAGGAGTCGGAGGCCTTTCTGGATGTCGTGCGCGAATATGATCCGGACATGATCTTGACCGTGGAGACAGACCAGTGGTGGGAGGAGGCGCTCAGGCCACTGGAAGAGAAATATCCGCATACGCTCAAATATCCACTCGACAACACCTATGGCATGCTCGTTTATAGTCGACTGGAGATGATCGATCCCGAGATTCGCTTTATTCTCAAGGATAGCATCCCGTCGATGCACATGCAGGTAGTGTTGCCGTCCGATGACCGGGTATTCATTCATTTCGTGCACCCCGATCCGCCCAACCCGAAGTATGCGACCAAGACGACGGAACGAGATGCGGAATTGCTGATCGTGGGCCGGGAAGTGGAGAGACGCGATAAGCCAACAATCGTTGCAGGTGATTTCAACGACGTCGCCTGGTCCTATACCACGAGCCTGTTTCAGAAAGCTAGTGGTCTGCTCGACCCGCGCATTGGGCGGGGCATGTACAACACCTACAACGCCAAGAATCTGCTCCTGCGCTGGCCGCTCGATCACGTCTTCCACACCGATCATTTCAAGCTCATCCGTATGGAGAGAGGGCCCGCATGGGGATCGGATCATTTTCCTATCTTCATCGAACTCAGTCTGGAGGCCGGCGCAGAAGCCGAGCAGGAAGAACCGGCTACGAACCGGACGGAAGGCGAGCAGGTGGATGAAAAGATCGAAGAGGGTAAGCAGAACCCGGACGATTGAGCCTGTCAGCATCGGACATCCGTCAGCCACCGCAAAGGCCGTCTATCTGGCGAGAGCGATCAGTGCGATGCGCGTCGATTCAGATACGCATCCATCAGCCTGGCGTTGCGTAGATTGGCCTTGAACGCGACATCGAACACGTCCCCGAGTACCGGAATCGCGCCGACCAGGGTATCCAGCGCGACGTTCAGTACCATGCGCGCAAGTACCCTGGCCGGCACACCGGCGTGCGCCGCCTGCGCAACGATGTAGAGCGACACCCCGGCCGCCGCGAGATCGCCGGCCACCGGAACCAGCCCGATGAGCCCGTCGACCCCGATGCGGAAACCGCCGGGTAGACGCATCGAACTGTCCATCAGCCGCGCGAGCCGGTGCACGCGCGTGCGAGCGTCAGCGGGCCGGCGCTGCTGCGGCGCGTCAGCTGGTGACATCGCGGCGCGCTGGCGAAGACGCCGTGTTCATCGCCTGGCGATGATCCACACGGCGTGAACGATGCCGGGAATATAACCGAGCAGCGTAAGCAGAATGTTGATCCAGAAATGCTTCCCGAGGCCTTCCTGCAGGAAGACGCCGAGCGGCGGCAGGAAGATCGCGATGATGATGCGTAACAGGTCCAATGGCTGTGCTCCTGGGTGCGATGGGATGCCGTTTGGGCACCGGCGCGTGGCCGCTCGCGAACGGGCCGAGAGACACCGCTGCTTGACCCGTCAGGTCCGATGGCTCCGCGCGATATCCCACATTCGGTCGGCATAATGACTGTACCAGACGTCACCGCGCGGCATCCGTCAGTGCTTCGATTTCAGCATGTCGTCGCGCAGGTTCTCAGCCCGCGCGGCGCCGATCGCGGTTTCAACCTTTTTCACTTCCTCGGGGGGCGGCAGGACCGCCGGCAATCCGAGCGACTCGATCCACAATTCGCGGACGAAACCCTTCGTATGGTGGAGGTGATGTTCCTCTTCCTGCCCCACCGCTTCGAACGCTGTTCTGAGTGCGCCAGTGTCCTCCCCCTGGCCGTTCTCTGCCAGGTGCCCGATCAGTTCCCAGTTCTGGAGGTCCTTGGTTTCCGCCAGAACCACGCACTCAGCGGCCACGAGTTGAGCGGCCGCAGCACTGGCGTGCGCCTTCGCCATTTCCATTGCGGTGACCAGCGAATCGCCTAGGTGTGCTACCACTTCCCGGCCTGGGGTGACGGTGTCCGGATTCAGTCTCAGTTCCTCGAACACCTTCAGCAGCACCTGCTCATGGGTGCGAGTCTGCTCCAGGTACTCCTCCCATTCACCTTTGAGGTCCTCGTTCTGCGCACATGACAGCGCGGCCTCGTAGATCTTTATACCACCGCGTTCCGTCTCGAGAGCCTGATACAACAACTCGTGCAACTGCTTCTTGATATACGGTTTCTTTTTCACGGATTTCTCCTGCACACCGGTAGGCGGCGCGCCGACAGGCGGGCTTCGTCATTTGGTCGGGTTCAACAATGCGGCAGATGCCGGCTAGTTGAATGTCCAAAGATAGGTTACGAGGCGCTGCCGGGTCGGTGCAGTAGCGCACATAGCCGCTCGGTCGTCACGAGCAAACAGCAATGGCGATAAATCCATCACGGCGACCGCGCGTTCGGACAGCCGATCACCGACGGTGGCATGTCGACCAGGGCGAGGCACCCAGTGATCGCCAGCGGCTACGAAGCCCAATGCTGGTTGCGCCAGCACGTCACGAAGAATCTCGGCAGCTACGCCTACATCAGCGACCCCGTTGATGCTGCCGAGCTGCGTTGGCTGGCAAGCACACTGCTGTGGGAGTCCGCGCGGCCGTATCTGTATCTGCGCGGCACAGGCGATGGCGGCTGTTGGTCGGTGGTGAAGACGACGACCGCGACGTCCCGGCACGCCGGGATCGGTTGGTCGACCGCAAGGTAACGACTCTGTAGCGCAAGGTCTCCTGACTGTTTCCTCACCTCCATGCACAACCGGCCTTTGCCTGGGTGGGCGTGTGGGTTAGCGTCATCATCGACCCAGCAGCGATTTGCGGAGTGTTCTTGCCGAAGACTTGTCCGAAAAATGACTCCGCATATGTTAGACACCGCACAGATCATGCCTCGAGCTTCCACTATATAGGTAGTGGGAGCCTCGCCCTGCCTTGGCATGAGTCAAGGGTGAGCGGTAGAACCCAACCGGAACCATCATCTGGAGGTCAGCTCATGAACAAGAATCAGGTCAAGGGTCATGCGAACGAGGCGAAGGGGAAGGTCAAGGAGGTTGCCGGCAAGGTGACCGGCGATAAACGCATGGAGTACAAGGGTAAAGCCGAAAAGCATGGCGGCAAGGCTGAAGCCAAGTATGGAGATATCAAGAGCGATACCAAGAAGGCAACGAAATGAACGATTCAACGACACAATCGAATAGCAGGTACGGCGCCACTGATGACATGCAGGCCGGGTCAACGTTGCTGAGTGCCTCCACCATTACCGGCGACGAAGTGTGCAACATGCAGGATGAAAAGCTCGGCAAGATTCAGGATGTCATGCTCGATATAACGGAGGGAAAGATACGTTACGCAGTCTTGGCATCGGGTGGTTTTCTGGGCATGGGTGATCGCCTGTTCGCTGTTCCGTGGAAGGCCTTGAAGCAGGACAAGGAGAACAAGCGTTTCATGCTCGACGTAGATGTCGAGCGCTTGAAGAACGCACCTGGCTTCGACAAGGATCAATGGCCGAATATGGCTGACCCCACCTGGAATTCGACCGTCGAGGCTTACTACGCCAGGTGATCGGATCACCGGATGGCTGGTCAGCGTCATCTGACAGACCATGCGAACTTGCGGGCAGTTCGCTTACCCCGGGGCATTGCGCTAGCGCGTGAATGCACCCGGGGCATTACGCTTGCACGCGAATGCCGCCGGATTCATCGGTGGATCGGAATCGGGGGGCGTGCCAGTCGGGATGTCATGACGGCATCTCGGGGGCGATCGCGTCGATGTCCTGGCTCATCAAGTCATCGTCGCCGAGGGCGGCACGCCTGGCAGGCTCGTCGAACTCCTCGCCGGGAAGTGTCGCAAGTGGTGCTTCGGGCAAGCGTTCTGGCTTGAAGGGATAGCCGTGCTGCTGTTCGCCTGGCGCGCGGTCGGGCAGGCGCGTGAATTTCTTGAATGCAGTCGCGGGAGGGATGGTGCACTGGATGGGGGATGGCATGGCGACCTCGTGTCACTGTCCGGCCTTCACGATGTCGTGAAGCATCGGTAGCACGACGATGGCGGAATGCCGGGCCGCCGTCGGTGCGCTATCACACTGACGCCACCGATGCTCCACCGCAGCTGCCTGCGCGGCGACATGGAGAACCGCATCAAGGGGCTGCAGTGGCTGTTCGCCGACCGCACCAGTTGCCATGACTGGCGAAGATCACGGTTTACTGATCTCGTGGCCTATCACACCGCCCACCGCCGCGCCTCCCACGGTGCCGACAGCGGAGCCGCCGGTGAGTACTGAGCCACCAACGGCCCCCACGCCTGCACCCACCACGGTGCCCCTGTCCTGTGCCGACATGCCGGAGCAGGCGGCGAGTGACAGCAGTGCCAAGAAAAAGGCAGTGCCGAGTATTAGATGTTTGATGTGTTTCATGATGGTGTCACTCGGGTTAAGAGGTCTTGCTCGCAGCGGGAGTTACCTTGGGGTGCGGCGCGGCTACGACGGACCGCCACCCTCAGCATAAGGCAGAACGAGAGTGTCATCCGTTTGGTGGCGCACATAGTCCCCCGCCGCTGGAGAACAAGGGAGGGCTTGGGATGTCGACACCACAGTATGATCCTGGGGGCCAGTTGCTGGTGCTATTGCCGGAGGACGAACTGGCGCGGCTGCTGCCTCATCTTGAGCGAGTGACGTTGCCGTTGGGAAAGTCGCTGTGTGAATCAGGCGGCGTGATGCAGCAGGCCTATTTGCCCCTCAACAGCTTCATTTCTTGAATGCAGTCGTGGGAGGGGGGGAGGGCTCTTGATCCCGCCGGTGGGTGCCCCCATCTTGCCCACATGACGCTTTTCTGGCCGGGGCTGGTCAATACCCCAGCGTTCTGGTCTAGAATAAGGGTTCGGGTCGACCGTGGCGAAAGACGCAAGGATCGGCCCCTGGCGTATCGCCCCGTGCGGAGTGCACGAGCGGCGGTACCTGGTGAATCGCAGGGGGAGCCCCTGCCAGTCACAGTGGTAGACACGATGACGATCATGACTTCCCGTGTGGAGGTGCGCGAGCACCTGGCACGCGCCTACTGCCCCACCCGGATTCCCGCCGAGGACGAGGCCCGCGTCGACGAGATCAAGCGACTCCTCGAGGCCAACAATGCCGTCCTGGTGGCGCACTACTACACCGACGATGCCATCCAGCAGCTGGCCGAGGAGACCGGCGGTTGCGTGGCCGATTCCCTGGAGATGGCCCGCTTCGGCGCCCGCCACGAGGCCGAGACCCTGGTGGTGGCCGGGGTGCGCTTCATGGGCGAGACGGCCAAGATCCTCTCGCCGGAGAAGCGTGTGCTGATGCCGACCCTGGAGGCGACCTGCTCGCTGGACCTGGGGTGCCCGGCCGACGAGTTCGGCGCCTTCTGCGATGCGCATCCGGATCGTACCGTGGTGGTCTATGCCAACACCTCGGCGGCGGTGAAGGCCCGCGCCGACTGGGTGGTGACCTCGTCGATCGCCGTCGAGGTGATCGAGCATCTGCAGGCCCGCGGCGAGAAGATCCTGTGGGCCCCCGACAAGCACCTGGGCGGCTACATCCAGCAGAAGACCGGCGCCGACATGCTGCTGTGGGACGGTGCCTGTATCGTCCATGAGGAGTTCAAGGCCAAGGGCGTCGAGGACCTCAAGGCGCTCTATCCGGAGGCCGCGGTGCTGGTGCATCCCGAGTCGCCGGCGGCGGTGGTCGGCCTGGCCGACGTGGCGGGCTCCACCTCGCAGCTGATCAAGGCGGCGAAGGAGCTGCCCAACGACAAGCTGATCGTGGCCACCGACCGCGGCATCTTCTTCAAGATGCAGCAGGCGGTGCCGGGCAAGACCCTGTTCGAGGCGCCCACTGCCGGCAACGGCGCGACCTGCAAGAGCTGCGCGCACTGCCCGTGGATGGCGATGAACGCCCTGGACAACCTGGCCGGCGCCCTGCGCCATGGCAGCGGCGAGATCGTCGTCGACGACGAACTGCGTCGGGCCGCGCTCAAGCCGCTGGAGCGGATGCTCAACTTCCAGAAGTAAGTCACGCCCCGGCGTTACGCTCGGCGCAGGCACGGCTCGCTTGCGCCGTGACGAAACCCCGACGCTTTACGAACCGGGCGACGCGTCGGACTGGAACAAGGTCCCTCTTGCCAGTCCTCGATCGACATCCCTGTCGATCGCCGCTGCCCGGCTCGTTTGCGTCGGCGTCCCGGCTGAATCGCTTGCATGCCTGCCCCTTGGCGTGGCTAACGCGCGACCATCCTGACTTCCAGCTTCCAGCTGTCAAAACTTCTCCAGCGTTTCCCGGTAGCCGAGGAAGTCCTTGCGGCGCTGCTCGATGCGGCTGGCGGCGGTGGTGTCGCCTTCGCGCTCGGCGACCCCCTTGGCCACGCCGAGCTGGCGGATGGCGCTGTCGATGCGCCCGGTGAGCTGCAGTTGCTCGGCGCGGGCCAGGTGCCCCCAGGCCTCGCGATCGCTGCGCCCGGCGGCCTCGGCCAACAGGGTGAATACCTGGGGATCCTCGGGGCGGCGCTCGGAGAGCTCGCGCAGCACCCGCCACGCCTCGTCGGGGTCGCGCTGCAACAGCGCTTCGCCGAGCAGCCGGGTCGTGGGCACATGACCGGGCATCAAGCGCAACTGGCGCCGGCTGCGTTCGATGGCGTCATCGTAGCGGCCGGCCTTGAACGCCACCTCGGCGGCCGAGGCGGGGAGTAGCGCCAGGTCGGGCAACTCCCGGGCCAGGGCATCCAGCTCGCGCAGGGCGGCATCCACGTTGCCACGCTCGGCGTCGATCAGCGCCGCCAGGTAGCGTCGGGCACTCTCGGGCGTCTCTCCCTGGGCGAGGCGGGTGGCGGCCTGCTGCGGGTCGCGCCGGTGAATCGTCAGCAGCGCCCTGGCCCTGACCAGCGAGTACTGCAGGTCCTCGTCGCGGGGCCTGGCGACCCGGAGTTGGCCGGCGCGATCCTGGGTGTCGCTGAGGCGAGATTCGGTCACCGGGTGGGTCAACAGGAATTCCGGCGGGTTGCCACCCTGCAAGTTGGCCATGCGTTGCATGGCGCGGAACATGCGCACCATGGCCTGGGGGTCGTAACCGGCCTGGGCCATGGCCTGCAGGCCGATCCGGTCGGCCTCCTGTTCGAAGCGCCGGGAGTAGGCGAGCTGGTCCTGGATGAAGGCCGCCTGCGAGCCCATGGCCACGCCGATGCCGGCATCGCCTCCGCCGCCGGCGGCGATCAGCATGCCGGCCAGCATGGCGGCCATGGCAGGGATCTGGATCTGCTCGGCGCGGGCCTGGCCGCGTGAATAGTGGCGCTGCGAGAGGTGGCCGAGCTCGTGGGCCAGTACCGAGATCAGCGCGGCCTCCTCGTCGGCGAAGGCGAACAGGCCGGCATTGACACCGATCACACCGCCCGGCACGGCGAAGGCGTTGAGCATGCGGCTCTCGACCAGGGTGACGAGGGTATTGGTGTCCACCAGGCCGCTGTGGGGCAGCAGTTGGGTGACCAGCCCCTCCACGTACTCCTGGGCGATGGGGTCGTCCCAGCCGGGTGCCCGGGCGCGGAACTGCCTGAGCCAGGCGCGGCCCAGCCGTGTCTCCTCGCCGCTGATCGCCTGGCTGCCGCTGCTGGTCAGGCTGGGCAGGCCGTAGTCGCCGCCCGACTGGTCGTCGATCCACTGGGCGGAGGTCGGCTGAGCAAGCGCCAGGCTCAGCGCACAGGCGGCGAGGCAGGTTATGGCGATCCGGGGCATGGCCATCCTCTTTTGCGGCAGGGCAGACGGCGGGAGTTTCCCTCCGACATTGATTCGGCCTGTAAAGTGCCTTTAAATCTCAAGGGTTTTCATGTCGAGCGGCGCGTGCCTGGCGCCCGGCATGCCCTGAACGCATTCTCCCGGGAGACAACATGGCTGTGCAACCCGATGACGTGCTCGATGCCCGCGGTCTTCCCTGCCCCCTGCCACTGCTCAAGGCCAAGCAGGCGTTGGCGCGCCTCGCGCCTGGCCAACTGCTCGAGGTGATGGCCACCGATGCCGGCTCCTGGCGTGACTTCGAGACCTTCATCGCGCAGAGCGTCCACGAGATGCCAGCCAGGGAAGAGCGCGGCGACGTCTTCCACTACTGGATTCGCAAGGGCGGGGAGCCTGCCTCATGACCCTGCGTGCCGTCTTCAAGAGTTGGATCGACCACTACTTCTCCGACGAGGAGGCGGTGATCCTGCTGGTGGTGCTGGTGCTGGGATTCGCCGTGGTGATCTGGCTCGGACGGATGCTGGCGCCGTTCTTCACCGCCCTGGTGATCGCCTTCCTGTTGCAGGGGGCGGTGAGCTGGCTGGAGCGTCATGGAGTGCCGCACCTGCTGGCGGTGATCCTGGTGTTCCTCGGCTTCCTCGGCATGCTGCTGGCGCTGGCCTTCATTCTCCTGCCGTTGATCTGGAACCAGCTCGTCGGCCTGGTGCAGGAGACGCCACGCATGTTCGCCAGCGGCCAGCAGTTGCTGGATGACCTGCAGGAGCGCTACCCCAACCTGGTGACGCCGGACCAGATACAGAACTGGATCGGTGTGGCCGGGCGCGAGATGACCCAGTTCGGCCAGCGTGCCCTGACGCTGTCGTTGGCCTCGCTGGGCAACGTCCTGGCGCTGATCATCTACCTGGTGCTGGTGCCGATCCTGGTATTCTTCATGCTCAAGGATCGCGACACCCTGGTGGGCTTCACCCTCTCGCTGCTTCCCCAGAATCGCACCCTGATGACGCGGATCTGGCAGGAGATGGACGACCAGATCGCCAACTACGTGCGCGGCAAGTTCATCGAGATCATCATCGTCGGCACCGTTGCCTTCCTGACCTTCGCCTACTTCGGCCTGCCCTATTCGGCGCTGCTGGCAGTGCTGGTGGGGTTCTCGGTGCTGGTGCCCTATATCGGCGCGGCCGTGGCGACCCTGCCGGTGGCGGCGGTGGCCGGCTTCCACTTCGGCATGACCGACCAGTTCCTCTACGTGGTGATCGCCTACGGCATCATCCAGGCGCTGGATGGCAACGTGCTGGTGCCGGTCCTGTTCTCCGAGGCGGTCAACCTGCATCCGGTGTCGATCATCGTGGCGGTGCTGTTCTTCGGCGGGATCTGGGGCTTCTGGGGGATCTTCTTCGCCATTCCGCTGGCGACCCTGCTCAAGGCGCTGGTCTACGCCTGGCCGCGGGGCATCCAGCGCCGAAAGAAGAATGAGGTGGTAGAGACGCTGGCCGAGGAGTGAGCATCACCGCCCGGCGTGCGGGCGGCGGGGGAGCTCATGAGGCGGCGTGCAGCTCCCTGGCGGCGTCGAGTACCTCCTCGGCGTGGCCGGGTACCTTGACCCCGCGCCACTCCCGGGCGAGCCTGCCCTCGGCATCGATCAGGAAGGTGCTGCGCTCGATGCCGAGGTGTTCCTTGCCGTAGAGCTTCTTGAGCTTGATGACCTCGAACAGCCGGCAGACGGTTTCGTCCTTGTCGGAGATCAGCTCGAAGTTGAAGCCCTGCTTGGCCTTGAAGTTCTCCTGGGCGCGGAGGCCGTCGCGGGAGACGCCGAGGATCACGGTGTTGGCGGCATCGAAGGCGTCCTTGCGGTCGCGGAAGTCGCCGCCCTCGGTGGTGCAGCCGGGGGTGCTGGCCTTGGGATAGAAGTAGACCACCACCTGCCGGCCCTGCAAGTCGGCGAGGCTCACGCGGGTGTCGCCGGTGGCGCTGGCGGTGAAGTCGGGCACGGGCTGGCCGATGCTGATGCTCATGGAAGGCTCCTACTGCCGATGGGGGCTCCCGATTACACGCAACCGCGGCCGTGCTGTAAAGTCTCGCCTGCCCGTGCTGTACAGGCTTTGATCGCCTGAGTACCATCTACCCCCTGGCGTTGGTGCCATTGTCCGAGGTGTGTCCCCGCATTCGGGGGCAGACGCAGCAGTCGTATCGCGTAGTTGCATCGAGAGGAATGTGAGGATGATCACTGGCAGTATCGTCGCCCTGGCGACGCCGATGAAGGTCAATGGCGACATCGATTGGGAGGCGCTGCGCCGCCTGGTGAACTTCCACCTCGAGAACGGCACCGACGGCATCGTCGCCGCCGGCACCACCGGCGAGCCCACCACCATGTCCTTCGCCGAGCACTTCGATGTGATTCGTGCCGTGGTGGAGGAGGTCGACGGGCGCATACCGGTGATCGCCGGTACCGGGGCCAACGCTACCTCCGAGGCCGTCGAGCTGGCCCGCTACGCCGGCGAGGTGGGGGCCGACTACTGCCTGTCGGTGTGTCCCTACTACAACAAGCCGACCCAGGAAGGCCTCTACCAGCACTTCAAGGCGGTGGCCGAGGGCAGCAAGCTACCGGTGATTCTCTACAACGTGCCGGGGCGTACCTGTTCCGATCTCTACAACGAGACGGTGCTGCGCCTGGCCGAGGTCGACAACATCATCGGGCTCAAGGATGCCACCGGCAACCTGGAGCGGGCCGAGGACCTGATCGCCCGTCTCAAGGGCAGCGACTTCATGCTCTACTCCGGCGACGACGGGACGGCCTGCGACTTCATGCTGATGGGTGGCCATGGCGACATCTCGGTGACCGCCAACGTCGCGCCCCGGGCGATGCACGAGCTGTGTGCCGCGGCCGTGGCCGGTGACGCCGACAAGGCGCACCAGATCAACACCCGGTTGATGCCCCTGCACACCAACCTCGGCATCGAGTCGAACCCCATCCCCGTCAAGTGGGCGCTGCACCGCATGGGCCTGATCGAGCCCGGCATCCGTCTGCCCCTGACATGGCTGTCCGAGAAGTATCACTCCACCATCGGCGAGGCCCTGCAACTGGCCGGCCTGATCGACGACTGACCGGCGCTCGGGCGCCGGAACCTGGACAACCTGATGCAAGGTGGACGCATGAACTCTGCGCTGAAATGGATGCCGCTGGTGGCGGCCATCGCCCTGGCCACGGCCGGTTGTGCCCGCGACGGCTACTACCACGACCGCAACATCGACTACGCGGACGCCAGCGGCAGCTCGCCGCTGGTCCTGCCCGACACCCGCAACCCCAACCGTTATCGGGATGCCATGCCGGTACCCGAAGCGGCGGGCGATTTCCGGACATCGGAAGACCGCTTCCGCGCGCCGAGTCCCCAGCCGTTGGCGGCCGGGCGTGCCGCCGAGCGTGATTTCGTCGAGCGTCGCAGCATCGGCCGCGACAGCTGGCTGGTGGTCGGCGCCGATCCCGGCACGGTCTGGCCCCAGCTCGAGGACTTCGCCCGTACCCGTGGCCTGCAGGTGACCGCCAGCGATTCCTCGCGTGGCGTGATCGAGACCTCCCAGGCGCGCCTCAGCGTACGCCAGGGGTTGCGTGCGGGTGACAGCGAGGTGCGCTGCGACCAGGGCGGGCGTCCGGTGTCGGCCTGTCTCGAGGAGATGGAGCAGTACTTCGCTGCACGCAGCGCCTCGGCAAGCTCCTCGTCGCTGGCCGCCCAGCGCCTGGCCGGTGAGGAGCGCCTGCGCCTCGAGCAGCGGGGCGACGACTGGGTGGTGGCCATTCCGCTGGATGTCGATCGCACCTGGGCCGAACTCAGCCACCAGCTGCAACAGGACTTCACCGTGGAGGAGCGCCGTGAGCTGCTCGACAGCGATCCCGCCGCCCACGACTTCCTGATCAGCTACATGACCCAAAGCGAGCGCGATCGTAACCCGCTGCAGGTCATCTTCAGCCCCGATGTGCGACAGATGTCCCAACAGATCCGCCTGGTGCTGGAGTCCGCCGGCACCGAGCAGACCGTGCTGCGGGCCGTGAACGCCAGCGAGCGCGCCTTCACCCCCGAGGATCAGCGCGAGCTGCTCGAGCGGGTGTCGGGCCTACTGCGCTGATGGAGACCCGGGTGGCCGAGTCACGCCCACCCGCCGGTACGCTGCGCTTCGCCTCGCTGGGCAGCGGCAGCAAGGGCAACGCGACCCTGGTCAGCGACGGCGAGACCCACCTGTTGGTCGACTGCGGCTTTGGGCTGCGCGAGACCGAGCGCCGGCTGGCCGGCTTCGGCCTGCATCCGCGCCAGCTCGACGCGGTGCTGGTGACCCACGAGCATGGTGACCACGTGCGGGGGGTGGGCCCCCTGGCTCGCCGCCACGGGGTGCCGGTCTACCTGACCCCCGGTACCTGGAGCTCGGGGCGCCTCGGCGAGTTGCCCGATCACCACTGGGTCACCCCCCAGGCCCGCTTCGCCATCGAGGGACTCACCATCGACCCGGTCACCGTGCCCCACGACGCCCGCGAACCGGTGCAGTTCCGTTTCCATGCCGGGGGGCGTAGCCTCGGCGTGCTCACCGACCTGGGCCACCCCACCGACCATGTGGCCAGGGCCTTCGCCGGCTGCGACGCCCTGGTGCTGGAGTGCAACCACGATGTGCGCATGCTCGCCGAGGGCCCCTACCCGCCGCGACTCAAGCGGCGGGTGGGCGGCGACTGGGGCCACCTGGCCAACGCCCAGGCAGCGGCGCTGCTGGCACGGCTGGGGCTCGATCGCTTGCAGCGCATCGTCTGCTCGCACCTCTCCGAACACAACAACCGCCCCGAGCTGGCGCTGGAGGCCCTGGTGCCGCTGCTCGACGGCGACGAATCACGGCTGATGATCGCCGCCCAGGACACCGGCCTGGCGTGGCAGGCCATCGGCTGATTTCCCATACTCTCTCGTATTCGCAGCCTGTGGAGGCTCCCATGGAAAAGCGCCAAGAACTCTACGCCGGCAAGGCCAAGTCGGTCTTCGCCACCGACGACCCGGACCGCCTGGTCCTGCACTTCCGCGACGACACCAGCGCTTTCGACGGCGAACGCATGGAGTCGCTGGCACGCAAGGGGATGGTCAACAACAGGTTCAATGCCTTCATCATGGGCAGGCTCCAGGCGGCCGGCATTCCCACCCATTTCGACGGCCTGCTCTCCGACACCGAGAGCCTGGTCAAGAAGCTCGAGATGATCCCGGTGGAGTGCGTGGTGCGCAACATCGCCGCCGGCGGCCTGGTCAAGCGCCTCGGCGTGGCGGAGGGCCAGGAGCTCACCCCACCCACCTTCGAGCTGTTCCTCAAGAACGACGCCCTCCACGACCCGATGATCAACGAGTCGCTGGCCGAGACCTTCGGCTGGGCCACGCCCGAGCAGCTGGCCGAGATGAAGGCGCTGACCTTCAGGGTCAACGAGGTGCTCAAGGCGCTGTTCGCCGAGGGCGGCCTGCTGCTCGTCGACTACAAGCTGGAGTTCGGCCTGTTCAAGGGCGAGATCGTGCTGGGCGACGAGTTCTCGCCGGACGGCTGCCGCTTGTGGGACGCCAAGACGCGCAACAAGATGGACAAGGACCGCTTCCGCCAGGGGCTGGGGGGCGTGATCGAGGCCTACGAGGAGGTGGGGCGCCGCATCGGCGTCGATTTTGGCTGATCTCGTCTCTCGTCTCGACGCGAAGGGCCCCAGCCGGGCCCTTCGTCGTTTCGGGGCGGTTCATGCCGGGACGATCTCCACGACCCGTAGTCGGATGTCTCCAGCCGGATCGGCCTCGGCACGAAAGCGCACATCCACGTCGCGCAGCCGCACCCCGTAGATCCGCTCCTCTGCCCCGTTGCGGTAGGCGGGCCGCGGGTCCTGGGCCAGTACCTGGTGGATCAGCTCGCGCAGCGAATCGCCGTCGGCGCGCTCGGCCAGGGTCGTCTCGACCTCGGGTGCGAGGGTCACCGGCAGCAGGGGCGGGGCCTCGGGGGCGAAGCCGGCGCGGGCCTCGGGGCGGGCTTCCGCCCAGGGCAGGTAGGGCTTGATGTCGAGTATCGGGGTGCCGCTGACCAGGTCGCACCCACCCAGCACCAGGCGTACCCCGCGGCGGGTGTCGATCTCGAGGAGTTCCACCAGCGAGAGCCCCAGGCGATTGGGGCGGTGGGTGCTGCGGCTGGCGAACACCCCGACCCGGGCATTGCCGCCGAGCCGCGGGGGGCGTACCAGGGGGGACCAGTCCTCGGGGGCGGCCTGTGCGGGACTGAGATGGAAGACGAAGCTGAGCCAGAGGTGGCTGAACGTGTCCAGGCCCCTCACCGCCAGCGGGTCGTCGTAGGGCGGCGTCAGCACCAGGCTGGCGCGGGCGGCCGGGGCCAGCCCCGGCTGGCGGGGAATGCCGAACTTGTCCGGATAGTCGCTCTCGATGACGCCGATCGGGGTCATCGCGAAGCCTGATGGGGCGGGGGAGGGGAGCGTACGGGTCATGGGGCGATTATGCCGGCTCGCCGGCGTCGGGGCGAGGGGGATTGGCCGCGACGCTCGCCTTGTGTAGGCTGCCGCCTGGGGTGGCGGATACGGCCTCCTCCATCACCGACCCAGTCGCAGGGCAGACACCATGAGCCAGAGCATCACCGAGCCCGGGGCAGCGGGTGCCGGGCGGGCACCGCGGATCCTCTACCGTGGCGCCCTGGCGCGGGACGCCGCCGACCAGGCCGAGGTCTTCCATCACGCCGTGATGCAGGGGGCCATGGCCCATTACGGTCTGGCCGAGCGCAAGGCCTGGGCGGCGGCATTGCCGCGAGAAGCCTGCGCCTGGGCGGCGCGTCAGGCGCTCTTCACCACCCTGGTGGCGACCTGTGACGGTCGCTGCGTCGGGTTTCTCGAGCTCGATATTCCCCGGGGGCGCATCGAGACGCTCTATGTCTGGCCGTCGCTGGCCCGTCGCGGCATCGGCTCGACCCTGCTGGTGCATGCCGAACGCTTGCTGCTCGAACACGGGGTGGGGCGGGCCCGCATCGAGGCCAGCCTGGTACTGGCCGGCGGATTGATGCGCCGGGGCTGGCGGGATCTCGGTGAGGAGTGGGTGGAGCGCGGCGGTGAGCGGCTGTGCCGTCACCGCCTGGAGAAATCCCTGGTCGCCGTGGAGACCTGAGGTCAGTCGGCGTTGCCTGGCTCGGTCAGCCGCATCGACAGGTCGATGGCCTTGAGGTCCTTGGTCAGGGCGCCGCTGGAGATGCAGTCGACCCCGGTCTCGGCGATCGTGCGCAGGGTGCTCTCGTCGACGTTGCCGGAGGCCTCCAGCGTGGCCCGCCCCGCGTTGCGCTTCACCGCCTCGCGCATGTCGTCGAGCGAGAAGTTGTCGAGCATCACGATATCGGCGCCGGCGGCCAGGGCCTGATCGAGCTCGTCGAAGGTCTCCACCTCGACTTCCACCGGCAGGTCGCGAGCGATGTTGCGGGCTTCCCGCACCGCCGCGGCGATGCCGCCGCAGGCGGCGATATGGTTCTCCTTGATCAGGAAGGCGTCATAGAGGCCGATGCGGTGGTTGTGGCCACCACCGCAGGTCACCGCATACTTCTGTGCCAGGCGCAGGCCGGGCAGGGTCTTGCGGGTATCCAGCAGGCGCACCCCGGTGCCGGCGAGCAGCTCCACATAGTGGCGGGTACGGGTGGCCGTGGCCGAGAGGGTCTGCAGCAGGTTGAGCGCCGCGCGTTCGCCGGTCAGCAGGCTGCGGGCCGGGCCCTCGAGCTCGAGAAAGACCTGGCCTGCTTCCAGGCGGTCGCCGTCGGCGGCCTGCCAGCGCAAGGTCACCGTGGCATCCAGGCGTCGGAACAGCTCGTCGACCCAGGCGACGCCGCACAGCACGGCGGTCTCGCGGGTGATGACCCGGGCCGTCGCCCACTGGTGGTCGGGGATCAGTTGGGCGGTGATGTCACCGGGGCCGACATCCTCGGCGAGCAGCCGGGCGGCGGCGTCGCGGATCTCTTCGCCGAGCTTTTGGTGGTAAAGAGGGGCGTCCTGATAATGCATGGCGGGCCTGTCACTCTCCAGGGGGTGCGATGAGCGTGCGAGGCGTCCATTATAGGGAATCCACACGGAAGACGTCAGGGGAAGGCGATGCCGATCGATGCGGGATGGCTGTCAGGTGCGCGGCGGGTGCCGTCGCCCAACCGGGATGCACGCCCCGAGGGCGAGGTCTCGCTGCTGGTGCTGCACTCCATCAGCCTGCCGCCCGGGCAGTTCGGTGGCGAGCACATCGAGCGCCTGTTCACCAATCGCCTCGACCCCGAGGCCCATCCCTACTTCGCCGCCATCGTCGACCTGCGCGTTTCGGCGCACCTGCTGATCCGGCGTGACGGCGAGTGCGTGCAGTTCGTGCCCTTCGAGGAGCGGGCCTGGCACGCCGGCCGATCGCACTGGTGCGACGCGGGCTGGCCGCGGACCGCCCTCAACGACTTCTCCATCGGCATCGAACTGGAGGGCGACGAGATCACACCCTATACGCTCGCCCAGTATCGGGCGCTGGCGGCGACCACCGCCGCGCTGCTGACCACCTATCCGGCGCTGACCGGACGCCGCATCACCAGCCATGCCCGGGTGGCGCCGCTACGCAAGAGCGACCCGGGCCCGGCCTTCGACTGGGCCTACTTTCGCCAGCTGCTGGGCTCGTAATGTTGGAAAGACTACGCAGTTCGGGACGGAAGATGGGCATGATCGAACACGCTGAATGGCACGCTTGATTCATACAGTAGTTCGGTTACAAGCCCTTGACCTTGGTCGAAATCGTGGTCTTGACGCGCACGTAATCCCTTGTGTTGCGGCGTAATGCTCTATTTGTGAAAAATATTTCCATTTCTTCTTGAATTGGCAGGGCGGGACGATTACGGTATCTTCTCCCGCACCAGCGGCGGGTATGCCGAGCCGTCTTGTAAAACTACTACATCACCCAACATGCGGCGTGCACGGCATCTCCAAAAGAGATTGCACCCCTGCCCCAGCGTTGCGGGGCAACCGACACCCCCATCGTCATTCGGAGAGACGTCTATGAGTCTGGAGACAAGAGAGGATCTCGATCCGATCGAGTCCGCGGAATGGTTGGATTCCCTGGAATCGGTGCTGGATCGCGAGGGCGAGGAACGCGCCCAGTACCTGCTGACCCGCCTGGCCGATCGCCTGCGCCGGGATGGCATGCAGGTGCCCTTCTCGGTGACCACCCCGCATCGCAACACCATTCCGGTGCACCGCGAGGCGCCGATGCCGGGCGATCTCTTCATGGAGCGGCGCATCCGCTCGCTGATCCGCTACAACGCCATCGCCCAGGTGATTCGCAACAACCGGGCCAACCCCGGCCTCGGTGGTCATATCGCCAGCTTCATGTCGGCGGCCACCCTCTACGACGTGGGCTTCAACCACTTCTTCCGGGCCCCGAATGGCGATTTCGAGGGTGACCTGGTCTATATCCAGGGCCATGTGGCGCCGGGCGTCTATGCCCGTGCCTACCTGGAAGGTCGCCTGACCGAGCAGCAGATGGACAAGTATCGCCAGGAAGTCGACGGCGATGGACTCTCGTCCTATCCGCACCCCTGGCTGATGCCGGACTTCTGGCAGTTCCCCACCGTCTCCATGGGCCTCGGCCCCATCCAGGCGATCTACCAGGCCCACGTGATGAAGTACCTTGACTCCCGCGAGCTCAAGGACATGCAGGACCGCAAGATCTGGTGCTTCATGGGCGACGGCGAATGCGACGAGCCGGAATCCCTGGGCGCCATCTCGCTGGCCGGCCGCGAGAACCTCGACAACCTGATCTTCGTCATCAACTGCAACCTGCAGCGCCTCGACGGTCCGGTACGCGGCAACTCGCGCATCATGGACGAGCTCGAGGGCGTGTTCCGCGGTGCCGGCTGGAACGTGCTCAAGGTGGTCTGGGGCCGCCTGTGGGACCCGCTGTTCGAGAAGGACAAGAAGGGCATCCTGCAGAAGCGCATGGACGAGGCGGTCGACGGCGAATACCAGAACTACAAGGCCAACGGCGGTGCCTATACCCGGGAGCACTTCTTCGGCAAGTACCCGGAAACCGCCGAGCTGGTCAAGGACATGTCCGACGAGGACATCTGGAAGCTCAACCGCGGCGGACACGACCCGTTCAAGGTCTATGCGGCCTACCAGCAGGCGGTCAACACCAGCAACGGCAAGCCCACCGTGATCCTGGCGCACACCGTCAAGGGCTACGGCATGGGCGGCGGTGACGGTGAGGCGGCCAACGAGGCGCACCAGGTCAAGACCATGGAATACGAGGCGCTGCGCAAGTTCCGCGACCGCTTCGGCATTCCGCTGACCGACGAGCAGCTCAAGGAGGTGCCGTACTACAAGCCCGAGGACGACTCCCCGGAGCTCAAGTACATGCACCTGCAGCGCGAGCGCCTGGGCGGCTACCTGCCCCAGCGCCGCAGCGACTTCGAGGCGCTGCCGATCCCCGACCTCGACGACAAGATCTTCGCCTCCCAGACCGGCGGTTCCAAGGGCCGCGAGGTCTCCACCACCATGGCCTTCGTGCGTATCCTCAACGGCCTGGTCAAGGACAAGAAGATCGGCAAGCAGGTGGTGCCGATCATCCCCGACGAGGCCCGCACCTTCGGCATGGAGGGCATGTTCCGTCAGTTGGGGATCTACACCTCGGAAGGCCAGAAGTACGAGCCCGTCGACAAGGGCCAGATCATGTTCTACCGCGAGGACAAGCAGGGCCAGATCCTCGAGGAGGGCATCTCCGAGGCGGGTGCCATGTCGGCGTGGATCGCCGCGGCCACCTCCTACAGCAACAACAACCTGACGCTGTTGCCGTTCTACATCTACTACTCGATGTTCGGCTTCCAGCGCATCGGCGACCTGGCCTGGGCCGCCGGCGACCTGCAGGCGCGCGGCTTCCTGGTCGGCGGCACCGCCGGTCGCACCACCCTCAACGGCGAGGGCCTGCAGCATCAGGATGGCCACAGCCATATCCAGGCGTCGACCATCCCCAACTGCCGCAGCTACGACCCGACCTATGCCCACGAGGTCGCGGTGATCGTCCAGGACGGCCTGAAGCGCATGTTCGCCGACAAGGAGAACTGCTTCTACTACCTGGCGGTGATGAACGAGAACTACGAGCATCCCGCGCTCGAGACGGTGCCCGCCGAGGACATCATCAAGGGCATGTACCTGCTGCGCGAGACCCGGGGCGACAAGGGGCGCGTCCAGCTGATGGGCTCCGGCACCATCCTGCGCGAAGTCGAGGCGGCCGCCGAATTGCTCGCCTCCGACTGGGGTGTGGGTGCCGACATCTGGAGTGTGACCAGCTTCAACGAGCTGCGTCGCGAGGCGTTGGGTCTGGAGCGCGAGGCGTTCCTGAATCCGGACGCCGAGCCGGCCAAGCCGCATGTCACCCGCTGCCTGGAGGGCCGCCAGGGGCCGGCCATCGCGTCCACCGACTACATGCGACTGTTCGCCGATCAGGTTCGAGCCTGGGTGCCGACCGACTACCATGTGCTGGGGACCGACGGTTACGGCCGCTCCGACACCCGCGAGAAGCTGCGTTACTTCTTCGAGGTCGATCGCTACTTCGTCACCGTGGCCGCGCTCAAGGCCCTGGCCGACCGCGGTGAACTCGACCGCAAGGTGGTGGGCGAGGCGATCGCGAAGTACGGCATCGATCCCAACAAGCCCAATCCGCTGACCAGTTGATCAGGTGGCTGGCGGGCCCCCGGCCCGCCTGTTCCAGGCACGATTTGGAAGGAGCGCGACCTTGAGTAGCGAAATTATCAAAGTTCCCGACATCGGTGGCGATACCGATGTCGAAATCATCGAGATCGCGGTGTCGGAAGGCGACGTGATCGACGCCGAGGATACCCTGATCACCCTGGAGTCCGACAAGGCCTCCATGGATGTGCCGGCGCCGAAGGGTGGCAAGGTCATCAAGGTGTTGGTCAAGGAGGGCGACACCGTCTCCGAGGGCGACGACATCGTCGAGCTGGAGCTGGCGGGTGCCGATGGTGGTGCGGCCGAGGAGCCGGCGTCACCGGCCCCCGAGAAGGCGCCCGAACCCGCCGCGGAGAAGCCCGCGGCGAAGCCGGCGAGCGGTGGCGGCAAGCGCACCGTGGAGATCAAGGTGCCGGACCTGGGTGGCTCCTCCGACGTGGAGATCATCGAGGTGGCGGTGGCCGAGGGCGACGAGGTCGCCGAAGAGGACACCCTGATCACCCTGGAGTCCGACAAGGCCTCCATGGACGTGCCCAGCCCCCATGCCGGCAAGCTGGTCAGCCTGACCGTCAAGGAGGGCGATACGGTTTCCGAGGGCGATGTCATCGGTACCATGGAGGTCGCCGGCGAGGGGGGCGATGACGCTGCGGCACCCGCCGAGCCGGCCCGTGCCACCGAGCCCGAGGCCGAGGAAGCTCCGGCCGAGGAAGAAGAGGCGTCCGGCGGCGAGCCCGAGCGCAAGGAGATCCGCATACCGGACCTCTCCGGCTCCAGTGACGTGCCGGTGATCGAGATCGCCGCCACCGTGGGCGACGAGGTCGACGAGGAAGACCCGCTGATCACCCTGGAGTCCGACAAGGCCTCCATGGACGTGCCGAGCCCCTACAAGGGCAAGCTGGTCGAGCTGACCGTCAAGGAGGGCGACACCGTCTCCGAGGGCGACCTGATCGGCTATATCGAGGTGGCGGGCAGCAAGCCTGCGCCCAAGGCGGCTGCCAAGAAGACGGAGCAGAAGGCCGAGGCGCCGAAGGCCGACAAGCCGGCACCGACCCCGGCCGGCACGCCGAGCCCGGAAGCCCAGATGGCGGCCCACAAGCCCCGCGACGGCAAGTTGGTCCATGCCGGCCCGGCGGTGCGCATGCTGGCCCGCGAGCTGGGGGTCGACCTGGGGCTGGTCAGGCCCAGCGGCCCGAAGGAGCGGGTGCTGAAGGAGGACGTCCACGCCTACGTCAAGCAGGCGATCGCCGGCAAGGCCCAGACGCCTGCCGCCGCCCCGGCGGCCGCCGGCGGTGCCGGCATCCCGCCGATCCCGGACCAGGACTTCAGCCAGTTCGGTGAGGTGGAAGAGAAGCCGATGGGCCGCCTGATGAAGATGGGCGCCACCAACCTGCATCGCAGTTGGGTCAACCTGCCCCACGTCACCCAGTTCGACGAGGCGGACATCACCGAGCTGGAGGCCTTCCGCAAGTCGATGAAGGCCGAGGCCGAGGCCCAGGGGGCCAAGCTCACGCCGCTGCCCTTCCTGATCAAGGCGTGCGCCTTCGCCCTGCGCCAGTACCCGCAGTTCAACGTCAGCCTGAAGAGCGACGGCGAGACGGTGGTGCACAAGAAGTACGTCCACATCGGCATTGCCGTGGACACCCCGGACGGCCTGATGGTGCCGGTGATCCGCGACGCCGACAGGAAGTCGCTGATCGAGCTGGCCAAGGAGTCCGTGGAACTGGCCAAGAAGGCCCAGTCGAAGAAGCTCAAGCGCGAGGAGATGACCGGTGGCTGCTTCACCATCTCCAGCCTGGGCTCCATCGGCGGCACCGCCTTCACCCCGATCGTCAACGCCCCGGAGGTCGCCATCCTCGGCATCTCCAAGGCGCAGATGAAACCGGTGTGGGACGGCAAGGCCTTCGAGCCGCGGCTGATGATGCCGCTGTGTCTCTCCTACGACCACCGGGCGGTCAATGGCGCCGATGCGGCGCGCTTCACCGCCCTGCTCGGTCAGCTACTGACCGATATCCGCCGCCTGCTGCTGTAATTCCGGGTGGTGGATCGACGACGGCGCCATGAGGCGCCGTCGTTGTTTGTAGAACGGGCACGATGACGCAGGGAAGACCAAAGTGTTATTCGGCCGTCAGTGGGTTGATGTGCAACCGGTTTTCGCTTCTTTTTCCACAAGATTCGAGTCGGGTCGCTTGTCTACGGACGATGCCACGGTTATCGTTCCTTCCCATCCCTTTTTTCGCTTGTGACGACCACTTACCTACCGAGGTACAAGAACATGCGTTTGATCCTGTTGGGCGCCCCGGGTGCCGGCAAGGGCACCCAGGCCCAGTTCATCTGCGAGCGGTTCAAGATCCCGCAGATCTCCACCGGCGACATGCTGCGCGCCGCGGTCAAGGAGGGCAGTGAGCTGGGGCTCAAGGTCAAGGAGATCATGACCAGCGGGGGCCTGGTGTCCGACGACATCATCATCGCCCTGGTCAAGGAGCGCATTGCCCAGCCGGACTGCGAGAACGGCTTCCTGTTCGACGGTTTCCCGCGCACCATCCCCCAGGCCGACGCCATGAAGGACGCGGGCGTCAAGCTCGACCACGTGCTGGAGATCGCCGTCGCCGACGACGAGATCGTCAAGCGCCTGGCCGGTCGTCGCGTGCACCCGGGCTCCGGCCGTGTCTACCACGTCGAGTACAATCCGCCCAAGGAGCCCGGCAAGGACGACGTCACCGGCGAGCCGCTGATCCAGCGCGACGACGACCGCGAGTCCACCGTGCGCAACCGCCTGGCGGTCTACCACGAGCAGACCGCGCCGCTGGTCGACTACTACCAGGCCTGGGCGGAGCAGGACCCCGAGGCCGCCCCGACCTACCACCGCGTCGAGGGGGTCGGCAGCGTCGACGCCATCACCAGTCAGGTGCTCGAGGCCCTGGAGGGCTGATACCTTCCCCGCCCTGTCACGCTCGATGGCCCGCTCAAGCGGGCCATCGTCGTTTCTGGCCAGGCCACGTATAATGGCTGCCCATTTCGCTGTGATGGCCGAGCCCCATGTCGATCCTGCTGGCCCTGGATGCCTCCTCGAGCGCCTGTTCCGTCGCCCTGCTGCGGCGCCGCGCGGGGGCCGATGACGAACTCCTCTCCCGCTTCGAGCTCGCCCCCCGGGAGCACACCCGGCGGCTGCTGCCCCTGGTCGACGAGGTGCTCGCCGAGGCCGGCCTCGCGCCGGCGTCGCTGGATGCCGTGGCCTACGGCCATGGCCCCGGCTCCTTCACCGGGCTGCGCATCGCCGCCGGTGCCGCCCAGGGGCTGGCCTATGGCCTCGATCGCCCGCTGATCGGCGTCTCGACCCTCGCCGCCCTGGCGCTGGGCGGCCATCGTCGTCACCACTTCCGTTACCTGGTCACCGCCCTGGACGCCCGCATGGGGGAGATCTACGTGGCCGCCTGGCAGTGCCGCGACGGCCTCCCCGAGCCGCTCGCCGAGGAGGCGGTGATGCCGCCGGCGCGGCTGCGCCTGCCGGCGGGCCATGCGGATCACGACTGGGTGGGGATCGGGTCCGGCTGGGGGCTGTGGGATGCCATGCCCGCCGAGGTGCAGGCCGGTATCGGCCAGCACCTGCCCGACCTGGAGGCCGACGCCGCCGACATGGTGCTGCTGGCGGCGCGGGCCTTCGAGGCCGGCGAGGCCCGCCCGCCCCATGAGGTCCAGCCGGTCTATCTGCGCGATCAGGTGGCCTGGAAGAAGGCGCGATGAGCGAGCGTCCGCCCCTGGTGGTGGGCGGTGCGGGGCTGGCGGAACTGGCGGCCCGGCTCGGGCTGCCCCTGGGCGAGGCGGGGGAGGCCGAGCTGTCCCTGGAGATTCGCGACGGACGCCTGGTCCTGGTCGGCGACCCGCGGCGCTACGGCAACCCGCTGGCGGTGGATTTCGTCGCCGGCCGGGCCGCTCACCGGCGCCATTTCGGCGGCGGTCGCGGCCAGCTGATCGCCCGCGCCTGCGGCCTGGGCAAGGGGGTGACGCCGTCGGTGGTGGATGCCACCGCCGGGCTCGGCCGCGACGCCTTCGTGCTGGCGAGTCTCGGCGCCGAGGTGCTGATGGTGGAGCGGGTGGCGGCGATCTTCGCCCTGCTCGAGGATGGCGTGGCGCGCGCCCTGGCCGATCCCGAAACCGCCGGGATCGCCGCGCGGATGCACCTGGCCCGTGGCGACGCCACGCGGGAGCTCGATGCCCTGGTGGCGGAGGGGGGCGTGTCGCCCCAGGTGGTCCACCTCGATCCGATGTTCCCGCACCGCGACAAGTCGGCGCTGGTCAAGAAGGAGATGCGGCTCTTCAGGGTGCTGGCCGGCGACGACGGCGATGCGCCGCGGCTGCTGGAGGCGGCGCTGGATGTGGCCACCCACCGGGTGGTGGTCAAGCGTCCGCGCCAGGCCCCCCCCATCGCGGGGCCCGCGCCCCGGCACGTCATCGAGGGCAAGACCAGCCGCTACGATCTCTATGTCCATCGGGCCTTGACCGCCGCCTGAGTCACTCGTTGGGGCGGCGGGTGATCAGCTGCAGCCGATGGCGCAGCGCGGGATCGAACAGCTCGCGCGAGCGCCGGGCGGCCAGGCGCAGCCGCTCGTCGAACACCAGTCGCTCCTCCTCGCGCCATAGCCAGCCCTCTCGCTCCAGGCTCTCCACCAGGCTGGCGAACAGCCGGGTATCGAAGAACTCCGGGGCATCGAGCCCCGACAGCAGGGCCAGCCGCTCGGCCAACTGGCGGCTGCGCTCGGCCAGCGCCTCGGCGACCAGCTCGCCCGGGCCGGCGTCGAGCAGCACCGCCAGCAGCAGATAGCCGCGCTCCAGCGAGGGCTGCATCAGTTGCCCGAGCAGGCGCAGCCGTTCGCCGGCCTCGAGGGGTTCCTCGGGGCAATGCCACCCCTCCTCGGTGCGTTCCAGCAGCCCCTGGTCGACCAGCAGGTCGAGCATCTCGGTCACCCCTTCACGCAGCGAGGCCGGTGGCTCGATGACCAGTTCCCGGGCCAGTATTGGCCAGCAGGGGGCGAGCAGTGCCTCCAGGGCTTCCAGGCGGTGCGTCGGCCGGTGGCGAAAGGCGAAGGCGACCAGGCCGGCCAGGGCGAAGAGATGCATCACATTGTTGCGATACCAGGCCAGCAGGCCGGCCTGGCCGGCATCGGCGAGCAGGATGTCGCCCTGGGGATGGGGGCGCCGTTCGACCATGCCCAGGGCCACCACTTGGTCGATCCAGTCGCTGGGGGTGCCCGCCGGGAGGCTGGCATGGACGCCGCCGGGACGGCGCCGCTGCAGGTCGGCGAGCAGGGCGAGCTGGCGCTCGAGCAGGCTGACCTCGATGGCGTGGTGGGGGGTGGCCAGCAGCACCAGGGCCACCAGGTTGACCGGGTTGAGGGCCGCGGCGGCGTTGATGCGCCGACACAGCTCCTCGCCGAGCCGGGGGATCAACGGCGTGAGCCAGGCGGGGCGCTCCTCGCCCAGGGCATGGCGCCAGTCGCCGACTTCCCGGTCCAGATAGGCGGCCAGGGTGAGGGGCTCACCGACGTTCACCGTCACCCGGCCGAAGGGCTGGCGCAGCTGGCCGAGCACGCGTAGCAGAGCCAGCGGGCTCTCCTTGCGCTTCTTGCCACCGCGCAGCTCGCGCTGGTAACTGGCATTCTCGATGATCCGCTCGTAGCCGATATAGACCGGCACGAAGGCGAGCCGCTGCTGGCCGCTGCCGGCGGCGCTGCGCAGATAGGAGCGCAGGGTCATGGCCAGCATGCCGGGGCGGGCGGCGAGCATTCGCCCGCTGCGCGAGCGCCCGCCCTCGATGAAGTATTCCAGCGGGTGGCCGCGGGAGAGCAGCCGGTGCAGGTACTCGTTGAACACCGCCGCATAGAGCCGGTTGTCGCGGAAGCTGCGGCGCAGGAAGAAGGCGCCGCCACGGCGCAGCAGCGGGCCGATCAGCGGCATGTCGAGGTTGCGTCCGGCGGCGATGTGCGGTGGCATCAGGCCATCCCGGTAGAGCACGTAGGAGAGCAGCAGGTAGTCGATATGGCTGCGGTGGCAGGGTACGTAGACCAGGGTATGGTCGCCGGCCAGCGCCTTGACCCGTTCCAGGCCATGGACGTCCACGCCATCGTAGAGCCGGTTCCAGAGCCGCTTGAGCAGGCCGTCCATGAAGCGCAGTACCGGGTAGGCCATGTTCGAGGCGATCTCGCGCCCGTAGCGCCGGGCACGCTTCTGCAGTCGCGCGGGCGAGCGGTTCTCGCTCGTGGCCTGTTCGGCGATCACCTGGCGTACTTCGGGGCTGCGCGACACGCCTTCGATCAGGATGCGACGGTGGGAGAGATCCGGCCCCAGTACCCGGGTGCGCAGGCGGCGGAAGTGCACGCGCAGCAGCCTGGCCGTCTTGCGGTTGGCGAGGGTCGCACCGCGCGCGTCGAGCAGGTCGCCGAGCTTGAGCGGGGCGCCGAAGTGCAGCTCCACGTTCTTGCCGTTGACCAGCACCGAGAGCGCCCGGCGCAGGCGGCCGGTGAACTGCCAGCTGTCGGCGGCCAGCATCTTCCAGAACCCGAACCGTTTGCCCGGGGCCCGGCCCCAGAAGACGCTGACCGGGACCAGTTGCACCTCGTGCTCGGGGTGACTGCGACGCTGCTCGAGCAGCCCCAGGAAGGGGGCCTCGAGCCGTGCGGTGCGTCGCCACAGGCGCCGGCCGGGAGAGGGCAGGGCGAGGCAGGCCGGCAGGGTGATCTCGCCCACCTGGCGCCGGCCGGCGGCCGAGGGCAGACCGTGGGCGCGGCAGAGCGATTCGAGCAGCAGGGCATCCGAGAGGGCCGGGTGGGGCAGGACATAGAGCACCGGCAGCGCCGGATCCAGATCGAGCTCATCGACGGCGGGCTCGATCAGGCGAAGCTCCACCCAAGCGGCGATCAGCCGCCGCAGCGGCGCGCGCAAGGGGATCATCAGCGTGCGTATGAAGGCCATCCGATTGCCTTGGCTGAGGAGACGAGGTGGCCAGTATAGCCATCGCGGCCCCGTCGGTCAGGGGCGCGGCTTTTCCTGGCCCGGCAAACGTGCGTCAATGCGGTGGAGAATCGCACAGGGACGCGGCCATGCACGGCATGTGGAGAGACGGCAATCACTTCCAGCTGCTGCCGGAATCGGCGCGCTTCCTGCCAGCCATGTTCGAGGCGGTCCAGGAGGCGCGCGAGTCGATCCTGATCGAGCTCTACCTGATGGAATCCGGCCGCCTGGCCTCGGCCTTGGTCGATGCCCTGCTCAAGGCCGTCGAGCGCGGCGTGACGGTGATGCTGATGCTCGACGGCTATGGCGCCATGGGGCTCTCCGGGGGGGATCGGACGCGCCTCGAGACAGGCGGGGTGGCACTGCGCTTCTTCAACCCCCTGGGGTTCCACTCGTTGGCTCGCAACCTGACCCGCGACCACCGCAAGCTGCTGGTGGTGGACGGCCGAGTGGCCTATACCGGCGGCTTCGGCGCGGTCGACGAGTTCCTCGACGCCTGGTATGAGGTGGCCGTGCGCATCGAGGGGCCGGTGGTGGCCGACTGGGTGCGGCTGTTCTGCCGCCTGTGGGACTCGCCGCTGACCCGGGGCAGCGGCCAGCCTGATCTGGTGCACAACCTGCGCCTGGACGTGTCGCCCCACGAGGACTACCGGGGCATGCGCGGACGGGTGGTCTGGGGCCAGGGCTATCGCTACCAGGCGATCCGCCATTCGTTGCAGCGCCAGGTGTCGTCGGCACGCCGGCGCATATGGATCTGCACGCCCTATTTCGTGCCCACCTTCAGCCTGCGCCTGCGCCTGGCGCGGGCGGCCCGCCGCGGGGTCGACGTGCGCCTGTTGTTGCCCGGCGAGATGCATGACCACCCCGGCGTGCGCTACGCCGGCCAGCGCTTCTACGGTCGTCTGCTCAAGGCCGGGGTGCGGATCTTCGAGTTCCAGCCCACCTTCATCCACGCCAAGTTCTCGCTCGCCGATCACTGGACGAGCATCGGCTCGTGCAACTTCGATCACTGGAGCCTGCACTGGAACCTGGAGGCCAATCAGGAGGTGGATGACCGTCGCTTCGCCGAGGAGGTGGTCGAGCTGTTCGAGCGCAGCTTCGCCACCAGCCGCGAGATCCGCCGGGAGGAGTGGTCCCGGCGCCCCCGCTGGCAGCGCCTCAAGGAGTGGTTGTTCGGCAGCCTGGACGGGCTGCTGACGCGACTGAGGTAGCCCGGCTTCGCCGGGCCAGCAGCTTACCGCTTGCGTTTGCCATCGCGACCGACGGGCTTCTTCTTGCGCGGGGTAGGCTTGGGGGTTTCCGGCGGCACGCGGTAGTGCAGATAGAGATCCAGCACCAGCTCCGGCAACTGGGCGACCAGGGCCTCGAGCCGCGCGGTGTCGGCGGTGAATTCGGCCATGTCCGGCTCCTCGTCGAACAGGCCCGACAGTGCCATGAAGGGCAGCAGCAGGGTGGCGGCAGTCTCCTCGTCCTCCTCGAACCAGGCCGCCTCGTCGAGGAAGACCCCTTCCATGAAGCCGGCACACCAGTCGCCGATCGGCGTCTCCTCGGCAGCCAGGCCGTCGAGAACGAGCTCGAAGGGCAGTTCCGGCAGCAGGCCCTGCTCCAGGGCGGCGATGGCGTTGCGCCTGAGCGCTTCCAGCAGTCCGAGGATGGTCTCGCGCTCGGCGTCGTCGGCGAAGGTCGGCTCGCCGTGGAAGAGCTCGGCGACCCAACTGGCGGGGGGCACGTCGCTGGGCGCCACGGCCAGTGCCACCAGGAAGCCGTGGGCACCGATCAGGTCCAGGGCCTCGGCGTCGACGCGTTCCGAATCGAGAAAGTCGTCGAGCAGGTCGAGGTCGTCGTCGTCGAGCAGCGGTTGAGGCTGGGGGGTATCGGACATCGGGCATCTCGCTGTGTGGCAGGGGTGTCGCGTGGCTTGCCGCCCCGTGGCTGGCGCGTCATTCTAGCATCCCATGGAGACCCCCGTGCTGCCCCATCCCGATCCCGACCGGCTGGCCGCCCTCGACCACGAGGCGCTGCTGGCCGCCCTGCACGAACGGGTCGAGGCCGCCTGGCGGCTGTGTCGTGAGGTACACTCCGGGCTGCCGCGCCCCCGGGTGTGGTGCGACCTGCGCGGCAAGTCCGCCGGCCAGGCCCATTTCGGCCGCGGCGGGCTGCGTTTCAATCCGGTGCTGCTGGCCGAGAACCGCGAGGCCTTCCTGGTCGAGGTGGTGCCCCACGAGATGGCCCACTGGCTGGTGCAGCACCTCGACGATGGTCACCTGGCCCGGCCCCATGGCCGCGAGTGGCAGACGGTGATGCGTCGGCTGTTCGGCCTCGAGCCCCGCACCACCCACCGCTTCGACACCCACCGGGCGAGTCCCGCGCCGCACCGCTACCGCTGCGCTTGTCGCGAGCATGGCTTCACCGCCCGCCGCCACGCCCTGGCCCGCCGGGGGCATCGCTACCGCTGCCGTCACTGTGCTCAGACCTTGGTCTATCTCGGCCTCGCCATGCCCGAAAATGGTTCGTAAGTTGTTGTGCTAAAAAGGAAAAATGTTGCTACCAATGTCTAAAGGGAAGGCCGTGGCCAGCGGTATATGCTGGTGTCACCTTTAAGGTGCCGGCTCGCCCGACGATGCGGCCGGCGACGTTAACCAGGGTGCATCTCCCGGAAGAGGCAATTCCATGACCGAACAGCAGAAAGTCCATCCGGTACGCGACGACTTCGCCGCCAATGCCCATGCCGACAGGGCCAAGTACCAGGCCATGTATCAGCAGTCGCTGGATGATCCGGAAGGGTTCTGGGCCGAGCAGGCGAAGCGTCTCGACTGGATCAAGGCGCCGACGAAGATCAAGCAGACGAGCTTCGATTCGCACAATGTGGACATCCGCTGGTTCGAGGACGGCACCCTCAACGCTAGTGCCAACTGTCTCGACCGCCACCTGGCGACCCGCGGCGACCAGACCGCCATCATCTGGGAAGGCGACGACCCCGCCGATTCCCGGCACGTCACCTACCGCGAGCTTTACGAGCACACCTGTCAGCTGGCCAATGGCCTCAAGGAGCTGGGTGTCCGCAAGGGCGACGTGGTGACCCTTTATATGCCGATGATCCCCGAGGCGGCCGTGGCCATGCTGGCCTGCGCGCGCATCGGCGCCGTCCACTCGGTGGTGTTCGGCGGTTTCTCGCCGGATGCCCTGGCCCAGCGTGTCGTCGGCGCCGATTCCAAGCTGGTGATCACCGCCGACGAGTCGGTGCGTGGCGGCAAGCAGGTGCCGCTGAAGGACAACGTCGATGCGGCCCTGACCCGCCCGGGCACCGGGGTCTGCGAGAAGGTGCTGGTGGTCAAGCGTACCGGAGGCGAGATCGACTGGCAGGACGGCCGCGACGTCTGGTATCAGGACCTGGTCGATCGCCAGCCCACCGAGTGCCCGGCCGAGGAGATGAACGCCGAGGATCCGCTGTTCATCCTCTACACCTCCGGTTCCACCGGGGCGCCCAAGGGTCTCAAGCACACCACCGGGGGGTACCTCGCCTACGCCAGCCTGACCCACCAGTACGTCTTCGACTACCAGGACGGCGAGGTCTACTGGTGCACCGCCGACGTGGGCTGGGTCACCGGCCACAGCTACATCGTCTACGGGCCCTTGGCCAACGGTGCCATCACCCTGATGTTCGAAGGGGTGCCGAGCTATCCGACCCATGGCCGCATGGGCGAGATCGTCGACAAGCACAAGGTCAGCGTCCTCTACACCGCGCCGACCGCGGTGCGTGCCCTGATGGCCCATGGCGATGACGTCATGGCCTCGAGCCGGCGCGACAGCCTGCGCCTGCTTGGCTCGGTGGGCGAGCCGATCAACCCCGAGGCCTGGGAGTGGTTCTACCGGGTGATCGGCAACTCGAAGTGCCCGATCGTCGATACCTGGTGGCAGACCGAGACCGGCGGCATCATGATCTCGCCGCTGCCGGGGGCCATGGACCTCAAGCCCGGCTCGGCGACCCTGCCGTTCTTCGGCGTGGTGCCGGCGCTGGTCGACAGCGAGGGCAACGAGCTGAAGGGCGCCACCGAGGGCAACCTGGTGATCCTGGACTCCTGGCCCGGCCAGGCGCGCTCGATCTGGGGTGACCACGACCGTTTCGTCCAGACCTACTTCTCCACCTACCAGGGCATGTATTTCACCGGCGACGGCTGCCGTCGCGACGAGGATGGCTACTACTGGATCACCGGCCGCGTCGACGACGTGCTCAACGTCTCCGGCCACCGCATGGGCACCGCCGAGATCGAGTCCTCGCTGGTCGCGCACGATGCCGTGGCCGAGGCGGCCGTGGTCGGCTTCCCCCATGATATCAAGGGCCAGGGCATCTACATCTACGTCACCCTGACCGAGGGGGTCGAGCCCACCGACGCGCTCAAGAAGGAGCTGACCCAGTGGGTGCGCAAGGACATCGGGCCGATCGCCTCGCCGGACGTCATCCAGTGGGCCCCGGGCCTGCCCAAGACCCGTTCGGGCAAGATCATGCGCCGTATCCTGCGCAAGATCGCCGCCAACGAGTGCGATGGCCTGGGTGACACCAGCACCCTGGCCGATCCGTCGGTGGTCGACGAGCTGATCGAGCACCGCGCCAATCGCTGACGGCAGGGACCGTCGGCAGGGGCGCCACTCGCCCATCGGCGCCCCGCCTGCCCCTTTTCTGCCGGCCCCCGTGGTCGGCTTTTTCGTGTTCGTTGACGCCGCTTGTCGACAACCCTCGTCGAGCGCTTGGGAAAGCCTTCCCGCATGGGGTAACATGCCGTCATCGATAGAAGAGCCCAGTATGGCGGCCGTCGGCCCGCTGCTCGAGGAACCGGAGGAGAATCCATGGCCTTTGCCCAGAAATTCATCGTCGCCGATGACCATCCGCTGTTCCGTGCGGCCCTGACCCAGGCACTGCGGCAGCTGGCGCCCCAGGCCGAGATCGTCGAGTCGGACACCATGGAGGCCACCACCGAGGTGGTGACCCGTCATCCGGATGCCGACCTGATCCTGCTCGACCTGCATATGCCGGGAGCGCATGGGTTTTCTGGTCTCATTCAGTTGAGAGGCCAGACCCCGGATATCCCGGTGGCGGTGGTCTCCGGCAGCGACGAGCCCCATGTGGTGCGCCGTGCCATCGACTACGGCGCCTCGGGGTTCATTCCCAAGTCGTCGTCGCTTGCGCTGATCGCCGAAGCGGTGGGCGAGATCCTCGACGGCGAGGTGTGGTTGCCGGCGGAGCTCGCCGCGGCCATGGGCGAGTCCGACGAGGAGGAGACCCGCTTCGCCGAGGCGATCGCCTCGCTGACCCCGCAGCAGTTCCGGGTGCTCAACATGCTCACCGAAGGCCTGCTCAACAAGCAGATCGCCTATGAGCTCAACGTCTCCGAGGCGACCATCAAGGCCCATGTCACCGCCATCCTGCGCAAGCTCGGGGTGCACTCCCGCACCCAGGCGGTGATCGCCGCCCAGAAGCTCGAGGTCGAGCCGCCCAAGGTCGAGTCCTGAGCCGCACTTCGGGCAGCCTGTAGGAGCCCAGCTCTGCTGGGCGAATGGAGGCCGAAGGCCTCCTGATGGTGGCAGCCCACGGTTAGACCATAATGCCTGGCCGCTTGTCGGGGATCCGAAATCGCGGCTTCCCCGGCGACAGGCCTTCGCGGGGGCGCTGTGAACCCCTCCCTGGGCGCTACATTCTTCATCCATGAAGAATGACCCCCGCTCCGGCCTGTCCCCGGCGCCGCTTGCGTCGGCAGTCGCCCGGTACCATTTGGCTTCCAGCTTCCAGCTTCCAGCTTCCAGCTTCCAGCTTCCAGCTTCCAGCTCTCGCGCAGCGCGCTACCCCTCCTGCCTGGCCGCCCGGCTCGCCTGCAGGGTGCGGGTGAGCAGGGCGCGCAGGGCGGCGGGGCGCACCGGCTTGAGCAGCAGCTGGTAGCCGCTGCGCTTGATCTCCTCGGCCACCTCCTCGGTACGGTCGGCGGTGATCACGATGCCCGGTATCGCACCCTCCAGCCGCTCGCCCAGGGCCTCCAGGGCCATCAGGCCGGTGACCTCGTTGTCCAGGTGGTAGTCGGCGAGGATGGCATCCGGGTCGCCGTCGAGATGGCGCAGCACCGACTTGGCGCCACCGATGGTGGTGGCGGTGAACACCTCGCAACCCCACCCCGAGAGCATCGCCTTCATGCCCTCGAGGATCAGCGACTCGTTGTCGATGCACAGCACCCGGGTGCCGGCCAGCTTGTTGCCGGCGCGCCTGGGGGTGGCCTCCTCGGCCTGCTCGGCCTCGCTGCGCGCCGCCACCACCGGCACGCTGACCGAGAACATGGTGCCGGCGCCTTCCCGGGAGCGCACCTTGATGGGGTGGTCGAGTACCCGGCTCATGCGGTCGGCGATGGAGAGGCCCAGGCCGAGGCCCTTCTCGCTCTCCTTGTGTCGCGAGGCCTGGTCGAGGCGGCGGAACTCCTGGAAGATCTCGGCCTGCTTGGAGTCGGGGATACCCGGGCCCGAGTCCCACACCTCGATGGCGAGGCGGCCGGCGTGGCGGCGACACCCCAGCAGCACGCGCCCCTCCTGGGTATAGCGGATGGCGTTCGAGAGGAAGTTCTGAACGATGCGGCGCAGCATCTGGGGGTCGCTGTCGACCCAGGCGCGGGTCGGTACCACCACCAGGTCGAGGCCACGCTCCTCGGCCATTACCTCGAACTCGGCGCGCAGCGGGCGGAAGACATCGGCCAGGGCGAAGTGGTTGCGCCGCGGGGTCAGGGCCCCGGCGTCGAGCTTGGAGATGTCGAGCAGGGTGCCGAGCAACTCCTCGGCGGCCTGCAGCGAGTTGTCGATATGGCCGATGGTGCGCCGCATGTCCACCGCATCCATCTCCTGGGAGAGCGCCGAGGTGAACAACCGCGCGGCATTGAGCGGTTGCAGCAGGTCGTGGCTGGCCGCGGCCAGGAAGCGGGTCTTGGAGGCGTTGGCGTCTTCGGCAAGTTGCTTGGCCTGGCGCAGCGCCAGCTCCGCCTCGGCGCGCACCCGGTTCTCCTGACGCAGGGCGGCGTTGGCCTCGGAGAGCGCCTGGGTCCGCTCGCGGACCCGCTCCTCCAGGGTCTCGTTGGTCTCCTTGAGGGCGATCTCGGCCAGACGCCGCTCGGTGATGTCCTGGTAGAGCGAGAAGAAGCCGAGGATCGCGCCGCTGTCGCCGAAGTGCGGCGTATAGGTGACCAGCATGTGGCGGGTTCCCTCGGGCAGGGCCAGCGAGACCTCGAAACTGACCCGCTCGCCGGCCAGGGCGCGCTCGATCCAGGGGGCCCGGTCGCGGGCCATCTCCGGGGAGATCACCTGCTCGATGCGCTTGCCGATCACCGCGTTGCGGTCGATGCCGAAGGCCTGCTCGTAGGCGCGGTTGGTGAAGAGATAGCGGCACTCCTTGTCGAAGTAGGCGATCAGCGCCGGCACGTTGTCGGTGTAGATGCGGATGTTGTTCTCCGAGCGGATCAGCGCCTCCTCGATGCGCTTCTGCTGGGTGATGTCCTGGTAGGTATAGACGAAGCCGCCGCCGGGCATGGGGTTGCCCTGGACCTCGAGCACGCTGCCGTCCTGGCGATAGCGCACGTAGCGGTGGGGCTGGCCCTCGCGGATGTTGTCGAGCAGCAGCTGCACGTGCTCCTCCGGGTCGCCGGGGCCGTACTCGCCGTTGTGGGCGTTGTAGCGGAAGATACGGTCGATGGGGGCGCCGACCCGGATCAGGTGGTCGGGGAAGCGGAACAGCTCCAGGTAACGCTGGTTCCACACCACCAGCCGCAGGTTCTGGTCGACCACGCTGATGCCCTGGTTGATGTTCTCGATGGTGGCCTGCAGCAGGGCGCGGTTGAACTCCAGTACCTGGGAGGCCTCGTCGACGATGGAGATCACGTCCGAGATGCCGATGCCGCGCCCCTGCAGCGCCGAGTTGACCACGATGCGCGCCGAGGAGGCACCGAGCACCGAGGCCAGGAAGCGCTCGGTGAACTGGATCACGTCGATGGAGGCGCGGGTGCTGTCGTCCAGCGTCTTGCCGGTGCGCCGGGCGTAGTCGTCGAAGGCACGGCTCACCTGGCCGGCGCCGAGGAAGCGCTCGCACAGTACCTTGAGGTCGCCGACGGTGGTGGCGCCGGTCCAGGGGCGGTTCACCGAAGTCTGGCGGGTCTCGACGCTGTCGACGAACAGCGAGGCCTGGATGCGCTCGACCACCCGCTGGGGCGTCATCTGCGAGACGAAGATGTAGCAGAACAGGTTGATGCCGAGCGAGAGCATGACGCCATGGGTGAAGCTGTCGCCGACATTGAGGCCGAACAGCGAGGTGGGCGTGAGCCAGGCGATGCCGAGCGGCCCGCCGGCGAGCCAGTGTGCCGGCAGCACGCCGGCGGAGATCATCGCCGGCATCAGCAGGCTGTAGGCCCAGATGGCGAAGCCGACGTTCATGCCGACGATCACCCCGAGGCGGTTGCCGCGCTTCCAGTAGAGCCCGCCGATCAGCGCCGGGGCGAACTGGGCGGCAGCCGCGAACGACAGCATGCCGATGGAGGCGAGCGAGGTGAATTCGCCGATCAACTGGTAGAAGCCGTAGGCCATGGCCAGGATCGCGGCGATGGTGATGCGCCGCGCGCGCAGCACCAGGCGGCCGTAGTCGCGGGCCTTGGTGTCGAACCAGCGCAGACGGAACAGCGCCGGGATCACGATCTCGTTGGAGATCATGATCGACACCGCCACGGCGGCGACGATCACCATGCCGGTGGCCGCCGAGAAGCCGCCGATGAAGGTGAGCAGGGTCAGCCACTCGTTGTTGGCGGCCATGGGCAGCGCCAGCACATAGGTATCCGGCTCGATGCCGCTGTCGGCGAACATCGTCAGGCCGGCGGCGGCCAGCGGCAGCACGAAGAAGGCGAAGGCCACCAGGTAGAGCGGGAAGAGCCAGCGTGCCTTGGTGGCATCGTCGCGGTGGGTATTCTCCACCACCGCCACGTGGAACTGGCGGGGCAGGCAGAGGATGGCCAGCATGGCGAGCAGGGTCTGGGCCCAGAAGCTCTGGCCGAAGTCCTGCTGGGCGAGCTGACGCTGCAGCTCGAGCTGGGTCTCGGCCCGTCCCAGCAGGTCGCCGAGGCCGTCGAACATGCCCCAGGTGACGTAGGCGCCGAGCACCAGGAAGGCGATCAGCTTGACCAGCGACTCGAAGGCCACGGCGTGGATCAGCCCCTCGTGGTGCTCGGTGGCATCGGTGTGGCGAGTGCCGAAGAGGATGGCGAAGGCCGCCATCACCAGCGCCACGTAGAAGGCGGTGTCACCGAACAGCGGGGTGCGGGTGATGTCGGCGGCATCGGTGAGCACGGCGAAGGAGGTGGACACCGCCTTCAGCTGCAGGGCGATGTAGGGCAGGGTGCCGATCAGCGCCACCAGGCTGGCGAAGGCCGCCAGGGATTGGGTCTTGCCGTAGCGCGAGGCGATGAAGTCGGCGATCGAGGTGACGTTCTGGTGCTTGGCGACACGGATCATCTTGGCCAGCACCGGCCAGAACAGCAGGAACGTCAGGATCGGCCCGACGTAGATGCTGGCGAAGGACCAGCCGGCGGTGGCCGCCTGGCCGACGGCGCCGTAGAAGGTCCAGGAGGTGCAGTAGATGGCCAGCGCCAGGCTATAGATCACCGGGCGGCGCCGGCTCGCGCCGTGCTCGCGGGCATGCCGGTCGCCCCGCCAGGCGATGGCGAACAGCACGGCGATATAGAGCAACGAAACGGCGATCAGCAGCCAGCCGGCGAACATGCGCACTCCCCCTCTCTGTGCGCCCATTCTAGGGCAATGGCGGCCGAGAGGGCAGCCGGGAGTCGCTCGGTCGACCGCTGGCCGTCAGTTGCCAGGGACGGCAGACTCACTCCTCGGTGCAAAGCGCCTGGAACAGTGGCGTGTCGGCATCGACATCGCTCAGGTCCTCGAAGCGTGGCCGGCGCTCCTCGCCCACCAGGGGCAGCTGGGATCGGGTGGTGCAGTTCATCAGCCAGGCCTGGTGCGTCACCTGGTCCACGTACTGTCGTTCGAAGCGATAGCGAATGAACTCGACCAGTCGGTGGTCTTCCACCTGCGTCGGCACCAGGTTGTCCCGGTCCACGACACTGAACGCCGTGGTCATGGGGAAGACGTAGGTCCAGGGCCGCCAGAAGGCCCCGCCCTTCTCGATGGAGACGACCCGGGCCGACTCGGGCAGTTGGCCCTGTTTCTGGCTGAACCAGGAGTACTCGTAGTGGATCTGGTACCCCAGCATGCCGAGACCGGCACAGACGGGAATGATCCAGCGCGGCAACCGCTTGCCGCTGATGAAGCGCAACATCAGGCCGATCCCCGCGGCGCCCAAACCAGCAAAGATCGCGCCAATCAAATGCCATAACATAAATCGACCTTCCTCAAAGAAATCGGGCTTCCCCATGGAAGCCCGATCCGGTTTGGTTCCATGACGCAGACTCGCTGCGTCAGGAACCCATTATGGCTTAGTGGTCAATCGCTACGCCAGCGCCTTTCGGGAAGCGAACGCTCTCGACCAGGTCCTGGATCTCCTGCGGAGGTTCTTCGGTCGCACTGGAGACGGCGAAGGCCACGGCGAAGTTGATCATCGCGCCGATGGCACCGAAGGAGAGCGGCGAGATGCCGAGGATCCAGTTGTCCGGCGTGTTCGGCAGCATGTTGGTGCCGGGGATGAACAACCAGCCAAGGTAGGTGAAGATATACAGCAGGGTGGCGATCAGGCCGGCCAGCATGCCGGCAACTGCGCCCTTGTTGTTCACCCGCTTGGAGAAGATACCCATCATCAGGGCCGGGAACAGCGAGGCGCCCGCGATACCGAAGGCCAGGGCCACCGTCTGGGCCGCGAAGCCCGGAGGGTTCAGGCCCAGGTAGGTGGCCAGCAGGATGGCACCGCCCATGGAGATGCGCGCCGCCAGCATCTCGCCCTTCTCGGTGATGTTGGGGTTGATGGTGGTCTTGATCAGGTCATGACTGATGGCCGAGGAGATCGCCAGCAACAGACCCGCAGCGGTGGAGAGTGCCGCGGCGATACCCCCGGCGGCGATCAGGCCGATGACCCACCCGGGCAGGTTGGCGATTTCCGGATTGGCGAGTACCAGGATGTCGTTGTTGACGGTCAGTTCGTTGCCTTCCCAGCCACGCTCTGCGGCGGTTGACGCGAAGGCCTCGTTGCCTTCGTTGTAGAACTGAATGCGGCCGTCGTCGTTCTGGTCGTTGAAGGTGATCAGGCCGGTCTCTTCCCAGGTCCTGAACCAGTCGGGCCGCTCCTCGTAGAGCAGGGCATCGCCCATCGCCTCCTCGTAGTTCTCCACCTGGCCACTCGCTTCCGGATAGACGGTGGTCAGCAGGTTCAGGCGTGCCATGGAGGCCACCGCCGGTGCGGTCAGGTAGAGCAGCGCGATGAACACCAGGGCCCAGCCGGCGGACCAGCGCGCATCGGCCACCCGGGGAACGGTGAAGAAGCGGATGATCACGTGGGGCAGACCCGCGGTACCCACCATCAGCGACAGGGTGAACAGCACCATGTTGAGCTTGTTGTCCACGTCGGCGGCGTAGTCCTGGAAGCCCAGCTCGACCAGCACTTCACTCAGCTTGGCCAGCAGCGGCATGCCGGATTCGTTGTGCACGCTGAACATGCCGAACATGGGGATGGGGTTGCCGGTCAACTGCAGGGCGATGAAGACGGCGGGAATGGTGTAGGCGACGATCAGCACCACGTACTGGGCCACCTGGGTGTAGGTGATGCCCTTCATGCCGCCGAATACCGCATAGAGGAAGACGATGAAGGCGGCGATCCAGATGCCCCAGGTGTTGCTGACTTCCAGGAAGCGGGAGAAGGCCACGCCGGCACCGGTCATCTGGCCGATGACGTAGGTGACGGAAGCCACCACCAGGCAGACCACGGCCACCAGGCGGGCGGTATTGCTGTAGAAGCGGTCACCGATGAAGTCGGGCACGGTGAACTTGCCGAACTTGCGCAGGTAGGGCGCCAGCAGCATCGCCAGGATGACGTAGCCGCCCGTCCAACCCATGAGGAAGGAGGAGTTGGCGTAACCACCCGAGGCGAGCAGGCCGGCCATGGAGATGAAGGAGGCCGCGGACATCCAGTCGGCGGCGGTCGCCATGCCGTTGGTGATCGGGTGCACGCCGCCACCGGCGACGTAGAAGTCCTTGGTCGAACCGGCTCGGGCCCAGACCGCGATACCGATATAGAGGGCGAAGGAGGCGCCCACGAACAGCAGGTTGATGGCAAACTGACTCATGCTGGCTTACTCCCCGAGGCCAAACTGTTTATCCAGCCTGTTCATTCTCCAGGCATAGAAGAAAATGAGGCCGATGAAGGTCAGGATGGACCCCTGCTGGGCGAACCAGAAGCCCAGGTCCGTACCACCGATGGGGATGCCCGACAACAGGGGGCGCAGCAGGATCGCGAAGCCGTAGGACACCAGCGCCCAGACAATCAGGCATCCGGTAATCAGGCGGACATTCGCCTTCCAGTAAGCAGCGGCATTGGATTTCTCATCTGCCATGGTGTTGCTCTCCACTTGTTATTGGGGGGGGTGAGAAGTTGCACCGATCGATCCCAGGCCCATCAGGGCAATCGTACGTATACAACGACTATCCATCGGAAGGCTGTCCTGTACGAGGATGTTGCCTGCCTGTGGACGGCAAGGATTGTCGACGTGCGATTACCCTGCATGGCTCTTGGTTGATACTGGGCAATGAGTGGGAAAAATAAATCCCAGACTTTGGTATCATGAAAAAATACCGATGGAAGAGTGTCATTTTTTTTCACTATAAATCATGCGGTTATGCAGCATCGTCTCTGTTGTTTCCGGGCCCCGCAAGGCGAGCATAGGACGATGGTCTAGCCGGTCATGCATGGGACGATAGTCTAATCACGTGTCCGTTATGACGTTGGTCTAAGTCGGTAAGGATAGGACGATTGTCTAGGTTCTTTCTTGAATCGCCACTTTGCTATCTTGAAGCCACCGTGGCTGTCATGTGCTTATGAACCTGCGGGGTGAGACAGCCGCCTAACGAGGACAGCCCCATGGTCGATGTCGATCTCTCTCAACCGCCATTCACCTTTCTGGATGATGAAGGACGCGAGCGCGTTCGCAGTGGCGTCGACCTGGCCTACTTCGACCGTGACGAGATCATTCTCGAAACCGGTCAGCCCGGAGAGTTCGTCTTCATCATCCACAAGGGCGAGGTCGCGGAACTGGACACGACCCTCCCCAGCGCGCGTGAGCGCATCGGCCACTACACCCAGGGCGACCTGTTCGGCGCCATCAGCATCCTCAATGGCAAGAGCCGCTACCGCTTCCGTGCCGAGCAGGAGAGCCTCTGCTATCTACTTCCCAAGGCGCTGTTCCTGCAACTGTGCGAAGAGTATCCCCCGTTCGCCGAGTTCTTTCGCCAGACCCTGGCCCACAAGGCTCGCCTGTTGACCGAGCAGCGTGCCGAGGGCGGCGTGACCATGGCCGGTTTCATGCTTGCCAGGGTCAGCGAGTGCATGCGCGAGCCGCTCTGCGTGGGGCCGGCCTCGACCATCGCCGAGGCGGTGGCCACCCTGCATGACAGTCACGCCGACAGCCTGCTGGTCAACGGCGACCAGGGGGCGGGCATGGTCACCAAGACCGATCTGCTCAACGCCCTGGTGCTGGAAGGGCGCGCGCAGGACAGCCCGGTGCAGGCGGTCGCACATTTCGAGCTGGTGACGGTGACCCCCGACCAGTACCTGTTCGAGGTGCTGGTGGTGATGACCCGCCACCAGGTCGAGCGGGTGGTCGTCATGGAGCAGGACGCGCCCTGCGGCGTGGTGGAGCTGACCGACGTGCTCAGCTACTTCTCCAGTCGCAGCTATGTCGTCAGCCTGCAGGTGGAACAGGCGGACAGCCTCGAGGCGTTGGCCGCCGCCAGTCGGCGAACGCCGGAGCTGGTGAGGGCGCTGATGGCCCAGGGGGTCAAGCTGCGCTTCGCCATGGGCCTGCTGGCGGCCCTGAACGGTCGCATCATGAACAAGGCCTGGGGCTTTTTGATCGACGAGCCCCATCGCCGCGACAGCTGCCTGATGGTGATGGGCAGCGAGGGGCGCGGGGAGCAGATTCTCAAGACCGACCAGGACAATGGCCTGATCCTGGCCGATGACCTCGATTGGCCCGACTGCGCCGAGCAGATGCAGCGGTTCACCGAGACCCTGATCGAGCTCGGCTATCCGCCCTGCCCGGGCAATATCATGGTCTCCAACCCGGAGTGGGTCGGCAGCGTGACCCAGTGGCGCGGCCGCATCGCCCGTTGGGCGACCAGTCGCGATGGCGACAGCCTGATGAAGCTCGCCATCATGCTCGACTCCCACGCGGTGGCGGGCAATCCGGTGTTGCTCGAACAGGTCCGCGAGGAGCTGTTCGAGCGCTGCTCCCGGGACGAGATCCTGCTCTCCTACTTTGCCCGCCCGGCGTTGCGTTTCTCCACGCCGCTGACCCTGTTCGGCTCGTTGAAGAAGCCCCAGCACGGCATCGACATCAAGAAGGGCGGCATCTTTCCCATCGTCCACGGGGTGCGCGCCATGGCGCTGGAGCGAGGCATCCACGTTACCTCGACCCTGGAGCGCCTGGAGGCACTGGCCGAGGACGGCCGCCTGGAGGCTCGCTTCGCCGAGGACCTGGGCGAGGCGCTGTCGCTGTTCACCCAGTTGCGCCTCGAGCAGCAACTGGCACGCCTGGGCGGTGAGGGCGACAAGGGCAAGAAGCCCGACCGGGTGGTGGTCCAGGAGCTCTCGTCGCTGGAGCGCGACCTGCTTCGCGAGGCGCTGCATATCGTCAAGGATTTCAAGCAGCGTCTGTCGCACCGCTTTCACCTGGAATATTCGTGATACGGGGCGTGCTTTCAGGGATCGACACTACCTACAGGAGGTCAACCCATGCTCAAGGTACTGCGCCGGGTCGCCGATCGGCGCCGCCAGGCCGACGGCTACTACGCCTGGCTGTTCCAGCCCTACACCGGTGACGAGCTGGTCGCCATCGACAGCGAGACCACCGGGCTCGATACCCGCAGTGCCGAGCTGGTATCGCTGGCCGCGGTGAAGATCCGCGGCGACCGGGTGCTGGCCAGCGAATCGCTGGACCTGCGTCTGCAGCGTCCCGCCTCGTTGAGCGGAGACTCGATATGCATCCACGGCCTGCGTGGCATCGACCTGGAGGGTGGCGAGAGCATCGAGACGGCGCTGAGCCGCTTCCTGGAGTTCATCGGCAACCGGCCGCTGGTGGGCTGGTGCCTGGACTTCGACCTGGCGATCATCAACCGGGAGCTGCGACCGCGCTTCGGCTTCGACCTGCCCAATGCCGGCATCGACGTGGCGCATACCTATGTCCGCCAGTTACGCCGTAGCCATCCCGAGATCGAGCCCGGCCTGCGCTTCGAGCAGGTGGCCGGCGCCCTGGGAGTGCCGGTGATGGGGCGGCACACCGCGCTGGGCGATGCGGTGACCACGGCACTGATGTACCTGCGCCTGGAGCGAGGCGCCATGCTGGCGAAGCGCACCTCGTGAGGCCGAGCCTCCAGGGTGGTGCTTGGCATGGGGCCCGGCGGGGGAACGGTGGCCTACCGTCGCCAGGGGGCGGTGGCGGTGGTAGGATGGGCGCCCGTCATTTCCAGCCGCTCTGGCAGTGCCCCGACCATGCAAGATGCCGTGATCTTCGACCCTAGCCCCGTTGACGCTCCTGTCACGGAAGATGACGCCACGCCCCTTGGTACCCTCGATGGGAAGGGCAGGCGCGAGTTCAACAAGCTGCAGAAGCGCCTGCGACGCCAGGTGGGCAATGCCATCATCGACTACGAGATGATCGGCGAGGGCGATCGGGTGATGGTCTGCCTGTCCGGCGGCAAGGACAGCTACACCATGCTCGAGGTCCTGCGCAGCCTGCAGCGCAATGCCCCGGTCAACTTCTCGCTGGTGGCGGTCAATCTCGACCAGAAGCAGCCCGGTTTTCCCGAGCATGTGTTGCCCGAGTACCTGGACGGCATCGGGGTGGAGTACCACATCCTCGAGCGCGACACCTATTCGGTGGTCAAGGAGAAGACCCCCGAGGGCAAGACCACCTGTGCGCTCTGTTCGCGGCTGCGTCGCGGCTCGCTCTACGGCTTCGCCGAGGAGATCGGTGCCACCAAGATCGCCCTGGGTCACCATCGCGAGGACATCCTCGAGACGCTGTTCCTCAACCTGTTCTTCGGCGGCAGCCTCAAGGCGATGCCGCCCAAGCTGCTCTCCGACGACGGCCGGAACATCGTCATCCGCCCGCTGGCCTATTGCCGCGAGGCGGATATCGCCGAGTTCGCCCGGCTGATGGCCTTCCCGATCATCCCCTGCAACCTTTGCGGCTCGCAGCCCAACCTGCAGCGCCAGGTGGTCAAGGAGATGCTCGCCGAATGGGAAGCCAGGCACCCCGGCCGGCTCGAGAGCATGTTCAAGGCGGTGACCAACGTGGCGCCCTCGCAACTGGCCGACCGTGAGCTGTTCGACTTCGCCGGCCTGGAGGAGAAGCAGGCCCGGCTGCAGGCCGACCGCATCGATATCCTCAACGAGTTGTAGAAGACCGCTGTCGGCGCTATTGCCATTGATACGAGAAACCCCGCCGGGCGATGAGTCAGGCGGGGTTTCTGTTCGAATGACGGCAGTGCCTGAAGTCGCGGCTTGTCCGGCGACAGGGCCTTCGTGGAGGCGCTGTGAACCCTTCCCTGGGCGCTACATTCTCCATCCATGGAGAATGACCTCCACTCCGACCTGTCCCCGGCGCCGCTCGCGCAAGGCGTTACCCACCATGATCCTGCTTGGCGCTTGGCGCTTGGCGCTTGGCGCTTGGCTCTAGCGGGCGCCTTCCTCCTCGGCGACCTTGGTCAGCGCCGCCAGGTCGAGGATATTGACCTCGCGGCCGGAGACGGCCACCAGTCCCTGCGTCTGGAAGCGGCCGAGGATGCGGCTCACCGTCTCCACCGCCAGCCCCAGGTAGTTGCCGATGTCGGCCCGGGACATGGAGAGGCGGAAGCTGTAGGGCGAGTAGCCGCGGCGGCGGAAGCGGTCGGAGAGGCCGGCGAAGAAGGTCGCCAGGCGCTGGTCGGCGGTCTTGCGCGACAGCAGCCGCATCATGCGGCGATCGTCGCGCATCTCCTTGCTCATGCTGCGGTAGAGCTGGGCGCGCAGCTCCGGCAGCTCCTCGGAAAGGGCATCGAGGCGGTCGAAGGGAATCTCGCACACGGTGGTGGTCTCGAGCGCGACCACCGTGCCGGGATAGCGCGCCTCGTCGATGCCATCGAGGCCCACCAGTTCGCTGGGCAGGTAGAAGTTGGTCAGCTGGTCCTCGCCGCTGCCCTCGGTGGTGACCTGCTTGAGGCTGCCCGAGCGCACGGCGTAGACGCTGGTGAAGGCGCTGTCCTGGCGGAACAGTGCCTCGCCCTTCTTCAGGGGGGCGCGGCGCCGGATGATGGCATCGAACTGGTCCATGTCCTGGAGCTCGAGCGCCAGCGGCAGGCAGAGCGAACTGAGGCTGCAGGTCTGGCAGCGGGTCTCGTGCAGCAGGGAACGCCGCCTGCCGGTCGCGGTATCAGGCATGCTCTCCTCCATGATGGTGACTCTGTCGCCATTATGGAGGATTAGCCCAGGCCGGCAAAGCATCCCTTTGGAGGTAGCCTCCGGCCATTGGAGGTAGTCCCTCACGCGTTGCGGGAGTCGCTCGTTGCCAGCTGCGGCGGCGCGTGGGCGTCGAAGGCCATGGCGAGGTGCTGGATCAGTAGCCGGCCGATCGGCGTGACGACGAGCCGGGGGCCCACCCGCGTCACCAGGCCGTCGCGTTCGGCCACCTCCAGCCGGATCAGGGGATCGGCCAGGTGGGTCTCGGCATCGACCCCGAAGGTGCGGCCCAGTGCCCCGAGGTCGAGCGCCATGTCGCACATCAGTCGTTCGATGGCGTGTCGCCGGAGGCGGTCGTCGAATGTCAGGCGCCGCCCTCGGTCGGTGGCCATGTGGCCGGCGTCCAGCGCCCTCTCGTAGGCGGCGAGTTCCGCGGGATTCTGGGCATAGACGTCATCGACCCGGCTGATCGCCGAGACGCCGAGTCCGATCAGGTCACACGGGGTATGGCTGGAGTAGCCCTGGAAGTTGCGCGTGAGGGTGCCCTGGCGCTGGGCTATCGCCAGGCTGTCGTCGGGGCGGGCGAAGTGGTCCATGCCGATATGCACATAGCCCGCCGAGGAGAGCATCTCGAGGGTGGCATGCAGCATCGCCAGCGTCTCCTCGGGACCGGGCAGGTCCTCGACATGAATGCGGCGCTGGGAGGTGAAGCGCTCGGGCCGGTGGACGTAGTTGAAGACCGACAGCCGGGCCGGGGCCATGGCGATCACCTGCGCCAGGGTCTCGGCGAAGCTGTCGCGGGTCTGCAGCGGCAGGCCGACGATCAGATCGAGGTTGAGCGAGCGAAAGCCGAGACGGTCGGCTTCGTCGATCAACGACTCGGTGAGCACCCGGGGCTGAACCCGGTTGATGGCCCGCTGCACCCTGAGGTCCAGGTCCTGGACACCGAGGCTCAGGCGGTTGAAGCCGAGGGCCTGCAGATGGCGCAGGGTGAAGACATTGGCCTCCCGGGGGTCGATCTCGATGGCGTAGTCACGCTCCCTCGAGCCCGAGAGCCCGAAACGGGCATCGAGGCGGTCGATGAGGTCGCTCATCTGGTCGAGGGCGAGGAAGGTCGGGGTGCCGCCGCCCCAGTACAGCTGCTGGATCTCCCGCGAGGCATCGAGGTGGCGGGAGCTGAGCACCATCTCCCGATCGAGGCGCGACAGATAGGCTTCCGCCAGCCGTGTGTCCCTGGTGACGATCTTGTTGCGGGTGCAATAGAAACAGCCGTTGCGGCAGAACGGTACATGAATGTAGAGCGACAGCGGTTGGCCCTGGTCGTTGCTGCGCGCGAGAGCCGCGCTGAAGTCGTCGGGCCCGAAGCCCTCATGGAAGCCGCGAGCCGTGGGGTAGGAGGTGTAACGTGGGCCGCGGGTGTCGTAGCGGCGCAGCAGTGCCATGTCCCAGGCGAGCCGGGCGGAATCCTCTGGGCCTTCGCGCTTGACGTGAGCGGTCATGGCGGCACTCCGGATGATGGATATGCTCCGATGGTAGCGGGGCCGGCCCGGGGCCGTGTTGAGCTGCGTCAAGCGGGGGCGAATTCGTCGGGCGGGGTCAGGCGTGGCCGGCACCCGGCAGCAGGCCCCAGAGCTGCCACAGGGCGAAGGCGATGATCGACACCGCGGCCAGGGTGCGGGTGGCACGGTGGCGGATCAGGCCGCCGAGCTGGCGTGCCGCCAGCCCGGTGGCCAGCAGCGCCGGCAGGGTACCCAGGCCGAAGGCGCCCATCAGCAGGGCGCCCTGGTGCGGGGCCGCGGTCGCCAGGCTCCAGGCGAGCATCGAGTAGACCAGCCCGCACGGCAGCCAGCCCCAGACGGCCCCCAGCGCCACCGCCTGGGGGACCCTCACCACCGGCATCAGCCGCCGGCCCACGGGTTCCAGGTGGCGCCACAGCCGCTTGCCCAGGGCCTCCACCCTGAGCAGCCCCTTCCACCAGTCGGCGATATAGAGCGCCATCAGGATCAGCATCACCGCGGCCAGCCCCTGCAGCACCAGGCGGGTGACCGGGGTGATCGCGACCAGGGTACCGAGCCCGGCCGCCAGGGCACCGGCGACCATGTAGCTGGCGATGCGCCCGAGGTTGTAGCCGAGCAGTAGCCCGGAGAGTCGGGCCGTAGAGCGCATGCTGGGGGGGACGGCGAAGGTCAGGGCACTCATGATGCCGCCACACATGCCGATGCAGTGGGCGCCGCCGAGCAGGCCGAAGACGAAGGCCGCCAGCAGGGGCGGTAGACCCAGGCCGGTGGGATCCATCAGCGCGGTGGCTCCTCCCGGTCAGCGGGGGGGTGGTCGACCTCGCCCCGCGACCGTCGCCGGCGCTCGCGTTCCTCGGGGAGAAGATCGTTCTCGTCCTCGTCGAAGAGGATGCGATGGGCGGGGCCCTCGAGGTCCTCGAACTGGTCATGCTTGACCGCCCAGAAGAAGGCCCACACGGCCAGCCCCAGCAGGATCAGCGACAGTGGAATCAGCAGGTAGAGGATGCTCATGCGTTCACCAGCCGGGGCGTCGGGACGAATGGCGTGACGGCCGAGCGGAAGCGGTTGAGCCGCAGGGCATTGCCCACCACCACCAGGGAGCTGGCCGACATGCCGAGAGCGGCGACCCAGGGCGGCACGATGCCGATGGCCGCCAGTGGCAGCGCCGAGACGTTGTAGCACACCGACCAGATCATGTTCTGGCGCATGATCCGGCGGGTGGCCCGACTGATCTCGATCGCCTCGACGATACGCGTCAGCCGCGGGCTGAGCAAGACGGCGTCGGCGCTGGTGCGGGCCAGGTCGGTGGCACCGTTCATGGCGATGGCCACGTCGGCGCCGGCCAGCACCGGCACGTCGTTGATGCCGTCGCCGACCATCGCCACCTTCTCGCCCCCGGCCTGCAGGGCCTGGATACGCTCGAGCTTGTCTTCGGGACTGGCCGAGGCCCGCCAGGTGGCGATGCCGAGACGCGCGGCGAGCCGGCCCACCGCCTCGGGGGTATCACCGGAGAGCAGCTCCACCTGCAGCCCCAGCGCCTGGAGGGCGGTGACGGTGGCGGCCGCCTCCTCACGGAGATGGTCGTGCAGGGCGAACCAGGCACGCGGCTCGCCCGCCTCGGCGAGCAGCAGCCACTGTCCCTCGCCCGGTGGGCTCGGGGCCTGCGTCGGCGCGGCGAAGGCGGGCTTGCCGAGCCGCCAGGGGCGGCCCGCGATCTCGCCCTCCAGGCCCTGGCCGGTGCGGCTGACCACGTTCCGGGCGCGCACCGTGGCGTCGCGGTGTGGGTGGAAGGCGCGGGCGATAGGGTGCTCCGAACTCGCCTCCAGGGCCGCGGCCAGCACCCGGGCGCGTGCCTCGTCGAGGTCCCCGAGTGGGCGGGTCTCCACCAGCGCCATGCGGCCGGTGGTCAGGGTGCCGGTCTTGTCGAGGATCACCCGGTCGAGTTGGGAGAGCGCCTCGATGGCATTGGCGCGGGTCACCAGCACACCGCGGCGGCGCAGCTGGCCGTGGCCGGCGGTCAGCGCCGTGGGGGTGGCGAGCGCCAGGGCACATGGACAGGTCACCACCAGCACCGAGAGCGTGACCCAGAGCATCCGCGACGGATCGATGAACCACCAGACGGTGGAGACACAGGCGGTCACCAGCAGCAGCCGCAGCACGAAGAGGTGCGACATGCGGGCGGCCATCTGGGCGAGCCGTGGACGGCTGGCGAAGGCGCGGTCGGTGAGGTCGACGATGCCGGCGACCCGGGTCTCGCGCCCGGCGTGGGTGACGCGTACCACCAGCGGGCTCTCGATGTTCTGGCTGCCGCCGGTGACGGTCTCACCCGGGCGGCGGGTCACCGGCAGGTACTCGCCGGTGAGCATCGATTCGTCGAGGCTCGACTCGCCGTCCTCGATCACGCCGTCGGCGGGCACGCCATGGCCGGGCTTGACCAGCACCCGGTCGCCGGGGGCGAGCTCGCTGGCCGGCAGGATGCGCTCCTCGCCCCCGTCGGTGAGGCGAATCGCCGAGAGCGGCAGGGCGCCGGACATTGCATTGCCGCTGTGGCCGCTGCGGCGCCGGGCGCGGGCCTCCACGTAGCGGCCGAAGAGCAGGAAACAGGTGAACATGGCCACCGAATCGAAGTAGACCTCGCCGGTGCCGGAGAGCACCGCATAGCCACTGGCGAGGTAGGCACCGCCGATGGCGATCGACACCGGCACGTCCATGCCGAGCACCCGGGTGCGCAGGTCGCGCGCGGCATTGCGGAAGAAGGGCAGGGCCGAGAAGAACACCACCGGGGTGGCCAGGGCGAAGGAGAGCCAGTGGAAGAGGGCGAGGAAGTCGTCGCTGATCTCGCCGGGCGCGGACACGTAGATGGGGATCGAGAACATCATCACCTGGGCCATGCCCACGGCGGCGACGATCAGCCGGCGCACGTTCATGCGCTCTTCCCGCTGCAGGCGGCTCTGGGCCTCGTCGGGCTCGTAGGGCTGGGCCTGGTAGCCGATCGCCGCCATCTCGGCGAGGAGTCGCGACAGCTTGATCCGCTGCGGGTCCCAGCCCACCCGTACCCGATGGTGGGTCAGGTTCACCGCGCTGGAGTCGACGCCCTCCAGGGCGTTGAGCCGGTGCTCGATCAGCCAGGCGCAGGCGGCACAGGTGATGCCGTCCACCGCCAGGGTGGCGTGGACGCGCCCACCGTCGGCCTCGGGGTGCACGAACTGGCGCTGCAGGCCGGGGTCATCGAACACCGCCCAGGTCTCGGCCTTGACCGCCTGGCGCTCGTCCGGGCGCTCGGGCAGTTCGGTACGGAAGCGGTAGTAGCTCGCGAGGCCGCCGTCGACGATGGCATGGGCCACCGCCTCGCAACCGGGGCAGCAGAGCGGCCGCGCCCGGTCGTCGAGGGTGATCGACCAGGAGGCCCCGGCGGGCACCTGGTTGCCGCAGTGGTAGCAGTCGCGGTCGATATCGGCGGTGGCTTCTACGGTCATGGGGTGGGCGGGGTGACGCCGCCGCGGTGGATTACGGTCATTCTGCCGCCGGGCGGCCCGGCGTCAGGGCGATGACGTTCTCGTCGGGGAAGCGCGCCTCGCCGACCAGGCGCCACTCGGGCGAGTCGCCCTCGGGCTGCAGCTGCAGGTACCAGCGATAGCGCAGGTTGTCCGGCGCCTGTCCCAGGTAGCGGCCGTCGCGCACATGTTCCAGCACCAGCTCGATATCGCGGTCGTCCTGGGTGGGGAAGATCAGTTCCAGGTCGAGCCGCTCCGGGCGGGAGTCCCCCTCGAGGTCGAGCACCACGTCGCTGGTGAGGGGGTCGATGCGCAGCCGGGCCTGCAGGCCCAGGTCGGCGGCGCGTTCCTGCTTGGCCAGCACCATGTTGATGGCACGACCGTGCTCGTAGTAGTCCTCCTGCACCATGCCATCGGCGCTGAGCACCGCGAGGAAGGCGAAGGTCGAGCTGACGCCGATCGACAGCATCAACAGGCCGATCAGGAACCAGGGCCAGAACTGCTTGTACCAGGGGGGCGCGGGGTGGGCTTGCACGGTTATCTCCGGATCTGTCCGATGAAGCGCGCCTCGCGCTCCAGGTGAATGCGTTCGTTGTCCTCGGCGGCGAGATGCAACTGGATGGCGTGGCTCGGCAACTCGATCACGTCCGGGGTGGCGGTGATCTGTACCACGGCTCGGCGCGATTCGCCGGCGGGTACGCGGATACGGTCGGTGTCCAGCTCGAGACCGGGTAGACCGCGTGCCGCGAGACGATAGACATGATCCTCGCGGTCGAGGTTGCGCACGGTCAGGGTGTAGACGTTACTGACGCGGCCCTCGCGGGTCATCTGGAACAGTTGGTTGCGCTCGCGCTCGACCTCGAAGCCCAGCGGCATGCGCTCGGACAGTGCCCAGGCGAAGGCGCCAACCATCACCAGCAGTGCCGCCAGGTAGCCGAGCAGGCGCGGGCGCAGGATGCGACTCGGCTTGCCCTCCAGGGCGTTCTCGGTGGTGTAGCGGATCAGGCCGCGGGGGTAGCCCATCTTGTCCATCACGCTGTCGCAGGCGTCGATGCAGGCGGCACAGGTGATGCACTCGTACTGCAGGCCGTCACGGATGTCGATGCCGGTGGGGCAGACCTGCACGCAGAGGTCGCAGTCGATGCAGTCGCCGTGACCGGCTTCCCGCGCCTGCTGGTGGCTGAGACTCTTCTTGCGTGAGCCGCGGGGCTCGCCGCGGGCCTCGTCGTAGGAGACGATCAGGGTGTCGGCATCGAACATCACCGACTGGAAGCGCGCGTAGGGGCACATGTAGATGCACACCTGCTCGCGCAGCCAGCCGGCGTTGAGGTAGGTGAAGACCAGGAAGAAGCCGACCCAGAAGTAGGACCAGCCATGGGCGTCGAGGGTCGGCAACGCGATCACCAGATCGCGGATCGGCGTGAAGTAGCCGACGAAGGTGATTCCGGTCGCCAGGGCGATGGCCAGCCAGATGGCGTGCTTGGTCGCCTTGCGCCAGGCCTTGTCGAGGGTCATCGGTGCCTTGTCGAGCTTGATGCGTCGGTTGCGCGGCCCTTCCAGGCGATGCTCGAACCAGATGAACAGGAAGGTCCAGACGCTCTGGGGGCAGGTGTAACCGCACCAGACGCGGCCGGCGAAGACGGTGATGAGGAACAGGCCGAAGGCGCAGATGATCAGCAGCCACGAGAGCAGCATGAACTCCTGGGGGTAGAAGGTGGCGGCGAAGATATGGAACTCGCGACCCGGCAGGTCGAACCAGACCGCCGGGCGATCCCCCCACTGCAGCCAGGGCAGGCCGAAGAAGAGCAGCATCAGCCCCCAGTTGGCGCCGCGTCGAAGGCGCTGGAAGACCCCCTGGATCTCGCGCACGTAGATGTGGCGCCGGCTGGCGTACATCTCCTGGGAGACGATTTCCCCCGGTACATGCTGGCCGACCGGGCTCGGGGTGACGTCTGTCGTCGGTATCTTGTCGCTCATGGCAGGCTCACGGAGGGCTCGGCGGGAGGAGGGGAAGAACGACTGTCGTGCATTGTATCTACCCCTCGACCCAACGAGACAGGGTGCGACCCGAGGCCGCACCCTGTCCGTCCAGTGCGGGCCGCCTCAGTCCTGGAGGCGCAGGCTGTAGACATAGGCGGCGACCAGGTGGACCCGCTCCTCGCCGATATAGGCCGCCTGGGCCGGCATGTGGCCGTTGCGGCCGTTGCGCAGGGTCTGGCGCACCGCGTCGGCGACACTCTGGCCCGGGGCCTGGTAGAGCCAGGTGTCGTTGGTCAGATCGGGGGCCCCCAGGGCCTGGTTGCCGCTGCCGTCGGGCATGTGGCAGGCGGCGCACACCGAGGCGAAGAGCGCGGCACCCTGCTCGGCAGGCTCGGCATCATGTTCCAGGTCGGAGAGCGCCAGCACATGCTGGGTGAGGTTCTCGATGTTGTTCTCACCGAGCTGCTGCCAGGACGGCATCAGGCCGTTGCGTCCCCGGCTCAGGGTGGTCAGGATCTGCTCCGGTTCCCCGCCGTAGAGCCAGTCGTCGTCGGTCAGGTCGGGGAAGCCGTAGCCGCCCCGGGCATTGGAGCCGTGACACACCGCACAGTTGTTGAGGTAGATGCGCTCGGCGACCTGCATCGCCTCGGGGTCTTCGGCCAGTTCGGGGATCGGCACTTCCTGGTACTGGGCGAAGATCGGCGTGAAGCGCTCCTCGGCGCGTGCCACCTCCTCCTCCCACTGACCTTCCTGGGTCCAGCCCAGGACCCCGGCGAAGTTGCCCAGCCCCGGGTAGAGCAGCAGGTAACCCAGCGAGAACACCACGGTGCCGACATAGAGCTGGAACCACCAGCGTGGCAGCGGGTTGTCGTACTCCTCGATGCCGTCGGCGGCGTGGCCGGTGGTCTCGACATTGCCCTCGGCGTCGGGGGCCTTGTCGGTTCGGCGGTTGGCATAGAGCAGCCAGAAGGCCAGCCCGATGGAGCCCAGCGTGATGACGATGATCCAGGCACTCCAGAAGCCTGAAAGGGAGTCATCCCAAAGATTGTTCATGTGTTCCTGTCTCCCTTGTCTTCTCGGGAATCGGCCTCGTGCGTCCGCTCTTCCGGCGAGAGGCGCTTGTCACGGTTCGGTTGCTCATCATCGTCGGCGAAGGGCAGGTTGGCCGCCTCGTCGAAGTCCGGCTTGCGGCGCCTGGAATAGGCCCAGACGGTGATGCCGATGAAGGCCAGGATCAGCAGCCCGGTGATGATGCCGCGAAAGGTCCCGGTATCCATGTCAGCGCGTGCCCTCGAGCACGGTGCCCAGCTGTTGCAGGTAGGCCACCAGGGCGGTGATCTCCTGCTGGCCGCGCACTTCGCGGGTGGCGTTCTCGATCTGTTCGTCGGTGTAGGGGACGCCGAGGCTACGCAGGGCCTTCATCTTGCGTGGCGTGGCGCGCCCGTCGAGGGTGTTCTCGAACAGCCACGGGTAGGCCGGCATGATCGACTCCGGCACCACGTCACGCGGGTTGTACATGTGGGCACGGTGCCAGTCGTCACTGTAGCGGCCGCCGACGCGGGCCAGGTCCGGGCCGGTACGCTTGGAGCCCCACAGGAAGTTGTGGTCGTAGACCGACTCGCCGGCCACGCTGTAGTGGCCGTAGCGCTCGGTCTCGGCGCGGAAGGGGCGAATCATCTGCGAGTGGCAGCCGACGCAGCCCTCGCGGCGATAGATGTCACGCCCTTCGAGTTCCAGCGCGGAGAGCGGACGCAGCCCCTCGACGGGTTCGGTCGTCTGCTTCTGGAAGAACAGCGGCACGACCTCGGCCAGGCCACCGAAACTGATCACCACCAGGATCAGCACGGCGAGCAGGCCGACGTTCTTTTCGACGATCTCGTGTCTCATTGGTGTCGGTTTCCCCGGTTGGCTCAGGCAGTCTGCGGAATCGGCTGGCGCACGGTATCACTGCGCTTGACGGTCATGGTGACGTTGTAGGCCATGATCAACATGCCCAGCACCCAGCACAGGCCACCGATCAGGCGCACGATGTAACCGGGGCCGCTGGCCTCGACAGACTCGATGAAGGTGTACATCAGGGTGCCATCGGGGTTGATGGCGCGCCACATCAGGCCCTGCAGGATGCCGTTGACCCACATGGCGGCGATGTAGAGCACGGTACCGATGGTCGCCAGCCAGAAGTGCACGGCGATCATGCCGACCGAGTACATCTCGGTGCGACCGAACAGGCGCGGGATCAGGTGATACATGGAGCCGATGGTGATCATCGCCACCCAGCCCAGTGCGCCGGCATGCACGTGGCCGATGGTCCAGTCGGTATAGTGGGAGAGCGCGTTGACGGTCTTGACCGCCATCATCGGGCCCTCGAAGGTCGACATGCCGTAGAAGGAGAGGGCGACCACCAGGAAGCGCAGGGTCGGGTCGGTGCGCAGTTTGTGCCAGGCACCCGAGAGGGTCATCATGCCGTTGATCATGCCGCCCCAGGAGGGAGCGAGCAGGATGATCGACATGATCATGCCCAGCGACTGGGCCCAGTTGGGCAGGGCGGTGTAGTGGAGGTGGTGCGGGCCGGCCCACATGTAGACCATGATCAGCGCCCAGAAGTGGACGATGGACAGGCGGTAGGAGTAGACCGGGCGCTCGGCCTGCTTGGGCACGAAGTAGTACATCATCCCCAGGAAGCCGGCGGTCAGGAAGAAGCCTACCGCATTGTGGCCGTACCACCACTGCACCATGGCGTCGATGGCACCGGAGTAGATGGAGGTGGAATACATGGCGGTGACCGGGATGGCGGCGTTGTTGACGATGTGCAGCACCGCGACGGTCAGGATGAAGGCAGCGAAGAACCAGTTGGCCACGTAGATATGCGAGGTCTTGCGCTTCTTGATCGTCATCAGGAAGACGATGGCATAGCTGACCCACACCACGGCGATCAGGATATTGATCGGCCACTCCAGCTCGGCGTACTCCTTGGTGGTGGTGAAGCCCAGCGGCAGGGAGATCACCGCCGACAGGATCACCGCCTGCCAGCCCCAGAAGGTGAAGGCCGCGAGCTTGTCCGAGAACAGCCGCGTCTGGCAGGTGCGCTGCACCACGTAGTAGGAGGTGGCAAAGAGTGCCGAACCGCCGAACGCGAAGATCACGGCGTTGGTGTGCAGGGGGCGCAGGCGGCCGAAGCTCGTCCACGGCAGCCCCAGGTTGAGTTGCGGCCATACCAGCTGTGCGGCGAGGATGACACCGAGGGTCATGCCCACGATGCCCCACACCACCGTCATGATCGCGAACTGCCGAACTACCTTGTAGTTGTAGGTCGGGTGTTCAAGTGCTGTGCTCATGTCAGGTTCCCATCGAATGCGGTATTGGGTTGCCCCGCGGCATTCTGCCCCGGGTCGGCCTCCCGCAGGATGATGCAGGTCAAGATCCAGCCGGAATTCTAGCGCAGGCCCGCATCAACCTGAACACATCTACGTGCCATTTCATGAACTCGCGAGGGTCTCGAGTGTCGAATCACTTCTGTCAAGTCGAAGCCAGTATCTCCCCGAGCCGGCTTCGTGATCGCCTGTTGTCGGGTGATCGTGGAGGCTGGCTGGTCGAGGGGCTCGGCCCTCTCGAAGTCCGTGGCGAGGCTCGCGTTGGGCGCCTGTTGATCGCCCATGGGGCGGGGGCTGGGCAGGACTCGGCGCTGATGGTGGCGCTGCGCCAGGCACTCGCCGAGGAGGGCGTCCAGACCCTGGCCATCGAGTTCGGCTACATGCAGCGCATGCGCCGCGAGGCGCGCCGCCGCCCCCCTCCCCGCATCGACCACCTGGTCGACGAGCTGGCCCACTGGTGCGACACCGTGTCGCATCCGGCGCTCGCCCCCCTGTGGCTCGGCGGCAAGTCCATGGGCGGGCGGGCCGCCAGCCTGTTCGCGGCGCGCGACCAGGCGGTCGGGCTGGTGCTCTGCGGCTATCCCTTCCATCCCCCCCGCCGACCCGAGAGCCTGCGCCTGGCCCACTGGCCGCTGCTCGCCTGTCCGACCCTGGTGGTGCAGGGCAGTCGCGACCCCTTCGGTACCCGCGAGGAGCTGGCCGGTCATGCCCTACCCGAGGTGGCCAGGGTACACTGGCTCGAGGATGGCGATCATGACTGGAAGCCGCGGCGCGCATCGCGGCGTGATCAGGGGCAACTGATCGCCGAGGCGGCCGGGGTGATCGCCGCCTTCATGGCCGAGCAGGCATGAACTCCCCGGGCCGCGGGCGATGCCGGCAAGTCGATGAAAGGCGGCGGTTATGTGGCGAACGGGGCGGTGCCACGGGGATGCAAAAAGCGTTGACATTGGGCGGTGCCCCTGTAGAATGCAGCGCCACGTGACCGGGGGTGGTTAGCTCAGCTGGGAGAGCACCAGCCTTACAAGCTGGGGGTCACAGGTTCGAACCCTGTACCACCCACCATTGCCCCGGGTAATGCCCGATCACGTTGGAAGCACGCTGCGGACCGGTAGTTCAGTCGGTTAGAATGCCGGCCTGTCACGCCGGAGGTCGCGGGTTCGAGTCCCGTCCGGTCCGCCATCGTCTTCCGAGCTGCGAGTCATCTTGTGGACCGGTAGTTCAGTCGGTTAGAATGCCGGCCTGTCACGCCGGAGGTCGCGGGTTCGAGTCCCGTCCGGTCCGCCATGATGGCCTGGCAGTCGCAACACGCAGTTCCGATGTTCGTGGGTGATTAGCTCAGTTGGTTAGAGCACCAGCCTCACATGCTGGGGGTCACTGGTTCGAGTCCGGTATCACCCACCATGCGGACCGGTAGTTCAGTCGGTTAGAATGCCGGCCTGTCACGCCGGAGGTCGCGGGTTCGAGTCCCGTCCGGTCCGCCATCACGAATTCCCGAACCCCGAGCCTCTGGCTCGGGGTTCTTTTGTTTCAGGCCTTCGCCGATCCTCCCCGTCCCGGCTCGAACCACTCGACGACCAGCGGGAAGACCTCCCGGGCCGCCTCGGGGTGGGTCAGCATGTCCAGGTGGCCATAGTCGCGCGACAGGCCGAGTGCGGCCCCCGGGCCCTGACCCAGCAGCACCAGGCGCTGCTCGTGGGGGCCGCACTCGGTGGCGAAGCGGGCGACGTCGTCCGGATGCCCCAGGGCCCGATCGGCCCGGCCGGCCAGGTGCAGGGTGGGTGGCAGGCCACCGCTGGCCAGCGCCGCGGCGTAGTCGAAGCCGTCCCGGGTATCGATCCAGGGGCGGGGGCGCACCCAGTCGGCCCCCTGGCGATGGCTGCCGGCGTATTCGTCGTCGCTGCCCCAGTGCAGGGCCCGGGCCGGCAGGTACCCCCACAACCGGCAGGCCACCGGCGCCAGTCCCTTCCAGATCAGGTCCACGTAGAGCAGCCGCTGGAGCGACCAGCTGCGCACGCTGCGCTTGGTGCCGAAGAAGGCCTGACGGTCGATGCGCGCGCGCAGCGCTGGAAAGCGCGCCAGGCTCGACGCCGCCAGCACCCCGCCCCAGGAGTGGGTGACCAGACACAGGCGGGACGAGCCGGCCAGTGCGAGACAGGCCTCGACGGCAGCGGGAAATTCCTCGACGATGACATCGGTCTGGTCGAGGTCGATACCCCGTGCGGGTCGCGGCGGTGCCTGGCCCCGCCCACGCTGGTCGGCGACGAAGACATCGAAGCCCTGCCGAGCCAGCCAGGGGGCGAGGCCCCTGCCCGAGCGGCTGTGGAAGATGCGCCCCGACTCGATGGCGCCGTGCCAGCAGAGCACGACACCGCGGGGCGCGCCGACGGTGCGGAAGCGGGTCAGGTGGATGGCGCCGCGGGAGAGCGGAACCTCCCGGCGTTCGGGTGTCGCGGACATGGGGTCTTGGGCCTTGGTCGGGATTGTCTGTTGGGCGCTGTCGTTGCACTCTGATGGCGACAGTCATACAGTTGTTTGAATCTTGCCGCAAGCGAGGCCCGAGACCGTGACATCCTACCCCTACCTGTTCCGACCGCTCGAGGTCGGCCACCTGACGCTGCCCAATCGTGTGCTGATGGGCTCCATGCACACCAACCTCGAGGAGGCGCCCGGCGGCTTCGCGCGGCTGGCCGCCTTCTATGCCGAGCGTGCCCGGGAGGGCGTCGGCCTGATCGTCACCGGTGGCATCGCGCCCAATCCCGAGGGGGCGGTCTTCGAGGGGGCGTCGACCCTGCAGCACCCCGAGCAGGTGGCGGAGCATCGCGAGGTGGTGGAGGCCGTGCACCGGGAGGGCGGACGGCTCTGCCTGCAGATCCTGCATGCCGGCCGCTATGCCTATACTCCGGCGCTGGTGGCCCCCTCGGCGATCCAGGCGCCGATCAATCCCTTCATGCCCCGGGCGCTCTCCTCCGAGGAGGTCGAGGCCCAGATCGACGACTATGTGCGCTGCGCCACCCTGGCCCGCGAAGCCGGTTACGACGGGGTCGAGGTGATGGGCTCCGAAGGCTATCTGATCAACCAGTTCGTCTGCCCGCGCACCAATCATCGCGACGACGACTGGGGTGGCAGCTTCGAGAACCGCAGCCGCTTTCCCGTCGAGATCGTGCGCCGCCTGCGTGCGGCGGTGGGGGACGACTTCCTGATCATCTTCCGCCTGTCGATGATCGACCTGGTGGAGGAGGGCAGCACCTTCGAGGAGATCGTCGCCCTGGGGCGGGCCATCGAGGCCGCCGGCGCCGACCTGATCAACACCGGCATCGGCTGGCACGAGGCGCGGGTGCCGACCATCGTCACCAGCGTGCCCCGGGCCGCCTTCACCGAGGTGACCCGGCGCATGAAGGCCGAGCTGTCGATTCCGCTGATCACCACCAACCGCATCAACATGCCGGAGGTGGCCGAGCGGGTGCTGGCCGAGGGGCATGCCGACATGGTCTCCATGGCGCGGCCCTTCCTCGCCGACCCGGCCTGGCTGACCAAGGCCGCCGCCGGACGCGCCGAAGAGATCAATACCTGCATCGCCTGCAACCAGGCCTGCCTGGATCACACCTTCCAGGGCCGGATCACCTCCTGCCTGGTCAATCCGCGGGCCTGCCACGAGACCGAACTGGTCATCTCGCCGGCCGAGTCGCCGAGGGAGATCGCCGTGGTGGGCGGGGGGCCGGCGGGCCTGGCCACGGCGGTCACCGCGGCGAGCCGTGGCCACCGGGTCACCCTGTTCGAGCGCGACGCCGAGCTGGGCGGCCAGTTCAACCATGCGCGCCGCATCCCCGGCAAGGAGGAGTTCGACGAGACCCTGCGCTATTATAAGGTGATGCTGGAGAAGCACGGTGTGCGGGTGCGCCTGAACAGCGAAGCGGATCTCTATGCCCTGCGCGAGTTCGATGTGGTGGTGCTGGCCACCGGTGTGCGCCCGCGGCGCCTCGATATCCCGGGCATCGATCACCCCAGGGTGATGAGCTACCCCGTGGCGATCACCCACCCGGAGCGGGTCGGGCGGCGGGTGGCGGTCATCGGTGCCGGGGGCATCGGTTTCGACGTGGCGGAGCTGCTGACCCATGTGGGCCATCCCGCGCTCGACCGCGACGCCTGGTGCGACGAGTGGGGGGTGGACCTGGCGGTGAGTCGCCGTGGCGGGCTCAAGGCGCCGAACCGGCCCGAGACGCCACGCCAGGTCATCCTGCTGCAGCGCAAGGCCTCCAAGCCCGGCAAGGGGCTCGGCAAGTCCACCGGCTGGGTGCACCGGGCGTCGCTGCGCCACCGTGGTGTCGAGGCGCTGGCCGGGTGCGAGTACGTCGGCATCGACGACGAGGGGTTGCATATCCGCGTCGATGGCGAGCCACGGTGTCTCGAGGTGGACAGCATCGTGGTCTGTGCCGGCCAGGAGTCGGTGCGAGAGCTGGTCGACCCGTTGCAGGCGGCGGGGGTGGAGGCGCACGTGATCGGTGGTGCCGATGAGGCCGCCGAACTCGATGCCAAGCGTGCCATCGATCAGGGGACACGGCTGGCGGCCCGGCTGTGACCATCGTCGGGTCACCTCGGGCCTGATCGCCTATCCTCTGCACTGCCCGCCGAGGCCTGCCGGCGGGTAGCGTTCTCTCAACGTTTAAAACTGCACATTTCTTTCGCGAACCGGGCACTTCTGCCGGGTTCATAGGGGATAGGGCTCCGTGCGTTGACTTGATCGGTAAACCGTTATCCGCTGATGCTGTCTACGCTGATGGATACCCACTCCGGCAGGCTCTGCAAATCGAGCGGCCGGGGAACCGGGCATACAGGAGGCATCGATGAGTATCTTCGATCATGTGCAGAATCGCTTCGCTCGTGTCCAGCAGGAAGAGATGTCCCTGCAGGAGTATCTGGAGCTCTGTCGCCAGGAGCCCGTGGCCTATGCCAGTGCGGCGGAACGGATACTGGAGGCCATCGGCGAGCCAGAGGTGATCGACACCGCCAAGGACTCGCGGCTCTCGAGGATCTTCTCCAACAAGGTGATCCGGCGCTATCCGGCGTTTTCCGAGTTCTACGGCATGGAAGAGGCCATCGAGCAGATCGTGGCCTACTTCCGCCACGCCGCCCAGGGGCTGGAGGAGCGCAAGCAGATCCTTTACCTGCTGGGGCCGGTGGGGGGCGGCAAGTCGTCGCTGGCCGAGAGGCTCAAGCTGCTGATGGAGAAGGTGCCCTTCTATGCCATCAAGGGCTCGCCGGTCTATGAATCGCCGCTGGGACTGTTCTCGCCGGAGGAGGACGGTGAGCTGCTCGAGAAGGAGTATGGCATCCCGCCGCGCTACCTCAAGAGCGTGATGTCGCCCTGGGCGGCCAAGCGCCTCAAGGAGTACGGCGGTGACATCTCCCAGTTCCGGGTGGCACGCCTCTACCCCTCGCGCCTCAACCAGATCGCCATCTCCAAGACCGAGCCGGGTGACGAGAACAACCAGGACATCTCCTCGCTGGTCGGCAAGGTGGACATCCGTCAGCTCGAGCTCCATTCCCAGGACGACCCCGATGCCTACAGCTTCTCCGGCGGCTTGTGCAAGGCCAACCAGGGGCTGATGGAGTTCATCGAGATGTTCAAGGCGCCGATCAAGGTGCTGCATCCGCTGCTTACCGCCACCCAGGAGGGCAACTACAACCCCACCGAGGGCATGGGGGCGATCCCCTTCGAGGGTATCGTGCTGGCCCACTCCAACGAGAGCGAGTGGCAGGCCTTCCGCAACAACCGCAACAACGAGGCCTTCCTCGACCGGGTCTATATCGTCAAGGTGCCTTACTGCCTGCGGGTCACCGAGGAGATCAACATCTACAGGAAGCTCCTCGAGCACTCCTCGCTGGCCGAGGCGCCCTGCGCGCCGGACACGCTGCGCATGCTGGCGCAGTTCTCGGTGCTGTCGCGGCTCAAGGAGCCGGAGAACTCCAGCATCTACTCCAAGATGCGCGTCTACGACGGCGAGAACCTCAAGGACACCGATCCCAAGGCCAAGTCGATCCAGGAGTACCGCGACGCCGCCGGGGTCGATGAGGGCATGGACGGCCTGTCGACGCGCTTCGCCTTCAAGATCCTCTCCAAGGTGTTCAACTTCGACAACCACGAGATCGCCGCCAATCCGGTGCACCTGCTCTACGTGCTCGAGCAGCGCCTGGAACAGGAGCAACTGCCCAAGGAGACCTTCGAGCGCTACCTGCGCTTCATCAAGGAGTTCCTGGCGCCGCGCTATGTGGATTTCATCGGCAAGGAGATCCAGACCGCCTACCTGGAGTCCTACTCCGAGTACGGCCAGAACATCTTCGATCGCTACGTCACCTATGCCGACTTCTGGATCCAGGATCAGGAGTACCGCGATCCCGAGACCGGTGAGTTCCTCAACCGCCAGTCCCTCAACGAGGAGTTGGAGAAGATCGAAAAGCCGGCCGGCATCTCCAATCCCAAGGACTTCCGCCACGAGGTGGTGAACTTCGTGCTGCGGGCGCGCGCCCAGAACAATGGCATGAATCCCAGCTGGCAGTCCTACGAGAAGCTCAAGGGGGTGATCGAGCAGAAGATGTTCGCCAATACCGAGGAACTGCTGCCGGTGATCTCCTTCAACGCCAAGGCCTCGACCGCGGATCAGAAGAAGCACGAGGATTTCGTGGCGCGGATGGTCGACCGCGGTTACACCGAGAAGCAGGTGCGCCTGCTCTCCGAGTGGTACCTGCGGGTGCGCAAGTCGCAATGACGAGGTGACGGCCACAAGCCGGGAGGTCACATGACCTATTTCATCGATCGCCGTGCCAATGCCAAGCACAAGAGCGCGGTCAACCGACAGCGCTTCCTCGATCGCTATCGTACCCATATCAAGCGCTCCGTGGAGGAGGCGGTGAATCGTCGCTCGATCACCGACATGGAGCGTGGCGAGAAGGTATCGATCCCCAGCCGGGACATCTCCGAGCCGGTGTTCCAGCACGGCCCGGGGGGCAAGCGCGCCATCGTCACGCCCGGGAACAAGGAGTTCGTCGAGGGTGACCGGCTGCGCCGTCCCGGCGGGGGCGGTGGTGGCGGCGGCGCCGGAGAAGGGGGCGCCTCGAACCAGGGCGAGGGCATGGACGAGTTCGCCTTTACCCTCTCGCGCGAGGAGTTCCTCGACTTCGTCTTCGACGGCCTCGAGCTACCGCATCTGGAGCGCAAGTCCCTGGTGGATCTCGACGAGGTGCGGCCGGTGCGGGCGGGCGTGTCACGCGATGGCGTTCCTGCGAGGATCAATATCGTGCGCTCCATGCGCGAGGCGCATGCCCGGCGCATCGCCATGCGGGCGCCCATTCGGCGTGCCCTGCGTGAAGCCCGGGAGGCGCTGGAAGAGGAGGAGTCCAAGGATCCGGTGCTGCGCAACCCGGCGCGGATCAATGAACTCAAGACCGAGATCGAGCGCCTCGAGAAGCGCCTGGAATCGGTGCCCTTCATCGATACCTACGACCTGCGCTACAACAACCTGATCAATCAGCCGCAGCCCTCGACCAAGGCGGTGATGTTCTGCGTGATGGACGTCTCGGGTTCCATGACTCAGGCCCACAAGGACATCGCCAAGCGTTTCTTCCTGCTGCTCTACCTGTTTCTCGAGCGCAACTACGAGAAGGTCGAGCTGGTCTTCGTGCGCCACCATACCGCCGCCAAGGAGGTCGACGAGGAGGAGTTCTTCTATTCGCGGGAGACCGGCGGCACCATCGTCTCCAGTGCCCTGACCCTGGTCGACGAGATCATCGCCAAGCGCTACCCCCCCGGGCAGTGGAACCTCTACGTGGCCCAGGCCTCGGACGGTGACAACTGGGACGACGATTCGGTCACCTGCCGTGACCTGCTGATGAAGACCCTGATGCCGCGGCTGCAGTACTTCACTTATGTGGAGATCACTCCCCACGCCCATCAGGCGCTATGGGAGGAGTACGAGAGCGTGGCCGACGAGTTCCCCGAGCGTTTCGCCATGCGGCAGATCGTCGAGGCCGGCGACATCTACCCGGTGTTCCGTGAGCTGTTTCGGCGCCGTGTCGTTCAGTGAGACGGCCAAGGAGGCACCATGACCCTGACCCGACGCAAGCCGATCGCCACCGGCTCCGACTGGAGCTTCGAGATCCTGACCGACTTCGAGCACGAGATCGCGCGACTGGCCGACGAGTACCGGCTCGACACCTATCCCAACCAGATCGAGATCATCACCACCGAGCAGATGATGGATGCCTATGCCAGCGTGGGCATGCCGGTGGGCTATCACCACTGGTCGTTCGGCAAGCAGTTCCTGGCGGTTGAGCAGGCCTACCGGCGTGGCCAGATGGGGCTGGCCTACGAACTGGTGATCAATTCCGACCCCTGCATCGCCTACCTGATGGAGGAGAACACCCTGATGATGCAGGTGCTGGTGATGGCCCACGCCTGCTACGGCCACAACTCCTTCTTCAAGGGCAACTACCTGTTTCGCACCTGGACCGACGCCTCCTCGATCATCGACTACCTGGTGTTCGCCCGGAAATACATCGCCGAGTGCGAGGAGCGCCACGGGGTGACGGCGGTCGAGCAGTTGCTCGACGCCTGCCATGCGCTGCAGAACTACGGGGTCGATCGCTACAAGCGTCCTTCACCGATCTCCGCCGCCGAGGAGGCGCAGCGACAGAAGGAGCGCGAGGAGTACCTGCAGGCCCAGGTCAATACCCTGTGGCGGACCATTCCCGGACGGGAGATGCCCGAGGCGTTGGCCGGCGGTGCCGATGAGGAGGATGACCCCCTGGGACTGCACGAGGGGGGGCGTTATCCTGCCGAGCCCCAGGAGAACCTGCTCTACTTCATCGAGAAGAATGCCCCGTTGTTGGCGCCGTGGCAGCGGGAGGTGGTGCGCATCGTGCGCAAGCTGGCCCAGTACTTCTATCCCCAGCGCCAGACCCAGGTGATGAACGAGGGCTGGGCGACCTTCTGGCACTACACCCTGATGAATCGGCTCTATGAAGAGGGCCTGGTGGATGAGGGGCTGATCCTGGAATTCCTGCAGTCCCATACCGCGGTGGTCAGTCAGCCCGCCTTCGACAGCCCCTACTATGGCGGCATCAATCCCTACGCGCTGGGCTTCGCCATCTTCTCCGACCTCAAGCGGCTCTGCGAGGCCCCTACCGCCGAGGATCGCGAGTGGTTCCCCGACGCGGCGGGCAGTGACTGGCGCGCGACCCTGGATTTCGCCATGCGCAACTTCAAGGACGAGTCCTTCATCCAGCAGTTCCTGTCGCCCAAGGTGATCCGCGACCTCAAGCTGTTCATGGTGGTGGACGACGATCAGGAGGAGATGCTGGAGGTGGCGGCGATCCATGACGAGCGGGGCTATCGACGGATTCGCGACTCCCTGGCCACCCAGTACGCGCTGTCGGTGCGCGAGCCCAACATCCAGGTCTACTCGGCGGATATCCGCGGCGACCGCTCGCTGACCCTGCGCCATGTCCAGGACAGCCGTCGGCCGCTGGCCCGCAGCGTCTATCCGGTGATCCGCCACCTGCACCAACTGTGGGGCTTTCCGGTGAAGCTGGAGTCGGTGGAGGGCGAAGAAGTGGTCCGTCGCTACCAGTGGCCCTTGCCCGACGAGGCACGTCAGGAGTAGACGCCGCCAGAATCCGGCGTCGGGAACGACGAGACCCGCGCTCCTGGCGCGGGTCTCGTCTCGGCAGGCAGGGCGGCGCCCTGCGGTGGCTCAGCCCTGGGCGGTCCAGGATTGGCACCATCCGCCGGGTTCGACGCTGTTCTGCGGGAACAGTTGGCAGCCCTCGTTGTCGGCCTGCCAGAACATGCAGTTGTCGCAGGTCTCGCCCTCCTCGTAGGCCGGGTGGTCGCTGGCCTCGCTGGCGTCCTCTACGTAGTTCAGGGCCTGGGCCTGATCGGAGGCGGGGTCGAGGCGCGGCAGGTCCTGGGCGAAGGCGGATCTGGACAGGATTCCGGCACCCAGCGGCAGGGCAGCTATACCCAGCAGGCTGTGGCGCATGAAATCCCGGCGGCTATGCTTGGCCATGGTATCTCCTTGTCATCACGGTAGAGGGTCGTCACGATCGGGCAGCTTGGCACTGCCCATGTCCTTGCGGGTGGTTGGCCACCTCTGTTACGGGGCATTGGTTACCCCTACCTCCGACAGAAACTGCACGCCGGAGTTCGACTGTTCTATGGTAGTGGAGTGCCAGACGCGACGCGAACCGAGCCAGGCCAGTGCGGCATTCGGTCGCGCCACTGTCCATTCGGAGGAGCCGCCATGATCTATACCCGCTTTGACTCCCCGCTCGGCGAGATCCTGCTGTGCGGTGATGACGACGGCCTGCATCGACTGGTGCTGGCCGCCGAGGAGGCCCCCGATCCGGCGGAGGCAGATTGCGACGATGCCGCTCTCTTTGATGCCCGGGAGCAGGTGCTGGCCTATCTGGCAGGCCGGCGTCGTCACTTCAGCCTGACCCTGGCGCCGGGCGGCAGTGAGTTCCAGCGCCAGGTCTGGGCGGCGCTGCTGCGCATTCCCTATGGCGAGACCCGCACTTACGGCGACCTGGCCCGGCGACTCGGTCGCGAGGGGGCGGCGCGCGCCATCGGGGCGGCCAGTGGCGCCAACCCGCTGCCACTGCTGATTCCCTGTCACCGGGTGGTGGCCGCCGACGGGCTCGGTGGCTATAGCGGCGGGCCGGCCCTCAAGCGCCGGTTGCTGACCCTGGAGGGGGTGGCATGAGCGGGTGGGTGCTGCCCGCTGTGCCGCCCTGCTATACTCGCGCCAGTTCCGGCGGCGTCCCGGTCGGCGGGAAAGCCATTCTTGAGCAGGGGAGTGCCCGATGCAGAATGCCGTGATTCTGATCAACACCGAGAAGGGGCAGGTCAAGTCGGTGGCCGAGCGGCTGGCCGATGTCGAGGGGATCAGCGAGGTCTATTCCACCTGTGGCCGCTACGACCTGGTGGCGATCGCCCGCACCCGTGATTTCGAGAGCCTCGCCGAACTGGTCACCGAGCGCCTCAATGCCGTCGAGGGGATCCGCGACACCGAGACCCTCAATGCCATGCAGGTACATTCGCGCCACGACCTGGAGACCATGTTCTCGCTGGGCTGGTAGTCACCGCTGTTACGCGCTCCCGCCCCCCGGCGTGATGTCGGGGCGCCCGCCCGACGCTCACCGACTGGATGTGACACGCTCAAGGATGACTCGCCGCCGAATTCCCGTTCGTTCCCGCTGGCGCCGGCAGGTGCGTCGCTTTGGCATTACCCTGCTGTTCGTGGTGGTCGGCAGCGGCCTCTGGTATACCCAGGAGCGTGACTACCGCGACCGGCTCAGTTGGATGGGGGTGCCGAGTTGGGAGACTCCCTCGCCATTGACCCTGCATCGCGTGCTGCGCAACGAGGGCTTCCTGGTCGGCTGGTCCGACGTGCGGGTCAACCCGCTGTGGGTCAGCTATCTGCTGCATGCGGTGGAGGAGCCCCGAGCCGGATCGCGTCCCGACTTCCGGCGCGACTGGCGCACCCTCTGGCCCATCGCCACCGACAGCTATTTCGGCAGCGGCTACGATCGAGGCCACCTGGCACCAAACTATGCCATCGCCGTGGTGCATGGCCGCGAGGCGCAGCGTGACACCTTCTACATGAGCAACATGTCGCCCCAGCGCCCGGACCTCAACCGTCGCCTGTGGCAACGCCTCGAGGAGGTGGTGATCGACCACTTCGTGCCGCGTTTCGGGGTGGTCCAGGTGATCGCCGGGCCGGTGTTCCCCGAGCGTTTTCTCGACAACGTCTTCAATCGGGTGGGGCTGGTGGAGATTCCCGAGGCCTTCTACAAGATCATCGTGGTGCCGGCCGAGTCGCCCAGGGCGCTGGCCTTCATCATGCCCCAGGAGGTGGGCGGCAATGAGTCGCTGGACGACTATCTGGTGAGTATCGACGAGGTGGAGGCGCGCACCGGCCTGAACTTCTTTCCCCGGTTGCCCGAAGGGGCCGCCGCCGCACTGGAAGGCGAGGTGGTGACCGAGGGATGGGGGCTCGACGAGGTGGCGAGGCTACCGGGCAGGTTCCAGTGAGAATCTTCCGGCAAGCGCCCGGGGAGCGGGCACAAAAAAACCGCGATCGGGTCGCGGTTCTCTTCGTTGCATCTCATGGCATCCGCCGGGGATGCGACTTCGCTGCTCTGCACGACGCGGGCACTGAAGAAGTGGTGCCCAGGAGAGGACTTGAACCTCCACATCCGTAAGGATACTAGCACCTGAAGCTAGCGCGTCTACCAATTCCGCCACCTGGGCGCATCATGCATCACGTCGTGTTCGCGGCCATCACTGCACGCCTGTCGGCGCATCGGGTGATGGTGCCCAGGAGAGGACTTGAACCTCCACGTCCGAAAGGACACTAGCACCTGAAGCTAGCGCGTCTACCAATTCC
>NZ_PNRE01000036.1:0-59251 GCF_002879645.1 Halomonas heilongjiangensis | reverse complement strand
ACCTGAAGCTAGCGCGTCTACCAATTCCGCCACCTGGGCGAACACGAGCGTTTCGAGCTGACAAAGAGCGTGGGAGCGAACTCCCGGATACCCCGCAGGGTATCGATGGTGCCCAGAAGAGGACTTGAACCTCCACGTCCGTAAGGACACTAGCACCTGAAGCTAGCGCGTCTACCAATTCCGCCATCTGGGCAGGCGAGGCGTATGGTACCGGATTTCTCGGCCAATGCAAGAGCGTCAGGGCCGCCGCCGACGAAATACAGGCAGCCGGGGCGGGCGCGAATGTGTGACCGAGGTTGGGTCGTGTCGCTGCCGGCGCTATACTGCGGCCATGACAATAGACCTCAATCGCAAGACCTCATGCCCGCGGCGCTTCTCCGGCGCCTTCTCGAGGACGCTGCTCCCGATGCTGTCAAGGATGCCTTCTGCATGACCCACTGGACGCTCAGCGACGACCCCCATGCCAGCCGCGAGGCCCACAAGTACGACAACCCCGCCCCCAGCCGCCAGTATCTGCTCGCCCGGCTGGAGGAGTACGGCAAACCGATCACCCACGAGAACATGAGCCGCCTGCTGGGCCTCGACGACGAGGACCTTCAGGAGGCGGTGCGACGGCGGCTGGCGGCGATGGAGCGCGACGGCCAGGTGCTGCGCAACCGCCGAGGGGCCTACGCGCTGATCGACAAGCTCGATCTGGTCAAGGGCAAGGTGCTGGGGCACCGCGACGGCTTCGGCTTCCTGCTGCGCGAGGACGGCAAGAAGCCCGACCTGGTGCTGCCGCCCCGGCAGATGCGGCGGGTCTTCCACGGTGACTACGTGCTGGCGCGTATCAGCGGACGTGACCGCCGTGGCCGCGACGAGGCGACCATCGCCGAGGTGCTGTCGCACAACACCCAGACCATCGTCGGCGTCTATCGAGAGAACACCCCGGAGTTCGGGGTGCTGATTCCCGAGAACCCGCGCATCACCCAGGAGGTGATCATCCCCCACAGCGCCTGTGGCGGGGCGAAGGACGGCCAGGTGATCTCGGCGAAGATCGTCCAGCAGCCCGAGACCCGGGTGCAGCCGGTGGGCGAGGTGGTCGAGGTGCTCGGCGAGCGCATGGATCCGGGGATGGAGATCGATATCGCCATCCGCAGCTACGAGATTCCCGCGGAGTTCCCGCCGGAGGTCCATGACCAGATCGCCAGCATGTCCGCCGAGGTCGCCGAGGGCGACAAGCAGCACCGCATCGACCTGCGTGATGTCCCCCTGGTGACCATCGACGACGAGACCGCCAAGGACTTCGACGATGCCGTCTGTGCCTGGAAGACCAAGTCGGGCAGCTGGAAGCTGCTGGTGGCCATCGCCGACGTCTCCCATTATGTGCGCCCCGGCAGCGCTCTCGACCAGGAGGCGATCACCCGCGGCAACTCGGTCTACTTCCCGGGACAGGTGGTGCCGATGCTGCCGGAGCTGCTCTCCAACGGGCTCTGTTCGCTCAATCCCGACGTCGATCGCCTGGCGCTGGTCTGCGAGATGAACATCTCCCAGACCGGCACCATCAGCCGCTACCGTTTCTACGAGGGGGTGTTCCGCTCCCAGGCGCGGCTGACCTACAACAAGGTCGCCGCCATCCTCGACGATGACGGCGAAGCGGGGGCGGCCCTGCGCGAGGAGTACCGCGAGCTGGTGCCGTCACTGCAGAACCTGCATGCCCTCTACCGGCTGCTGCGCGAGGCGCGTGTCGCCCGTGGTGCCATCGACTTCGAGACCACCGAGACGGCGATCGTCTTCAACGACGAGCGCAAGATCGAGAAGATCGTGCCGCGCTCGCGTAACGACGCCCACAAGATCATCGAGGAGTGCATGCTGGCGGCCAACGTGGCCACCGCCCGCTTCCTCGACAAGCACGACCTGCCGGCGCTCTATCGCATCCACGAGCGCCCCTCGCCGGAGCGCCTCGACAAGCTGCGGCTGTTTCTCGCCGAGCTGGGGCTGTCGGTGGGCGGGGGCGACGAGCCGACCCCGCAGGACTACCAGGCGCTGGCCGAGGCCATCAAGGGGCGCCCGGACGCCGACATCATCCAGACGGTGATGCTGCGCTCCATGAGCCAGGCGGTCTACTCGCCCCACAACGAGGGGCACTTCGGCCTGGCCTATCCGGCCTACGCCCACTTCACCTCGCCGATCCGTCGCTACCCGGACCTGCTGGTGCACCGGGCGATCCGTTCGGTGATCCGCGGCCCGCGCCAGACCAATACGGTGCTGCGAGCCGAGGGTGGCAAGGTCGAGCCGCCCAGCAAGTGGTGCCCCTACACCTTCGAGCAGATGCTCGAGCTCGGCGAACACTGCTCGATGACCGAGCGGCGCGCCGACGACGCCACCCGCGACGTCGAGGACTGGCTCAAGTGCGAGTTCATGTCCGACAAGCTGGGTGAGGTCTACGACGGCACCATCGCCTCGGTGACCCAGTTCGGCATCTTCGTGCGCCTCGACGAGGTCTACGTCGAGGGGCTGGTCCACGTCACCTCGCTGCCCTCCGACTATTACCACTACGAGGCCGAGAAGCACCGCCTCAAGGGCGAGCGCAGCGGCATGAGCTACCGGCTCGGCGATGGCGTCACCGTGCAGGTGGCGCGGGTCGACATGAACGATCGCAAGATCGACTTCGAGCTGGCCGACGACAAGCCGCGTCCGAAGCGTCAGCCCCGCAAGCGACGTGCTGCCGGTGAGGGCGCGGCCGCCGACGCCCGGCCACCCGCCGGGAATGGCAAGCCCGATGACCAGGGGGGCAAAGGCGGCCAGCGTCGCCGCGGGGCACGCAAGCCCAAGCCCCGTACGCGCGGCTGATGGCAACGGGACGCAAGGGGCGCCATCGCGACGTGAAGAAGGGGCCCCATCGCCCCCCCGGGGGACTCGAGGCCGTGTTCGGCGTGCATGCGGTGCGCGCGCTGCTCGACCGCGGCGAGCGGCCGCGCGAGCTCTGGGTCCAGGAGGGCGATGCCGGTCAGCGCCTGGCCGAGCTGGTCGAGGCGGCGCGCCAGGGCGGCGCACGTATCCAGGCGCGTCCCCGCGACGAGCTCGATCGCCTGGCCCAGGGGGCTGCCCACCAGGGGGTCGTCGCCTTCGCCGCGCCCCTCGCCGCCGAGGGCGAGGCCTCGCTGTGGCTGCGTCTCGAGGCCTGGCCCGATGCCGCGCCGCCGCTGCTGCTGGTCCTCGACGGCATCACCGACGTGCACAACTTCGGTGCCTGTCTGCGCAGCGCCGATGCCGCCGGGGCGCACGGGGTCATCGTGCCCAAGGACAAGGCCGCCCCGCTCAATGCCACGGTGCGCAAGGTCGCCTGCGGGGCCGCCGAGAGCGTTCCCGTCTACCAGGTCACCAACCTGGCGCGGGCCCTGGCGAGACTGAAGGAGCTCGGCGTCTGGGTCACCGGTACCGCCGGCGAGGCCGAGGCGAGCCTGTACGAGGCCGACTTCGCCGGCCCCGTGGCCCTGGTGATGGGGGCCGAGGGCAAGGGCATGCGCCGCCTGACCCGCGAGGCCTGCGACACCCTGGTCAAGCTGCCCATGGCCGGCAGCGTCTCGAGCCTCAACGTCTCGGTAGCCACCGGGATCTGTCTGTTCGAGGCGGTGCGTCAGCGCCGGCTTGCATCCCGCGCCACTCCTCACTAGAATGCTTGCGCCCGTTCGTCTGCCGAGCGGGCATCGGCTTTTTTGAGCCAAGACACCCTGTGGTCGAGAACCTTCGACAACCACTCCTTGCTTCCCATGAGCGACCGAGGTCCTCGATGAGGAAGCTGTCAAACCGCAAGGAGATCCCATGCGTCACTACGAGATCGTGTTCATGGTCCATCCGGACCAGAGCGAGCAGGTACCGGCGATGGTCGAGCGCTACACCAGCCTCGTCACCGAGAACGGCGGTACCGTGCATCGCCTCGAGGATTGGGGCCGCCGCCACCTGGCCTACCCGATCAACAAGATCCACAAGGCTCACTACGTGCTGATGAACGTCGAGTGCCGCGGCGAGACTCTCGACGAGATCGAGAACATCTTCCGCTTCAACGATGCCATCATTCGCAGCCTGGTGGTGCGTTGCAAGGAAGCTGTCACCGAGGCTTCGCCGATGATGAAGCCGGCGGAAGAGAAGCGTGCCCGTCGCGACGAAAAGCCGCGCAGCGCCGAAACCGCCTGAGCCCACCCATCGCACGTTTGAAGGAGTCTTTCCATGGCACGCTTTTTCCGTCGTCGCAAGTTCTGCCGCTTCACCGCTGAAGGGGTGAAGCAGATCGATTACAAGGACCTGGACACGCTCAAGGCCTATATCACCGAGACCGGCAAGATCGTTCCCAGCCGCATCACCGGTACCAAGGCCCGTTATCAGCGCCAGCTGTCCACCGCCATCAAGCGGGCTCGCTACCTGGCGCTGCTGCCCTACACCGACAGCCACCAGTAAGAACGCGACGTGATGCTGCCGATCGCCCGCTGGATGATGCGGGGCACGCCCCATGCCGTCGGCGGGGCCGCCGTTGCGTCACTCATCCCCTGGCTGTTCTGGTTGGGGGCCGCGATCGCGGCGCTGGTGACCCTGCGCCGCGGCCTGTCGGCGGCGCTGCCGGTGATCATCGCCGCGGCGCTCCCGGCAGGCTGGTGGTGGACCCAGGGCGATGCCATCCCGCTGGCCAGTATCCTGCTGGTCACCTTGATGGCGGTGGTGCTGCGGTCGCGCATGCGCTGGAGCGAGGCATTGATCGCCGGCGCCCTGGCCGGAGCGGCGATGATCCAGTTGGGGGTCTTCCTGCCCCCCGGCGGGGCCGGTCCCATGCTGGAGCAACTGCGCCAGGGGTCGACCGAGATCGACGGCATGCTCCGCGAACTCGCCGCCCAGGGCATGGATACCGAGCAACTGGCAGCGCTGCTGATCAGCGGCGTCACCGGCCTGATCGTGCTGCTCGCCGCCGTGGCCTGCCTGGCGCTGGCGCGTGGCTGGCAGGCCGGGCTCTACAACCCCGGCGGTTTTCGCGGGGAGTTCCATGGCCTGCGCCTGGCGCCCCGCGAGCTCGCTCTGCTGGTGGCGCTCGGGGTGGTGGGCATGGTGCTGGGGATCCCGGCGTTGGGGCTGCTCTCCTGGGTGCCACTGCTGGTGTCGGGCATCGCGCTGGTTCACGGTTTCATCGGATTGAAGGGAATGAACGGGCTGTGGCTGGTAGCCTTCTATGTGCTGCTGATCACTACCTGGCCCATGATTCTCATCGTGCTGCTGCTGGCCTTCATCGACTCGTTCGCGGACTTCCGCGCACGACTGGCCAGAAGCGACTGACAAGAGGTTAACGAGATGGAAGTCATTCTGCTCGACAAGATTGGCAAGCTGGGCGGCCTGGGTGACAAGGTCACCGTCAAGCCCGGTTATGGTCGTAACTACCTGGTGCCCTACGGCCTGGCCGTGCCGGCGACCAAGGACAACGTGCAGGCCTTCGAGGCCCAGCGCAGCGAGCTCGAGGCCCAGGCCGCCGAGCGCAAGGCCGTCGCCGAAGCCCGCGCCGCTCAGCTGAGCGAGATCGAGCTGTCGCTGGTGGCCAAGGCCGGTGACGAGGGCAAGCTGTTCGGCTCCATCGGGCCGCGTGATCTGGCCGAGGCCATCGCCTCCGCCGGCATCGACGTCGCCAAGAGCGAAGTCCGCATGCCGGAAGGCCCGATCCGCCAGACCGGCGAGTACGACATCGACCTGCACCTGCACGCCGAAGTCGACGCCACCGTGCGCGTGGTGGTCGTGGCCGAGTAAGGCTCGTCTCACCGCCAAGGGGTGCGAAGGGGCGCGAGGGAATCTTCCTCGCGCCCCTTTTCCGTGGGAGGGCGGCCGGGCCTGGGGGAAGGGAGAGCCCCCGGCGGGGCGCCGAGCGGTTAGACATTGGTAGTAATATTACGGTTTTCTTTTTGCATCACGAGACTTAAACGATTAAGTTCTCGCCATGGCCTGTCCTCGGTCGCGAGGCGACGGGTCGATCGAGAGGGAGGCTGGGCCGTCGGTCTGTCGGGTGGCTTAAACGATATAGATCGGGCCTTCCCCCACTTTCCCTGCGAAAACAACCATAAAAGGACTCGCTCCGATGAAGACTGCCATGCTCAGATCTCCCCTCGTTGCCGCCGTCGCCGTGGCCAGCTTCGCCATGACCGGTCTCGCCGGCGCCGACACTCACTCCGGCCTCGAGCAGCGCCTGGCCGAGCTGGAGGCGCGGATCGCCGCCGCCGAGCGGCGCGCCGACGACGCCGAGCAGCGGGCGGTACTGGCCGAGGCCCAGGCCGAGGGACGTCTTGCCGCGGAGGAGGTCGAGGAGCGTCTTGCCAAGGTCGAACGCCAGGCGAGTGGCGAGGAGGGCTTCTCCTTCAATGCCTACGCCCGCTCGGGCCTGCTGCTCGGCGAGGATCGCAAGAGCATCGACGGAGGGCCCTACGTGACGCCGGCCGGTGGCCTGGGGGGCGCGGTGGGCCGGTTGGGCAACGAAGGGGATACCTACGCCGAGGCGATTCTCAACTATCGCCAGACCTACGACAATGGCGCCAAGGCGCACTACCGCACCATGATCGCCGACGGTGTCAGCACCAGCAACGACTGGACCGCCGACGAGTCGAACCTCAACGTTCGCCAGGTCTATGCCGAATTCAGCGACCTGCCGAGCTTCACCGGCGCCTTCGAGAACGCCTCGATCTGGGCCGGCAAGCGTTTCGACCGCGACAACTTCGACATCCACTGGCTCGACAGCGACTTCGTCTTCCTGGCCGGCACCGGCGCCGGCATCTACGACGTCCAGCTCGGCGACAACTGGCGCTCCAACTTCTCGCTCTATGGGCGTACCTTCAGCGAGTTCGACATCATCGGCGAGGGGGAGGATACCGGGAATGGCAATACCGACAGCCTGACCCTGACCGCCAACAACTACATCGGCAACTGGCAGTGGATGGTCAGTGGCCTGTCGGCCGCCGACAACGACGAACGCGTGCTCGAGGGGAGTGATGCCGCCGCCGACAGCGGTTTCCACACCATGATCGCCTATCATGGCGACAGCTTCTTCGGCCTCGGCGAAGGCAACTTCAAGGCGGCGGTGATCCACGGCCAGGGCCTGGGGGCCGAGGCCAAGGTGCTCGGCGCCGACGGTAACCTGACCGAGGACGCCCAGGCGACCCGGGTCGGCATCTATGGCACCACCTACCTGGCACCGAGCTGGCGTGTGGCACCCTCGATCCTCGCCGAGGTGAGCAAGGACCGCTACGTCGCAGGCGACGACTACAAGTGGGCCGGCCTCAACGTGCGCCTGGCCAACGAGCTGACCCGGAACTTCGAGATGCAGTACGAGGCCAGCTACCAGTACATGGACCTCGACCCCCAGGGCTTCGATGGCCGCAACGCCGTCAGCGGCGACTTCGGCAAGCTGACCGTGGCACCGACCTTCAAGCCTCAGGTGGGTGGCTTCTGGCAGCGCCCGGAGATCCGCCTCTTCGCTTCCTACACCGACTGGTCGAGCGAGCTCAACGACTATGGCGCCAGCTCCTTCGGCAACGACGGCTTCACCGGCGGCCAGTGGAGTTTCGGCGTCCAGACCGAAGTCTGGTTCTGACGCCCCGGCCCGGCGTCTGCCGGGCCATGACCAAGCCCGCTGTTTCGATCCTTGCCCGCGCCCGGTCACGAGCGCGGGTTTTTGCCGCTCCGTGAGTGCTGGCCGTTTCGCGAGTGTAGGGTGGTGCCGGCCCTTCGGGTAGAATGTCCCGGCCCGTTCCCCTGAAGGTTGCCATGTCATGAACGACACCCTCGAGCTCGATCAGGAAACCGCCGCCCTCAAGGTGCCCCCGCACTCGCTTGAGGCCGAACAGTCGGTGCTCGGCGGCCTGATGCTCGACAATCAGGCCTGGGACAGCATCGCCGACCGGCTGGTGGCGGACGACTTCTATCGCTACGAGCACCGCCTGATCTTCAACGTCATGGTCGGCCTGTCCGAAGGTGCACGACCGATGGACGTGGTGACCCTCTCCGAGGCCCTGGAGGGGCGCGATCAGCTCGACACCGTGGGCGGGCTGGCCTATCTGGCCGAACTGGCGCGCAACACCCCCTCGGCGAGCAACATCCGCGCCTATGCCGATATCGTTCGCGAGCGCGCGACCCTGCGCAAGCTGATCCGCGCCGCCAGCCAGATCGCCGACGGTGCCTTCAGCCCCCAGGGCCGGCCCGCCGACGAACTGGTCGACGAAGCCGAGCGGCTGGTGTTCCAGATCAGCGAGGAGCGGCCCAAGTCGGGCGGCCCCATCGGCATGAGCGAGTTGCTGGCCAAGGCGGTGGATCGTATCGACGAGCTGTTCAACATGCAGGGCGAGATGACCGGGCTGTCCACCGGCTTCCGCGATCTGGACGAGATGACCTCGGGACTGCAGCCCTCGGACCTGGTGATCATCGCCGGGCGCCCCTCCATGGGCAAGACCACCTTCGCGATGAACCTGGTGGAGCATGCGGTGATCGCCAGCGAGAAGCCGGTGATGGTGTTCTCCATGGAGATGCCCGCCGAGTCGCTGATGCTGCGGATGCTCTCGTCACTGGGGCGCATCGACCAGACCCGGGTGCGTACCGGCCAGCTCGAGGACGAGGACTGGCCACGGCTCACCTCGGCGGTGAACCTGCTCAAGGACAAGCAGCTGTTCATCGACGACACCGCGGCACTCTCGCCCAACGAGATGCGTTCGCGGCTGCGCCGGGTGGTGCGTGAGCATGGCAACATGTCGCTGGTCATGATCGACTACCTGCAGCTGATGCAGATCCCCGGCTTCTCCGAGAACCGCACCGGCGAGATCTCCGAGATCTCGCGCTCTCTCAAGGGGCTGGCCAAGGAGTTCGGCTGTCCGGTGATCGCGCTCTCCCAGCTCAACCGCTCGCTGGAGCAGCGGCCCAACAAGCGCCCGGTGATGTCGGACCTGCGGGAGTCGGGCGCCATCGAGCAGGACGCCGACATCATCGCCTTCGTCTACCGTGACGAGGTCTACAATCCGGACAACCCCGACAACCAGGGGCTGGCCGAGCTGATCATCGGCAAGCAGCGTAACGGTCCCATCGGCACCGTGCACATGGCCTTCATCGGCAAGTACACGCGCTTCGAGGACCTGGCCCCGGACAGCTACGGCGGGGGCTTCGGCGAGTAGGTGAACCTTGAGTCCGGCCTCCGGCCCCGTATAATGCCGACCCCTCGACCACAGTGAAGGAGGCAGCATGGCAGGCGGATTCCGACGCGGCAATCGCCGTCGTACCCCGAAACTCGAAGCCCGCGGCGAGCTCCAGGCAATGGAGCGGGAAGGCCCCTTCAAGGAGTGGCTGGGCATGCCCGATCTCTACCGTTACCAGCTCACGGTGGACGGCGAGCGCTACAGCTACCAGACCGAGGACGCCGAACTGCCGGTGCAGGTCGGCGACCGGGTGGTGTTCCGCTACAAGGAGACCAAGGCCGGCAAGTGGGTCGACCGCAACTCCCTGGGCAAGGCCATCGACCCCTCCGAGTATCGATGAGTCTGGAACCTGACGGCGCGGTCAGGGTCATATTACGGTAACGTCGGGTACACGACACCGTCATCGGGCGCAGCCATGCTGTGCCCAATTTGTATCTGTCATCCGCAATGCGACGCCTGACCACGTCGCCAGTGAGTTGGAGGGAACCATGGAATTCAACGACCTCAAGGCCTTCGTGGCGCACCACGACAATTTCGAGATCCGCGTGATCGGCCACGCCGGCAGCCACGTCTATCAGGTGGAGCTGGAAGACGTGGAGGGGGCTCGCCACATGTTGACCCGCGCCGGCAAGCCGGTGCTGTTCCGCACCCTCGAGGATGTCTATCTGGAGCTCAACCGTGCCGGCATTCACCGTGCCTATCTGGTGCAGCACGTGCCCCATGACGAGGTGATCGGCCGCGAAGCCCACTACCGGGATCCTCTCACCGCGCGCATGCCGCTGGTGTTCTGATCCTCGCGCCTCCCCGTGTCGCTGCCCATCGGGCTTCCCGGTGTGACTGTCGGTGTGCGTGCGCCGCGCTCGCATGCCGTGACTGGCAGGTTCGCGTAGCTCACCTCAAGCTGTACAAATCAAGTCGATAGTACAACTTTATCCGTCCTCCGCGTGCGCCGCCTGATAGACTGTCGTCACGCCCGTCAGTCAACGATCAGGAGGAGCACTGCGCATGACCACCCGTCAACTGGAGCAGGAACGGCCCGGACTGGCCAGGCCCGGCAGTGGTCGCCTGGCCCAGGCTCCGGCCGACCATCCGCCGGTGCCGCAGCGGAAGGTCGGGGTGCTGCTGGCCAACCTCGGCACGCCGGATGCCACCGACTACTGGTCGATGCGGCGCTACCTCAGCGAGTTTCTCTCCGACAAGCGCGTGGTCGACTATCCGAGCTGGAAATGGCAGCCACTGCTGCAGTTGATCATCCTTTCGCGGCGGCCGTTCAAGTCGGGTGAGGCCTATCGCGGCATCTGGAACCACGAGCAGGACGAGAGCCCGCTGTTGACCATCACCCGCGACCAGACCCGCAAGGTGGCCGAGGGGTTGCACGAGGCCCTTGGCGATCGGGTGGTGGTCGACTTCTGCATGCGCTACGGCAACCCCTCTACCGACAGCGTGTTGCGCCGGATGCAGGCCCAGGGCTGCGAGAGGATTCTGTTCTTCCCGCTCTATCCCCAGTACGCCTCGCCGACCACCGCCACCGCCAACGACCAGGCCTTCCGCACCCTGATGACGCTCAAGTGGCAGCCCGCCCTGCGTACGGTGCCGGCCTACTTCGATCACCCGGCCTATATCGGCGCACTGGCCAATTCGGTACGCGAGGCCTATGCCGCCGCCGAGTCCGTTCCCGAGGTGCTGGTGGCCTCCTACCATGGCGTGCCCAAGCGCTTCCTGATGGAAGGCGATCCCTATCACTGCCAGTGCCAGAAGACCACACGGCTGCTCAAGGAGCGCCTGGGCTGGGGCGATGACGCCATCGTCACCGCCTTCCAGTCGAAGTTCGGCCCCGAGGAGTGGGTGGGGCCGGCCACCGTGGAGCACGTCGCCGAGCTGGCCCGCCAGGGCCGCAAGCACATCGCGGTGGTTTCGCCGGCCTTTGCGGCCGACTGCGTGGAGACCCTCGAGGAGATCAACGAGGAGATCAAGGCGAGTTTCCTGTCCGCCGGAGGTGAGCGCTTTACCTACATTCCTTGTCTCAACGACCGCGACGACCATATCGCTGCGCTGCTCTCGATCATCCGCAACGAGCTCGCGGGCTGGTGCTGAGCGCCTCGCCGTCTCAGCGCGGCAACACCGGGCGCTTGCGCTGGCGGCGCGTCTTCCAGGGGTGACGGGCCTTGGCGGGTCGTGCCACCCGGCTCTGGCCCACGTCCTCATCACGGAACTCCGGCGTCGAGCCCCGGGTGCCGGTGATGAAGCGCAGGTGCATGTGCAGGCCGGTCTTGGCCAGCATATGACCGGTCACCGGCGCGGAGATGAACAGGAACAGGGTGATCAGCAACTCCTGCACATGGAACTCGCGCTGGGTGATGGTGAAGTAGAGCATCGAAGCGATCAGCACGCAGCCGATCCCTAGCGTGGTGCCCTTGGTGGGCCCGTGCAGGCGCATGAAGAAGTCCTTGAACTGCAGCATGCCGAGCGAGCCGGTGAAGGCGAAGATGCCACCGGCCACCAGCAGGAAGGCGATCACGCCCTCGGCGATCACGAAGAACGTCATGGCGTTGCCTCCCTCACTCGATGATGTCGCCGCGCAACAGGTAGCGGCAGATGGCCATGGTGCTGACGAAGCCGAGCATGGCGATCAGCATCGCCGCCTCGAAGTAGGTCTTGGTGTTGAGCCACAGCCCCAGCAGCACGATCAGCGCGATGGAGTTCACGTAGAGGGTGTCCAGCGCCAGCAGGCGGTCGGGGATGTCCGGACCGATCGCCAGGCGATAGATGTTCATTGCCATGGCCAGCACGATCAGCATCAGGCTGATCATCAGGGCGGTGTCTAGCATTCGAAGATCTCCTTGAGCGGCCGCTCGTAGTGGTCGCGGATCTCGCGGATCAGGGCCTGCTCGTCGTCCATGTCCAGCACATGGATCAGTAGCGAGGAGTTATCCATGCGCAGGCTGGTGGAGACGGTGCCAGGGGTCATGGTGATGGTGTTGGCCAGCAGGGTGATGGTCAGTCGATCCTTGACCTCGAGCGGGTACTCGACGAAGCCGGGGTGGGGCTCGCGGCGCGGGGTCAGGATCAGCAGGCTCACCTCGACATTGGCCTTGATGATGTCCCACAGCACCACCAGCACGAAGCGTACCAGCTTGAGGGGGTGCTTCACCCGCGGCAGTGGTTCCCAGAAGCCGTGGGTCAACAGCGGGATTCCCACGGCCAGGAGAGCACCGAGCAACAGCTGCCCCGGCGAGATGCTGCGCACCATCAGCAGCCAGACCGTGAGCAGCACCAGCGACAGGGTGGGGGTGGGCACCACACGGGCGAACATGCTCATCGGCGCGTCTCCTCCAGCGATTGGAACCGGGCCATGTGCGGCAGGGACTCGTCGCCGAACAGCTGGGCGATCTTGGCACCGGGATCGGCCAACTGCTCGGCGGTGGCGCGGGTGTAGTCGCTCACCGGGCCGCCGAAGCCCACCAGCAGCGGAGCGCTGGCCAGCAGCCATATCACCCCGGCTAGCTGGGCTCGGCTGACCCGGCCGGCGGCGACCTCGCCCTTGTAGCTGGCCCAGAAGAACACCGAGCCGGCCCGTGACATGGCGATCAGGGCGCTGAGCCCCGCCAGCAGCAGCAAGGGCCACAGCCACAGCCGTGCCGCCCCCTCCGCCGCCTGCAGCAGCAGCAGCTTGCCGAGCGCGCCGGCCAGGGGCGGTAGGCCCGACACCGCTACCGCGGCGACCAGAAAGAACCCGCCGAGCAGGAAGCGCTGGTGCAGGCGGCGGGCACGCACCAGGCGGGTCCCCGCCTTGCCCCGCTGCTGGCCGATCAACTCGGCGATCAGGTAGAGGGCCCCGCAGATCAGGGTGGTGTGGAGCAGGTAATAGAGCAGGGCGGTGTTGGCTTGGGGCGTGGCCAGGGCGGTGGCGGCCAGCAGGGTGCCCACCGAGACCAGCACCAGATAGGCGATCAGCGGCCTCAGGTCGCGGGCGGCCAGCACGCCGATGCCGGCAAGCGCGATGGTGGCCAGGCCCGACCACCACAGCCAGGCGGCCACCGGCTCGGCGACCGGACTGTCGGCGAAGATCAGCGACTGCACCCGCAGGATGGCGTAGAGTCCCACCTTGGTCATGATGGCGAACAGGGCCGCCACCGGGGCAAGGGCCGCCGAATAGGTGCGTGGTAGCCAGAAGTAGAGTGGCAGCAACGCCGCCTTGAGACTGAACACCACGATCAGCAGCAGGGCGCCGGCGGTGACCAGCGCTGTCTCGTCGCCGGACATGGTGGCGAGGCGGCGTGCCATGTCGGCCATGTTGAGGGTGCCGGTGGCGCCATAGAGCACGCCGAGGGCCACCAGGAACAGCGCCGAGCCGGCCAGGTTGAGGATCACGTAGTGCAGGCCGGCGCCGACCCGCGCCTTGCCGCCGCCGTGCATCAACAGGGCGTAGGAGGCGAGCAACAGGATCTCGAAGAACACGAAGAGGTTGAACAGGTCGCCGGTGAGGAAGGCGCCGTTGAGCCCCATCAGCTGGAGCTGGAAGAGGCCGTGGAAGTTGCTGCCCCTGGCATCATCGCCGGCGCAGGCGAACAGCACGCAGCCCAGCGCCAGTACCGCGGTCAGGGTCAGCATCAGGGCCGACAGGCGATCGAGCATCAGCACGATGCCGAAGGGCGCCTGCCAGTTGCCCAGGGCATAGAAGGTCAGCTCGCCGCTGCCGGCCCGGGCCAGCAGCCCGGCGCTGATCACTACCAGCAGGGCGGTGAGCGCCACGCCCATCCGGCGCTGGGCGGCGTGACCGACCTTGCCGGTGAGCAGCAGGGCCAGGGCGCCGATCAGTGGCACCAGGATGGGCAGGACGAGCAGGTGCTGGCTCATCGGCCGTCTCCCGCTTCGCCCTGCTGGCCGTCCACGTGATCGCTGCCCAGCTCGCTGCGGGCGCGGATGGCCAGGATCACCACGAAGGCGGTCATGGCGAAACCGATGACGATGGCGGTGAGCACCAGCGCCTGGGGCAGCGGATCGGTGGGCGTGAGCGATTCACCGATCACCGCCGCGGCATCGGTGTTGAGTCCTCCGGTGGAGAACAGGAAGAGGTTGACGGCATAGGAGAGCAGCGTCAGGCCGACGATCACCGGAAAGGTACGGCCGCGCAGCAGCAGGTAGATCCCGCTGGCGGTCAGCACGCCAACCACCAGGGAAAACAGGAGTTCCATCAGCGTTCCTCCAGGCGGGGGCGGTGGATGGTGGTGACCCGGCCCAGGTTGATCAGGATCATCAGGGTGGCACCGACCACGGCCAGGTAGACCCCCGCATCGAAGAGCATGGCGGAGGCGAGCTCGATCTCGCCGATCAGCGGGACATCGAAGTGACCAAAGGCCGAGGTCAGGAACGGATAGCCGAACAGCCAACTGGCCATGCCGGTGGCGGTGGCGATCGCCAGTCCCGATACGGCCACCACCGGATAGGAGATCGGCAGGCGCTCGCGGGTCCAGTCATGACCGCGGGCTATGTACTGCAGGATCAGGGCCACCGCGGTGATCAGCCCGGCGATGAAGCCGCCACCGGGCTGATTGTGGCCACGCAGGAAGATGTAGGCCGACACCAGCAGTGCCAGGGGCAGCAGAATCTGCGCCACCACCGCGAGGATCAGCGGGTAGCGGTGTTGCGACCAGCGGATGCCCTCGAGGTTGCCCGCCGGCATGAACAGCTTGAGGCGGTTGAGCAGCTTGAAGGTGGCCAGTCCCGCCAGGGTCAGCACGGTGATCTCGCCCAGGGTGTCGAAGCCGCGGAAGTCCACCAGGATGACGTTGACCACATTGGTGCCGCCGCCGCCGGGCACGCTCTCGCGCAGGAAGAAGCCGGCGATGGAGAGGCTTTCCCGGGTCAGGAAGGCATAGTTGAGCATCGCCACCACCAGCCCCAGGGAGGCAGCCAGCAGCAGGTCGCGCAGGATGCGTCGGCTGGAGACCAGCAGGGGGGGACGCTGGGGCAGGAAGAACAGCGCCAGGATCAACAGGATCATCGACACGACCTCCACCGAGAGCTGGGTCAGCGCCAGGTCCGGTGCCGAGAAGCGCACGAAGGTCATCGATACCGTCAGGCCCACCACCGAGAGCATCAGCAGCGAGACCAGCCGCCAGCGGTGACTCAGCGCGCTGCCGATGGCGCCGAAGACCATCAGCGCCGCACCCAGCACCAGCATACCGTCGAGGGGTTGCATCCCTTTCTCGCCGGTGAGGGCATCGAGCCGGCTGAGCCCAATGCCGGCCATGGCCAGGGCACAGAGGATCAGCAGCGCCTGGTAGCGCTGCAGGGAGCCGTTCTCCAGTCGCAGGGTCAGCCACAGCGCGGCCTTGATCACGCGCTGCACGGCGGCTTCGAAGGCCAGGCCGGCATCCCGGCCGGGAAAGAGCGCGGCGATGCCGGCAAGATGCCTGTGTTGGTGCAGCACCAGGATGCCCCCCACCACTGCCACCACGCTCATCGCCAGTGGCAGGTCGAGACCGTGCCACAACACGAGCTGGAACAGCGGAGTGGTGTCGCCCTGCACGGCCAGGCTGGCGGCCTTGATCAGTGGCGCGGCCAGGGTCATCGGGAACAGGCCGAGCAGCAGGCTCATTGCCGCCAGGAACAGGCCGGGGGCCAGCATGCCTTTCGCCGGATCGTGGGCCTCGAGCGGTGGCTGGGCCTTCTGCTCCCGGGTCAGCCTGGGCGCGGCGAAGAACAGGCTGTAGATCAGGCGCAATGAGTAGGCCACCGAGAGCACGGCACCGATCACCACCAGCAGCGGGATGAGTGCGCTCAGCGCGCCCAGCAGGTTGTTCCCCAGGCTCTGCGCGAAGAGCATTTCCTTGGAGAGAAAGCCATTGAAGGGGGGGAGGCCGGCCATCGCGGCGCCGGCCAGGATCGTCAGGGTGCCGGTCAGCGGCATCATCGACCACAGGGCGCCGAGGCGGTCGATGTCCCGGGTGCCGGTCTCGTGATCGATCATCCCCACGCTCATGAACAACGCCGCCTTGAAGGTGGCGTGGTTGAGGATATGGAATACCGCGGCGACGATGGCCAGCGGGCTGCCCAGCCCCAGCAGCAGGGTGATCAGCCCCAGGTGGCTGATCGTGGAGAAGGCGAGGATCCCCTTGAGGTCGCGCTCGAGCAGGGCGAACCAGGCGGCATAGAGCAGGGTTGCCAGGCCCACCAGCGACAGGATCAGCGCCCAGAGGGCGGTGTCGCCCAGTGCCGGGTTGAGGCGTGCCAGCAGGAAGACCCCGGCCTTGACCATGGTCGCCGAATGCAGGAAGGCCGACACCGGGGTGGGGGCAGCCATGGCGTGGGGCAGCCAGAAGTGGAAAGGGAGCTGGGCCGACTTGGTGAAGGCGCCCAGCAGCACCAGCACCAGGATCGCGGGATAGTGCGACGAGGCCCGGAGCGTCTCGCCGGCGGCCAGGACCTCTGCCATGGCGAAGCTGCCTACCTCCTGGCCGATCAGCAGGATGCCGGCGAGCAGGGCGAGCCCCCCGGCACCGGTGACGGCCAGGGCCATGCGCGCGCCGCGGCGGGCATCGCTGCGGTGCCCCCAGAAGCCGATCAGCAGGAAGGAGGAGATGCCGGTCAACTCCCAGAACAGCCACAGCAGCAGCAGGTTGTCGGCCATGACGATACCGAGCATGGCGCCCATGAACAGCATCATGTAGGCCAGGAAGCGGCCGTCGTCCTCATCGGTATGGAGATAGTAGCCGGTGTAGAAGAGGATCAGGCTGCCGATGCCGAGGATCAGCAGGGCGAAGAGCAGCGTCAGGCCGTCGATGCGTAGCGCCAGATCGAGGCCCAGCAGTGGCATCCAGGCAAGCGACTGGCTGACGATGTCACCGCCGATCACCGTCGGGCCATGCAGGAGTGCCAGGGCCAGGGCGAGCAGCGGGGCGATCAGGGTGACGGCGACGCAGGCCCGGCGGCCATGGCGGGCGGCGAAGACCGGCACCAGGGCGCCGGCGATGGGCAGGATGAGGATCCACAGCAATGACATCGGGCTCTTGGTCCACGCTTGGGCGGTGTCGATTGCATCGTGGCCAGGCGCTCGGGATGGTCGCTGTTATTGGTGGCATTCGATGCGATCTTGCCGCAAGGCTCGTCGTTCCAGGGCAGTCGGGGGGAGCTGCCGGGCGTCGGCGTGCGCGAAAAACGGCTGAATAATCATTGTGTCATGATTACAATGCTGCCTTTCGTTGATGGTGGACACACGCCCTTTCTTGCCAGTCGTCGGCGTGAGTCTATAGGCTTTCACTATTGATAGACAGGCTGTTGGCCGACGGGCCGGGTCATCCATTAGGCGAAGATCGCCTGGTACTTTAGAAGAGGCACGTCCAGCGAACAGGCCTCCGTTGCCCAGTGGGCAATGAGGTGGCGACCATGATCAGGAGACTTTTGCGTGATGCAACTCGCGGTGTTATCCGGTTTCGTGCTGGCCGCCTTCGCGCCCCTGCTGCATCGCTGGTTCGGAGCCCGGACCAGCTTCGTGCTGGCCGCCTTCCCGGCGGCCCTGGCGCTATGGTTCCTGGGCCGCGTGCCGCAGGTGATGCAGGGGGAGGTGTTGCTGCTGGTGCTGGAGTGGGTGCCGGCACTGGGCATGAGCCTGACCTTTCTCATCGATGGCCTGTCGCTGCTGTTCGCCCTGCTGATCACGGTGATCGGCACCTTCGTGCTGATCTATGCCGGTGGCTACCTCAAGGGGCACCCGGACCTGGTGCGCTTCCATGTGGTGATCCTGGCGTTCATGGTGTCGATGCTCGGGTTGGTGCTGGCCGACGGCCTGATCACGCTGTTCGTGTTCTGGGAACTGACCAGCATCACCTCCTACCTGCTGATCGGCTTCAATCATGCCGATCTCGAGGCGCGCAAGTCGGCTAGGCAGGGGTTGTTCGTCACCGTAGCCGGTGGGCTGGCGCTGATGGCGGGGCTGGTGATGCTGGGCATCGCCGGCGAGAGCTGGTCGCTGACCGAGCTCAATGCCGTGGGCGATGTGTTGCGCGAGCACGACCTCTACATGCCGCTGCTGATCTGCCTGCTGCTCGGCGCCTTCACCAAGTCGGCCCAGTTCCCCTTCCACTTCTGGCTGCCCAACGCCATGGCTGCCCCTACCCCGGTGTCGGCCTACCTGCATTCGGCGACCATGGTCAAGGCCGGCATCTACCTGCTGGCGCGCCTGCAGCCGAGCCTGGGCGGGACCGAGGCGTGGGTCGGTATCCTCTCGGTGGTGGGGGCCTTCACCATGTTCACCGGGGCCTTCCTGGCGATTCGCCACACCAATATCAAGAAGCTGCTGGCCTACTCCACGGTGATGGCCCTGGGCACCCTGACCATGCTGCTGGGGATCGGTACCGAGGGGGCGTTGATCGCCTTCGTCACCTTCCTGCTGGCACACTCGCTCTACAAGGGCGCACTGTTCATGGTGGCCGGTATCCTCGACCACGAGACCGGGACCAAGGACGTCACTGCCATGGGCGGGTTGCGGCCGCTGATGCCGGTTACCGCCGTGGTGGCGATGATCGCCGCCCTGTCGCTGGCCGGGGTGCCGCCGTTGTTCGGCTTCATCGCCAAGGAGCTGATGTTCGAGTCGGTGCTCGAGGCGAGTGCCTTCCGCTGGCTGATCCTGCTGCTGGCCTTTTCGGCGGCTTTCCTGACCATCGCGGTGGCCGCCGTGGTGGCGCTGCGACCGTTCTTCGGCCAGCGCCGTCAGACCCCGCGGGTGGCCCATGAGGCGCCGGTGTCCATGCTGCTGGGGCCGGCGGTGCTGGCCGTCCTCTCGCTGCTGCTTGGGCTCGTGCCGGTGCTGGCCGGCGCGCACCTGCTCACCGCCGCGGCGTCGGCGGTGATGGGGGGGCCGGTCTCGGTATCGCTGTCGCTGTGGCACGGCATCAACCTGCCGCTGTTGATGTCGTTGGTCAGTCTGGCGCTGGGCTACTTGCTGTTCCGTCGCTGGGACCGCGTGCGGGCGAGCCTGGCGCGTCTCGATCCGCTGCTCTCGCGGGGCCCGGAAGCCGGCTATGACGCCCTCATGGACAAGGTGGTGGTGGTCTCCGAATGGCAGACTCGGGTGCTGCAGAACGGCTACATGCGTAACTACATCCTGGTGATGATCCTCACCCTGATCGCCCTGGTGGGCAATTCGTTGCTGCTGCGCCATGCCCCCGAGTTCGCCTTCGACCTGGACGTGCGCTTCCACGAGGCGATCGTCACCGGGACGATGGTGATGGGGGCGCTGTTCGCGACCATTTCCCGTTCGCGGCTGGGTGCCGTGGTCTCGGTAGGGATCATGGGCTTCTCCATCGCCCTGACCTTCATCCTCTTCAGTGCCCCGGACCTGGGCATCACCCAACTGCTGGTGGAGACGCTGACGGTGATCCTGCTGGTGCTGGTGCTGTTCCGGCTGCCGCGTTTCTCTCGCCTTTCAACCCCGCTGGAACGGGTGCGTGACGTCGCCGTCGCCGGCAGCATGGGCGTGCTGATCACCCTGTTGATCCTGACCTCCTGGAGCATCGACCAGTTCGTGCCCATCTCCGGCTACATGATCGAGAACAGCGCTCCCCTGGCCTACGGTCGCAACATCGTCAACGTGATCCTGGTCGACTATCGCGCGCTCGATACCCTGGGCGAGATCTTCGTACTGGCACTGGCGGCCATCGGGGTCTTTGCCATGCTCAAGCTGCGCGCCACAGGCAAGGCGTCGAGAAAGACCGCCCCGGCCAAGGAGGCTGCCGATGGTTAAGTCAGGCACCATCATTCTCAACACCGCCGCGCGACTGCTGATGCCGCTGCAACTGCTGTTCTCGGTGTTCCTGCTGCTGCGCGGCCACGACGAGCCGGGCGGTGGCTTCATTGCCGGCCTGGTGGCGGCGGGGGCCTTCACCCTCTACCTGTTCGCCTTCGGGGTCAGTTCGACCCGGGAGGTACTGCGCATGGTCGATCCGCGAGACCTGATCGGCCTTGGCTTGCTGCTGGGGATGATCTCGGTCTTTCCGGCCTGGTTCGTGAACCAGCCCTTCCTCACCGCCCAGTGGTGGACGGTGCCGGGCATCGATTTCAAGGCCTCGACTCCGCTGATTTTCGACATCGGCGTCTATCTGGCCGTGCTGGGGTCGGTGCTGACCATGGTCATGACACTGATGGAGGTGGACAAGGATGAGCCTTGAGCGCATGCGCGGCATTGTTCCGCTGACCCGCCCGGGAGGTCCGACATGGAGCCGGTAATGGCCGTGGCCATCGGGCTGCTCTACGCCGCGGCAATCTTCATGATGCTGCGCCGTTCGATCGTCAAGCTGGTGATCGGGCTGATGCTGCTGTCCAATGCCGCCAACCTGCTGATCTTCACCTCGGCGGGCATGACCCGTGGTGCCCCGCCGTTGATTCCGGAGGGAATGCTGGTCCCGCCGGGGCCGGTCGCCGACCCCTTGCCACAGGCGGTGGTGCTGACCGCCATCGTGATCGCCTTCGGCGTGCTGGCCTTCGCCGTGGTGCTGATCCGTCGCGCCTACGAGATCGTCAAGGCCGATGACCTGGACAAGATGAAGGATACCGACACGTGAGGCCCGAAGTCGCTCTTCCCGTCCTCCTGCCGCTGTTGTCCGGGGCCATCTCGCTGCTGTTCTGGCGCTCGCGACCCATGCAACGCTTCACCGCCGTGGCCGGCAACCTGGCGCTGCTGGTGGTGGCCCTGTGGCTGATGGCCTCGGTCTCCGCGGAAGGGTACGTGACCATCCAGATGGGGGGCTGGGAGGCGCCCTACGGCATCACCCTGGTGGCCGACATGCTCAGTGCGGTGATGGTGGTATTGACCGCCATGATCGGCCTGGCGCTGGCGGTCTACTCGCTGGCCTCCACGGGGCCGGATCACGAGAAGTTCGGCTACTACCCCCTGATGCACCTGCTGCTGGCGGGCGTCGCGGGGGCCTTCCTCACCGGCGACATCTTCAACCTCTACGTGTGGTTCGAGGTGATGCTGGTCGCCTCCTTCGCATTGCTGATACTCGGTGGCGAGAAGGCGCAGATGGAGGGCGCCATCAAGTACGTGACCCTGAACCTGCTCGCCTCGGTGATCTTCCTCACCGCGATCGGCCTGCTCTACGGCATGGTCGGTACCCTGAACATGGCGGACATCGCCCTGCGCCTTGCCGAGGCGGAGCATCGTGGCATGGTCGAGGTGCTGGCGGTGATGTTCATGGTCGCCTTCGGCATCAAGGCCGCGGCCTTCCCGCTGTTCTTCTGGTTACCCGCCTCCTACCATACGCCGCCGGTGGCGGTGTCGGCGCTGTTCGCCGGGTTGCTCACCAAGGTGGGGGTCTACTCGCTGTTCCGGGTCTTCACCCTGATGTTCGACGAGACCATGGACTACACTCAGGATCTGCTGATCTGGGGAGCGGCCCTGACCATGGTCACCGGCGTGTTGGGGGCCGCGGCCCAGTACGAGTTCCGGCGCATCCTGTCGTTCCACATCGTCAGCCAGATCGGCTACATGATCCTGGGGCTGGCGCTGTTCACGCCGCTGGCCATCGCCGGGGGCATCTTCGCAGTGATGCACAACATCGTGGTGAAGACCAACCTCTTCCTGATCAGTGGCGTCACTCGTCGGTTGCAGGGCACTTACCAGCTCAAGAAGATGGGGGGGCTCTACAGGGAACGCCCGTGGCTCGCCGTGGCCTTCTTCATCTCGGCCTTCTCGCTGGCCGGGGTGCCGCCGCTGTCGGGGTTCTTCGCCAAGTTCGTGATCGTGCGTGCGGGCATCGAGGCCGAGGCCTATGTGGTCACCGCCATCGCCCTGGCCGTGGGGCTGATGACGCTCTACTCCATGGTCAAGATCTGGCACGAGGTGTTCTGGAAGGCGCTGCCGGAGGACAATCTGGTGCCCGAGGTGGAGATGGTGGCGGGGGACGACAGCCGCATGGTCAAGCCGAGCCTGTGGTTGATGTATCTACCGGTGGGCTGGCTGGCGCTCTGTGCGGTGCTGATCGGGATCTACGCCCAGCCGCTGATGGAGATCATGGCGATCATCGGCGACCAACTGACGAATCCGCGGGGATACATCGAGGCCGTGATGGGGCAGGAGGCCCATGGCAGCGATGCTCTGCTCGAGGCTCCGTCCGGGGAGGCGCGCCCATGACCGGTGCGATCTGGAACCTGCTGCTGGCCCTGGCCTGGGTCATCCTCAGTGGTGACTTCACCGGCCTCAATCTGGTGGTGGGACTGGTGTTCGGCTATATCGCCCTGGTGCTGATCGAGCCCCAGGTGGAGGCCCTGAAGGGCTACCCCGGCCGGGTGCCGCGCATCCTCCGCTTCCTCGGCTTCTTCATCAAGGAGCTGTTGATGGCCAATTTCAAGGTGGCCTTCGACATCCTGACGCCGCCCTGGCACATGAAGCCAGGGGTGATCGCCTTCCCGCTGGAGGCCCGTACCGAGCTCGAGATCACCATGGTCGCCAACCTGATCTCGCTGACCCCGGGGACGCTGAGCCTGGACGTCTCCGACGACCGCAAGGTGCTCTACATCCACGCCATGTTCCTCGACGACGAGGAGGAGCTGCGTCGCAACCTCAAGGAAATGGAATATCGTGCCCTGGAACTGTTTCGCTGAGACCGGCTGGGAGGTGTCGCCATGGAGAGCGTGATCCTGATCAGCCAGGTGCTGATGGGCCTGGCCCTGGTCCTGGCCTTCGTGCGGGTGGTGCGTGGCCCGAGCCTGCCCGACAGGGTGGTGGCGCTGGAGCTGTTCGCCAGTATCGTGGTGGGGCTCGTGGGCCTCTATGCCATCGCCACCGGGGTCTCGAGCTTCCTCGATGCCGCCATCGTCATTGCCCTGATGGGGTTTCTGGCCGCCATCGGTTTCGCCCGCTTCCTGGAGCGTGGAGGTCCCCGCGATGATTGAATTTATCAAGGGAGCCCTGATCCTCTCCGGAGCGCTGTTCATGCTGCTGGCGGCGCTGGGCATCCTGCGTCTGCCGGACCTGCTGACCCGCATGCACGCCACCACCAAGGCCGCTGCCCTCGGGGTGATCCTGATCATGCTGTCGGTGGCCCTGCACTTCGCCGAGGTGGCCGTGGTGGCGCGGGCCTTCGCGATCATCGTCTTTGTGGTGATGACCGCGCCGGTGGCGGCCCACGTGATCGGCCGGGCCGGTTACTTCGTCGGCTCCAAGCTGTGGAGCGGTACGGTGAAGGACGAGCTGCGACCCAATTACGATCCGCTGACCCACGAGCTGAAGAGCGGGCTCGAGACCGAGGCCAATGCCAAGCGTCGGCCGAGGGAGACCGATCCGCCCTGAGGCGTGAGGGCAGGAAGGAGCGCGAGGCCACCCAGGGGTGGCCTCTTGTGTGATGGGCCCGCCAGGCCGTGACGGAGAAATGGTGGCAGACGTCGATGCCTCTGGCCTGGATGAGCTTTCTGCGCGATGATCGATGCCGGATGAATTGCCAAGGAAAGCAGGAGTGACGATGCGCAGGATTCTTACCACTTCCGTGCTGCTGGCGCTGCTCGCCGGTTGCCAGAGCAGCCCGACCACCGAGGCCAGCGCCGCGGATCGCGACGCCGAAGGTGCCGAGGCGGCGGCCGCTCCGTCGCCGGCTGCCCCCGAGAACGTGGCCGAGGTTGCGCCGCCGTCGGATTTTCCCGGCTGGCTGGCCGGCTTCCGGCGTGACGCCCGTGCCGAGGGCATCAGCGAGTCGACCCTGGCGCGTGCCCTGGACGGCGTTCGCTACCGTTCGCGGGTCATCGAGCTCGACCGCTCCCAGCCCGAGTTCGTGCGACCGATCTGGCAGTATCTCGACAGTGCCGTCTCCGCCCAGCGGGTGACCCAGGGGCGGGAGAGGCTCTCGGCGCACCGTGATACGGCGCGTCGCATGGAGCGGCACTATGGCGTTCCCGCCGAGGTGATCGTGGCCATCTGGGGCATCGAGAGCAACTACGGTAGCAACTTCGGCGACTTCTCGACCCTCGATGCCCTGGCCACGCTGGCCTTCGATGGCCGCCGTCGCGATTTCGCCCGTGGTGAACTGCTGGCCGCGCTGCGCATCCTCGACCAGGGCGACATCGCCCCCGAGCGCATGGTCGGTTCCTGGGCCGGTGCCATGGGCCATACCCAGTTCATCCCCTCGAGCTTCGAGAGCTATGCGGTCGACGGCGACGGCGACGGGCGCCGCGATATCTGGGGCAGTATCCCGGACGTGATGGCCTCCACCGCCAACTACCTGGCGCGGGCCGGCTGGCAGTCCGGTGAGCCCTGGGGGGTGGAGGTGCGCCTGCCGGAACATTTCGACCATGCCCAGACCGAACTCGCGACCCGTCACTCGAGCCAGGAGTGGGCCGACCAGGGGGTGCGCGCGGTAAGCGGTGGGTCGTTGCCCGAGTTCGCCGCGGCCTCGGTGATCGCGCCGGCCGGGGCCCGTGGCCCCGCCTTCCTGGTGGGGCCCAACTACCGGGCCATCCTGCGTTACAACAACGCCACCAGCTACGCCCTGGCGGTGGGCACCCTGGCCGACGAGATCGCCGGGCGCGAGGGCGTGGTGCAGGGTTGGCCCCGGGACGAGCAGCCGCTGATGCGCAGCCAGGTGCGCGAGATGCAGCAGGCGCTGAATGCCCGCGGCTTCGACGTGGGCACCCCGGACGGGATCATGGGGCCCAATACGCGGCGCGGCCTGAGGGCCTTCCAGCAGTCGATCGATGTCACGCCGGACGGCTTCGCCACCGTTCGCCTGCTGGAGCGGCTGAAGCGGTGAAGGGTGGCCCCTGGCCGGATGCCGCCCGGGGGACCCTCAATTGGTCATGTTGTCGAGGGCCTCGCTGATCGCGTCCCCGGCGCGCTCGGCGCCTTCCCGGGTGCGTTCCCAGGCGCGTTCGGCACGGTCGCCGACGCGTTCCGCCCCTTCGCGGGTACGCTGCCAGGCACTGTCGGCGCCCTCCTGGGAGCGCGTCCAGGCCTCGCGCGAGCGTTCCCGGGCCTGCTGTTGCCAGTCGCGGTCGTAGCGGGGCAGGGACGCGAACTCCTCCTCGCTGGCCTCGACCATCACCCGGTGAGAGGTGGTACCGTCCTCGTCGAGCCGGGTGTCGAGCCGGTAGAGGGCGTTGGTGATCACGACCTCCTGGCCGCCGAGGCCGAGGGTGGCTCCGCTCTGCACCACCAGGGCATGGACCGCCATGTCGTCGCCGAGCAGGATGTCATCGACTTCGCCGACCGGGGTGTCGGGGTCGGCTGCCAGGTGCACGTCGGCATCGAGAATCATGCGGGCCGAGTAGAGCCCCTGTGGATCCGACTGGGCCTGGGCCGTGATGACCAGGCCAGTGGCGACCAGGCCCAGGGCGCCGGGCAGTATCGTCCTTGTGATGTCTCGCGTGATCATGGGCTCTCCTCCCGTCGATAGGCTCCATGGGGCACCTGCCGGGTGCGTACGGCAAGGCGTGTTCACAGCATTTGCGAGCCGTGCCGGGGCGTCAAGTAGGGAACCTGTGACCCGCAGCGTGGTCCATTTGCACGTTTTTTGTCTTTTTCAGTTCCGCGTGTAGCCCGCGCGAAGGAGTTTGCCAATGAGAACCCCCCTGGCACCCCAACCCCCGGGGCACTGGCCGAAGCGTGCGCTCGGTCTGATCACGGCACTGCTGCTGGCCGTCGGGATGTCCCAGGCCCTTGCCGACGAGAAGGTGTTCGGCTGGGTGGAGAAGGCGACCCTGGAGCCCTGGGGCGTGGAGGTGAAAGCCAAGCTCGACAGTGGGGCGCTGACCTCCTCGCTCGATGCCCGCGACATCGAGCGCTTCGAGAAGGATGATGAGGAGTGGGTGCGCTTTCGTCTCGAGCTGGAGGACGAGGCGAGCGGCGAGACCTTCTCCGAATCGATGGAACTGCCGCTGTATCGCGATATCCGGGTCCGCGGTGCGGGGGGGCGCGACGAGCGGCTGGTGGTGCTGATGAAGGTGTGCATGGGCGATACCGTCTACGAGGAGCAGTTCGGCCTGCGCAACCGCGAGGAGATGCATTATCCGCTGCTGCTGGGGCGGCGTACCATCGGCCATCTGGGATTGCTGGACGTTCGCGATACCTTCCTGAACGCCCCGCAATGTGACGAGGATTCACCGCTGGTCGCCTATGAGTCGGAAGAGGACTGAGCCGTTGCTCAGAACAGTCGGGCGAGCAGGGCGGTCACCGCGGTCTCCACCCGCAGGATGCGTGGCCCCAGGTGGATGCCCTCGCAGCCGGCGGCGAGCAGCTGCTCCACCTCCCAGGGGATGAAGCCCCCTTCCGGCCCGACCAGCAGCAGGGTGGGGTCGGAGAGGCCGCGCGGACAGGCGCGGGGCATGCCGGGGTGGGCCAGCAGGCCACGGCGTTCCGCCAGCAGCTCCGGCAGCCTGTCCTCGACGAAGGGGCGGAACCCCTTCGCCAGCGTCACCGCGGGCAGCGTCGTATCCCGCGCCTGTTCCAGGCCCAGCACCAGGTGAGCCTGGATCTTCTCCGTTGCCAGTTCAGGCGACTGCCAGTAGCTCTTTTCAACGCGGCGGCTGTGCAGCAGGGTGATATGCTTCACGCCCAGTGCCGTGACGTGCTCGAGACTACGCGCCAACATGCGCGGGCGCGGCAGTGCCAGCACCAGGTGCACCGGCAGTGCCGGTGGCGGCAACTGGTCGAGGGCGTCGATGGCGAAGCACGCCTCGTGCTCGTCGAGTGACAGGAGTTCGCCGCGGCCGATGCCGCCCCCCTCGACGCCCAGGGTGAGGCGGTCGCCGGGGCGGGCACGGTGTACCCTGTGCAGGTGGGCCAGGCGGCGCGGGTCGCGGACCCGGGCGAGGCTATCGCCTTCGAGGTCGGCGGGCGAGAGCAGGATCAGGTTCATGGGGCCTCGTTTCCCTTGCATGGGCGGTGTCGCGGTGCACAATACCAGTATGGGGGCAACGGCCCACCTCACGACAAGGAGCAGCGCCGTGCGCGTGATACGCAAGTATGCCAACCGCAGACTCTATGATACCGAACAGAGTCGCTACGTGACCCTCGAGGATCTGCGAGGCCTGATCCTCGACGAGGTTCCCTTTCGTGTCGAGGATGCCAAGAGCGGCGAGGACCTGACCCGGACCATCCTGCTGTCGATCATCATCGAGCAGGAGCAGGCCGACGGCGAGGCGGAGGTCTTCTCCAACGACCTGCTCGAGCAGCTGATCCGTGTCTATGCCATGTCCCAACCGCTGCCGCTGGCCCGCTACCTGGAGCAGGGCACCCGGCTGATGCTCGAGCAGCAGAAGCACGTGCAGGACCAGTGGCAGCAAGCCATGCGGCATTCGCCCATGGAACTGATGCGTGAGCTGGCCGAGGAGAACATGCGCTTCTGGCAGCAGACCATCAGCCAGGCCGGCAGCAAGGACGACGACGAGCAGAAGTGATACAGGGCGCTCGGGAGGGCGGTGGCGGCGACTTTCTGACATAATGCCGCGACGTTTCGAGATGCCAAAAGGTTGAACGGATGAAGGTTCTGATCATCGGCGGCGGTGGCCGCGAACATGCCCTGGCCTGGAAGGTTGCCCAGTCGCCCCGGGTGGAGGCGGTCTTCGTCGCGCCCGGCAACGCCGGCACCGCCCGCGAGCCGGGCCTGGAGAACATCGACATCGGCGTCTCCGACCTGGAGGGGTTGGTGGCCTTCGCCCGGGAGGAGGGCGTCGCGTTGACCATCGTCGGTCCCGAGGCGCCGCTGGTCGAGGGTGTGGTCGACCGTTTCCGCGAGGCGGGGCTGGCGATCTTCGGCCCGACCCGGGCCGCCGCCCAGCTCGAGGGATCCAAGTCGTTCACCAAGGACTTCCTGGCGCGACATGCCATCCCCACCGCCGACTACCGCACCTTCACCGAGGTGGCACCGGCCCTGGCGTACCTGGCCGAGAAGGGCGCGCCCATCGTGATCAAGGCCGACGGCCTGGCCGCCGGCAAGGGAGTGATCGTGGCCATGACCCTCGCCGAAGCCGAGGCGGCGGTGCGCGACATGCTCGAGGCCAACGCCTTCGGCGATGCCGGCGCCCGGGTGGTGATCGAGGAGTTCCTCGAGGGCGAGGAGGCCAGCTTCATCGTCATGGTCGACGGCGAGACGGTGCTGCCCATGGCCACCAGCCAGGACCACAAGCGCGCCCTGGACGGCGATGCCGGCCCCAACACCGGCGGCATGGGCGCCTACTCGCCGGCGCCGGTGGTCACCGACGCGGTGCATGCGCGGATCATGGAGCGGGTCATCCTGCCCACGGTGCGCGGGATGGCCGAGGAGGGCCACCCCTACAGCGGCTTCCTCTATGCCGGCCTGATGATCGATCCTCAGGGCAACCCCCGGGTGATTGAGTACAACTGCCGCTTCGGCGACCCGGAGACCCAGCCGATCATGCTGCGCTTGCAGTCCGACCTGGCGGCACTCTGCCTGGCCGGTGCCCGGGGCGAACTCGAGGGTCTGGCCTGTGACTGGGACCCGCGTGCCGCGGTGGGGGTGGTGCTGGCCGCCGGCGGCTATCCCGGCAGCTACCGCAAGGATGACGTGATCACCGGGCTCGAGGCCGCCGAGGCCACCGGTTGCAAGGTCTTCCATGCCGGGACCCGGGAGGACGCCCGGGGTGAGGTCGTCACCGCCGGTGGCCGGGTGCTCTGCGTCACCGCCCTCGGCGAGGGGGTCTCGGCGGCGCGTGACCTGGCCTACCGGGGCGTGGAGGCGATCACCTGGGAGGGCGCCTTCTGCCGTCGCGATATCGCCTTCCGGGCCATCGCCCGCGAGCGCCAGGCCGGCTGATCGCCAGGTCCCACCGAGAACAACAAGACGATGGAGCGAGCTGATGTCCCGCGAGTATCCGATCATCGCCGTGACCGGCTCCTCCGGGGCCGGGACCACCACGGTCAAGCGCACCTTCGAGCGCATGTTCGCCCGGGAGGACGTGCACGCCGCCTTCGTCGACGGCGATGCCTTCCATCGCTACAGTCGGGAGGAGCTGGCGCGCATCTTCCGCGATGAGCCCGAGCGCAAGGGCGAGCTCTCCCACTTCGCCGTGGAAGCCAACCTGCTCGATCGTCTCGAGGCGCTGTTCCTGGAGTACGGCGAGTTCGGTACCGGGACCTTCCGCCACTATATCCACGCCGAAGACAAGCAGATGATCGAGGCCGGCTATCGGGTGGGTACCTTCACCGAGTGGCAGCCGCTGCCCTGCGGCACCGACCTGCTGTTCTATGAGGGGCTGCACGGCGGCCTGGTCACCGCCGAGCACGACATCGCCCGCCACGTCGATCTGCTGGTGGGCGTGGCACCGACCATGAACCTGGAGTGGATCCAGAAGATCGACCGCGACATCAAGCAGCGCGGCTACTCCCAGGAGGCGGTGATCGACACCATCCTGGGGCGCATGGACGATTACGTGCGCTACATCCAGCCACAGTTCTCGCGCACCCACATCAATTTCCAGCGCGTGCCCACGGTGGATACCTCCAACCCCTTCGAGGTGCAGGACATCCCCACCGATGCCGAATCCTTCGTGGTGATTCGCTTCCGCGATCCCTCCACGGTCGATTTTCCCTATCTGCTGGCGATGATCCAGGACGCCTTCATGAGCCGCCCGCACACCCTGGTGGTGCCGGGCTCGCGGTTGTCGCTGGCCATGGAGCTGATCCTGGCACCGCTGGTGCGCCACCTGCTGGCCCAGCGGCGCTTCCGCTGAGCCTTTTCGAACGACGCCCGCTGACGACAAGGAGCCAGTGATGGATTGCCTGTTCTGCAAGATCATCAACCGCGAGATTCCCGCGGACATCGTCCACGAGGACGACGAGGTGCTGGCGTTCAATGACATCAACCCCCAGGCTCCAACCCATGTCGTGATCGTGCCCAAGCGGCACATCGCCACCCTCAACGATATCGAGGAGGACGATCTGGCGCTGGTCGGCCGGCTGCAGTACACGGCGGCCAGGCTGGCGAAGGAGCGCGGCTTCGCCGACGACGGCTACCGGGTGGTGATGAACTGCAATGACCAGGGTGGGCAGACCGTCTATCATATCCATATGCACCTGATGGGCGGTCGACGCTTCACTTGGCCGGCTGGCTAGCTGGCGCTCGGCGGTGGAAGCCGCTCGCGTCCTGGCGGTTCGACGCATCAGGTGCATCCTTGCGGCGCCACCGGTCGGGTGGCGCTGTGCGTTGCAGAGAAGGAGCTTCTGGCGCCCAGACCCCCTCGGCTACAATGGCGTCAGAATCCGCGACGAGGCGACCATGACCCGCAAGCTCTCCCGTACCGACAACCTGATTCACCAGTTCGATACCGTCCTGCGTACCCTGGTGCCCCATGCCGCCCGGGCCTCGCGGCCGACACCTGCCGGTGAGGAGGTGCACGATGAGCCGATGAGCGATGAGGAGCGGCGCCACGCCGCGGGGCTGATGCGCATCAATCATACCGGCGAGGTCTGTGCCCAGGCGCTCTATCAGGGCCAGGGGCTGACCGCCAAGCTGCCCGAGGTGCGCGGCCAGATGGAGGAGGCCGCCCAGGAGGAGATCGACCACCTCGCCTGGTGCGATGATCGCCTCCAGGAGCTGCATGACCACACCAGCCGGCTCAACCCGTTCTTCTATGCCGCCTCCTTCGGCCTCGGTGCCGTGGCCGGAGCGATCGGCGATCGCCTCAGCCTGGGCTTCGTCGCCGCTACCGAGGAGCAGGTCGGCAAGCATCTGGACGATCACATGGAGCGTCTGCCACCGGGCGATCATCGCTCCCGCGCGGTGCTCCGGCAGATGGCCATCGACGAGGCCCATCACGCCCAACTGGCGCTGGAGGCCGGCGGTGCCCGCTTTCCGGCCCCGGTGAAGTTCGGTATGTCGTTGATGTCCAGGGTGATGACCAAGAGCGTTTATAAGCTATAAGCTATAAGCTATAAGCCGTAAGCGTTAAGCCATAATAAGAACACCCCGGAGAGCTGGCTCTCCGGGGTGTTCTGGTTTAGAGGCCATGTAGGCCGTGTACTTACGGCTTACAGCTTAAAGCTTACGGCTCTATTCTTCGACGATGGTGAAGGAGTGGCTGACGTCGACGCCGCCCTTGGTCAGCATGATCGAGGCACTGCAGTACTTCTCGGCCGAGAGTTCCACGGCCCGCTTCACCTGGTTCTCCTTCAGCCCCGTGCCGGAGACGGTGAAGTGCACGTGGATCCGGGTGAAGACGCTGGGCACGCTGTCGGCGCGTTCCGCCTCGATGGTGGCCACGCAGTCGACGACCGGGGCGCGGGACTTCTCGAGGATCTCCAGCACGTCGAAGGAGGTGCAGGCGCCGAGGCCCATCAGCAGCATCTCCATGGGGCGCGGGCCGGTGTTGCGGCCGCCGTGGTCGGGTGGCCCGTCGATGACCACGCTGTGGCCGCTGCCGGATTCGGCCACGAATTGGCGACCGTCGGTCCACTTGACGCTGGCTTTCATGGGGTGGGGTTCCTTCTGTGTCGGTATCTTGGGGCCCGCATCGGGCAGGGCAGCATAGCATCTGGCGGAGCGGGGCTCAGCCCCGTTCGGCCCGTAGCCGGCGATCGAGCGCATCGAGGCGTTCGGGGGTGCCCACGTCGACCCAGCCCCCCCGGTGATGATGGCCGCCGACCAGCCCGGCGGTCATGGCCCGTCGCAGCAGCGGTGCCAGGGCGAAGGCGCCCGCTGCCTGGCCGGCCAGCAGCGTCGGGGCGAGCAGGCTGATCCCGGCGAAGGTGAGCCGCGGTTCGCCCTCGGCATGCACCCGGCCGCCATCGTCCAGGTGGAAGTCGCCCGCGGGATGGTGGTCGGGGTTGTCCACCAGTACCAGATGGGCCAGGTCGCCCTGCAGCCGTGGCAGGCGGGCGGGATCGAGATCGCACCAGATATCGCCGTTGATCAGCAGGAAGGGGGCCTCCCCCAACTGCGGCAGGGCCTGGAGGACGCCGCCGCCGGTCTCCAGCGGCATCTCCTCACGACTCCAGGCGATGGCGACGCCGAAATCGCTGCCGTCGCCGAGGGCCGCGATGATCTGCTCGGCCCGGTAGCTGACATTGATCACCACATCAGTGATACCGGCGGCGGCCAGGCGTTCCAGGTGATGCACGATCAACGGCTTGCCGCCCACCGGCAGCAGTGGCTTGGGGCAGTGGTCGGTGAGCGGACGCATGCGGGTGCCGAGCCCGGCGGCCAGGATCATCGCCTTCACGGGGTGGCCTCCAGACGCTGCGACAGCGCCGGGCGGAACTCGCGTGTCAGCCAGGTGCGGAAGGCGTCCTGATCGGGCAGGTGCGCCAGGCTGTCGTCGAGGTGGTCGAGAAAGTGCGGCAATCGCTCGAGATAGCCCTCGCGGCCGTCGCGCAGGGTCAGGCGACAGAAGATGCCGAGCACCTTCAGGGCGCGCTGGGCGGCCATGGCCTGCGCCTGGCCGAGGAAGGCATCGGCCGTGGTGGTGCCCGGGAGGCGGCCATCGGCGACCGCGCGCTGCCGGAAGGCCTCGACCCAGGCGGCGAAACGGGCCGGCGGGAAGCGGCAGTAGCGGCCGCGCAGCAGCGAGATCAGGTCATAGCTGATCGGCCCCGCCACGGCGTCCTGGAAATCGATCAGGTAGAGGCACCGCTCATGGACCATCAGATTCATGGCGTCGAAGTCGCGATGCACCGTGACCACCGGCTGGGCCAGGGCGGAGGCGATCAGTGTCTCGCGTAGTGCCGTCCAGCCTGGTGGCGTCTCGATCTCGAGCCACGCGCCCAGGCACCAGTCGGGAAAGAGATCGAGTTCGCGACCGAGCAGTGCCGCGTCATAGGGCGGCAGGTCCGCCGGGAGCGCTCGGTTCTGCAGGTCGTCGAGCAGCGCCATGGCGCGCTCGTGCCAGGCCAGGGTCTCGGGGTGGTCGTCGCCGCGCAGGTATGCCTGCAACGGGGTGTCCCCCAGATCGTCGAGCTCGAGGAAGCCGGCGTCGAGGTCCTCGCCGTGGAGGCGCGGCACCGGCAGGCCGACCGCCCCCCAGTGCCGGGCGATGGCCACGAAGGGATGGCTGTCCTCCTGCGCCGGAGGTGCATCCATCAACATGCGGGTGGTGCCGTCGGGCAGGTGCAATCGGAAATAGCGTCGAAAGCTGGCATCGCCGGCGGCCAGGCTCAGTGCCAGGGCCTCGGGTGCCAGGCCGTGTCGCGCAGCGGCCCAGAGACGCAGTCGTTCGGTTCGCGTGACGGGGGTGGCCTGGGGCATTCTGGCTCCTGATTCGATGGACGGGCTCGATGGTCATGCCCGGTTGACGGGTCCATGGCGTCACCGCATGCTGAGCCGACCACCGCCGGCCTCCAGGGTGCTGGATGTCGGGGGGACAGGCTCGGTGCGGCCTGTATAATACCGATTCATCCCGCCAAGGACATCGAGGAACATGGGCAAGCGACTCACATGGACGGCCCTGGCCGGCCTGGCGACTTCTGGCCTGTTCAGCGGGCCGCTCTCGGCGGCGCCTCCCGAGCCGCTGCCGGCCGAGTCGCTGGACTGGCAACCCTGGGGCGAAGACCGTCCGGCGGACGCCCTGTGCCGCGGGACCTACGTGATGCCCGGCTACCGGCTGCCGCCCCCTGAGGGGGGACGGGTCAGCAGCGAGTCGGACAGCGCCCACTACGGCGAGGACGGCGAGACCATTCTCGGCGGTGAGGTGATCCTGCGCCGTGACACCTCCCAGCTCGAGGCGCCGCGCGTACGGGTGCCGGGCTCGCGGGAAAGCGCCTTCGCCGAGGGCCCGCTGGCGCTGCGTGACCAGAACCTGCTGGTGCGGGGGGAGGCCGCCGAGTTCTCCCTGACCTCGGACGCGGCGAGCATCGATACCGCCCACTACGTGGTCCATGATCATCGCCTGCGTGGCGACGCCGTGCGCCTGCAGCGACTCGAGGACGGCCGCTACCGCCTCTCGGAGGCGAGCTTCACCACCTGCGACCCGGGCAGCGAGTTGTGGCGGTTGATCGGCAACGACGTGGTGCTCGACCGCGAGAGTGGTTTCGGCACCGCTCGCCACGCTCGCCTCGAGATGGGCCGAGTGCCGGTCTTCTACTGGCCCTGGGTGCGCTTTCCCATCGACGACCGCCGTCACACCGGCTTCCTGTGGCCGGCGCTCGGGCTCTCCAGTGATGCCCTGGACTATGCCCAGCCGTTCTACTGGAACATCGCGCCCAACTTCGATGCCACCATCACCCCGCGCTGGATCACCGACCGTGGCCTGCTGCTGGGTGGCGAGTATCGCTACCTCTTTCCCACGGACGCCGGCCAGATCGAGGGGGCCTTCCTGTCCAGCGACGATGGAGGTTCCAGCGACAACCCCAATGCCGCCTCGCGGCGCTTCGAGGGCGAGGACCGTTGGTACGTCGACTACCGGCATGCCGGTCGCTTCGATGCCCGTACCCGCTACCGGCTGCGCTATGGGGCGGCCAGCGACGGGCGCTATTTCGATGACTTCGGCAGCGACTTCAGCGAACGCCACACCTCCAACCTGCCGCGGCTGGCACAGCTCGACTATCGCGGCGACGTCTGGCAGCTCGACGCGCGGGCCCAGGGCTACCAGAAGCTCAAGGACCCGCTGCGCGACCGTGACAAGCCCTTCTACCGCCTGCCCAGCCTGACCGCCAACGCCCGCTGGTCCCAGGACACCGGCTTCTACCAGCAGTGGCGGTCCAATGCCACGCACTTCTGGCGTGACGTGGACCGCAATGCGGTGCCGCTGCGCGAGTCGGCCACCGGCACGCGGCTTCACCTGTCGCCGGCGACGGGCTGGCGCTTCGACCGGAGCTGGGGGCATCTGGAGCCCCGCGTGGAGTGGCTCGCCACCGCCTACGACCTGGACTACGCCGAGCGGGACACCGATCGTGATACCTCGCTGACCCGCGAGGTGCCGGTCTCCTCGGTGGATGGCGGGCTGGTTTTCGAGCGTGAGCTGGAACTCGGCGGGCGAGATTACCGTCAGACCCTCGAGCCACGGTTCAACTACGCCTATGTCCCGGCACGGGACCAGAGCGAGTTTCCCGAATTCGACACCAGGGAGCGGGCCTTTTCCTGGAACCAGCTCTGGTCGCCGCACCGTTTCTCCGGGGCCGATCGGGTGGGTGACCTCAACCGCCTTTCGCTGGGTGTCGAGTCACGGCTGCTGGAAGACGCGCGCGGCCGCGAGCGTCTCTCGGTGGGGGTGGGGCAGTCGGCCTACTTCGATGATCGCACCATCGACATGAACGGCGATCCCGACACGCTGCCGCCGGAGTCGAACTTCGAGCGCCACTACCGAGCCACTCGGGACCGTTCACCGCTGGTGACCCGGCTCGACTGGCGCATCAACGACCAGTGGCGCTCCCGCTGGGAGTGGCTCTATGACGACCATCTGGAGCGTACCGAAAGGGCCTCCACGGATCTGCAGTACCGTGCCCCGGCCGGTCACGTAGTGAACCTTGGCTACCGTTGGGAGCTCCAAGGCTTCGATCCCTCGGTGAGACCGAGCGACGACGACTTTCGCGACTACAACCGCGAGGAGTACGACCTGTCGTTCGCCTGGAAGGCGAGCCCTCGGGTCGACATGATCGGGCGCTTCCTCTACGACCACACCAACAGCCGGGCGCTGGAGCAACTGGCGGGTGTGCAGTGGAACGACTGCTGCTATGGTCTGCAACTGGTCTGGCGAGAGTGGATCGACGACAACGACACCGCCCGCATCGAAGATGACTTCACCGATCGGGGGATCTTCCTGCGCTTCGTGTTCAAGGGCCTGGGCGGCGTAGGGCGCGAAGCCGACAGCTATTTCGAGGAGGCCATTCCGGGCTATCGCTCCACCGCCTTCTGACCCGGAAGCCGCCAATGAGAGAATCGATGAGAGGAAAGAACGTTATGCGCAGTCGACGTACCGCCATCCTGGGCGCCGGCCTGGCCCTGGCCCTGGCCCTGGCCCTGGCCCTGGCCCTGGCCCTGGCCCTGTGTCTCGCGGGCCTGCCCGCGGTGAGTCAGGCCCAGAGCTTCCAGCCGATGGAGCGCCGGGCGCTGGACCGCATCGTGGCGGTGGTCAACGAGGGAGCGATCATGGAGAGCGAACTCGCCGACCGTGTCGTGCAGACCCGCAGCCAGCTCGCCGGGCGTGGCATCGATGCGCCCTCGGAGCGTGTCCTGCGTGAGCAGGTGCTCGACCGCATGATCGTCGAGGAGATCCAACTGCAGATGGCCCGCAACGCCGGGCTCTCCATCGACGACACCGCGCTCAACCGCCAGGTGCGTGCCATCGCCGAGAGCAGCGGCATGACCCTGGAGCAGTTCGCCGATGCCCTGGAGGCCGACGGCCTGACCCTGGCGTCGGTGCGCGAAGAGGTCCGCCGTGAGATGCTGCTGCGCGAGTTGCAGCAGCGCCAGGTGGCCAGCCGGATCAATGTCAGCGACCGCGAGGTCGAACGCTTTCTCGAACAGCAGGGCGGCGGCGGTGACCAGGTGGTGATCGAGGAGCATCGGGCTCGCCATATCCTGATCGATCTCACCCCCGACCGCGACGACGACCAGGCCCGTCGACTGGCCGAGCAGCTGCGCGGTCGCCTCGAGGCGGGCGAGAGCTTCGCCGCCCTGGCCCAGGAGTTCAGCGGCGACCGCGGCAGCGCCATGAATGGTGGCGAGCTGGGCTGGGTGCGCCCGGGTCAGACCGTCCCCACCTTCGAGGAGGCCCTGGCGCAACTGGAGCTCGGTGAGGTCTCCCCGCCGGTGCGCTCCCAGTTCGGCTACCACCTGATTCAGGTGGAGGAGCGCCGCCAGCAGGATGTCAGTGGCGAGGCGCGGCGTGACCAGATCCGCCAGGCACTGTTCCAGCGCAAGGCCAACGAGGAGCTGGAGGTGTGGTTGCAGGAGATCCGCTCCCAGGCCTTCGTCGACAACCGACTCGCCGACCGCTGATGGCCGGTACCCCGTCCCCCGTGCTGGCGCTGACCACCGGCGAGCCCGCCGGCATCGGGCCGGAGCTCGCGGTGATGCTGGCGACGCGGGCCGTTCCGGTGGCCCGGGTGGTGGCGGTGGGGGATCCGGCCCTGCTGGCCGAGCGGGCCGCGCTCATCGGTCGTGACATCGATCTCGTCGAGCTCGCGGCTGGCGATGCCTTGCCGGCGCCTCGCCCCGGTGTGCTGCCGGTATGGCCGGTGACGTTGCGCGCGCCGTCGCGGCCCGGCGTGCTCGAGCCGGCCAATGCCGCCTATGTGCTCGAGACCCTGGATGTGGCGATTCGGGCCTGTCGGGAAGGTCACGCCGCCGGCATGGTCACCGCCCCGCTGCACAAGGGCGTGATCCTCGACGCCGGTCATGCCGGCTTCAGCGGCCACACCGAGTATCTGCGCGATGCCTGTGGCGTCGACGAGGTGGTGATGCTGCTGGCCACCGACAGCGCCCTGCACGCCGGCCAGCCGGGCTGGCGGGGCGGTAGCGCGCTGCGCGTGGCGCTCGCCACCACCCACCTGCCGCTGCGCGAGGTGAGCGATGCCATCACCGGGCCCCGCCTGACGCGGATCCTGCGCATCCTCGATGCCGACCTGCGGCGCTGGTTCGGCATCGAGGCGCCGCGTATCGCGGTCTGCGGGCTCAACCCCCACGCCGGGGAGGGCGGTCACCTGGGGCGCGAGGAGCTCGACGTCATCATCCCGGCGCTCGAGGCGCTGCGCGCCGAGGGTCTGGCCCTTGACGGCCCGCTCCCCGCCGATACCCTGTTCACTCCGCGACACCTCGAGGGCGTCGATGCGGTGCTGGCGATGTATCATGACCAGGGCCTGCCGGTGCTCAAGTACGCCGGCTTCGGCCGCGCCGCCAACATCACCCTGGGCCTGCCGCTGGTGCGCACCTCGGTGGACCACGGCACGGCGCTGGACCTGGCCGGCCGTGGCAGCGCTGACCTCGGCAGCCTCGTGGTGGCCGTGGCACTGGCCGCCGACATGGCCCGGCGCGGCGCTGAAGTAGCACCCATATGAGGAGCGCCGGGGACAGACCGAAGCGGAGGTCCTACGCCAGGGATGGCGTCGGTAGCGCCCATGGAAGGGTTCACAGCGCCTCCGCGCAGGTCTGTCGCCGGATCAGCACTGTATAACATCCAGCAGAAGACCACAGCGATAGAAGGACACCCCTGAATGGCATCCCGCCCCCCGGTTCACCGGGCCCGCAAGCGTTTCGGCCAGAATTTCCTGCGCGACCCGGGCATCATCTCGCGCATCGTGCGCGCCATCGGGCCGCGGCCCGGCGAGCGCCTGGTGGAGATCGGCCCCGGCCAGGGCGCGCTGACCGAACCGTTGCTGGACGCGGCCGGCGGGCACCTGGAGGTGATCGAGCTCGACCGTGACCTGATCCCCGGGCTGCGTGTGCAGTTCTTCAATCATGCCGGGTTCGTGATCCACGAGGGCGACGCCCTGAAGTTCGACTTTCGAGCCCTTCGGGGCGAGGGGGAGCCGCTGCGGGTGGTCGGCAACCTGCCCTACAACATCTCCACTCCGCTGATCATGCACCTGCTCGAGGCCGGTGATGCGGTCGCCGACATGCATTTCATGCTGCAGAAGGAGGTGGTCGACCGTCTGGCCGCCGAACCGGGCGGGGCCGACTGGGGCCGGCTCTCGGTGATGGCCCAGTACCACTGCCGGGTCGACTCGCTGTTCGTGGTGCCGCCGGAGGCGTTCGTGCCGAGGCCCAAGGTCGACTCCGCCATCGTGCGCCTCACCCCCCACACCGAACGGCCGCACCGGGCGCACGACGAGGCGCAGTTGTTTACCCTGGTCCGCGAAGCCTTCGGCCAGCGGCGCAAGACCCTGCGCAACAACCTCAAGGGCCGCATCGAGGCGGCCGACCTCGAGACCCTGGGGATCGATCCCGGCCGCCGCCCCCAGACCCTGACGGTGGCCGAGTTCGTGCGCATCGCCAACCACCTGGCCGATACCGGACAAGGAGCGACCCCATGACCCTGAGCCCCCCCGAAGAGCTCGGCGATGCCGTGCGTGTCGACGTGGAACCGGTCTTTCGCGTGGAGGAGTCTGCCCCCGACGAGCAGCGTTTCGTGTTCAGCTACACGGTCACGGTGCACAATCACTCCCGGCGCAGCATGCAGCTGCTCGCCCGCTACTGGAAGATCACCCAGGGCAGTGGCAAGGTGCAGGAAGTGCGCGGCAAGGGCGTGGTGGGGCAGCAGCCGATGATCGGCCCGGGCCAGACCTTTCGCTATACCAGCCGGGCGATCCTCGATGGCCCGGTGGGGGTGATGGAGGGGACCTACACCTGTGTCGATACCGCCAGCCAGCGTCCCTTCGAGGTGGCCATCGCGCCCTTCCGGCTGGCCGGCCCCAACCAGGTGCACTGAGCAATCACACGCGTCGCAAGGAGCGGAGATGACCACCTACGCCATCGGTGATCTGCAGGGCTGCCACGCCGAATTCGTCGCGCTGCTCGAACGGCTCGATTTCGATCCGCGCCGGGACCGGCTGTGGCTCGCCGGTGATCTGGTCAATCGCGGGCCCGAGTCGCTGGCCTGCCTGCGGGAGGTGATGGCGCTGGGCGAGGCGGCCACTACGGTGCTCGGCAATCACGACCTGCACCTGTTGGCGGTGGCGCGTGGGCGAGAGCGCGAGAAGCCCAGCGACACCCTGGCGGAGGTGCTCGAGGCGCCGGACCGCGAGCGGCTGCTCGACTGGCTGCAGTCACGCCCCCTGTTGATGCGAGTGGCCGGGACGCCCGGCAGTGGCGAGACGGTGATGACCCACGCCGGGCTGCCCCCCCAGTGGTCGGTGGCGCTTGCCACCGACCTGGCCGGGGAGCTCGAGGCGCGGCTGGCCGGCGAGCACGCCGGGGCCTTCCTCGAGCGGATGTACGGCAACGAGCCATCCCGCTGGCGCGACGACCTCGAAGGCATCGATCGTCTGCGGGTGATCGTCAACACCCTCACCCGGATGCGCTTCATCGACGCCGAGGGACGGCTCGATTTCACCACCAAGGAGGGGCTCGACAGTGCCCCTCCCGGCTTCGCCCCCTGGTTCCAGTACCCGCGTGGCGACGACCCCTGGCTGCTGTTTGGCCACTGGGCCGCCCTGCAGGGCCGGCTGCCCGGTTGCCGGGTCCGCGCCGAGGCACTGGATACCGGCTGTGTCTGGGGCGGTCGCCTGACGGCCCTGAACCTGGCGAGCGGCGAGAGTGTCAGTGTGCCTAGTCGCCGGGGCCGCTCCTGATCCCTTTCCGACGACCCGGAGTCCACCATGGACGCACCTGCTTTTCGACACCTGGACATTCCGACCCTGGGCGAGTGGCTCTCCAGCGACACCACGCTCACCCTGGTCGATATCCGCGACCCCGTGAGCTTCGCCGGGGGCCATATTCCCGGCAGTCGCCACCTGGACAACGACAGCGTGGCGGCCCTGCTCGAGGAGATCCCCCGGGAGCGTCCGCTGGTGGTGGTCTGCTACCACGGCCATTCCAGCCAGCAGGCGGCCGACTGGCTGGCGGGCCAGGGCTTCGCCGAGGTCTACAGCCTCGACGGGGGCTTCGCCGACTGGCGGCTGCGGTATCCCGAGCGGGTGGAGCGCTGAGCCATGGCCGAGGCACGGGACCCGTACCTGCACGGGCTCGAGGTCTATCGGGTCGGCGGGGCGGTGCGCGATGCGCGGCTCGGCTGGCCGGTCTACGACAACGACTGGGTGGTGGTGGGCGCCACGCCGGAGGCGTTGACCCGCCGGGGTTTCAGGCCGGTGGGGCGCGACTTCCCGGTGTTCCTGCATCCCGAGACCCACGAGGAGTACGCCCTGGCCCGCACCGAGCGCAAGTCTGGCCATGGCTACACCGGGTTCACGGTGCACGCCAGTCCCGAGGTGACCCTCGAGGAGGACCTGGCACGGCGTGACCTGACCATCAACGCCATGGCCGAGACACCGGGGGGCGAGCTGATCGATCCCCACGGTGGCCTGGCCGATCTGGAGGCACGGCGGCTGCGCCACGTATCGCCGGCCTTCGTCGAGGATCCGCTACGGGTGCTGCGTACTGCCCGTTTCCTGGCCCGCTACGCCGGGCTGGGCTTCGTCATCGCCGACGAGACCCGGGCACTGATGGCCGAACTGGTGGACAGCGGCGAGCTGGCCCACCTGGTGGCCGAGCGTGTCTGGACCGAGACCGAGAAGGCCCTCGGGGAACCCTGGCCGGAGGTCTACTTCCAGGCCCTGGACGAGTGTGGCGCCCTGGCGCAGTTGCTGCCGGAACTGGTGGCCGACCGCGAGGCCCTGGACGAGGCACTGGGGCAGCTGCACCGCTTGCCCGAGGACATCGAGGCCGAGCAGGAGGTCCGCTGGCGCTGGGCCCGGCTGGTCGAGCACCTGGCCGAGCCGGCCCGGGTGGCCCTGGCCGAGCGCCTGCGCCTGCCCAGGGCCCATGCCGACCTGGCGCGCCAGGCCGCACTGACGCGGACATTGAGGCAGGAGGCCGAACGTGCGGCACCGGACGGCGCCCGGGTAATGGCCTGGCTCGATGGCATCGATGCCTGGCGGCGCAGCGAGCGGGTCGCTCCGCTGATCAGCCTGGTCAGCCTGGATGCTCCCGAGCTCGCCGAGGACCTGGCGCTGGCCTGGCGGCTGGCGGCGCAGATCCTCCCGGCGCTGCTGATGGAGGAGGGGTTCAAGGGCCGTGAGTTGGGCGCGGAACTCGCCCGGCGACGGCGTGAGGCGATCGACGCCGCGCTGTGAGGGCGGCGGGCGCGGGAGACACGGCGGTCAGCCGGCCCGCGAGATCGCTTGGCCGGCCCACACGAAGTCCACCGGCCAGAGGCGCTGATCGCCGGGCTCGAAGCTCGCCCAGTGGGCACGATAGCTCCGACCGGTGAGCGGATGGCGGGTTTCCGGCAGCAGTTCGGCCAGCGGCAGCAGTACGAAGGCGTGATGAAGGATCTCGCCGCGCGGCAGCTCGATGCCATCGTGGAGGCCGGTGAGGTCGCCTACCGTCAGCAGGTCGATGTCCAGGGTGCGGGGACTGAACTTGGGGCTGTCCTTGCGTCGGCCGTGGGCGAACTCCAGCCGCTTGCACCAGGCCTGCAGCTCGCCCACCGGCCAGTCGCTGGCGAAGGCCGCCACCAGGTTGTAGAAGTTGCGGCCATCCTCGAAGCCCACCGGTTCGCTCTCGAAGACTCGCGAGACGGCCAGTTCGCCGAAGGTGGCGGTCAGCGCGTCCAGGCTGGCGCGCACGTGGCGGTCGCGGTCGATGTTGCTGCCGATGCTGACGCTGACCCGAGCCATCAGCTACCCTCCGGCGGGGTGCCGCGCTCGATGCGCACGCCCACCGCCGCCGCGGCCGCCACGGCACCGGGCTTGCGCACGGTCAGGCGCAGCCAGGCGATGGCGAACTCCTCGCGCAGGGCGGTCGCGAGCCGCTCGGCGAAGGTCTCCACCAGGGCGAAGTCGTGTTCGCCGGCGAAGGCCGCGATGCGCTCGCTGACGGCGGCGTAGTCCAGCGTCAGGGCGATGTCGTCGCCCGCCGCGGCGGGGCGGATGTCGGTGGCGAGTTCGAGGTCGAGCACCAGGCGTTGGGTGATGGTGCGTTCCCAGTCGTAGACCCCGATCACGGTGTCCACGGCGAGCGACTCGATCAGCACAAGATCCATGGAGGGTGCTTCCGGGCTGGGTGATGGTAGAGATAGTGTGGCGGCGATTGTACGTGAGCGGGGAGCGCAACGACACCGCGCGGACGACACTCGGCTGTCCTGTCGCGCCCGGGACTGGCAGAATTCGTCGTCGGACAACAACGAGAGGCCGGCCCGTGGAGGCGCAACCCGAACTCCTTCTCCCGCTGATGGCGCTGGGCTACCTCAGTGGCACCTGGCTCGGTGCCCTGACCGTGTGCCGGCTCGCCGGCGTGCGTGACCCACGGCTGGCCGGTTCCTGCAATCCCGGCTTCTCCAATGTGCTGCGCCTCTACGGCACCCGCCTGGCGCTGGCCACCCTGGTGGTGGATGCGGCCAAGGGCATGCCGGTGCTGTGGCTGGCCATGGCCATGGGAATGCCGCCCTGGGCCCAGGGCCTGGTCGGTCTCGGCGTGCTGCTGGGCCACAGCTATCCGGCCTGGCACCGCTTCCGCGGTGGCAAGGCGGTGGCCAGCGCCTTCGGCGTGATGCTGGTACTGACGCCCTGGGTGGCGCTGGTCTGTGCGACGCTCTGGTCACTGCTGGCCTGGCGGGTGCGCACTGCCGCCATCGCCACCCTGGCCAGTGCGGCCCTGGCGCCGCTGGCCAGCATCTGGCTGGCGCCGGACTACGTCGGGGTGGTGATCGCCTTCACCCTGCTGGTGCTGGCGCGCCATGTGCTCAATATCCGCCGGCTGGGCCGGGGTAACGAGCCGGGACTCTAGCCCGGGAATATCACTCCCGGACCGGTGGCCTGGGCTGGCTGCCAGGGCGAGCGGCGCCGAGGGCAGGTTCGAGTGGAGGTCATTTGCCAGGGATGGCAAATGTAGCGCCCAGGGACGGGTTCACAGCGCCTCCACGAGGGCCTGCCCGAGGGTCAGCCGCGGGAGAGAGTTACCAGCCGCTGGGCGCTGTGACCATCGAGCGCGCGATCATGGCGCCTTCAGGTGCCGGCCGGGGCCTCGAGGCTATCCATCGGCCAGCGCGGCACGGCCTTCATGATGCCGGTATCGTCGTGCTCGCCGGCCAGCAGCCGCTGGGCGCCCACGTAGGCGATCATCGCCCCGTTGTCGGTGCAGAAGCGCCCGCGGGGGTAGTAGGCGCGGGCGCCGCGCTTGTCGGTCTCGCGCTCGAGGCGTTCGCGCAGGCGCACGTTGGCGCTCACCCCGCCGGCCACCACCAGCCGCTTGAGGCCGGTCGCGTCGAGGGCGCGGCGGCACTTGATCACCAGGGTGTCGACCACCGCCTCCTCGAAGGCCCGGGCCACGTCGGCGCGCGCCTGGTCGTCCAGGTTCCCGGCCGCCTCCAGCTCGCGGATCGCCGTCAGGGTGTGGGTCTTGAGCCCCGAGAAGCTGAAGTCGAGCCCCGGCCGGTCGGTCATCGGCCGCGGGAAACGGAAGCGGCCTGGGTCGCCCGTCTCGGCCAGCCGGGCCACATGGGGGCCGCCGGGGTAGTCGAGGCCGAGCATCTTGGCCGCCTTGTCGAAGGCCTCGCCGGCGGCGTCGTCCACCGACTCCCCGAGCAGCCGGTAGCGTCCCAGCCCCCGCACCTCGACCAGTTGGGTGTGGCCGCCGGAGACCAGCAGGGCGACGAAGGGAAAGGCCGGCGGCTCGTCCTCGAGCATCGGCGCCAGCAGGTGGCCCTCCATGTGGTGGACGCCGAGCACCGGGATGCCCAGCGCGCGGGCCATGCCGTGGGCGGTGCTGGCGCCCACCATCAGCGCGCCCACCAGGCCGGGGCCGGCGGTGTAGGCGATGCCGTCGAGCTCGTGGCGGGCCAGGCCTGCCTCGTCGAGCACCTGCTGGATCAGCGGTAGCAGGCGGCGGGTGTGGTCGCGGGAGGCGAGCTCGGGCACCACGCCGCCATAGTCGGCGTGCATGGCGACCTGGCTGTAGAGCGCGTCGGCCACGAGGCCGCGCTCGCTGTCGAAGAGGGCGACGCCGGTCTCGTCGCAGGAAGTCTCGATGCCCAGTACGCGCATGGTGGTGGCTCGGTAGTGCGGGGGAGGGCCGTATTCTACGCGCTTTGGCCGCGGGACGGCAGGGGCCGGGGTGGAAACGGTTTGCAAAGCCTGTGTCTCGGGTCTAGACTATTGTGCGCTGCAAGACTGGGTCGTGCGCCCAGGTGGCGATTTTCCGTGACGCATCCGTCCGGGGCTTGTTGCTTTCCGGTACCGTCCGAGGACGGTTCGCCGGCAAGGTCGGGAGTCGGGCATGGTGCCAACGGCAGGAGCCGCCCGCAGGGGTGTGCGTACTAACCGAACTCAAGTTTCCTAAGGTAGGTGAGTGCTTAATGCCTTCTGTCAAAGTACGTGATAACGAGCCGTTTGACGTCGCGCTGCGTCGCTTCAAGCGTTCCTGTGAAAAAGCCGGTGTTCTCTCCGAGGTTCGTCGTCGCGAGAACTACGAGAAGCCGACCGCAGAGCGCAAGCGCAAGGCGGCTGCCGCCGTCAAGCGCCATGCCAAGAAGCTTCAGCGCGAGCGCAAGCGTTTCGAACGGCTCTATTGATCCGTACTGGAGTCGGCCGCAGCGCATTGCGCGGGTCGTCTCAGGAGGGACGCCAAGCGGCCGCCATTCGGTGGCCGCTTGTTTTTTCCGCCGCGCGCTCCTTGTCGCCCCGCTCGAGGTAGTTCACCAGGATGGCCGGTCAGATTCCGCAGCGTTTCATCGATGACCTGCTGGCTCGCGTCGACGTGGTCGAGGTGGTCGGCGAGCGCGTGCAGTTGAAGAAGGCCGGGCGCAACCATTCGGGGCTCTGCCCCTTTCACCAGGAGAAGACGCCGTCGTTCACCGTCAGCGCCGACAAGCAGTTCTACCACTGCTTCGGCTGCGGCGCCCACGGCAACGCCCTGCGCTTCCTGATGGAGTACGACAAGCTGCGCTTCCCGGAAGCCGTGGAGCAACTCGCTTCCCGTCTCGGCATGGAGGTGCCCCGGGAGGGCGCCGACGATCCGCGGGCCCAGGCCCGGGAGCGCAAGCGCAAGGAGGGGGTCAACCTGCTCGAGCTCTCGGCGGCCTTCTTCCGTGAGCGGCTGAAGATGCCGGAAGCCGGCGCCGCCCGGGAGTACCTGGCGCGTCGCGGTCTGTCGCCCGAGGTGCAGCAGGCCTTCGGCATCGGCTATGCCCCCGACGGCTGGGAGGCGCTCAAGCGCCACCTGGACGAGCGGGGGATCCCCGGGGCGGTGCAGGTGGAGTATGGCCTGCTGGTGCACCGGGAGGAGAGCGGTCGCACCTATGACCGCTTCCGCGATCGGGTGATGTTCCCGATCCGCGACCTCAAGGGGCGCACCATCGCCTTCGGCGGGCGGGTGCTGGGCGATGCCAAGCCCAAGTACCTGAATTCACCCGAGACGCCGGTGTTCCACAAGGGGCGTGAGCTCTATGGGCTGTTCGAGGCGCGCCAGGCCGAGTCGCGCCTCGAGCGCCTGGTGATCGTCGAGGGCTACATGGACGTGGTGGCCCTGGCGCAGTTCGGTATCCGCAACGCCGTGGCGACACTGGGCACCTCGACCAGCGAGGAGCATCTCTCCCGGCTGTTCCGGCTGGTGGGCGAGGTGGTGTTCTGCTTCGACGGCGATCGGGCCGGTCGCCAGGCGGCGGCCCGGGCGCTGGAGACGGTGCTGCCGCTGATGATCGATGGGCGCCAGGCGCGCTTCCTGTTCCTGCCCGAAGGCGAGGATCCGGACACCCTGGTGCGCCGCGAGGGCCCTGAGGCCTTCCAGGACCGCATCACCTGCGCCAGCCCGCTGTCGGAGTTTCTCTTCGACCAGGCGGCGGCGGGGCGCGACCTGGCCCGGATGGAGGATCGCGAGCGCTATGCCAGCCAGGTGCTGGCGGCGCTCGGCAGATTGCCGGAAGGCGTGCTCAAGTCGCTGATGCTCAGTGAACTCTCGCGGCGTACCGGCGTCGACCAGTCAAGCTTCGAGAGTTTGCTGGCGCGCAGCGCCCCGGGGAGCGCCTCGGCGCCTGCCGAGGCGAGCGGGGGGGGCGATGAGCCCGATGTGCCGGAAAACGCGGTGTCGCCCCCCGGGGGAGGCGGGCGGCGCGGGGCCGGGAGCGGCTCGCTGAGCCTGGTGGCGCGAATGCTGCAGCTGCTGGTGCACGAGCCGTCACTGATCGAGCGAGTGCCCGAGGGCGACGACTGGTGCCCGGCGGACGATAGCGATGGTGTGCTGTGCCGGGAGGTGATCCGGCTGCTGCGGGCGGGGCGCTACCGCAGCGCCCAGGTCCTGCTGGCGCACTTCCACGGCAGTCACGAGGGCGAGCGGCTGGCGGCCCTGGCGGGCCGGGAGCTGCTGATCCCGCGCTCGGCGCGGGGTGCCGAGCTGGATGGGTTGATCGAGCATTTCCGTCGGCACCAGCGGCGCCGGTCGCCCCGGGAAGAGATCGATGCCCTGCTGGCCAGGGAGAAGGCCGGGGAGCGGCTGTCGCGGGAGGAACGCCAGCGGTTGATGGCGCTGCTCACCGAGCTGCACGGCTGAGTCCTGGGCTTGCGGAACCTTGGCGCCGGGGTTGAATTTTCTCCTACTATCACCATGTAGAGGGCAGCGTCCAGCACCGGCGTAACCTGACAACCTAACACACCTGAATGACCGCGCAAATAGATCGAACTGGCAGAAAGGTGCTTTCTACCGTTATACTGTTCGGCTTGTTGAGTTTTCTCCGCCTCTAGTGCTTCAGGTGCTTCATTCTTCTTCGTCGAGATAGGGTTTCTATGGCTGGAAATGCGCAGCAGCAGTCACGTCTGAAGGAGTTGATCGCGCGCGGCAAGGAACAGGGCTACCTGACCTATGCCGAGGTCAACGACCATCTACCCGAGGATATCGCCGACCCGGATCAGGTGGAAGACATCATCGGCATGATCAACGACATGGGTATCAGCGTCGTCGAGGAGGCTCCCGACGAGGATACCCTGATGATGTCCGATCACTCCACCGACGAGTCGGCCGCCGAGGAAGCCGTGGCGGCGCTGGCAGCGGTGGAGAGCGATGTGGGCCGGACCACCGACCCGGTGCGCATGTACATGCGCGAGATGGGCACGGTGGAACTGCTGACCCGCGAGGGCGAGATCGAGATCGCCAAGCGCATCGAGGAGGGCACGCGCGAGGTGATGTCGGCGCTGGCCTACCTGCCCGGTGCCGTGGAGTCGATCCTCGAGGCCTATGACGCCACCCAGGACGAGGAGGCGCCCGGGCGTCTGTCCGATCTCTTTTCCGGCTTCATCGATCCCGACGAGGGCATCCCCGGGGTGGCCGAGGCCGAGATCCCCGAGCCCGAGGTCAGTGACGATCTCGATGACGACGTGGACGGCGACGACGAAGAGGACGCCGAGGACGACGACACCAGCAGCAGCGAGGGCGGCCCGGATCCCGAAGAGGCCAAGGCGCGCTTCGAGCAGATCCGCGAGCAGAATGCCCTGGTCCAGGCCGCCATCGAGCAGCATGGCCGTCGTTCCCCTGAGGCCCTGGCCGAGCAGGCACGCCTCGCCGAGCTGTTCTCGCCGATCAAGCTGGTGCCGAAGCATTTCGAGCGGCTGGTCAACCAGGTTCGCATCAGCGTCGAGCAGGTGCGTGCCCAGGAGAAGGCCGTGATGCAGCTCTGCGTCAAGAAGGCCCGGGTGCCGCGCAAGACCTTCATCAAGACCTTCCCCGGCAGCGAGTCCCGTCCGGAGTGGCTGGACGAGTTTGCCGCCGCGAATCCGAAGTATGCCGACCGCCTCGAGCCGCTGCGTGGCGATATCCTGCGCGCCCAGCGCAAGATCGCCTTCGAGGAGGAGATGGTCCGGCTGCCGGTGACCGAGATCAAGGAGGTCAATCGTCGTCTCTCCATCGGCGAGGCCAAGGCGCGCCGGGCCAAGAAGGAGATGGTCGAGGCCAACCTGCGCCTGGTGATCTCCATCGCCAAGAAGTACACCAACCGCGGCTTGCAGTTCCTGGACCTGATCCAGGAGGGCAACATCGGCCTGATGAAGGCGGTGGACAAGTTCGAATACCGTCGTGGCTACAAGTTCTCCACCTACGCCACCTGGTGGATCCGCCAGGCGATCACTCGCTCGATCGCCGACCAGGCCCGGACCATCCGTATCCCGGTGCACATGATCGAGACCATCAACAAGCTCAACCGCGTGTCGCGGCAGATGCTGCAGGAGATGGGGCGCGAGCCGACACCGGAAGAGCTCGGCGAGCGTCTCGAGATGCCCGAGGACAAGGTGCGCAAGGTGCTCAAGATCGCCAAGGAGCCGATCTCCATGGAGACGCCCATCGGTGACGACGACGACTCGCACCTGGGCGATTTCATCGAGGACGGCAGCATCCTGCTGCCCATCGACTCGGCCACCGGCGAGGGGTTGATCGAGGCCACCCGCAACGTGCTCGGCGGCCTCACCGCCCGCGAGGCCAAGGTGCTGCGCATGCGCTTCGGCATTGACATGAACACCGACCATACCCTCGAGGAGGTCGGCAAGCAGTTCGATGTCACCCGCGAGCGGATCCGCCAGATCGAGGCCAAGGCGCTGCGCAAGCTGCGCCACCCCAGCCGTTCGGAGCCGCTGCGCTCGTTCCTCGACGAGTGAGCCTGGAGCGCGGTACCAACGACGACGCCCGCGGCCTTGGCCGCGGGCGTCGTCGTTTCGGCCTGCCTCGTGAGCTAGCCTGCCCGGCGGGCCAGGTGCCAGCGCCGGGCGAGCAACGTCAGCTCGATCACCGCGATCAGGATCAGTGCATAGCCGAACAGCTCGACCACTTCCTCGGCGGCATCCTTGAAGGTGCGCGCATAGTGCTCCTGGAGCACCGCTTCCCAGAAGGCGCTGCGCCCGTAGAGTCGCGAGAAGACGTAGGTGGTCAGTACCCCGGCGGCGAACAGGCCGAAGGAGAAGCTGTTGGCGTAGGCGGCGAACTCGGCCAGGAAGCGGCGCCGCGCGCGGATCACCAGGTAGAGGGTCGGCACGATCACCAGGGTCACCAGCATCTGCCAGGCACCGTCGAAGACGTAGTGGTCGAGGAAGGCATCCTGCTCGCGGATCAGTGAACTGAAGACGAAGGCGAACATCAGCAAGGTAAGGGTGGGCAGTACCTTCAGTACCTGACGGGTGTAGAGCAGCAGTGCCGAGGCGGTGAGCAGCAACGCGCTCTGGGCCAGCTCGGTGAAGCCGCGCTCCGAGAAGCGTACCTCGTGAAAGTGGAGCGCCTCGTAGTAGGCCCCTTGGGCCAGGGCGGCGACGAACAGGATATAGAGGGTGGCGCGCAGGCAGGTGGCAGCGAAGCCGATCGGCCAGGGCTGGCCGGGAGGCAGCTCATGGGGCATCTGGGAGTTCCGCGGTGATGATGGCATGCAGTGATGTATGGCATTGTATCGCCATCGCCCGTCACTGCCTATAACCGGCTCGGGCCGTGGGGGTCGACCGCTCCGCTTCCTCGACGATCCAGTCGTGTACCGCCAGGACCCGGCGATCGTCCAGGGCGCCCTGGGCATGGACGATGCCGTAATGCATGCCGGTGGCCACCCGCTGCGCGAAGGGGGCGATCAGCATACCGCTGCCGAGCTCGCCGCTGATCAGGGTCTGGCGGGCGATGGCCACGCCCATGCCGGCGGTGGCGGCCTCCATGATCAGCTGGTTGCGGTTGAAGGTGTAGCCACGGCGCACGTTGACATGGGCCGCCTCGATGGCCTGGAGATAATGCTCCCACTCGGCATAGTCGTGACTGCCGCGCCAGGCGGTGACATCGTGCAGCAGCGGGTACCAGGCGAGGTCCTCGGGGCGGCGCAGCGGCGGGCGACCGCGCAGCAGGGAGGGCGAGCAGACCGGGAAGATCCGCTCCTCCATCAGTGGTGTGATCGAGAAGCCGGGGTAGTGGCCGTCGTTGAGATCGATGGCCAGGTCGAAGTCGCCTTCGCGCAGCGAGATGTTGCTGTCCTCGGCGATCACGTGCAGCTCGATGTCGGGAAAGCGTGCCTGCAGTCGCGGCAGTCGCGGCATCAGCCAGCGGGCCAGGAAAGAGGGCACCGAGCGCAGGCGAATGATACCGCTCATCACCCCGCTACGCAGCCGCTGCACCTCGAGCCCCACCGCCTGGTAGGCCTGGTCCACCACCGCCGCCAGGCGCTTGCCTTCCTCGGTGAGTTCCAGCTGGCGCGGCCGGCGCCGGAACAGCTTGAACCCCAGGCGCTCCTCCAGTTGCTTGATCTGCTGGCTCACCGCGCCGGTGGTGACGTGCAGTTCCTCGGCGGCTCGGGTGAAGGAGAGATGGCGGGCGCTGATCGCGAAGACCTTCAGCCAGGCATGGGTCTGGGCATTGAGATGACGGCTCATGGTTCAGTTCTGCTAAATTGAGAAGGAGATATTATCGATTGTGGACGACCGGCGAACAGAGTGACCATAGCGTAAATGCCTCGTAGAGGCACCCGTGCATGCACGATGATGGGGTTGGGTGGTTTAGCCAGGCTCATGTGTCGTGTCGAAATGGTCTTGATGGCGACGGCCGGTGTCGCCCTGGAGCAAGCGAGATGTCCATCAGTGTGTTCGACCTGTTCAAGATCGGCGTAGGCCCGTCGAGCTCCCATACCGTGGGGCCCATGCGGGCAGCCTACGACTTCCTCGAGGAGCTGCGTGCGCGGGACCTGCTGGAGCGGGTGGCTCGCCTGGAGGTGCAGCTGTTCGGCTCGCTCTCGGCCACCGGCATCGGCCACGGCACCGACCGGGCCGTGATCGTGGGGCTGATGGGAGAGCGCCCCGACCACATCGATCCGGCGATCATCGGCCCCTGCATCGAGGAGCTGCTGGAGTCCGGCACCCTGTTGCTGGATGGCCACCTGGCGATTCCCTTCCACTGGGCCCGGGACATGCAGCTGCACGACGAAAGCCTGCCGCATCACCCGAATGCCATGCGCCTGATCGCCCATGGGCACAGCGATGAGCTGCACCGCAACACCTACTATTCGGTGGGGGGCGGCTTCGTGGTCGATGAGGAGCAGGCCCGCTCCGGCGAGTTGGACAGCGACAGGACGGCCCTGCCCTACGACTTCAACTCCGCCGCCGAACTGATGGCGCTGTGCCGCATGCATGACCTGCGGATCAGCGAACTGATGCTGGAGAACGAGAAGGCGTGGCGCAGCGAGGCCGAGGTCCGCAGCGGGTTGTGGGAGATCTGGCAGGCCATGCAGGCCTGCGTGGAGACCGGCCTGCACAACGAGGGCATCCTGCCCGGTGGCCTCAACGTGCGCCGGCGTGCCGCGGCCTTGCACCGCCGCCTGCTGGCCACGGAGAATGACGGCAGCCTGATCGCCTCGACCTTCTCCGCCATGGACTGGGTCAATGTCTTCGCCCTGGCGGTGAACGAGGAGAACGCCGCCGGCGGCCGCATGGTCACGGCGCCGACCAACGGCGCGGCCGGCATCATTCCCGCGGTGCTTCACTACTACATGAAGTTCCAGGCCGGCGCGGATGAGCGCGATGTGGTCGACTTCCTGCTCGCCGCCGGGGCGGTGGGCATCCTGTGCAAGAAGAACGCCTCGATCTCCGGTGCTGAGGTGGGCTGTCAGGGCGAGGTGGGTTCGGCCTGCGCCATGGCGGCGGCGGGCCTCGCCGAGGTCATGGGGGGCAGTGTGCCCCAGGTGGAGAATGCCGCCGAGATCGGCCTGGAGCATAACCTGGGACTGACCTGCGACCCGGTGGGCGGGCTGGTGCAGGTACCCTGCATCGAGCGCAACGCCATCGCCTCGGTGAAGGCGATCAACGCCGCCCAGATGGCCCTGCGCGGCGACGGCGAGCACTTCATCTCGCTGGACAAGGTGATCCGCACCATGCGCGACACCGGGGCCGACATGCAGGAGAAGTACAAGGAGACCTCCCGCGGCGGTCTCGCGGTCAATGCCATCGAGTGCTGAGGCCGCACACCGAAAACACCTTGCAGAACAGCGATGACTGCATTGCGGCGCGATGCCCTCCCCGGGCATCGCGCTTTTTGTTTGCAAGCTATTGAAGTTCCCTGTTCCTACGCCATTGGTCGAGTCCGGCCATTCAACTGTTGCCGAGCGGTTTCGACTCCACTAGGTTACGTTAACGTAAAGGTTAGGGGTTCTCCGGGCCGGTTCGCGAGGTGACCGGACCCATGCCGGCTAGGCCATAACAACGACAACGGCGACAACAACGATAAACGCATCAACGGCGGATCGTTCGAGGCGATCCAGAGAGGACGACACATGACCCAGGAGTTGATACTGGAGACTCGCGGGTTGACCAAGGAATTCCGCGGTTTCACCGCCGTGGACGACGTCAACCTGCAGGTCCGGGAAGGGCATATCCACGCCCTGATCGGCCCCAACGGCGCCGGCAAGACTACCGTCTTCAACCTGCTCACCAAGTTCCTGCCGCCCACCCGTGGCGAGATCCTCTACCGCGGCAAGCCGATCACCGGCATGAAGGCCAACGAGATCGCCCGCCTGGGGCTGGTGCGCTCCTTCCAGATCTCGGCGGTGTTCGCCCACATGACCGCGCTGGAGAACGTGCGCGTGGCGCTGCAACGCAGGTTGGGCACCTCCTTTCATTTCTGGAAGTCCGAGCGGACCCTCGATCATCTCAACGACCGGGCCATGGAGCTGCTCGACGAGGTCGGCCTGCGCGAGTACGCCGACGTGCTCACCGTGGAGATGCCCTACGGCCGCAAGCGGGCGCTCGAGGTGGCGACCACCCTGGCGCTGGAGCCCACCATGATGCTGCTCGACGAGCCCACCCAGGGCATGGGCGCCGAGGACGTCGACCGCATCGTCGAGCTGATCCGGCGCGTGGCCAGGGGCCGCACCGTGCTGATGGTGGAGCACAACCTCAGCGTGGTCAGCCGGCTGTGCGACCGCATCACCGTACTGGCCCGCGGCGCGGTGCTGGCCGAGGGCGACTACGCCAGCGTCTCCGCCGACCCGCGGGTCAGGGAGGCCTACATGGGCAGCGAGGCAGTGGAAGAGGGGGCTAGCGCATGAGCCAGGCGGTCGAGAAGATCACCGAATATCACGACCTCGATGGTGCCGAGATGCTGCGGGTCAGCGACCTGCACGCCTTCTACGGCGAGTCGCACATCCTGCATGGCGTCGACTTCGACGTGAAGCGCGGCGAGCTGGTGACCCTGCTCGGGCGCAACGGCGCCGGGCGCAGCACCACCCTCAAGGCGATCATGAACATGGTGGGGCGGCGCACCGGCTCCATCGTCATCAACGGCAACGAGACCCTGGCCATGAAGGCCCACCGCATCCCGCGGCTGGGCATCGGCTACTGCCCCGAGGAGCGCGGCATCTTCGCCAGCCTCGACGTCGAGGAGAACCTGCTGCTGCCGCCCACGGTGCGCTCCGGCGGGATGTCCCTCGACGAGATCTACGCGATGTTCCCCAACCTCTACGAGCGCCGGCGCAGCCAGGGCACCCGGCTCTCCGGGGGCGAGCAGCAGATGCTGGCCATGGCGCGCATCCTGCGCACCGGGGCGCGGCTACTGCTGCTCGACGAGATCACCGAGGGGCTGGCGCCGGTCATCGTCCAGGCGCTGGGCGAGGTGCTGGTCAAGCTCAAGTCGCGCGGCATGACCATCGTGCTGGTGGAGCAGAACTTCCGCTTCGCCGCGCCGCTGGCCGATCGTCACTTCGTCATGGATCACGGCCGGATCGTCGAGGAGATCTCGGCGGCCGAGCTGCCCTCGCGCCGCGACGAGCTCAATTCGATGCTGGGGGTCTGAGCGTCGTTCGCGCTCCCGCCCCTCGCAGTTCGCACTTTCCGGCAATCACCACGGCAACGCTTGTTACCTACCACGGCAACAACAACAAAGGGGCCTGACGGGCCCATGGAGACGAAGATGACCTTCAACAGGAAGACCCTCGCCAGCAGCATCGCCCTCGCCGCCACCACCATGATGGCCACCGGAGCCCAGGCCGAGTTCAGCGACAACGAGGTACGCATCGGCTATCTGGCCGACATGTCCGGCACCTACCGTGACCTGGCCGGCCCGGGCGGCCTGGAAGCCCTGCGCATGGCCGTGGAGGACTTCGGTGGCAGCGTCAACGGCGCATCCATCGAGGTGTTCAGCGCCGACGATCGCAACAGCGCCGACGTCGGTGCCAACACCGTGCGCGGCTGGGTCGACGAGCGCAACGTCGACCTGGTCGCCGGCCTGGTGGCCTCCTCGGTGACCATCGCCGTGACCAAGGTGCTCGAGGAGAACAACGGCCTGGGCATCGTCTCCGGCTCCGCGGCCTCGAGCATCACCAATGAGCACTGCACGCCGAATCACATCCACTGGGTCTATGACACCTACCCGCTGGCCAACGGCACCGCCAAGGCGGTCGTCGACCAGGGCGGCGACAGCTGGTTCCTGCTCACCGCCGACTATGCCTTCGGCCATGCCCTGGAGGGCGATGTGGAGAGGGTGGTCACCGAGAACGGCGGCACCATCGTCGACAAGATCCGCCATCCGTTCCCGACCAGTGACTTCTCCTCCTATATCCTCCAGGCCCAGGGGTCGGGGGCCAAGATCATCGGCCTGGCCAACGCCGGTGCCGATACCGTCAATGCCATTACCGCCGCCAGCCAGTTTGGCGTGGTGCAGGGTGGCCAGCAGCTCGCCGGCCTGCTGATCTTCCTCAACGACGTTCATGCCATGGGCCTCGAGGCCACCCAGGGCCTGTTGCTGACCACCGGCTGGTACTGGGACATGGACGACGAGGCACGCGAGTGGGCCGAACGCTACTACGAACGCACCGAGCGCATGCCGACCATGGTCCAGGCGGGCATCTACTCCAGCACCATGCACTACCTGAAGGCGATAGAAGCGGTCGGCACCGACGATCCCATGACGGTCAAGGCGAAGATGGCCGAGACGCCGGTCAACGACTTCTTCTCCCGGAATGGCCACATCCGCGAGGATGGCCGCATGGTCCACGACATGTACCTGGCCCAGGTGAAGTCACCGGCCGACTCCACCGGCGAGTGGGATGTCTACGAGATCCTCGCCACCATCCCCGCAGAGGATGCCTATCGGCCGCTCTCCGAGAGCCAGTGCGACCTGGTTCAGAATTGAGCAGAGCCCGAAGCGGCGGCGGCATCGGCCGCCGCCCCTCTGACGAGAGGTCCATGACATGACGATGATATTCGGAGTGCCGTTGGCAGTATTCATGGGCCAGTTGATGCTGGGCCTGATCAACGGCGCCTTCTACGCCCTGTTGAGCCTGGGGCTGGCGGTGATCTTCGGCCTGCTGAAGATCGTCAACTTCGCCCACGGGGCCATGTACATGCTGGGGGCCTTCGCCACCCTGCTGGGGATGCGCTACCTGGGCATCGGCTACTGGGTGGCACTGCTGCTGGTGCCCATCGTGGTGGGTGGCCTGGGGATGGTGATCGAGCGCCTGATCCTGCGCCGCATCGCCCACCTCGATCATCTCTACGGCCTGCTGCTGACCTTCGGCCTGGCGCTGATCGTCGAGGGCACCCTGATCAACGTCTTCGGGGTGTCGGGCTCGAGCTACCCGACGCCGGCAGCGCTGCAGGGCGGCTTCCAACTGGGCTTCATGTTCCTGCCCACCTATCGCGCCTGGGTGCTGGTGGCGGCCCTCGCTGTCTGCCTGGGCACCTGGTACGTCATCGAGCGCACCCGCCTCGGGGCCTACCTGAGGGCGGGCACCGAGAACCCCGCGCTGATGCAGGCCTTCGGTGTCAACGTGCCGCTGCTGGTCACCCTGACCTACGGCTTCGGCGTGGCGCTGGCCGCCTTCGCCGGGGTGCTGGCCGCGCCGCTCTACCCGGTGTCGCCCACCATGGGCTCGAGCCTGCTGATCGTGGTCTTCGCGGTGGTGGTGATCGGCGGCATGGGCTCGATCCTCGGCGCCGTGCTCACCGGCCTCGGCATGGGGCTGATCGAGGGGCTCACCAAGGTCTACTATCCCGAGGCCGCCAACACCGTGATCTTCCTGGTGATGATCCTGGTGCTGATGCTGCGTCCCGCGGGACTCTTCGGCAAGGAGGCATGACGACATGGCCACCACGCAAACCCTGACCCCGGCCATGGAGCGGCAGCGCAATGCCCGCCTGCGCCGTGGCATGCTCTATCTGGTCCTGATCGCAGTGGGCCTCGCGGCGCCCTTCGTCGCCTACCCGGTGTTCCTGATGAAGGTGCTGTGCTTCGCGCTGTTCGCCTGCGCCTTCAACCTGCTGCTCGGCTATGCGGGGCTGCTCTCCTTCGGTCACGCGGCCTTCCTGGCCACCGGCGGTTACGTCACCGGCTTCCTGCTCTCGAGCTATCCGGGGCTGACGCCGGAGCTGGGCATCCTGGTGGGCACCCTCGCTGCCGTGGTAGTGGGCACCCTGTTCGGGGCCCTGGCGATCCGCCGCCAGGGGATCTACTTCGCCATGGTGACCCTGGCCCTGGCCCAGCTGGTCTACTTCGTGTTCGTGCAATCGCCCTTCACCGGCGGCGAGGACGGCCTGCACGGCGTGCCGCGCGGCGCGCTGTTCGGCCTGATCAGCCTGCGCAGCAACCTGGCCATGTACTACTTCGTCTTCGCCGTCTTCCTGATCGGTTTCGCCATCATCCAGCGCACCGTCCACTCGCCCTATGGTCAGGTGCTCAAGGCGATTCGCGAGAACGAGCCGCGCGCCGTCTCGCTCGGCTACAACGTCGACGCCTACAAGCTGCTGGCCTTCGTGATTTCCGCAGGGCTCGCCGGGCTGGCCGGTTCCACCAAGACGGTGGTGTTCCAGCTCGCCTCGCTCACCGACGCCCACTGGCACATGTCCGGCGAGGTGATCCTGATGACCCTGCTGGGCGGGGTGGGCACCCTGTTCGGCCCGCTGGTGGGCGCCGGCCTGGTGGTCAGCCTGCAGCACCAGCTGGCGCAGTCGCCACTCGGCAACTGGGTAAGCGTGATCCTGGGCCTGATCTTCGTGCTCTGTGTGCTGAGCTTCCGCAGCGGGATCGTCGGCGAGATCGCCAAGAGTGTGCGCAAGAACTTCAAGTGAGCCTGTGCCGGGCCGTCCGGGCGCCCTGCGGGGCGCCCTTCTTGCTCACGACACTCGGGCCGTGCAGCGCTGAGTCGGCAGTGTCTCGGCGATATGTTCGACCAGGTAGTCGATGAACTGGCGTACCTTGGGCGAGCGGTGGCGGTGGCGGGGATAGACCGCCCACACCGCCGTATCGCTGTGCCGATAGGCATCGAGCACCGCCACCAGGGCGCCGCTGTCCAGGTACTCCTCCACGTAGTAGTCGGGCAACTGGGCGAGCCCCAGCCCCTTGAGAGCGGCATCCAGCAGGGCCGGGCCGGAGTTGGCCTCCCAGGCCCCCTCCACGCGGACTTCCCGGCGCACGCCGTCGACATCGAAGCGCCAGTGGTCCCGGGAGCCGATCAGGCAGCGGTGGTGGGCCAGTTCGGCGAGGGAGTGGGGCTGCGAGATCCGTGTGAAGTAGGCCGGGGACCCCACCACGTATTCGCGCCGCTCGCAGATCCGCCGGGCGATCAGCGTCGAGTCCTTGAGCGTGCCCATGCGAATGGCGATATCGTAGCCCTCGTCGATGATGTCCACCTGGCGGTTGGTGAAGTGCATGCGCACCTCGAGCTGGGGGTGCAGGCAGAGGAAGTCATTGATCAACGGTGCGATGAAGCGCTCGCCGAAGGTAGTGGCCGAGGTCAGCTTGAGTATCCCGCGCGGTCGGGCCTGGAGGTCGTTGATGGCGGCCTCGGCCTCGCGGAAGCCGTCGAACAGGTGGTGGCAGTGCTCGTAGTAGAGGGCGCCGGCATCGGTCAGGCGGATCTGGCGGGTGGTACGGTAGAGCAGGGTGGTACCCAACTGGTTTTCCAACTGGCTGACCAGCCGGCTGACATGGGAGTTGGAGACCTTGAGGTGGCTTGCCGCCGCCGCGAAGGTGCCGAGGCGGACCACCTCCACGAAGGCTTCGATTCGATCCCAGCGTTGCATCGGTGCTCCAGGGCGGGTGGATTGTTGCTTGTTGGCAATAATGTAGTGTAGTTGGTGCAGTTTATCTCATGGCGCCCGGTTACCTAGACTGAGGAGTGTCCTTTATCCCCTACGCCTATTTCCAGGAGAGTCCCCATGAAATCACGCGCCGCCGTCGCCCTGGCCGCGGGCCAGCCGCTCGAGCTGACCGAGATCGACGTCGAGGGGCCCAGGGCCGGCGAGGTGCTGGTGCGCATCGCGGCCACCAGCGTCTGCCATACCGATGCCTTCACCCTCTCCGGCGCCGACCCGGAAGGGCTCTTCCCCTCGGTGCTGGGCCATGAGGGCGCGGGGGTCGTCGAGGAGGTGGGCGAAGGCGTCACCAGCCTCAAGCCCGGCGATCATGTCATCCCGCTCTATACCGCCGAGTGCGGCAAGTGCAAGTTCTGCCTCTCGGGCAAGACCAACCTGTGCCAGTCGGTGCGCGCCACCCAGGGCCAGGGCCTGATGCCGGATGGCACCTCGCGCTTCTCGCTCGACGGCCAGATGCTGCACC
>NZ_PNRE01000035.1:4754-51581 GCF_002879645.1 Halomonas heilongjiangensis | reverse complement strand
GTCTTCGCCGGCCGGGGCACGCCCTGGGGACGGAAGGCCAGCATGCGCAGCAGGGTCATCTCCAGCGCCATGCGCAGATCGGGGGCGTGCTCCATGTCGCCGCGTCCCTGGATGCCGATCTGGTAGTAGAGCTGTACGTCCTCGGCGGTGAAGCGGGCGGCGAGCTGCAGCAGTGCCTCGCGGTCACCATGGCCGTTGTCCAGCGCCTCCGGCACCATCTGGGCGATGGCCAGGCGGTGCAGCACCCCGGTGACGTCGTCGAGCACCGCGGCGAAGTCGGGGCCCTGCTCGGCCAGGGCCGCGACCTCGGCGAGCACGCGCGCCGCGTCCACCTCGGCCAGGGCCTCGAGCAGGGCCAGCACATGACGGTGATCCAGGGTACCCAGCATGGCCGCCACGTCGGCGTGGCGCACCTGCCCCTGGCCGAAGGCGATGGCCTGGTCGGTGAGGCTGAGGGCATCGCGCATCGAGCCATCGGCGGCCTTGCCCAGCAGCCACAGGGCGCTCTCGTCGCAGGGCACCGACTCGGCCTCGAGGACGCGGGTGAGGTGCTCGACGATGCGCTCCGGCGCCATGTTCTTGAGGGTGAACTGCAGGCAGCGCGACAGCACCGTGACCGGCAACTTCTGCGGGTCGGTGGTGGCGAGCAGGAACTTCACGTGGGGCGGCGGCTCTTCCAGGGTCTTGAGCAGCGCGTTGAAGCTATGGGTGGAGAGCATGTGCACCTCGTCGATGAGGTACACCTTGTAGCGCCCCTGGGTCGGCGCGTACTGCACGTTGTCGAGCAGCTCGCGGGTATCCTCCACCTTGGTGCGCGAGGCGGCGTCGACCTCGATCAGGTCGACGAAGCGCCCCTCGTCGATGGCCCGGCAGCTGTCACACACGCCACAGGGCGTCGAGGTGATGCCCTCGTCGCCATGCCCCTGCGCCGTGCAGTTGAGGCACTTGGCGAGGATGCGCGCGAGGGTGGTCTTGCCCACCCCACGGGTGCCGGTGAACAGGTAGGCGTGGTGCAGGCGTCCCTGGTCCAGGGCATTGACCAGCGCCCGCTGGACATGCTCCTGGCCGACCAGTTCATGGAAGGTACGCGGCCGCCACTTGCGGGCCAGAACCTGATAGCTCATGCAGCGCGGGATCCTTGCAGCTGGGCTGGCTGGCAGCCGGACTCGGGATCGACGCCGCCCGCGAATCCCGCAGGCCACGCCGATCGTGGACATCGAAGCTCCCATTCTACCGGCTGGGGACGGGGGCGCAAAGCTCGGCTCCGCCGCCCCAGCGACGATCGAACACGTCGGCGGGTACCGGCCGGCTCAACAGGAACCCCTGGTAGCGCTCGCAACCCAGGCCCGCCAGGAAGTCGAGCTGCACCGGGAGCTCGACCCCCTCGGCGACCACCTCGAGCCCGAGCCGCCCGGCCATCGACAGGATGGCGGCCAGGATGATCTCGTCGTCCACGTCGCCGGGCACGTCACGCACGAAGGACTGGTCGATCTTCAGCCGCTGCACGGGCAACCGCTTGAGATAGGCCAGCGACGAGTAGCCGGTACCGAAGTCGTCCACCGCCAGCATCACGCCCAGCCCACGCAGTTCGTGGAGTACGCCGATGCCCTCGTCGGTGTGGCTGATCAGGAACCCCTCGGTGATCTCGAGCTCCAGCCGCTCCGGTGACAGGCCGCTCTCCTGCAACACTCGGTGCACGTCGCCGACGACATCGCCGTGGACCACCTGGGCACCGGAGAGGTTGACGGCCACCTGCAGGTCCAGCCCGCGCAACTCCCACTGTCGCGCACGACGGCACGCCTCGCCGAGTACCCAGCGCCCCAGGGCATGGCTCAGTCCCGACTCCTCGGCCAACGGGATGAAGCGCTCCGGCATGATCGTCTCGCCCTCCGGCGAGACCCAGCGAATCAACGCCTCGGCGCCGAATACCCGGCCTCCGTCGACAAAGGCCTGCGGCTGGAAGTAGAGCTGCAGCTCGCCCCGCTCGAGCGCCCGGCGCAACCCCACCTCGAGGTCGAAACGCTCGCGGCTCTCCTCCCCCAGCGCCGCGGTGTAGCGCTGCCAGGTGTTGCGCTTGAGGGCCTTGGCCCGGTACATGGCGGTATCGGCGTTGCGGATCAGCGCCTCGCTGGTCGTACCGTCCTCGGGAAACAGGCTGATGCCGATGGACGCCCCGAGGAAGATCTCGTGACCCCCGACGCGAAAGGGCTCCGCCAGCGCGTCGATCAACTGGCACGCCACCTCTTCGGCAGCCTCGGGGCGCGACAGGTGCTCGATCACCACCAGGAACTCGTCGCCGCCCAGCCGTCCCAACTGCCCCCTGCCGCGCAGAGCCAGCGACAACCGCCGGCCCACCGCCCGCAGCAGGCGATCGCCCAGCGGGTGGCCGAGGCTGTCGTTGACGCCCTTGAAATGGTCCAGGTCGAGGAACAGCACGGCGAGCCGAGACCGCGCCGACATCGCGGCCTCCAGCGCCGCCTCGAGGCGCTGGCCGAGATGGTAGCGATTGGGCAGACGGGTCAGGGCATCGTAATGGGCCGACTCCTCGAGGCGCCGGGCCTGCTCGTCGATACGCGACAGCAGCGGCCTGAGCGCCCGGGCGGTGACCAGCGCCCCCAGCAGCATCATGGCCAGGGTCACCAGCAGCGGCCAGGCCAGCACGCGAAAGACCTCGGCGTAGAAACTGCCGGCCGGCAGTTTCACCAGCATCCCCCAGCCGGGCGTCACCGTCGGCACACCGATCAGCACCTGCTCATGACTCCCCATGCCGGTCCGGTGAAGGCCGGACCACCCCTCGCCCAGGGCCTGCACACGGGGCCCTTCCACCTCGTCCGGCGCCCTGGCCAAGGGCTCGCCCCCCTCCCCGCCGGTCAACAGAACCCCGCCATCCGGCGCCACCAGGTACTGGTGTGCCGCGGCACCGAACCGGTCGTCGTCGGCCAGCAGCGCGGTCAGGTCATCCAGCCGAAAATAGAGCAGATCGGTGCCGATGGGCGCCCCGCTGTCGGCGAGGATCGGCGCCGTCACTTCCAGCGCCGGCGCCTCATCCACCGGCACCAGCCGAGCTGTCGAACTCGCCTTCCCGTCGTCACGCAGTGCTTGCTGCTGCCCCGGCGGCGTGCGCCCAAGGGTCAGCAGCGCCTCGCCTGCCGAATCCAGACGCACCAGGCCGATGATCTCCTCGGACTGGGCCATGGCATCGCGCAGCCGTGGGGCACTGTAGGCGACCAGCGAGGAGCGACTGAGTCCGCCGTCGGCATGGGACACCAGACGCCGACGGATCTCGTCGTCGCCGGCCAACTGTCGAGCCAGATCCTCGAAGTGGCGCAGCCGATGGTCCACGGCATCCGCCTGGGCCTGGACGCTGGCCAGCGTGGTGGTTTCCAGCCTGTCGCGGGTGACGTGAAAGAGCGGCACGGCGGTGCTCGCCCCCACCAGGGCGCCCGTGGCCAGGATCCCCATCATGGCCAGTGTCACGATGCGTCGCTGCGCCCGCCTCGTCCCGCCTCCCATCTCCTCGCGTACTCCCCGGCCGATGGGATCGCCCCACGACTGTCACGACCCCCCCTGGTTACAGTGTATCGGCTTCCCTGGATGAATGCCCTGCGCCGAAGGGGGGGATTCTTTCTCAGTCGTCGCCATACTCCGGCGACAGCCTCCTGCCCCCGATGACTTCGGATGAAGTGATGAACGCCGGTGCGCTCGCCACCGATGCACCATTCATCAGCCGCTGCACAGCACAGAGGGAATCGGACAACAGCAGAGCGTGACGCAGAGGGGGAAGAAGGAACGAAGGGGAGGAGCCGAGGCCCGAAATGGAGGCGGCCCCGACAGCCACATCCCGGCACACGCGGCCACCACTACCGTTGCTCCCTTCCGGGCCTGGCGGGGTTTGCGGTTTAGCGTTGCGAGAGGACCGACGGGGCCACCACAGCGGATGCGTACCGAGCCTGGCTCGGGGCATCAAACTCGACGCGGCATCAAGGGCTTGTCGAGTGCGCGGGCACTATAACAGCGGCCCGCCATGGCGGCAAGGGGCAGCCGCCCGCGGGGTGGCGTGAGGATGTCACCCCTCGTCCCCTGGTGTATGGTGAGGGGTATTCCCTCCCTGTCCCAGTCGCTCCCCGTCAGGGAGGAATCATTCATTGTCGACATCTGGAGGCGCCCCATGAAGAAGGATCCGAACAAGGGCTACATCGCCCTGCTGGGCTGGAGCCTGAATGCCATCGAAGCCGCCGAGAACTTCGACAGACGCTATGTGGTGGTCGCCCCGGACTGGGCCGAGGAGTACTGCCAGAAGCACGACATTCCCCACGTTTCCTGGAATTTCGAGCGCCTCAACGACCGCTCCCTGGAGATCGCCGAGACGCTCAAGGAGATGGGCGTCGACGTGGCCATCCCGTTGTTCGAGGAAACCGTGGAGTGGGCCGGTGCCATCAACTCGCTGCTGCTCGACAGCCCGCGGCTCTACGGCCAGTCGCTGCTGCTGCGTGACAAGGCGCTGATGAAGCGCCGCGCCCAGTTGGGCGGCATCCGGGTGGGCATCTTCGAGGAGGCCCACGACAAGGCAGACGTCATCCGCTTCCTCAAGCGGGTCAACCAGACCCTGCTCAAGCTCGACGGCGACCCCAACGATCCCATCCACCTCAAGGCCTTCGACAAGGCCGGCTGCCTGGGCCACCGGGTGATCCGTACCCCGGACGAGGTCGATACCATTCCCGACGAGGAGTTCCCGGTGCTGATGGAATCGCACCTGGACGGCTGGGAATTTGCCGTGGAAGCCTGGATCCACAACGGCAAGATCGCCTTCCTCAACATCTCGGAATACGTGACCCTGGGCTACTCGGTGTTCGTGCCCGCCTCGCCGGAACTCGAGAAGTATCGCCCGCAGATCACCGCCCAGATCGAGAAGCTGATCAAGGCCTTCGACATCGAGTTCGGCCTGATCCACCCCGAGTACTTCGTCACCAGCGACGGCGAGATGTACTTCGGCGAGGTCGCCTACCGTCCGCCGGGGTTCAAGGTCTTCGAACTGCTCGAGCGGGTCTACGGCTTCAACGCCTACCAGGCCAGCATGCTGGTGTTCGATCCCAAGACCACCCCGGAAGAGGTCAGCGCCTACTTCCCGAAGGAAGTGGTCGATGCCGACGGCTACGCCGGCTGCTTCGGCGTCTACCCCCGCCGCCGGGTGGTCAGCAAGCTGGAGATACCCGAGGAGGTCGAGGACGACCCCTACTTCGAGTCCCACGAGCTGACGCCGCCCCTCGAGGAGACCGTCACCAAGCGCACCGCCTTCGGCACCCACTGGGGGCTGATCTACTTCAAGGGCGACGAGGCGGCGCGCATGAAGGAACTGCTCAAGCATATGGAAGAGCTTGATTTCTATGTCTGATCGAGGCGTCATGGGGATGATGACAGCCTGACGACAAGGAGTCGGCGTGACGACGCACCGACCTACGCAAGACACAAGCGAGCCGGCAGGCGACGACAAGCTCGCCGGCCTGCTGGCGAAACTCGATGCAGCGATCACCCTGCTCACCGATTCACTCGACTTCGCCAAGCCAGGGAAGCTGCCCCGGGTGCTGGATACCGCGCGTCGCGTGCTGCTCCAGGAGGGTGGCGCCGCCGCCGTGGAGGCGCGTGCCAGAGCACTGGAGGAGGCCGGGGTCTTCCTCGGTTCCGACTGGGAGACCCCGCAGTACCTGGTGCCTTCGCTCACCACCCATGCGCTGAAGAGCGCCGATCCCCACACCGTGGTGATCGAGGCCCTGAGCGAACTGCGGCTGCTGGCCGTGGCCAAGGGTGAGTACCTGCACCCCCTGGTCTCGGCGGAACAGGCCCACCACTACCTGACCCAGGTGATGGCGCTCAATCTCTGGCTGCTGTTCGGAGCGCCCAGCGAAGCCGAGCGCGAGACCCAGGGGCGACTGGCGCAGATCCCGCGCCATCTGTTTCACCATCTGGCCGAGCGCATCGGCTACGAGCACATCATCGACAAGCTGATCGAGGAGATCTGGCGGATCCTGCAGCAGCGTCCGATCCAGGTCGAACCGGTCAAGCAGATGGTCACCCAGATCGCCATCTGCCAGGCCAACCCGGCGATCGACCTGGGCACCAGCGGCCAGGGCGCCGACCGCCTGGTGAGCTCGCTGTTCGGCCCCACCCAGGCGTGTCGCGAGGATCCGGGGGTGGACGTCTACCGCGGACGGCTCTCGAGCATGGACAGCGCCGCCCTGCAGGGCGAGGCCACCGGTTTCGCCCGCGCCATGCACGATACCGGCCTGGTGTCTGCCTACCATCCGGTGCTGCTGCGCCACCTGCTCGACCATGGCGACCATCTGCTCGCCGAGGCGCTGGGGCTCTCCTCCACCGGCCGCGACTGCCTGCTCTGCTACCGCGAGCTGGTCCACGCCCTGATCCGCGGCGGGGTCCATCCGGCCACCCCCCAGGCGGCCTACGGCCTGGCGCTGATGCTCGAGCGCGGCATCCTCTACCAGCCACCGGTGGCCCCGGCCATGTGGCGCCAACTGGGGCTCTCCCTCTCGGAATGGTCCCAACAGCGCTTGAACCTGACCTTCGGCGACGCCATCTCGCCGCGGGCGCGGCTGCTGGAAGGCGTGCTGTGCATGCTCGGGCAGCCGCTGGGCGTCGGCCAGGGCAACAACCCCACCTGCCAGTCGGCCAGGGCGCTCTCGATGTGGGCCTACAACGACCCCGACTACCTGCTGCAGATGGTGGCCTGGGCGGCCCGCGACGACGAGATCATCATGCACTTCGAGGGCATGCCGCTCTCCTCCATGGCGAGCCTCTCCGGCGTGGCCCAGACCCTGCCCATGGACCTGGACCCGGTGTCGCTGATCGTGGTGCCGCATCTGGACCGCATCTATGCCGAGATGGGGCGGCGCTGCATCGGTCGCGAGGGCGACCCCCACCGCTGGGTGAACCCGGAATTCCACGGCTGGTGGTCGGGCCGGGGCTTTCGCATCAATGTCGACGTGGCCACCGGGCAGCTGCAGGACCTGGACACCTTCCTGCGTCACTTCTATGCCAGCTACCACCCCTACTACAACGGCAACCAGCCGCTGATCCACCCGCAACCGGCGGGCATCGCCGTGACCGACAGCGCCGCCCGCTTCATCGGCTGGCACGCCATCACGGTGCTGCGAGTCTCGCTGGATCCGAACGACGTCATGCGGGCCTACTTCTTCAACCCCAACAACGACAGCGGCCAGGACTGGGGCGACGGCATCAAGGTGAGCACCGCCGGCAAGGGGGAGCGGTTCGGCGAGTCGTCGCTGCCCTTCGAGCAGTTCGCCTCGCGCCTCTACATCTTCCACTACGATCCGCTGGAGCGCGGCGAGCTGGCCCAGATCACCCAGGAGGAACTCGACCGGGTCACCGGCTACGTCCACCGCAGTTGGGGGGCCGACCGGATCCCGCCCATGGGCCTGCAGGCCGATGCCGGCCAGGAACCCAACGGGAACTGATCACGGGCGGCGCTGCAGGAATCGCGCCCAGAAGGGCGCGAAGAGCATCAGTGCCACCATCCGCAGCAGGTGGTGGAAGGCGACGAATACCGGGTCGAGGTCCAACGCCACGGCCAGGATCGCCATCTCGCCGATACCGCCCGGGGCCAGCGCCAGCAGGGCCACGTCCCGCGGCACCCCCACCAGGTGGTGGATCAGCTCGGCGAACAGCGCCAGCACCGCCAGCGCCACCAGGGTGGCGACGAAGGCCTCGAACAGGTAGCGTCCCAGGCGCGCCGAAGAGAGGCCCCGAAAGCGCGAGCCGATGGCACTGCCCAATACCCACAGCATCAGGTTCATGCCCCAGTCGGGCAGCTGCAGGCTGGCGATATCGAATCCCGAGAGCAGCGCCGTGAAGACCAGCGGTGCCAGCAGGGTCGGACTCGGCAGCTTGAGCGAGTGCCCCAGGGGAATCAACGCCGGCAACGCCAGCAACAGCCACGGATCCCGCAACGTCCGCACCGCCGCCTCGCCGTTTGCGGCTGCGCCCTCATAGGCCCAGAACAGCGGTGGCAGGATCAGCACCACCAGCACCACCCGCAGGGACTGGGCGATGGCGATCCGCCGCGGCTCACCGCCGCACTTCTCGCCCATCAGGATCATCGCCGTCATCGCTCCCGGGGCCGAGGCGAACCAGGCGCTGACCGAGTCGAACCCGCAGCGCCGATACCAGGCCGCCGCCGCCGCGGTGGACGCCGCCACCCCCACGAGCAACAGGGCCATCGACAGCGGCCACTCCAGTACCCGTGCCGCGAGCTCGGGGGTCACCTGGCTGCCCAGCACCAACCCCAGCACCCCGAGGAAGGCCTCGCGCAGCCGCTCCGGCACCCGCACATCGACGCCGCGAGCGGAGACGAGCAGGTTGGCCACCAGGGGGCCCAGCATCCAGGCCAGCGGCAGCCCGACCAGTTGGAAGATCAGTCCACCGACGGCACCGATCGCCAGTGACCTGGCCAGGGCCAATCCCGTCGCTCGCTCCAAGCTCGCTCCTTTTCGTTACCCGGCTAATAAAGCCAGTATGCCATACTATGCCCCGACCCTGCCCCGCCTTCACGCTCGCCGCCGGAGAGACCATGCCGCGCCTCGACCAACTGCTCGTCACCCAGGGCCTGGCCCGTTCCCGCACCCGCGCCCAGCGACTGATCCGTCATGGCCGCGTCAGCCTGATCGGCGATGGCCGCGTGCTGACCAAGCCCGGCGAGAAGCTGCCCGACGATGTGCGATTGCGGGTCGAGGAGGACCCGGAGGAGCGCTACGTGTCGCGGGCCGGACTCAAGCTGGAGGCGCTGATCGAGGCCCTGGGGCTCGACCTGACGGGCAAGCTGATGCTGGACGTGGGCCAGTCCACCGGGGGCTTCACCGACTGCGCCCTGCGCTTCGGGGCCCGTCACGTGATCGGCGTGGAGGTGGGCCACGACCAGCTCGACCCCGAACTGCGCGGCGACCCCCGAGTGACCTGTCTGGAGGGACTGAATGCTCGCGCCATGGCCGGCGATGCCCGGCTACACGAGGCACTGGCCGCTCAGGGGGGCGAGGCGCCGGAGCTCGCGGTGTTGGACGTCTCCTTCATCTCCCAGACGCTGATCCTGCCCGAGCTCGCCGCCCTGCTCGCCCGGGACGGCGAGCTGCTCAGCCTGGTCAAGCCGCAGTTCGAGGTGGGGCCAGGCGGCGTCAATGCTCGCGGCATCGTCAGCGATCCGGCCCGCTATGGCGAAGTGGAAGCGGCGATCCGCCGCTGCTGCTTCGAGCAGGGGTTCCACATCCTGCACTGGCAGGAGAGCCCGCTGCTTGGCGGCGACGGCAACCGGGAGTTCCTGCTCCACGCCGTTCGGCGGGGAGCCGCGGACTGACGGCGACGCTCACGCACCTCAGCGCCCGCCATCGGCGTCCCCGTCGTCGAAATCACCCGGGTCGCCCCTGGCCCCGGGCGGCGGGAAGGCCGGATCGGTCACCTGGCCGGGCGAGGAGGTCTGCACCTTCTTCACCGCCCCATCGGCACGATGCAGCCACACATCGAGCTGGTTGAAGGCGATGTCGACCTCGTGCTCGGCGAACAGCTCGCCCACCCGGCAGTTGATCTCGTCGGTGGCATAGAGCCGGTCGCCGAGGGTGTTGACGAAGATACGCAGCTCGAAATTGAGGGTGCTCTCGCCGTAATCCATGAAGAACACCTGGGGCTCGGGGTCGGCCAGCACCCGCGGGTTCTCGTCGGCGGCCTGTCGCAGCAGGCGATGCACCAGGCGATGGTCCGAGCCGTAGGCGATCCCGTAGGTGAGCACCACCCGGGTGACCGTATCCGACAGCGACCAGTTGATCAGCTGGTCGGTGACGAAGGTCTTGTTGGGGATGATGATCTCCTTGCGGTCGAAGTCGGTGACCGTGGTGGCCCGGATCCGAATCTTGCTCACCGTGCCGGTGAGGTTGCCCAGGGTGATGGTGTCGCCGATCCGCACCGGTCGCTCGAAGAGGATGATCAACCCCGAGACGAAGTTGGCGAAGATCTCCTGGAGACCGAAGCCCAGCCCCACACCCAGCGCCGCCACCAGCCATTGCAATTGGCTCCAGGCCACGCCCAGGGTGGCCAGGGACATCACCAGGCCGGTGCCGATGATGGCGTAGGAGAGCAGCGAGGTGATGGCATAGGCACTGCCCTGCTTGAGTACCAACCGCGACAGCACCATCACCTCGAGCAGCCCCGGCAGGTTGCGGGCCATCATCAGGGTCAGGGCGAAGATCAGCAGCGCGGTGAAGATGTCGGCCACCGAGAGCGTGCTGGCGACCAGGTCGGCCCCCTCGCCGTCGGTGGTCTCCCAGATCGCCACCTCGTCCAGGTAACCCAGCACCGTCAGCAGGTCCGACCACACCAGGTAGAGCAGCAACACGAAACCGATCAGCAGGATCAGCTTGGACAGTCGCAACGACTGCTGGTTGATCTGCTCCATGTCCAGTGGCGGCTCCTCCACCACCTCGAGGCCGCCCTCGGCCCCCTCCTGCACCTGGGCACGGCGCCGCATCAGCGCACGCCGGAAGGCGAGACGACGCGCCGCCACCGCCAACCCTCGCACCACGGTGGCCTCGACCAGTATCCACAAACCCAGCAGGTAGAGGGTGATCACGAAGCGTCCCACCAGGCTCAGCGCCGTGTACTCGTAGCCGGCGACGATCAGGCCGATGAAGACCAACGGGACCGCGGCCATGGCCAGGCCGAGGATCAAGCGGAACAGCTTGACCCCGAAGAAGGGCGCATGGGCCAGGATCAGCCGCGCCGCCAGCACGCTCATGGCCACCAGGCCGCCGAGCAGCAGCCCCAGTGCCAGGGGGCGCAGCGTCAGGCTGATATCGCCGTCCCGTGCCAGGGTCGAGATCAGCAGCACCGGCACCAGCGCCACCCCCAACCACAGCAGCAGCCAGCGCAACCGGGCGACGTAGCCTGCCGGCCAGTAGAAGTGCTTGGTGGCCACGCCGTCCCTCACCAGCAGGCGTCGCGACCAGGCGATCACGCCCCAGGCCAGCGAGAGGTGCCAGAAGGCCTGGCCGAGGCCCACGGCGATACCGTGGCCACCCGCCACCAGGGCCACCCCTGCACCGGCCAGTGCCAGTGGGCCGGGAAGTGCCAGCAGGGCGTTGAGCGCCACCGCCTGCGGCGTGTGCCCCTGGCTGTCGCTGCGCAACCGTCCGATCTGCTCGTGCAGCACGGCGAGCCGGGCCTTGATGCGCCGGCGACACCACAGCAACACGGCCACCGCCAGCAGCAAGGGCACGCCGAGCAGGGCCTCCGGGCCGGGCATGCGCCAGTGCACCGGCAGCACCTCGCGCCATTCACCCTCCGCCCACTCGGTGAGCAGGTGCGACGGCAGCTGGCGTAGCCATGACAGATCCAGCGGCCGTGTGTTGGCGATCCAGAACAGCTGCTCGTCGATGGTGGTGCGCAACTCCCGGGAGGTCTCAAGCAGCTGCTGCTGGTTGAGTTGCAGCTCGATGGCCGCACTCAAGAGGTTGCCGTAGGTCTGCTCGAGCTGATCGACCAGTTCGCGGCGCGACTGATAGAGGCCCTGCAATGACTCGACCAGGGCGGGGCTGACCTCGACGCCCGCCTCCTCCAGGCGCTGATTGGCCAATCGCTCACTCTGGCGCAAGGCATCGCGCTGGCGAACCAGGTCGAACTGGCGCAGGCGCAGGTCGGCGATCTCGTCCTGGAGGTCGCGGCGGGCATCCACCTGGGGCAGCGAACGACGCTGCTCGCGCAGGATCCGCGACAGCAGCAGGCTGCCCCGGATCGCCTCGATCTGCTCGTTGAGGCTACGCTGCAACTGGCGCACATGATCGAGCTGGCTGCGGACCGCCAGGCTGTCACGCACCAGGCTGTTGTTACGGTCGTTGGCGCGCAGCAGCTCCAGACTCAGGTCCTGGTTGATCTGCTGGGCCCGCTCCAGCACCGGATGCCCGGCCTCGAGCAGCGGATCGTCCCGCGCGGCATCGGCGATCGCCTGCTCCGAAGCGAGCCGGCGCTGGCGCTCGATGACGCTCTGCAGCAACGACAGCTCGGTCTCCTGGCGGGTGATCTGCTGCGACAAGAGGTCGCGGCGCTGCTGGGCGATCTCGCGCAGTCGGGTGTTGGTGCCCAGTGAACGCTGGTGCAGCCGCAGGGTCTGCTCCGCCAGCTGCCGCTCGACCTGCTGCTGCCAGAGCCTGGGATCATCCTCGGCCAGCCCCCTTGCCTCCAGCTCGTCCAGCGAGCGGCGGGACTCCTCGACGGCCTGCATCGCCTCGGCGATGGCCTGCTGGGCCCGCTCGGGCAGGGTCTGGGCGGAGAGCAGCTGGGAATTGACCTCGGCGAGGCGATCCTGCAGTTGTTGCAGATCGAACACCGCCTCCTGCTGGCGATACTCGAGTTCATCCAGGGGCTCATCGTCCAGGTCGGTGGCGGAAAGGGATGCAGCTGCCTCCTCCTCCTCCAGCAGCTCACGCTGCAGGCGCAGCAGCTCGGCCGGCGCCTGCTCCACCCGCTCCTCCAGGGCCTGCAGTCGTTCCTCCGTCTCGGCCAGCTGTTCCAGCCCCTCCAGGACCGCCTCGAGCATCTCGGTGCGGCGCTGGTCGGCATCGCTGGGCGTCTCGCCCTCCTCGGGCTGCAACGCCGCGAGCCGCTCTTCCACCTCGGCTCGTTCCGGCAGCGCCTCGTTGGCGTGTACCTCGAGCACCAGGCCCAGCAGCAGCAGGATCACCCAGCCGGCCATGGCCCGCCTGATATGCTCCCACCCCCGGGAGCCTCGTTCACGTCGCATCCTGATCACTGACTCCCTTGGGCAGAATCCTGGCCGAGCCGGCCGCTGGGGGCAATTCTCGACCTCCCGGCGCGGCAAGGCAATGCCGTCGCCAGGTGGATACAGCAACGTCGCCGCATCGCCACGGTTGACTTGCCCCCCCGGCATGGTAGAACGACGGTCACATGTCATACACGGTCGACGACGTCATGATTCCTCCTCGTTCAGCTTCGCTGCTCGCCCTGCCTCTGCTGCTGGGGTCAGCCACTCTAGCCCTGGCCGAGGAAGCACGTCTCACCGTCGACGAGCGGACTGCCATCGAATCGCGCATCGACGCCCTGAACAACGAACTCGAGTCGCTGAGCCAGCAACTGGCCGAGGATGAGCGGCAGGCCCGGGACGAGGCATCCGCCCCGGAAGCGCGGCTCGCCGCCGAGATCGAACACGACCTCGAAGTGGTGGAGGAGCGTCGCCAGCTCGAGCGGGAGTCCTCACTCAACCCCTTCGCCATCACCACGCACCGACGCAACTACCTGCTGCCACTGAGCTACAACCGCAACCCCGACAGCGAGGGCTTCGACAGCGGCGGCAGCGCTCCGGATCGCGCCGAGGTGAAGTTCCAGTTCAGTGCCAAGTTCAACCTGGTCGAGGACCTGTTCGTTGACAACGGCGACCTCTACTTCGCCTACACCCAGCGCAGCTGGTGGCAGGCCTACAATGCCGACTCCTCTTCGCCCTTCCGCGAGACCAACTACGAACCCGAGGTCTATCTGGACTTCGACAACCGCTGGTCGCTGCTCGGCTGGACCAACATCAACAACCGGGTGGCCTTCAACCACCAGTCCAACGGTCGCTCCAATGCCCACTCTCGCAGTTGGAACCGGGTGATCCTGGAATCGACCTTCATCAACGGCGACTGGGCCTTCAGCCTGGCGCCCCATTGGCGAGTCCCGGAATCCGACGGCGACGACGACAACCCCGATATCGAGCGCTACATGGGCTACGGCGATGTGACCCTCGCCCACCGCTTCGGCGACCAGGAGCTCAGCCTGCTGTGGCGCGGCAACCCCAGCGCCGGACACATGGGTACCCAGCTCGATTACTCCTGGCCGCTGTTCGGCAACATCCGGGGCCACGTCCAGTATTACTACGGCTTCGGCGAGAGCATGATCGACTACGACGAGCGCTCTCATCGCCTCGGCATCGGCTTCAGCCTCAACCCACTGTTCTCCGGCAGCGGCATGAGCCGCTGATACTGGCAGGTGAATCGGTGGCGACGACCTGCCGAACATGACCGGATGTATTGAAGTCGCCCCGTCGACTGCTATGCTGAGCCTGTCATTCACCGTCAGAGGAAGACCCAGATGGCAAGCCGAACCTCCCATACTCATGAGTCTGCCCAGCAGCTCAAGGAAGACCTGCATCACCTGACCCAGACCATCGAGGAGCTGGTCAACGCCACCGCCGACGACTCCCGCAGCAACATCAAGGAGCTGCGCGAACGTGCCGAGAAGCGCCTCAGGGATACCCGCGACCGTCTCGAGGCCCGCGGCGAACGGTTGTACGGTGAGACCCGCGACACCCTCACCCACCAGGCCGATGCCTGCGATCGCTATGTGCATGACAACCCCTGGACCAGCATCGGCATCGGCGCCGCGATGGGAGTCGTCATCGGCATGCTGATCGGGCGTCGCTGATGGCGGAGAGCCAGGGACCGGCACAGCGACTGTTCACCGCCGGCAAGCGCCTGCTGGGTAGCCTGCTGGCCACCGGCGAGACGCGGCTGCGTCTCGCCGTCCTGGAACTCGAGGAGGAGCGCGCCCGGCTCGTCACCCTGCTGCTGCTCGCCGGGCTGAGCCTGCTGCTGCTGCTGCTCGGTCTCGCCGTGCTGACGCTGCTGGTGGTGGTGATGTTCTGGGACAGCCACCGACTGGTCGCCATCGGCGTCAGTGCGCTGGTACTGCTCGGCAGCGGTACCGCGCTCGCGCTGTGGGTGCGCCAATTGGCCCGCCGCCGAACCCTGCTCGTGAGCACGCTCAAGCACCTGGCCACCGATCGCGAGCTGGTGGAGCGCTCCCGCCATGACTGACACCCACGGGTCCCGTCTCCCGGTTCGACCGACCGATACCGCCCCCGGCCGTGTCGAACGCAAGGCGCATCTCGAAGCCACCATCGAGCAGCAGCGCATCGACATCCTGGTCGAGGCCAGCCGCTGGCGCGAGGCCAGCCGCCCCATCGACGACGGCTGGCGCGCCCTGATGCGCTTCAAGGTACCGCTCTATACGGTGGGTGGCATGCTGCTGCTGAAGGGCTCTCGCCATCCCAACTCGGTGCTGCGGGTGGCCCGGCGCCTGGCGGCCGGGGTCCTGCTGTTCAAGCGCGTGCGGCGCCTGCTGCACTGACTCCCGTCGCCTGATCGGCCTCAACCTGATCCTGGGGCTCGTCACCGTGGCCATCGCGTCCGGCGGCCGCTTCCTCTGAACCACCACCCGGGTCATGCCGCCAGGCACTGTCTGAAAAGTCGGCGAGCGATGGTAACTAGAGTGTCGCGGCAGCCGTTGCCCTGCCGTGCCCGCCCCCCGGCACCCACTTCATCCAGCCATCGCCTCGGCTCAGCCGTTTCTCGAGGAAGTGCCGGGTCCGGGTCTGGTTGTCGCTGTGATCGCGGGACCACACCGCCAGGGTGGCCATGAACAGGGCCGTCAGGGCCATCTCCTCGAGCTGGGCGCGGCGGGTACCGTAGCGAGCCTCGAGGCCTGCCGCCTCGCGCAACCACTGGATGGTGCGCGAGAGGTCGAAGACCATCGGCACCCAGGTATGCAGGTGGGGTGGGTGTGCCTTGGTGCGCAGCATCTCCACGGTGACCCGGCGGTGGCCGGCGAAGGCCCCGAACCAGGCCAGCAGGCAGTGCTCCAGGCGTGCCCGCTCCGGCCACTGGGCAAAGCCCTCGGGCTTCTCGGCCAGCATCGCCAGCCAGCCACGCCGGAACCAGGCATTGGCTACCGCATCGAGATCCCGGTACTCGGCCAGCACGCGGCTCACCGGCACCTCGAGGCGGGCCGCCACCTCGGTCAGGCGTACCGCCTCCCAGCCGAGGACCTCGGCCTGGCGTACCGCTTCCTCCACGACGCGCTCGGCGAACGGGGTCTCGTCGACCCCCGGCTCGTGATGGACGGAAATCATGCTCATCTCTGCCCTCTCAACTTGTCTCCTACCTGAGAGCAGCATAGACCCGGAGCGCGGAGGTGGCTGTAGCGCGAGCCGAGCCTAGGCGTTGTCCGTAAAGTCGACGAGCGCAGGCAGTTTTCGGAAAGCCTAGAGGGAATTGCCGCAGGCGACACCGCTAGCCCAGGCCCACTGGAAGTTGTAGCCGCCGAGTTCGCCGGTGACGTCGAGCACTTCGCCGATGAAGCGAAGCGGCGACAGGCCGTCGACGGCGAAGGTCTTCGACGAGATCGCCCGGGTATCGACCCCGCCCAGGGTCACCTCGGCGGTGCGCCAGCCCTCGGTACCGGCGGGCTTGAGACGCCAGTCGCCGAGGCGCGCGGCCCAGGCGGCAAGCTCGGCATTGGAGCGTTCGGCGAGAAGGCCGTCGCCGCCATGCCACTCGACGAGCGCCTGGGCCAGCCGCCTGGAAAACCGTTCGGCGAGCCAGCTGGAGAGCTGCCGCCTGGGGGTGTCGCGGCGCGCCGCCGTCAGCGCCTCGAAGGCATCGACGCCGGGCAGCAGGTCGATGACCAGCTCGTCACCGGGCTCCCAGAAGCTCGAGATCTGCAGCATGGCCGGCCCCGAGAGGCCGCGGTGGGTGAACAGCATCGGCTCGGCATAGTGCCCCCGCGGTTCGCCGTCGCGCAGGGTCCGTACGCCCACCTCGCATGAGACGCCGGCCAGGGCGGAGGCCCTCTCCTTCCAGTGCGAGGTGAGGGTGAAGGGCACCAGGGCCGGGCGCGTCTCGGTGACCGCGAGGCCGAATCGGCGGGCCACATCGTAGCCGAAGCCGGAGGCCCCCATGGTGGGAACCGACAGGCCCCCGGTGGCCACCACCACGGCGCCGGTGTCGATACGCCCGATCGAGGTCTCGAGCCGCATGCCCTCCCCCACCCTCTCGATGTTCTCGACCGCGGTCTCGAGGCGGATATCCACCCCGGCCCAGTCGCACTCGGTGAGCAGCACGCCGAGCAGCTCCTTGGCCGAGTGGGCACAGAACAGCTGGCCCGGTGCCTTCTCCACGTACTCGACGCCGTGGCGCTCGACCAGCTCGACGAAGTGCTCGGGACGATAGCGCTTCAGCGCCGAGATGCAGAAATGGGGGTTGGCGGAGAAGAAATTGGCGGGGCCGGTGGCCAGGTTGGTGAAGTTGCAGCGCCCGCCGCCGGACATCAGGATCTTCTTGCCGGCCTTGTTGGCGTGATCCAGCACCAGCACGCGCCGCCCGGCAAAGCCGGCGGTCAGCGCGCACATCAGGCCGGCGGCACCGGCACCGATCACCACGACATCGGGTTGGGGGCGCATAGGGCATCACCATCGCTATCGGCACAAAGGCCGGCGATTCTACCAGAATGGTGTGGTGCCTGTGGCAAGCGTTCTCGGTCGCTGGCCTGAGCCCACCGGACGGCCCCGACGGCGATCTCGGGGTCATTGCCCCAGGCATGATATCGGGTGCGTCTCCCCCATCAGCATGAGGTATCTCATACTTCGAGACCCAGTTATTTACTCCTCGACATTTAGAAATAAAAGCACACAACTCGATACACAAAGCTACAATGAGACGAAAACAGGGTATACAGAGCGCACGCAGCACATAACGTTATAAGAACGGGTGCCTTGGTGATAACAAGAGCACCGGATGTAACGGCAGGTAGGGGCACAAGGGGGACCTTCGTCATGCAGGCTCATGACTACGTGTTAGTTGTGGTTCGCGATCTTCAGGAAACTCACGAGAAGGACTACCATCAGGCCCTGGTGCAAAGGGGGTATGACGTCAGACTCGTCGACGCAGGCCAGGACCCGATCCCGATCATGACGAACCGGCCGCCCATTGCGGCCTGCTTCCAGTTCGATTACCCCGATCTCCAGGGGCTGGCGGACCTGCGTCAGGCCAAGCAGCGTATCGCTTCGGTTCCGCTGCTGATGGTGACCCAGGCTCATTCGGAAAGCCTGGCGGTCTGGGCCTTCCGCACCCGTGTGTGGGACTACTTCGTGCAACCCGTGGACCTGGCCAGGTTCATGGAGGTCGTGGACACCCTCCGCGACCTGAGGCTGCCCGAGCGCACCGCAGGCAGTACCCGGAAAGCCACGGAGGTGAGCAACCAGATCCCCGCAGAGGCACGCATCCGCTTCCCGGCGCCCGGCGACCAGCACGCGCGGCTCGACCTCGCCATCACCTTCATCGAGCAGCACCTGCACCAGAAGATCGCCCAGGCCGACGTGGCGGAGCGCTGCGGCCTCAGCGCCTTCCAGCTCAGCCGGCTGTTCAGGAAGCTCACCGGCACCACCTTCCAGGAGTTCCTGCTACGGCGCCGCATCAACGAGGCGCAGCGCCTGCTGGCCAACCCCAGGGTATCGGTCACCGATGTCTGCTTCAGCGTCGGCTTTCGCGATCTCTCCTACTTCACACGCACCTTCCAGAAGCACGTCGGCCAGACGCCGACCGCCTATCGCCAGACGCTGACCGTCCAGTATGGCCAGCTTCAGCCCATCACCGACCATGGCCCCCACCACCAGATCGAGAGTCTCGACAATCATATGGCGATGATGCGGCAACACGCCCCCTGCCTGGCACGGTAAATGGTGGCTCCTGGTTCTGCCCGCGAATATCTCGACGATGGCGGCATGTTCGGCGAAAAAGGCGCCGAGGCCGCCCCTGCGGGGTCCCCACGAATTTCTCGATGATGGCGGCATGTTCGCCGAATAAAGGCGCCGAGGCCCGCCCCTATGGGGTCAGACCCCAGCCAAGTTGCCAGGCTTGTCTTGGTGCACGTGGCGAGCGAATTCGACACCGCCGGGGTCTGACCCCCTAGGGCCTCCCAGCGCTGGCAGTCCGCCGCCAAAATGCTCTCAACATGCTGATTTTACAGTAAGGCTTTTGGGGGTTCCTCAGGATCTGACCCCACAGGGCCCATCGAGCCCTTCCTGACGTTACCTCTCAGTGGAAGTTCAGCACAGGACCCGGACATCACCGGGCACGAAGAATAAAACGAAGAATAAAAAGGGCGCTGGCTGCAAGGCAGTCGCCAGCGCCAAGGGGGCTCGGGTGGCTAGTCCACCAGGACGGGTATTCGCGCCAGGATGCCGAAGTTCTCCCCTCCCGTCTGGCCCTTGGGTTCGTGATAGTCGCAACTCGGCAGGAAGTAGATACTCATCTTGCGCCAGTCGGCCGGGCCGCCGTTCTGGTTCTGCAGCGAAAAGTGATCGACGAAGTCGTCCCAGCGCGCCTCACCATCGGTACTGGTGTTCTCCCAGTCACCCGGCCATTCGACGTCCTCGGCGTCGGGCCCCAGCCCCATCTGCTGAGGGGCAAACTCATCGATCTTGTTCTCCTGGGCATTGCTGACCATCCAGACGATATTCACGGTGACCGCCCCGACCAGGGGATTGCTGGGCGCGACACCATCCTCGCAGTCGATCACCGGCAGGGTCAGGGTCCAGACGACCTCCCGATCCGTCGCCTCCACCCAGCAGTCGTAGAGGTCACTGAAGGCCGACTGCACCTGGCCGTTGTTGGTGGCGATATCCTCGCCGTAGTGCATCTCGTTGGGGTTGCCGTCACCACACACCAGGTTCCTGAGTTCGTTGGCGTTGGTGGCGCCGCTCTGGCCATGCTCGAAGTTGGTCCAGCCGCCGGTCTGGTCGCCCTCGGGGATAAAACGACCCACATTGCAGGAGTAGTTGCCATCCGGATTCTCCAGCGCCTGCCGGCACAAGGCGATCGGCTGATCCACGTCTTCGGGCCGCAGCGTGCCGGCGAAGCCGATATAGGCCACCGAGCGGGCGGTGACATCATAGCCCTCGAAGCCCAGCACCCGGCCGAAGAAGGCCTCCACCTGGGTCTGCTCCCTGGCGGTCACCACCTCCACGGCATTGATGAAGGGGTCGAAGGGATCATATTGATCCAGCTCTTCGGTGGTCTTGGTCGTCAGGTTCACCGGCTCCAGGGAGTCGTCGGGGGTAAAGGTGCGGTTGGCGAAGCTCCAGTGGCCACGCAGCGCACTGATCACCTCCGACGGAGTGTTCTGGCTGTTGTTGGCCTGGGCCGCATCGGTGGCGATCTGGTTGGCGCCGGGATTGACCGAACTGCCATCCGCCGTATAGAGCATCCTGGCACCGGCCAGGGAGCCGGCATCGGCGGCATTGTGCAGCTCGTTTTTCGCCACGAAGAGGTTGCCGCCGTCGACCGAGAGGGCGGTGAAGGCCAGCAGCATGAACAGCGCCAGGGCCATCAGCACGATGGAGACGCCGCCCTGCCGGCCGGGGGCGCCATGGCGCCAGCCGGAGCGTCGAGATCTATGCAGTTTCATCATGGCTATTCCGCTCGCATGGTGGTGGTGGCAGAGAGTTCCAGGATCCCGCCCAGGGTGCCGATAAAGCCGGGCAGCACCAGGAACTGGTAGGGGTAGTCGACCGTGACGACCACATCGCTGCCGGGCAGCATGTTGGGATCGGAGCGCGTGATGCTGATGTCCATTTCCGCCGGCCCCCCCAGGGATATCAGGTACTGCTCGGCATAGTCACGGATCGCCTGTTCGATGGCGGCATCCTCGGCTACAAGGTCACGAGGTGATTGCTTGAACAGGATCCCCGTCCTCGCCCCTTCGCGGCTGGCATTGGTCAGGGTGGCCTTGTCGAACAGCGCGACGCTGAACTCGATGATGCCGAACAGCAGGATGAAGAGCAGGGTGGCCGAGATGGCGAACTCGACGGTCTCGCTCCCCTGCTGTCTGCGCAGCGATGCCCGCTGCCGTTTCCGACCTGTCATGTTTCACTCCTCCCCTACCTGGCTATCCGCGAACGGGCCCCATGCCCTCACTCTTCGATTCTGTCGGCGCCACTGCGCCGCAACAGGCTGTCGAGGTTGCGGGCATTCTGGCTGGCGGTGAGGTAATAGGCCGGCGACAACCGCATGGCTTCGTGGAAGAAGCCCATGGCATCCTGGTAGCGCCCCTCGAGCATCGAGATATAGCCGATGTCGTTGTAGGCCTTGGCGCGGTCGCCGTTGCGGGCCACGGCCTCGATAGCCGTCTCGTGGTCGCCTTCCCGGGCGTAGACCAGCCCCAGGTTGCGCCAGGCCAGCTCATAGTTGGGGTTGGCATTCACGGCACGGCGCAGCGCCTGGCGCGCCCCCGGCCAGTCGCCGGCCAGGTAGCGCGAGTAGCCCAGGTTGTTGAGCACCCGCGGCGTGCCGGGGGCGATCTCCAGTGCCTTCTCGAAGTGCCCCTGGGCCTGGCCATGCTCGCCGCTCATGTCGGCGATCACCCCCAGGGCGTTGTACGCCTGCCACGGCACATGGCGCCGGGCGACCAGCGGCTCGAGGTGCTGCCGGGCCCCTTCGAAGTCGCGCTGCTCGAGCAGGGCGACCCCCAGGGCGGTGCTCGCCCCCAGGTGATTGGCATCGATCTCCAGTGCCCAGCGATAGGCCTTCTCGGCCAAGTCGTGGTTGCCGCGGCCATGGTGGATGATGCCGACGCTATAGAGCGGGTCGGCCTTGGGTCGCTTCTCCATGCGCAGCCCACGCAGGTACTCGAACAGCGCCCGGTCCGGGTCGCCGGCGCGCAGGGCGGCATTGCCGTTGCGATAGGCCTCCTCCGGCGAGGCGACCGGGAAGGCCGTGCTGTACTCGACCGAAGAGCCACCGCTGCCCAGTGACGCATAGGGGTCCGCGCCGGATTGTTGCTGGGCGGTGCTGGCGCAGCCACTCAGGGCCAGGGCGAGCGCCACACAGGCGATGCGAAGATGATGTTTGGTTGTCATGACAGGTTCCCCCGAAGACTGGTTATCGTCGTTATTGAGGTATACCGGCTCAGCGCCCGGCGAGGGCCGCCATGGCCCCCAACATCGGCGGCCCCAGGGCCACCACGAAGAAACTGGGAAAGACACAGAAGATCAGCGGGAAGAGCATCTTGGTGCTGACCTTGGCGGCCTTCTCCTCGGCCTCCTGGGTGCGCTTGTCGCGCAATTCCACGGCATAGATGCGCAGGGTCATGGCGATGCTGGTGCCGAAGCGCATGCTCTGCAGCAGGGTGGTGACCAGGCCGCGAATGTCGTCGACCCCGGTGCGCTCCTCCAGGTCGCGCAGGGCGGCCTTGTTGTCCATGCCGGCCCGGGTCTGCAGGCCGAAAAGGTGCAGCTCCTCGGCCAGCTCCGGGTGGCTCACCTCCAGGTCGCGGGCGACCCGCTGGATGGCCGCCCCCAGGCCCAGCCCCGCCTCGCTGCACACCACCAGCAGGTCGAGGGCATCGGGCAGCCCGCGGCGCAGCAGCAGGCCGCGGCGCTTGATGGTCCGCTCCAGCCAGAAGCGCGGCAGCAGGTAGCCGGCGACGGCGCTGAGCACCACCAGGATCACGCTGATCGCCGGGGCGATGCGCACGAAGGGGACCACCAGGATCAACAGCAGCAGCGGCGGCACCACGGTGAACAGCAGCCGCACCCCGAAGAAGAGGTTGACCGCCCCCGGCGAGCGCTTGCCGGCACGGCGCAGGTCCCGGGCGATGCGGCTCCTTGCCTCCTCCTCGGTGGGCACCAGGCGCTCGCCCATGGGGCCCAGCCACTGGCCCAGCCCCGACTCCCCGGCGGTGCCCGTGGCGGCACTGGCCTCCAGGTGGCGCAGGCGCCGGCGCAGCGGGTCTGAGATGCCCATCACCACCAGCATCACGGCTATCATCAGGGCGAAGATCGCCAGGCCCAGCATGGCGGCAAAGCCCAACTGTATCGCCTGGGGGTCATCGAGCAGTTCACTCAACGGCTCGAACCACTGCATCACGCTTTCCATGTCGCGCCCTCCTCACACCTCGATGCGCACGATCTTGCGCATCCACAGGATCCCGATGACGATCATCACGAAGGCCCCAACCACCATCTGCCGCCCGATCGGATCCTGGGTCAGCATGGGCAGGAACTTCGGCGAGAACAGGGTCAATACGCCCGCCAGCACGAAGGGCAGCAGCGAGAGGATCCAGGCCGCCATGCGCCCCTGGGCCGACAGGGTGCGCACCTTGCGGTGGAAGCGGAAGCGGTCGCGTACCACGGCGGCCAGGCCGTCGAGCAGCTCGGCGAGGTTGCCGCCGGTCTCCTTCTGGATCAGCACCGAGGTGACGAAGATCATCACCGTCACGCTCTGTACCCGTCGCAGCAGGCCGAGCATGGCGTTTCGCACGTCGCCGCCGTAGTTGATCTCCATGAAGGTGGTGCGAAACTCTCCGGCGATGGGCTCGGCCATCTCCTCGGCCACCAGGTGCATGGCATCGCTGAAGGGGTGCCCGGCGCGCAGCGCCCGGGCCATGACGATCAGGGCGTCCGGCAGTTGCTCCTCGAAGCGGGCCAGGCGACGGCTGCGGGCACGGGACAGGCGCAGGAAGGGCAAGGCCCCCGCCCCCAGCCCCAGCAATATCGCCAGGGGCAGCGGCAGCAGCAGGACCCCCGCCATACCGGCGCCGCCACCCAGGAAGAGCGCCAGCAGCACCACCCGATAGGCAGGCGTCTCGCGGCCGGCCTGCTCGACCAGTTGCTCCACCCGCTCCATCCCGGGCAGGGCTTCCAGGGCCCGCTCCAGGGGCGATAGCTCGCGCAGGTACTTGCGCCGCACCAGGGAGATCTCGCTGCGCTCCGCCTCTGCGGAGATCGCCCGCAGGCGCTTCTTGAGGCGCTTCTGGGCCTGGCGGTTCTCGCCGAAGGCGGGCACCAGGAAGCTCTGCACCAGCAGGAAGGCGGCGATGAAGACCATGCCGATGACGATCGTCCGATCGGAGAGCTGGATGTCCAGGCTGATCAGCTCCATGGCCGCTGCCCCCCGGTGTTCTGGAAGATCTCCAGGCCCGGGTCGAGCCCGCGGCGCTTGAGGTGGTCATGGAAGCCGGGCACCACCCCGGTGGCCAGGTAACGGCCGACCACCCTGCCCTCGGCATCCATGCCCTCGCGCTCGAAGCGAAAGATCTCCGACATGGTGATGATCTCGCCCTCCTGGCCGTTGACCTCCTGCACGCTGACCAGCCGACGCACGCCATCCTCCTGGCGCTCGATCTGCACCACCACGTCGATGGCCGAGGCGATCTGCGAGCGCAGCGCCTGGGCCGGCAGCTGGTAGCCGCTCATGGCCACCATGTTCTCGATACGCGTCAGGGCGTCGCGGGGGGTGTTGGCGTGGATGGTGGTCAGCGAGCCGTCGTGGCCGGTGTTCATGGCCTGCAGCATGTCGAAGGCCTCGCCGCCGCGCACCTCGCCGACCACGATGCGGTCGGGGCGCATGCGCAGGCTGTTGCGCACCAGGTCGCGCTGGCTCACCTCGCCCCTGCCCTCGATGTTGGGTGGGCGGGTCTCCAGCCGCCCCACGTGGGGCTGCTGGAGCTGCAGTTCCGCCGAGTCCTCGATGGTGACGATGCGCTCATCGGGGGGGATGAAGCCCGACAGCACGTTGAGCAGGGTGGTCTTGCCGGCGCCGGTGCCGCCGGAGACCAGCACGTTGAGCCGCGCCTTGACCACCTTCTCCATCAGCCGGGCGATCTCCGGCGAGAGGCTGCCGTATTCGACCAGGCTCTCCACCCCCAGGCGCTCGACCGCGAAGCGGCGGATCGACAGCATGGGGCCGTCGATGGCCAGCGGCGCAATCACCGCGTTGACCCGCGAGCCGTCCTTGAGTCGCGCATCCACCATCGGCGAGGATTCGTCGATGCGCCGCCCGACGCTGGAGACGATGCGGTCGATGATGGTCATCAGGTGGGCGTCGCTGTCGAAGCGCAGCTCGGTCTGCTCCAGCTTGCCGCGGCGCTCCACGTAGATGGGCGTGGTGCCGTTGACCAGGATGTCCGATACCGTCTTGTCGGCCAGCAGCGTCTCCAGCGGCCCGAGCCCCAGGACCTCGTCCTGCAGCTCGGTGACGATGCGCTGGCGCAAGGCGGCGTTGAACGGCAGCGTCTCCTTGCTCATCAGCGACTCGCACACCTGCTGTACCTGGGACCGGGCCTCGCGCTCATCCAGGGTGCTGAGCAGGGTCAGGTCCATCACCTTGACCAGTTGGCGGAACAGCCGTTGCTTGTACTCCTGTTCGGACTGGGAGAGCCGGCCGGGCCCACGCCCCCCCCAGCTCGAACGAGGCTCGGCGTCTCCGGTAGAGGTCATGCGTTCACGCAGGTTCATCGCCATTCTCCTTGATGTCCGCCTTTCGCTATATCTGCCTTGTTCTATTTCCACCTGGCTCTATGTCCGCCTGGTTCCATATCCGGTAGCCATTACCCAGGCCTTGCCCTGTCCGTCGCTCAATGCCGTCCCGGCAGGGCCCAGCCCAGCAGCGAGCGCTTGCGGGGCGCGCCGGAGCCGGGCGGCGGCGCGTCCAGTGCCTCGGCCAGCGCCTTGAGCTGGCGGGTCAGGGGCGACCTGGGGGCGATCTCGCGCAGCGGACTGCCCACGTTGATGCTGTGGCAGGCCTGCTTGAAGTCATTGGGCAGGGTGTGCAGCACCAGGCCCGGCAGGGCATCGCCGATGGCCTCGAGGTCGATGTCGCTGCGCTTGTCGTAGCGATTGACCACCACGCTGACCCGCGACGACAGCAGGCCGAGCTCGTGGAGGAGGATGTCGCGCAGGCGCTGGGCATCGTGCAGGTGCGCCACCCCCTGCTGCATCACCACCAGGATGTGGTCGGCGCGCTCCAGCACGCAGGCGGTGGCGCCGTTGATCCAGCGCGGCAGGTCGACCACCACCTCGTCGTGGGCCTGGGCGAGCACCTGCAGCAGCTGCTCGACGCGGCCCTCGGGTACCTCGCCGAGGCTAAGGCGATCCCCCGGCTGGGAGGCGAGCAGCCCCAGGCCGCTCTCGTGACGCCGCAGGTAGGCCTCCAGCGCCAGGGCATCGAGGCTGTCGGCCGATTCCAGCGCCCTCACCAGGCCGTGGTCCGGCACCAGGTTGAAGTAGAGCGGCAGCGAGCCGAACTGCACGTCCATGTCCACCAGCACGGTACTGCGCCCCTGCTTCACCAGGCGGTGTGCCAGGTTGGCCGCCACCAGGCTGGCCCCCGAGCCCCCCTTGGCGTTGATCACCGCGATGGTGCGCGCCGCCCGGCCGGGCTCCTGCCGCCGGTCCCGGGCGAGCTCCTTCAGGAACTGCAGGATCTCGGCATCGTCGATGGGCGGCGAGAAGAAGTCCCGGGCGCCGGCGCGCATGGCCAGGCGGATCAGCTCCACGTTGCCCCGAGGCCCCACCACCAGCAATGGCGGGCGCTCGCCGGCCGGCCGCTCGCACAGCGTCGTCAGCTCGGCTTCCCAGCGTTCGCCGGCCAGCAATATCAGGGCATCGGGCATCGGCGTGACGCCCTCCAGGGGATCGACGCTGCCATTGACCATCAGCCGGGAACTCACCTGGAGATCTCCCTGGCTGCGCAGCAGCGACTCCAGGGCCTGCAACTCCTCCCGGGCCCTTCCCGCCAGTAGTATCTCGAGCCGTTTACGCATTGCATCACCTGCTTGTCAGCGAAGTTGTCGGAACCGGCGCGATTTCAGGGCAGCGAACTCGTCGGTGCCTGCCCGCCACCCGTCGGCTGGCGATAGCCCTGCATGGCCTCCGCCGCCTTGGCGCCGTGCAGCGGCGGCACCTCGTCGCCGGGCTCGTAGGTCTGCAGTGCCTTGGTGTGGCGTACGCTGTCGCCGAAGGGCGGCAGGTCGGCGCCGGGCTTCGGCGCCACGCAACCGGCCAGCAACAGGGTGACGACGATGGCCGCTAGCCAGATGTGTCGCGGCAGGCGGAACGACAGGACGGTAGGTGAACGAAACATGGTGAACTCTCCCGAATGGTTGCAGCGACGGCGATCAGAGGTCATGGCCGAATCGGCCTTCGGTCCCGCCCTCCGGGCGGCTCGACATCAGCTCCAGGTCGAAGCTGGTGGGTCGCGGCCGGGGGTCGTCGCGCTCCGCGAGAGACTTGAAGCTGCCCAGCAGGTAGAACTCCAGGTCGTTGGGCGGCACGAAGGAGCCGGTGGGCAGCCGCACCTGTTCCGGCGCGAAGGAGCGGGCGAGCCGCGGGGTGACGAAGATCACCAGCTCGGTCTGCTCCTTGATGAATTCCTGGCTACGGAACAGCGCCCCCAGCACCGGCACCTCGCCCAGGCCCGGCAGCTTGGAGACGTTCTCGCGCAGGCTCTCGTTGAGCATGCCGGCGATGGCGATGGTCTGGCCGGTGGCCAGTTCCACGGTGGAGCTGGCGCTGCGCTTGACCAGCGCCGGCACGAAGAACTGGGCCCCCACCTGGTCGCCCACCCCGACCCGCAGGCTGTTGGCCGGCACCAGGTCGGAGACCGAGACATCCACCTTGAGGTTGATGGTGCCGGAGTCGAGCACCACCGGCAGGAAGCCGAGCCCGACGCCGAACTCCTTGTGCTCGATGGCCACCTGGCCGTTGCCCTGGGGCACCGGAATGGGGAACTCGCCCCCGGCGAGGAACTGGGCCGGCTGCCCGGTCAGGGTGGTGAGGTTGGGCTCGGCGAGGATCTTGGCCACCCCCTCGCGGCTGGCCGCATCCAGCACCAGGTTGAGCAGGTAGTCGCTGCGCTGGTAGCTGGCGAAGATGCCGGTATCCTCGATGGTGGCGGTGGCCGGCGAGAATTCGGTCACCACCGGGCCGACGGGAGTCTGCCCCATGGTGAAGGGCAGCGCCGGGAAGCGACCATCGCCCCCGAAGCCCGAGAACTCGGCATCGGGGAAACTGGCTCCGCCGCTGACGCCGCCGATACGCAGCGCCGAGGAGCCGACGTTGAAGACGTTGAAGTTGGCCTCCAGTCGCTTGACCAGCGAGCGCGACACCTCCGCCACCTTGACGTCGAGCATCACCTGCTGGGCGCCGCCCACCTGCATCAGGTTGAGCACGGTTCCCTCGCCGCCCCCGGCGAAGCGGTTGGCCAGGCGCAGCGCGGTCTCGAGCCGCTCGGCGCTGGAGACCTCGCCGCTGAGCACGATGCCCTCCTGGGCCGAGCGCACCTGGACGTTCTCGCCGGGGAGCAGGTCGTGCAGGCTGCTCTTCAGCGTCTCCAGGTCGTGGGTCACGGTGACGTTGAGGGTGCCCTCGACGTTCTCCGAGCGGTCCCAGAGCACCACGTTGGTGGTGCCGGTGGACTTGCCCAGCACATAGAGCTGGCGAGAGCCCATCACCACGATGTCGGCGACCTCGGGGTTGCCCACCGAGACCACCCCGACCGCCCGGGGAAACTGCAGCACCTGCCCCTTGTTGATCGCCACGGCCACCGATACCGCCCGCCCCTCGGCGGGCATGGCGACGCTACGCTGCTCGCCGGTCTGCGCCGAGAGCTGCGATGTCCAGCTCGCCGCCAGTAGTGCCAGCAGTGCCAGTGCCAGCCATTTCAGCCATTCACCTTGCCTGATCATGTCGACTCCCCCTTGTTACCTGTTCTTCTTTAACCCACTGTTCTTTTTACCCTGTCTTCTCCCTGCTCTTGCCGTGATCGACCCTGTCCCAGCGGTCGACCCCCTTCTTCAACGCCTTCGCCCCTGTCTGCCTTCTGTTCCCTTGCCTGTCAGTTACGTACGTTGACCGTGCTGCTCTGGGTGCCGCGGATCACCTGCACCTGGTGCTGGACCGGTGCCACGCGACGCGGTGGCGGCGAGGCGCGCGGTGGCTCGGGCTCGTCGACGTTCAGTACCGAGCGCTGGGCCGCCAACAGGCCGGAGTCGTCTTCCTTCTCCAGGGGGTTGCGCAGGGTGAGCTGCACCTTGCCCTCCTGGGTGGCCTTGACCAGGGTCTCGGCCTCCTGGGTGGTTACCTCCAGGGTCACCGCGCGCACGATCACCGGGCCATCGCGCTCCTGGCTGGCGATCTGGTCCACCGCCAGCACCTTGAGGTTGTGCAGCACGGTCTTCGACTCGACGTTGTCGCGGCTGCCGCTGCGCTTGGTGGAGAGCACATCGACCCGGTTGCCCGGCAGCAGGAAGCCCGCCACCCCCACCACGTCGTCGACCCGCACGCTCATGGCCCGCTTGCCGGGGTCGAGCAGTGCCGCCAGGGCGCTGCCGCCCAGGTGCTCGGAGACCCGCCCCTCGAGTACCACCTCGCCGGGGTAGATCACCTGGTTGCTGACCCGCCCCACCACGCTCTCGACATCGTTGAAGCTGTTGGGCGGCACCACGTCCCTGGGCATATGCACGACCTTGAGGTCGGAGGCCTGCACGGTGGTGCCGAAGGGCACCTGCAGGGCCGCCACCACCACCTGGCTGGCGTCGGCCAGGGCGTCGCCCTCGCCCCCCTGCTCCTGCATCCAGTTCATGGCCACCACGGCCGCCCCCAGCGCCATCATCAGCGAGATCGCGAACATGGCGAAGATCCCCTTGCGTTTCATGATGCATCCCTCCGGTTGGCGGCGACGTCGCCGTGCGATGAATCAGAGAAGTCGCCGAAGTAGGTCTGCCAGGCCCAGGCCAGGGTCTCGCGATCCGGGGCCCTGCCGCCCCGGTAGTCCAGCTGGTCCCCGGCGAGGCTCAACAGGTCGCGGGGGTGACAGGCGAGCAGCGGCACGCCGAAGCGCCCGTGCAGCTCGTCGATCACGAACTCGGCGAGTGCCGGCTCGAAGGGCAGCCCCTGGACCTCACACTGCTGCTGCCAGATCGCCAGGTAGGCGTCGTGTGACAGCGGTGAAAAGCGGATCTTGTAGCCGATGCGGCGCAGGAAGGCGGCATCGGCCAGGGTGAGCGGGTCCAGGTTGGTGGAGAACACCAGGGCCACGTCGAAGGGCACGCTGAAGTGGTAGCCGTTACTCAGCGCCAGGAAGTCGCGGCGCTCCTCCAGGGGCACGATCCAGCGGTTGAACAGCTCGGTGGGGGTCATGCGCTGGCGCCCCAGGTCGTCGATCACCAGCATGCCGTTGTTGGCCAGCAGCTGAACCGGCGCCTGATGGATATGGGTGGCGGCGTCGTACTGGATCTCGAGCCGCTCCATGGTCAGCTCGCCGCCGGTGACCACGCAGGGGCGCCGGCAGCGCACATAGCGCGGGTCGTGGCCCCGGCCGAGGTAGAGCTGCGAGGCGGGGGTCGCCCCGGGGTCATCCAGCGCCTGGTGCACGGCGGGGTCGAAGCAGCGCACCGCCTTGCCCCCCACCAGGATGGCGTGGGGGATGAGCACCTCGCCCTCCAGCAGCCGCACCAGGCGCCGCGCGATATAGCTCTTGCCGGTGCCCGCCTCGCCGTGGATGAACATGGCGCGGCCGGAGTGCAGCCCCGGCCCCAGCTGGTCGAGCAGCGCGGGGGCGATCACCGTATCGGCGAAGGCGGCCATCACCGTGTCGCGGCGAATGGCCACGTCGCTCAGCGCCTGGCTGCGCACACGGGCGCTGTAGGCCTCCAGGGTGACCGGTGCCTCTCCGCTGTAGCCGTCGCGGTTGAGGGCCTCCAGCGCCGAGGCGCGGCCGCGGTCGGTCAGCCCGAAACGCAGCACCCCGCCGCTGCCCTGGCCGCGCACCTCCACCCGCCCTTCGTCGCGCAGGAAGCGACAGATCTCTTCCACCACGCTGCCGGCCAGCGCCGTGCCGCGGCTCAGCTGGTGCAGGTCGAGCACGCCCTGCTCGAAGAGCTGCTTGACCAGCAGGTCGCCCAGGTAGAGCACCGAGAGCCCGGTCTCCGCCACGCAGCCGGGGCGCGCCGGCAGGACCATGGCCTCGTCGGCGTTTCTGGCGGCGTCGTGCGAAGGCTCACCTGCCACCTGGGGAAAGAGATCGTCTGCCATCACTGCTGCTCCTCCGATGAAATAACGGTGCGAAACCTTGCCTAGGCCAGCGGCCACTGCCAGGCGATCCAGGCGGTGGTGCCCAGGGCAATGGAAACGGCGAAGGGGAATTTCCTTCCCATCACCTCCCCTTCCTCCGGCGCGATATAAATCGGCCTACCGGTCACGGCCAGCGTCTTGAACATCAGGCCATAGCGGTGCCATGGCGAGATCGACTGGCGGGAAATCAGCGCACTGAAAGCGAAGCCCAGGGCGATCACTCCACCGATAACGATACTGGCGAGCGCCGCCTGGAAGACGCCCCATGGGCCAAGAAAGGTGCCCACCGCGGCCATCAGCTTGGCATCACCGGCTCCGGTAAAACCAAGCAGATAGCCCGGAAGGAGAACTGCCATACCCACCAGCAGGCCCGTGATGGCGGCCAGGACACCGCCGAAACCTGCCAACACAGCCTGCAGCAGGATTCCCATGGCGGCCCCGGCCATAACGAGGAGATTTGGAATACGATGCTCCCGTAGATCCGAAACTGTGGCGCCCAAGATCAGAAATATGCACGGAAAAATCAGCAGAAAATTCTCCATAACACACCCTATAAATAATCATTTGTTAAAATTGCGCCAACATCCATATCAGCGCATACGGTGCAAAAAAATGATTATGCAGAGGGTGTTTTACCACCTTCTTCAAGTGCATCTTGGATATCTTGAAGGTACTGTGCAGCAAGATCTCCAATTGCTACAAAAATCGCTGCCCCAACAGCCACGATCAGTCCACCCACCAGGGCCCATTCCACGACCTCGGTGCCCTCTTCCTCGCGCCAGAAGCGCTCGATACCCTGCATCAGCTTGCTCATGGTTGCTTCTCCACTTTGTTGGTGTTTCAAGCCTGCTGTTGTCGGGAACCGGCGCCTCTGGCCCCGGCTCACGTGACTGAGCATCGCCGTTACAGTCCAGTTACGCTTGGAGTATCTTGCAGCGCCCTAGGAGTATCTTGCGTCGCCCCGCCGATGGGTCGCCGAGGGCCCCTGGCGGCGGTGATTGCCCATCCATGTACAACTCTTGTACATTGGCCGGTGGGGGCCGCCGGCAACTTGTGCATTGTTGTCACACTGTGTACGGCCCGGATGGCTAGGCTACTCTCATGCACCCAAGTCAGACCCCCAAGGCTGCCCCCCAGGGATGGGCGGCCAGCCCCTTGGTTCTAAGCAGCGTCGCCTAGCACAAATCGTCTCGCACCATCGTTTTCCCGCATCCCACCAAGAGCCCCCATGACCCTGACATCGCGCCCCCTCCCCTCTCCGCCGGCCCGGCGGTTACCGGCCCTGACACTCCTGCTCTGCCTGGCCCTGAGCCTGCCACTGGCCGCCCAGGAGCGCACCGCGGTGATCGGCGCCCGGGCCCTCCTCGAGCCCTGGTCCGACCCCCTGGAGGCGCTGGGCACCCTGCGCGCCGACGAGAGCGTGACGCTGTCGGCCACCGTCACCGAGATCGTCGCCGAGGTGAATTTCCGCGACGGCGAGGTGGTCGAGGCCGGCCAGCTGCTGGTGCGGCTGGAGGATGGCGAGGAGCAGGCCCAGCTGCGGGTCACCCAGGCGCTGCGTGACGAGCGCCGCAGCGCCGTCGAGCGCCTGACCCAGCTGCAGAACCGCAACATGGCGCCGCGGGCCGACGTGGAGGACGCCCAGGCGCGGCTGCGCCAGGTGCAGGCCGAGATCCAGGCGCTCGAGGCGCGGCTGACCAACTACCGGCTGCGCGCCCCCTTCGATGGCATGGTGGGCTTTCGCAACGTCAGCATCGGCGCCCTGGTCACCCCGGGCACCGAGCTGGTGACCCTGGACAAGCTCGACGTGATGAAGCTCGACTTCAGCGTGCCGGAGGTCTACCTGGCGCTGCTCGAACCGGGCCTCGGCCTGACCGCCCGCAGCGTGGCCTTCCCCGACGAGACCTTCGAGGGCGAGGTGGCCAGCGTCGGCTCGCGGATCGACCCGGTCAGTCGCAGCGTCGCGGTGCGTGCCGAGTTGCAGAACCCCGAGCTGCGCCTGCGCCCCGGCATGCTGATGGTGGTGGTGCTCCGCCGCAGCCCCCGCGAGGCGGTGGTGGTGCCGGAATCGGTGCTGATCCCCAGTGGCGACCGCCAGTACGTGCTGGTGATCGACGAGACCGACGAGTATCGCCTCGAGCGCCGCGAGGTGCGGGTCGGCGAGCGACGCCTCGGCCAGGCCGAGATCCTCGAGGGGCTCGCGCCCGATGAGCTGGTGGTGTCCCACGGCGTGCAGCGGGCCCGCGAGGGTGACCGCGTGCGCCTGCTGGGCATCGCCAGCGACGAGGCCTCGATCCGCGAGATCCTCGAGGCGCAACGCGACGAGGGAGACGCCTGATGCGCCTCTCCGACATCTCGGTACAACGCCCGGTACTGGCCACGGTGCTGGCGCTGCTGATCGTCGCCTTCGGCCTGCTCTCGCTGCAGCGCCTGGCGCTGCAGGAGTACCCATCGATCGATCCGCCGGTGGTCAGCATCGACACCCGCTACCCCGGGGCCGCCGCCTCCGTGGTGGAGTCGCGCATCACCCAGGTGCTGGAGGACCGCATCGCCGGCATCGAGGGCATCGAGGTGGTCACGTCGTCGAGCGAGGACGGTCGCTCGCGGATCGACATCGAATTCCGACTCGACATGGACATCGACGCCGCGGCCAACGACGTCCGCGACCGTATCGCCGGCGCCCAGCGCAACCTGCCCGACGACGCCGATCCGCCGGAGGTGCAGAAGGCCGACTCCAGCGAGGAGATCGTGGTGTGGCTGAGCCTTTCCGGCGAGGGCTACAGCATTCCCGAGCTCACCGACTACGCCAACCGCTACCTGGTCGACCGCCTCTCGGTGCAGCCCGGCGTGGCCCGGGTACGGGTGGGCGGCGGCAGCGACTACGCCATGCGCGTGTGGCTCGACCGCAATGCACTGGCGGCACGCAACCTCACCGTGAGCGACGTGGAGAGCGCCCTGCGTGCCGAGAACGTGGAACTGCCCGCCGGCTCCATCGAGTCCCGGGAGCGCCAGTTCATCGTGCGCCTGCCCCGCGGCTTCGCCGAACCCGAGGACTTCCGGGGCCTGGCACTGGGCCGGGGCAGCGACGGCTATCTGATCCGCCTGGGCGACGTGGCACGCGTCGAGGTCGGCTCGGTGGACGACCGTTCGTTGTTCCGCGCCAACGGCGTGCCCATGGTGGGCCTGGGCATGATGATGCAGTCCACCGCCAACGTGCTGGAGCTCTCCGAAGGGGTGCAGGCCGAGATGGCGCGCCTGCAGGGTTCGCTGCCCGAGGACATGGAGCTGAGCCTGAACTTCGATGCCTCGGTGTTCGTCGCCGGGGCCATCCAGCAGGTGGTCATCACCCTGTTCATCGCCATGGGCCTGGTGGTGGTGGTGATCTTCATGTTCCTCGGCAACGTGCGCACCACCCTGGTGCCGGCGGTGACGGTGCCCATCGCGGTGATCGGTTCCTTCACCGCCCTGGCGGCCATGGGATTCTCGATCAACCTGCTCACCCTGCTGGCGCTGGTACTGGCCATCGGCCTGATCGTCGACGACGCCATCGTGGTGCTGGAAAACATCAACCGGCGGATGCACGACTACGGCGAGACGCCGCTGGTCGCCGCCTTTCGCGGTACCCGCCAGATCGCCTTCGCGGTGGTCGCCACCACCCTGGTGCTGATCGCGGTGTTCGTGCCGCTGAGCTTCCTGCAGGGCAATGTGGGCCGGCTGTTCTCGGAGTTCGCGCTGACCATGGCGGCCGCCGTGGCCATCTCCAGCCTGCTGGCGCTGACGCTGACGCCGATGATGGCCTCCAAGATCCTCAAGCCGGCGATCTACGACAGCGCCGCCGCCCGCGCCGTGCAGTGGCTGCTCGTGCTCTCCCAGCGCCTCTACCGCACGCTGCTGGAGTTCGTGCTCAAGGCGCGCCTCGCGGTGCTCGCGGCGTTCGTGGCGCTGATCGCCGCCACCGCCTGGATGGCCGACCAGCTACCCAACGAGTACACGCCCCAGGAGGACCGCGGCAACTTCTTCATCCTGGTCAGCGGGCCGGAGGGCGCCACCTTCGACTACATGATGGACTACATGGACGAGATCGAGACGCGGCTGATGCCGCTGATCGAGTCCGGTGACGCCGAGCGCGTGGTGGTGCGCACGCCGCGGGGCTTCGGCAACATCGAGACCTTCAACGGCGGCTTCGTGATCATGGGCCTGACCGACTGGGGTAGCCGACGCAGCGCCTGGGAGATCATGGCCGATGTGCGCGATCGGCTCGCCGACCTGCCCGGGGTGCAGGCCTTCCCGGTGATGCGCTCGGGCTTCGGCCAGCGCACCCAGAAGCCGGTGCAGTTCGTGCTCGGCGGCGGCACCTTCGAGGAGCTCGCCGAGTGGCGCGACCGGATGTTCGCGCATATCCGCGAGCACAACCCGCGGCTGATCGGCCTCGACAGCGACTACCGCGAGACCCAGCCACAGCTGCGGGTCGACATCGACTACCCACGTGCGGCGGACCTGGGGGTCACCGTCACCGAGATCGGCCGCACCCTGGAGGTGCTGCTCGGCGGGCGCAACGTGACCCGCTACGTCGACAACGGCGAGGAGTACGACGTCATCGTCGAGGGCGACCGCGCCAGCCAGAACAGCCCCCGCGCGCTGGACAACATCCAGGTGCGCTCGGCGCGCTCGGGCGAGCTGATCCCCCTGGCCAGCCTGGTCCGGCTCACCGACTTCGCCGGCCCCGGCACGCTGAACCGCTTCAACCGCATCCGCGCCATCACCCTGGAGGCCAACCTGGCCGGTGGCTACCCGCTGGGCGAGGCGCTTGAGTACCTGGAGCAGACCGCCGCCGAGATCCTCCCGCCCGAGGCCCAGACCAACGTGGCCGGCCCGTCGCGGGACTACCGCGAGGCCAGCGGTGCCACCACCTTCCTGCTGGTGCTCGGCGCCCTGGTGGTGTTCCTGGTGATGGCCGCCCAGTTCGAGAGCTTCGTCCACCCCTTCGTGATCATGCTCACCGTGCCGCTGGCCATGAGCGGCGCCCTGCTCGGCCTGCTGGTCACCGGCCAGTCTCTCAACATCTACAGCCAGGTGGGGCTGGTGATGCTGATCGGCCTGGCGACCAAGAACGGCATCCTGATCGTCGAGTTCGCCAACCAGTTGCGCGACCAGGGGCTGGCCTTCCACGACGCCCTGGTCGACGCCTCGGTGACGCGCCTGCGGCCGATCCTGATGACCGCGGTGACCACCATGGCCGGCGCCGTCCCGCTGATCGTCTCCGGCGGCGCCGGTTCCGAGGCGCGCATGGTGATCGGCACCGTGATCATCGCCGGGGTGGCCGCCGCCACCTTCTTCACCCTGTTCGTGGTGCCGGTGGCCTACGACCTGATGGCGCGCCACACCGGCTCGCCCGGCGAGGTGAAGCGCCGCCTGGAGGCCGAGATGGGCGATGGTCCCGCCGGCCACTGAGCCGCCCCCCACCAGCGACGCAAACGACGAAGGCCACCGAATGGTGGCCTTCGTCGCCGTAGATCGCGGACCGGGGATCAGCAATCGCCGATACGTTCCCCATCGATGGCGGTGTGCATCTCCAGCTCGCCCATGGGCGACTCGGTCAGGATATCCACGCCGCCCTCGACCCGCTCGCCGAGGAACGACATCTGCCCGTCGATGTTGGCCTCGCCACCCTCGGCACGGCACACCATGCGGTAGTCGACGCCATCGGCGGAGACGTTGTGCTCGAGCAGTTCGCAGCCCTCCTCCTCCTCGATGAGGTGGAACTCGGCGTCGTCCAGATCCCCCTGGACGATGCACTCCTGGTGGGTCTCGGTCTGGTCGGGAATCGGCATGTCGCCCTTCACCGAGGTGGTACTGGTGAACTGCCACTGCCCCGGCACGATGTTGGGGGTGTCGGCCACGGCGGCCAGCGGCAGGGCCAGCACGGCGGCGGCCAGCAGGGAACGAAACGGCATGGGGAGTCTCCCGTCGGTGAATGGTATGCCTCTCCTTCGGCATGCCGGACAGCTTACCCCAATCGGCGACCTTGCCCAATCGGCGACGCGCGACCATGACGTACCGTGTGTGGCCGCGACAGCGGGTTCGACCCTTTGCTGACCCAGCGCCTGCTATGTCCGCTAGCGTACCGACGCCAAGCGACTGACAACCTAGTATCCAATATCGATCAGACTTACCGACATCGACCTGGATATCCGCCACTGATGAAGACTGGAGCCCCCATGAAGAATATCTTATGGATCATCGGGGCGGTGGTGATCGTGCTGGTAGTGCTGTCAATCCTGAACTTACGCTAGGCGCTCACCTTGACCATCCTCACCGCCTACCGCAGGCGCAGCTATCGCCTTGGACAATGGCGAAACGCCAGACGTCAGGCAGCGTCCAACGGCGAGACTGCCTTCCCCCCACGTGCGGAATTGTTCAGCGCCGCCCAGATGGAGGCGCATGGCAAGTGGCTTGCCAACAGCCATCAGCTCGCCACAGGATACGCGCCCGACCTGCTGCTTCCCCGCCTGCGCAACAACGAGCACGCCCTGGTCGGGAGCTGCAACCGGTTGACCACGGCAGTGGCCGAGCAGCAGCGCATTGCTCCTGCAGGCGAGGGGTTGCTGGACAACTTCCACCTGCTCGAGGAGCAAATGCTGACCGCCAAGCGGCACCTGCCACCTGGCTACAGCAAGGCACTCCCGAGGCTGTTGACCGGCCCCTCCGCGGGACGACCGCGCGTCTACGACATTGCCATGGAAGCCATCGCCCACGGTGACGGTCATCTGGCCTTCGACAACCTGAGCCGATTCGTGGCCGCCTATCAGCGCAACACCACCTTGACGCTGGGCGAGCTGTGGGCAATCCCCATCATGCTACGCCTGGCGCTGATCGAGAACCTGCGCCAGGTTGCCGACCGTCTCGACGCAGTACTCAGCGAACGCCAACTGGCCGAGGCCTGGGCAGAGCGCATGGTCGCGACCGCCGAGCGCGACCCCAAGAATCTGATCCTGCAAGTCGCCGACATGGCCCGCTCGAAGCCGATGATGAGCAGCGAGTTCGTTGCCGTGCTGTCGCGACGCTTGCAGGGGCGCGGTCCGGCCCTCTCTCTGCCGCTCTCATGGGTCGAGCAGCGACTGACTGACTCGGGCGCCAGTATCGAGCAGCATATCTTGATCGCCAATCAGCAGCAGGCGTCCGACCAGGTATCGGTGAGCAACAGCATCGGCAGCCTCCGGATCATCGGTGCCATCGACTGGCAGGACTTCGTGGAGTCGCAAAGCGCTGTTGAGCAGGCCTTGCAGGAGGACCCCAGCGGTATCTATCCACGCATGGACTTTGCCACCCGTGACCGCTATCGGCATGTGGTGGAAACGCTTGCCAGCCGGTCGCCGCTTGGCGAAAGCGAGGTGGCGGGCCTCGCCGTCGGGCTCGCCGCCTCGCCCCCCCAAGCGAGCGCCGACCCCGAGCGCACGCGACACGTCGGCTACTACCTGATCGGCGCCGGCCTGGCCGACCTGGCCCGCCAGGCCAGTGTGCGCCGCTCACCGCTCCACCGCCTGGGCATCAGCCTGCGGCGGCGAGCCCTGCCCCTCTATCTTGGCGGAATCGCTGGCTTCACGCTGCTGATCAGCGCCGCACTGCTGTTTGCCGCCTGGTCGCGACTCACCGACCAGGCGCCACTGGGTTGGATGTTGAGCGTCGCGGCGCTGTCACTGTTGGTCAGCAGTCAGACCGCGGTATCGCTGGTCAACCGGCTGACGGCACTGATGGTGACACCGCGCACGCTACCGCGCATGGAGGTCAAGAACGGCATCCCCGCGCAGTGTCGCACGCTGGTCGTCACGCCGACCCTGCTGACAGACGCCGCCGGCATCGAATCCCTGCTGGAATCACTCGAGGTGCGCTTCCTGGCCAACCAGGATGCTCGTCTACATAGTGCCCTGCTGACCGACTTCAGCGATGCCCAACAGGCCACGCTTCCCGGTGACGATGCCCTGCTGGCGCTGGTACAGGACGGTATCACGCGGTTGAACGCCACCTATGCAGATCACTGGCGCACCCTCGGCGGTGACGCGACACCGTTCTATCTCTTTCACCGCCCGCGCTGCTGGAACGCCCAGGAACGCTGCTGGATGGGCCACGAGCGCAAGCGCGGCAAGCTCGCAGACCTCAACGCCCTGCTGCGCGGCAGGCCGGAGACCCACGGCCGACAGCGCTTTTCGCTGATTGTCGGTGATATCTCGCCGCTGTCGGAGGTCGCCTACGTGATCACCCTGGACAGCGATACCCAGCTTCCGCGCGATACCGCCCGCCAACTGGTCAGCGCCATGGCCCATCCGCTCAACCGTCCCCGTCATGACCCTCTGACCGGCATGGTCGTCGATGGCCACGGCATTCTTCAGCCCTGCGTCGCGGCCAGCCTGGAAGGCGCCAACCGGTCACGCTATGCGCGGCTGTTCGGCGGTGAGGCGGGCATCGATCCTTACACTCGGGCCATCTCCGACCTCTATCAGGACCTGTTCGACGAGGGCTCGTATATCGGCAAGGGCATCTACGATGTCGATGCCTTCGAGCGGGCGATCGGCACGCGTTTTCCCGAGAACCTCATCCTCAGCCATGACCTGCTGGAGGGCTGCCATGCGCGCTCCGGGTTGGTCAGCGATATCTCTCTATATGAGGATCACCCCAGCCACTACCTCGACGACATCAAGCGCCGCCAGCGTTGGATACGCGGCGATTGGCAACTCACCGGCTGGCTGGGCCGGCATCCCCCCATGGGTGACACCGAGCCGGGCCGCCAGACCGGCAACGCCCTGTCGCTGCTGTCACGCTGGAAGCTGCTGGACAACCTGCGGCGCAGCCTCTTTCCCATCGCCCTGACGGCACTGCTGCTGGTGGGATGGACCCAGCCAGCGACCGCCTGGGTCTGGACCCTCGGTGCCGCCGCGCTGCTGCTGATACCGGTGATCGGCGACCTCATACGCGAGCTTTCGAGCAAACCCGACGAGCGCCCGCTTGGGCAGCACCTGGCGTGCACGTCACGGGACCTGATCGGACGCACTGGCCAGGTCGGCTTCCAGCTTGCCTGCCTGCCGTTCGAGGCCTACATCCATCTGGACGCCATCCTGCGAACCCTGTGGCGACGGCATGTCAGCCACCGTCGTCTGCTCGAGTGGGTACCTTCGAGCGCTTGCCGGGCGGTCGCCCCACGCGACGGCGACGAGGGCCTGCGTGGCATGCTCAGGCAGATGTGGCTCGCCCCATCACTGGCCGGCAGCATGGCCCTGGTGCTGGCCATCACCCAGCCAATGTCGCTGCTCGCAGCGGCCCCATGGCTGGTACTGTGGGGGGTTGCCCCGGGTCTGGCCTGGTGGCTGAGCCGTCCGCAGCTGCCGCGTCCATCACAGCTGGATGCCGTGCAAACCCGGTTTCTGCAACGTCTGGCCAGACGCACCTGGGCGTTCTTCGAACAGACGCACAACGCCGAGGACCATTGGCTGCCACCCGACAACCTCCAGGCGTTCCGCGAGATCTCCCTGGCCCATCGTACCTCGCCGACCAATATCGGGATGGCGTTGCTGGCCAACCTGGCGGCCCATGATTTCGGCTACCTCAGTGCAGCGGGCCTGATGACGCGCAGCGAACAGAGCCTGGGGACGCTGCAAATCCTGCCCCGTTACCGCGGTCATTTCTACAACTGGTACGACACCCAGAGCCTGCAACCCCTGCCACCGCACTATGTCTCGAGCGTCGATAGCGGCAACCTGTCAGGATGCCTGCTGACCCTGCGCCGAGGTCTACTCGAGGTGGCGGATGCGCCGATTCTGCCACCGCGCTGCTGGCAAGGGCTGCGCGATACCCTGGCGCTCATCGAGGAGTGTGGCGACGGCACCATACAAGTGCCGCTGGATGCCTACCGGCAGGTGCTGGATACCACCTGCCCGACCCCGCAGGACAGCCTTGTGACCTGGCATCAGGCGCTGACCCGACTCAGCGAAGCCAGCGCCGTGCTGGCCCAAGCGATGCGCCCATTCGCCACGGCGGCGCAGCCTGAGGCCAGCGCCTCGCCTCAGGCGCCGTTGCTGGAAGAGAACGCCCACCAGTGGGCTCTCAGCCTGCATCAGCAGACCCATGCCATGCTCGATGAACTCGACGACCTGGCTCCCTGGCTGGCGCAATGGGCACGGCTTGTCGACTCCCCGCTCGGCAGGGCACTCGAGACGCTTACCGTGCCTACGCTTCGCGATCTCGCCACGCTCGACAGCCTGCTCGGCAGTGTCACGCCAGCGCCACCGCAGCACGCCATCGGTGACGCCCGGGCGACCCCGCTGCGCGACGCGATCCACCACGCCAAGGGGCGAGCCCAGCAGCGTATCGCGACTCTCGAGCGGCTCGCCGCCAACTGCTTTGAGTTCGCCCAGGTCGAGTATGGCTTCCTGTTCGACCGTACCAAGCACCTGCTCGCCATCGGCTATAACGTCACCGAGGAGCGACTCGATAGCGGCTATTACGATCTACTCGCCTCGGAATCACGGCTGAGCAGCTTCATGGGGATTGCCCTTGGACAGTTACCCAAGGAGAGCTGGTTCAGCCTCGGCCGACTGCTGACCCGCGCCGGGGGCGAGCCGGTACTGCTGTCATGGAGCGGCTCGATGTTCGAATATCTGATGCCGATGCTGGTGATGCCGACCTACCCCAATACGCTGCTCGACCAGACCTGTCGCGCGGCCGTGGCCCGCCAGATCGACTATGGCAAGCAACGCGGCGTGCCCTGGGGGAATTCCGAGTCTGCCTACAACACCGTCGATGCCAAGCTCAACTATCAGTATCGCGCCTTCGGCGCCCCCGGCCTGGGGCTGAAGCGCGGCCTGGCAGAGGACCTGGTCGTCGCCCCCTACGCCTCGGTGATGGCGCTGATGGTGGCGCCGGTCGCGGCCTGCCACAACCTGCAGCGCCTGGCACGAGAGGGGGTCATGGGAAAATTCGGGCTGTTCGAGGCGGTCGACTACAGCCCCTCGCGCCAGCGCCGTGGCTCGCACAGGACGCTGGTGCGCTCGTTCATGGCACACCATCAGGGGATGAGCCTGCTGGCCCTGGCCTACCTGCTGCTGGAGCAGCCGATGCAGCGCCGTTTCAGCGCCGATCGCCACGTACAGGCCGTGCTGCTGCTGCTGCAGGAGCGTATCCCCCGCGCCAGCGCCATGTTCACGCACATTGCGCGATTGGCGGAAGTGCATACCGCAACCAACCGCAGCGACCCGCCGATACGTGTCTTCGACAGCGCCGATACCGCGACCCCGGCGGTGCAGCTGCTGTCGAACGGGCGCTATCACGTCATGGTCACCAATGCCGGCGGTGGCTACAGCCGCTGGCGCGACCTCGCCGTGACGCGCTGGCGTGAGGACCCGACGCGCGATCACCATGGCATCTTCTGCTTTCTGCGTGACCTCGAAAGCGGCCATGTCTGGTCAAACGCCCATCAGCCAACGTGCTCCGCCAGCAGTCACTATCAGGCGATCTTTGCCGAGGGGCGCGCCGAGTACCGGCGCCGTGACAGCGTGGGCAGCGGCGAGATGGAGACCTATACCGAGATCGCCGTTTCGCCCGAGGATGACATCGAACTGCGCCGGCTACGCCTGACCAACCACACCTCGCAGCGTCGCGAACTCGAGGTCACCAGCTATGCGGAGGTGGTCATCGCCCCCGCCGCCGCAGATGCACTGCATCCCGCCTTCAGCAATCTGTTCGTGCAGACCGAGATCATCGCCCCCCACAGCGCGATCCTCTGCCACCGTCGCTCGCGAGCCCCGGAAGACCTCTCGGCATGGATGTTCCAACTGCTGATCGTGCGTGACGCGCCAAGCCCCGCGGCCTCATACGAAACGGATCGGCTCGGTTTCATCGGGCGCTGCCGGGACACCGCAGCCCCCCTGGCCATGGACCAGCCCGGCGAACTGTCCGGCCATGCCGGCGCGGTGCTCGATCCGATCGCCGCCATCCGCCGATGCTTCAGCGTCGAACCTCACCACGCCGTGACGCTGGACCTGGTGACGGGGATAGCGGGCTCGCGTGCCGACGCCGAGTGCCTGATCGCCAAGTATCAGGATCGCCATCTGGCCGACCGCGTCTTCGAGCTCACCTGGACCCATCGCCAGGTGGTCCTCGAGCAGCTCGATGCCAGCGAAGCCGACGCCCAGCTACATGCGCGACTGGCCAGTGCCGTCGTCTATGCGCACCCCGCACTGCGCGCCGAACCCGCGATCATCGCCGCCAACCGCCGCGGTCAATCAGCGTTGTGGAGCTATGCCATCTCCGGCGATCTGCCCATCGTGCTGCTGCGGGTCGGCAGCAGCAGCAGCCTCGCGCTGGTGCGCCAACTCATACAAGCGCATGCTCACTGGCGCCTGCAGGGTCTCGCCGTCGACCTGGTGATCTGGAACGAAGAGTACGCGGTCTACCGCCAACAGCTGCAGGAACAGATCCTGGGACTGATTGCCTCGGGTAGCGGCGCCAGCCATCTCGACCGCCCCGGCGGTATCTTCGTGCGCCCACTGGAGCAGATCGCAGGCGAAGATCGCCTGCTGTTTCAGGCGGTGGCCCGCGCCATCATCCTCGACAGCCACGGCAGCCTGGAAGAGCAGCTCGACCAGCGCCAGCGCCAGGATGCCAGGCCACCGCTGTTGAGCGTGACGGACACCCGCCCGCCCGCGCCCAGCGCCATCCCGGTCGCCCCTGAGGGACTGATCCTGAACAACCCGCTGGGGGGATTCAGTGCCAACGGCCAGGAGTATGTGATTCAGCTCGGACCCGACCAGCACACCCCCGCGCCCTGGGTCAACGTGATCGCCAACCCCGACTTCGGCTGCGTGATATCGGAGAGCGGTGGCAGCTACACCTGGCGAGTCAATGCACACGAAAACCGCCTGACGACCTGGCACAACGACCCGGTCAGCGACCCCAGTGGCGAAGCACTCTATCTGCGCGACGAAGAGAGCGGCCATGTCTGGTCTCCCACGCCTCTCCCGATGCACAGCGACGCCCACTACCTCGTCCGCCACGGCTTTGGCTACAGCGTGTTCGAGTCCGAGCAGGACGGTATCAGCACGCAACTGTGGGTCTACGTTGCGCTTGACGCCAACATCAAGTTTTCAGTGCTCAAGGTGCGCAACCTGTCGGCGCGGGTGCGCCACCTGTCGGTGACCGGCTATGTCGAATGGGTCCTCGGCGACCTGCCTGCCAAGACAGCCATGCATGTGAGCACCGAGGTCGCCGCGGCGAGTGGCGCCTTGCTGGCACGCAACGTGTTTCATCACGAATTGAGCGAGCAGGTGGCCTTCTTCGATGTCGACGATCCCACGCGCACGCTGAGTGGTGACCGCCAGGAATTTATCGGTCGTAACGGTAGCCTGCAGCAGCCTGCCGCCCTGCAGCGCACCCATCTCTCCGGCACGGTCGGAGCCGGCCTCGACCCGTGCGCCGCGCTGCAGGTCAAGCTCTCCCTGGCGCCAGACGAAAGCCGGCAGGTGATATTCAGGCTCGGGGTGGGCAGTGATCGCGAGCATGCCAATGCACTGATCCAGCACTATCGCGTCGTGGGGACGGCCAACCAGGCACTCGCCGACGTACAGGCGCACTGGCGGCATACCCTCGGCGCGCTGCAGATCGAGACCCCCGACCCGGCGCTGGATGTGATGACCAACGGCTGGTTGCTCTACCAGACCCTGGCCTGTCGACTGTGGGCGCGCAGTGGCTACTATCAATCCGGCGGCGCCTTCGGCTTTCGCGATCAGTTGCAGGACAGCATGGCACTGGCGCATGCCATGCCAGAGCGCCTGCGCGACCAGTTGCTGCTGTGTGCCAGTCGCCAGTTCCGCGAAGGGGACGTGCAGCACTGGTGGCACCCACCACAGGGCCGCGGCGTGCGGACACGCTGTTCCGACGACTACTTGTGGCTACCGCTGGCGCTATGTCGCTATGTGCGATTCACCGATGACATCGACATCCTCGACGCACCGGCCCCATTCCTCGAGGGGCGCGCCGTCGGCGATGACGATGAGGCCTACTACGACCTGCCTAGCCTGGCCCCCGGCGAGGCCAGCCTCTACCAGCATGCCCTGCTGGCGCTGCGCCACGGCCTGCGGTTCGGTGAACACGGCCTGCCGCTGATGGGCTCGGGGGACTGGAACGACGGCATGAACCTGGTCGGCATCAAGGGCCGTGGCGAAAGCGTCTGGCTGGGATTCTTCCTGTGCCAGGTCCTCGAGGAGTTCGGTCAGCTGGCGCAGCGCCACGGGGATCTCGACACGGTCGAGAACTGCCGGATCACCCTGGGCACACTGCGCGACAGCCTGGACCAGCACGGCTGGGACGGCGGCTGGTATCGCCGCGCGTACTTCGATGATGGCACCCCGCTGGGCACGGCCACGGGCAGCGAATGCCGCATCGACTCGATCTCGCAGAGCTGGGCGGTGCTCTCGGGCGCCGGCGACGCCTATCGCGTAGAGCAGGCGATGGAGGCCGTCTTCACCCACCTGGTGCACCCCGAGCAGCAGCTGATCCAATTGCTCTCCCCGCCCTTCGACAAGGCCACCCCAACCCCCGGCTATATTCGCGGCTATGTACCAGGCGTGCGGGAGAACGGCGGGCAGTACACCCATGCAGCGATATGGGCGGCGATGGCCTATGCCCGCCTCGGCCAGCGCGAGCGTGCCTGGCTGCTGATGGATATGCTCAATCCCATCCATCATTCGCAATCTCCAACCGGCATGGCCAGATACCGGCTGGAACCCTACGTGATGGCTGCCGACATCTATGCCATGCCGCCCCACGTGGGGCGCGGCGGCTGGAGCTGGTATACCGGCGCGGCGGGATGGATGTATCGCCTCATCAGCGAGTCGCTGCTCGGCCTGCACCAGGCAGGCAACACCCTGACGATAACGCCCTGCCTGCCCGCGGCCTGGCCGCCTATCAGGCTGCGTTACCGCTTTCACTCCACCACCTACTGCATCACGATCCGACAGACCGCAGATGCCGGGCATCACCCATCGGCCACTCTCCTCGACGGGAGCAGCCAGCCCGGTCCGATCATTACGCTATGCGATGATGGCCGGGAGCACCAAGTCGAGATTCAGCTCGGCAGCGAAAAAACCGCATGAAAATCGATGGCTGATGACCCTTGCCACCGAAAATTCCTGGATATGTGCCCTCCAGCAACTGCGGCGTAAGCCAATAACTTCCAGGCAAAGAAAAAGCCGCTGAAGTCAGCGGCTTATCTATATTCTGTGGCGGAGGGGGAGGGATTCGAACCCTCGAAGCCTTTCGACTTACACACTTTCCAGGCGTGCTCCTTCGACCACTCGGACACCCCTCCGCATTGTCATTCTCGAGTCGAAATACTGGTTGGCCCCTATCCTGGCCCGCCGTCATCTCCTCTAGAACGGCGCATATGCTAACGTCTTAAGTGCGCGATTGCAAGCCGCTTTTTCCGTAACGAGCCCTCAGCCCGCGGGCAGCACCACATAGTTGCCGCGGGCCTCGAGGCACAGGGTGTGGCCGCACCAGAGCTGCTGGACAAGGGCGATACGCCCCCTGCCCCGGTCGGCGATCTGCTCGGCCAATGCCACTGGCCCGTCGTCACTCTCGGGCAGGCACACCAGTCGATAGTCGCCGGTGACCGGGGCCAGGAAGCGCTGGCTGGCCTCGGCCACCACCACGTCGCGGGCCATGCTGTGGCGACGCAGCCAGAGCGTGGCCCAGCACCAGCCGAGGAGCGCGGTCTGGGCGGCCAGGGCTCCACCGAAGCCGGTGCCCTTGTCGTTGAGGCTGGGTGTCAGGTCGAGCGCCCAGATCAACTGCTCCTCCTCGCGCCGCATCGAGCGGATGCCCAGGTGCTCGACCATGGGGATCGCCTCGGCGAGCCAGGCCAGGAAGCGGGCCGGGTCGTCCTCCCGGCCGGGGGCCGGCAACGGCAGGCGTGGATGGGGAATTCCGGTCTGACGCATGGCGCTTCTCCCGGCTAGCAGCCTGTCGGATTTGACCGATCGTCACGAGAAAAACGGATTTCGAGACAAGTTTATCGATCTGATGAGGCGAAT
>NZ_PNRE01000035.1:0-4704 GCF_002879645.1 Halomonas heilongjiangensis | reverse complement strand
GCGCTATTTAACGAATCAGATCGAATGAAATTGGCCGAAACCCCGGGTTTCGCAGTAGATCAGCGTTAAGTCCGACAGGCTGCTAACTCCAGTGCTCGAGGAAGTCATCGATCCGGTGTTCGGCCAGCGGCTTGTGGCGGCCGGCGAGTTGGCCCAGGTAGAGGAAGGCGACGATCTCGTCGTCCTCACCCAGGCCGAGCCCCTTGCGTACGGTGGGATCGAAGGCGTACTTGCCACTGCGCCACATGGCACCGAGCCCCAGGGCATGGGCGGCGAGCATGATGCCGTGGGCGGCACAGCCGGCCGAGATCACCTGCTCGATCTTCGGCACCTTGGGAACATCCGGGGTGACCCTGGCGATCACGGCGATGATCATGGGCGCGCGCAGCGGCTTCTTGCGCGCGGCGTCAAGGGTCGCGTCCTCGCTATGCGGATCCTCACGGAATTCGGCCTCGGCGAACAGCTCGCCCAGCCGCGTGAGGCCCTCGCCGGAAAACTCGATGAAGCGCCAGGGGCGCAGCTCCTTGTGGTCCGGGGCACGCAGCGCCGCCCGGTAGATCGCCTCGAGCTGCTCGGGACCCGGCGGCGGCCCTGTCAACTTGCCCATGGAGCTGCGTTCGTGCAGCAGCGTCATCGCGTCCATGTCGCTCTCCTGTTGAGGTATTGTCGCACTCTAACGAAGGCACTACTGGCGCGCCAGCCGCAGCGGCTCGGGGGGACGCTCGCCGGGGGTGCCGCGCCAGGGGCTGATGTCGAGTCCGCCACGGCGCACGTAACGCGCCAGCACCAGCAGCCGCTCGGGGCGGGCCCGGGCCATCAGGTCGGTGAAGATGTGCTCGACGCAGTGTTCGTGGAAGTCCTGGTGCTGGCGATAACCGATCAGGTAGCGCAACAGCCCCTCGCGGTCGAGCCTGGGCCCGCGGTAGCGGATCAGCACGCTGCCCCAGTCGGGCTGGCCGGTGACCGGGCAGTTGGACTTGAGCAGGTGCGAATACAGCGTCTCCTCGACGATCTCCACTCCCACCTTGAGGTGATCGGCGCTGGGCGTGTAGTCGCTGACCTCGATGTCCAGGTCGTCCAGGCTCTCGCCGGGCAGGCGTCGGGGGGCGAGCGCCTCGTCGTCGACATCGAGCAGCTCGACGGAGACCGGGGCACCCGCGGCGGCGGAAAGGTCCGCTACCAGGGTATCGATCACCCGCTCGCGGCTGTCGAAGCGGGTCTGGTTGAAGCCATTGAGATAGAGCTTCCAGGACTTCGACTCGATCAGGTTGGGGGAGTCCACCGGCAGGCGAAAGCGCGCCACGGCGACCACCGGCTTGCCTCGGGCGTTGAGCCAGGAGACCTCGAAGGCGTGCCACTCGTCCTCACCGACGAAGGGCAGCGCGCCTTCCTCGATACCCAACGGCGCACGGTTGGCGGCGCGGGCGATGGGATAGAGCAGCCCGGCGTCGTAGCGTTCCGGGTAGGCGGACTCGCGCCCCAGCGGGGCGTGCTCGAGGGTGTCGGGACGATCCATAGGCTTAACTCCTGATGCCCTTGCCATGCTCGAGCATCCACAGGGCGATGGTAAAGAGCACCGCGATGAAGGCGACGATGGCGGCCAGCGCCCAGACCACCGGGATGTCGGACACCCCGAGGAAACCGTAGCGGAAGACGTTGACCATGTAGAGGATGGGATTGAGCATCGACACGCCCTGCCAGAAGTTCGGCAGCAGCGAGATCGAGTAGAAGACCCCACCCAGGTAGGTCAACGGCGTGAGGATGAAGGTCGGCACGATGGAGATATCATCGAACTTGTCGGCCAGCAGCGCATTGATGAAGCCGCCGATGGAGAACAGCGCCGCGGTCAGCACCACCACCCCGACGGTCAGCAGCGGGTGCACCAGGCTGATGCGGGTGAAGAACAGCGAGACGAGGGTGACGATCACCCCGACCCCCAGGCCGCGGGCCATGCCACCCAGCACGAAGCCGCACAGGATCACCCAGTTGGGCATCGGCGAGACCATCATCTCCTCGATGGAACGCTGGAACTTGTTGGAGAAGAAGCTCGAGGCCACGTTGGAGTAGCTGTTGGTGATCACCGCCATCATGATCAGCCCGGGGACGATGAAGTCCATGTAGCTGAAGCCGTCCATCTCGCCGATACGCGAACCGATCAGGCTGCCGAAGATGATGAAGTACATGGTCATGGTGATCGAGGGCGGTAGCAGGGTCTGGGGCCAGATCCGTGTGAAACGCTTGGTCTCCTTGTGCACCAGGGTCCAGAGGGCGATGGCGATCTGGGTCGGGCTCATGCGCGCGCCTCCAGCGCCTCGGCAGCCGCCTTGTCGCTGTTACCCTGCTCCACCATGGAGACGAACATCTCCTCGAGGCGGTTGGCGCGGTTGCGCATGGAGACCACCTCGATGCCCTGCTCTCCCAGGGCGGTGAAGATGTCGTTCATGCGCTGGCCGCGGCGCACCACCACCGCCAGTTGGGCACTGTCCACCTGGCGGACCTCGAAGCCCTCGATCGTCGGCACCTCGGCCACGGGATGAGCCAGGTCGAGCAGGAAGGTTTCGGTATCGAGCTCGGCGAGCAGGTCGCGCACGCTGGTGTTCCGGATGATCTCGCCGTGGTTGATGATCGCCACGTTGCGACAGAGGCTCTCGGCTTCCTCGAGATAGTGGGTGGTGAGAATGATGGTGGTGCCCTCCTCGCGGTTGATGCGGCGCATGTACTCCCACATGCTGCGGCGCAACTCGATGTCCACCCCGGCGGTGGGCTCGTCGAGGATCAGCAGCCTCGGCCGGTGCATCAGGGCCCGGGCGATCATCAGCCGGCGCTTCATGCCGCCGGAGAGCATGCGCGCGCTGCCGTTACGCTTGTCCCACAGGCCGAGGTCCCTCAGCAGTTGCTCGGCCCGCGGCAGGGCCTCGCGGCGCGGCATGCCGTAGTAGCCGGCCTGGGCCAGCACGATGTCGATGACCTTCTCGAACTGGTTGAAGTTGACCTCCTGGGGCACTACACCCAAGTGGTACTTGGCGCGGGCGAAGTCGCGGTCGATGTCGATACCGAAGATCGTGACCCGACCGGCGGTCTTCTGCACCAGCGAACAGACCACCCCCAGGGTGGTGGACTTGCCGGCGCCATTGGGGCCCAGCAGGGCGAAGAAGTCGCCCTCGGCGACGTCGAGATCGATGCCCTTGAGGGCCTGGAAGCCATTGCCGTAGACCTTGGTCAGGTCTCGGATGGACAGTGCCGGTTCGGCCATGGGCGATCCCCTCGGTTGTTGAGCCATATCAACGAAACAGCCTCTGGACATTGGGGTATGAGCAGAAACTTCAAGGCTTGCCCTTGCCGCGCGGCAGGTGAAGCTCCTGCTGCAGGTAACCCAATTCAGGCTGATGCCGTGCGGCGATCCGCTCCACCAGTTCGCCGCCCTTCTCGAGGAGATGCACTTCCATGCGTCGTCGATCCGCCCGGCCGGGGCGACGCTCGACCAGTCCCGCCTCCTCGCAGCGCCCGACCAGCGCCACGGTGCCGTGATGCTTGGCCTGCAGGCGCTCGGCCAGCTCACCCACGGTGGCCCACTCGCGCCCTTCGAACCCCTTCAGGTGCAGCAGCAGCTGATACTGCAGCGAGGTGAGGCCATGCTCGCGGCAGATGTCCTCGCTGTGGCGCTGGAAACAGCGCAGCCGATGGCGGAACTGGGAAAGTCGCTCGAAGTCCTGCTTGGTCAGAACGTCGAAGGGCGGATTACCCTGGCCGAACATGGTGGCCTCCTTGACACGCTGGAGCATGGCAACTAGTCAATATCATAACATGATATAAATCGGCGGCGTGTCACCGGAGGCATCCCATGAATCTCTCGACCATTCTCTATCTGCCCTTCTCCCGCACCGCGGGCTGGAAGGAGCTCCAGCAACGACAGGTATCGATTCCCGCCGTCGCCTGGCTGGTCGTGGTGCCGTTGTCACTGCTGCCGCCGATCATGCTCTACTATGCCGGCACCCACTACGGCGACGAGTTCATCCCCGGCTTCGCCGATCGTCCCTGGCGCCATATCACCACCATCCTGTTTCTGGCGGAGTTGCTGACCTTCTTCGTCATGGGCTGGCTCATCCATTCGGTCGTCAACGGTTACGGAATGTCGATCAGCTACCATGACGCCTACCTGCTGGCCGCGCTGGCCCCGCTGCCCCTCTGGGCGTCTTCCGTGGTGCTGGCGGTCCCCAGCCTGCTGCTCAATGTGCTGGCCGTGCTGATGGCGCTGTGCATCTCGTGCAGCCTGATCTATCACGGGTTACAGGGGCTGTGTCAGCAACGGGATGACGACATGGCGGCGATGTCGGCGACCTACACCATCATGGCAGCCGGCGTGCTCGCCTGGGGGCTGCTGATGGCAATCGTCTGGGCGTACTGAAGGGCGGACAGCTATCGGCAGGGGCACGATTGGAACGGGAAGCTTGTCTGGTGCCACAACGCGAGCGAAATGGCGTCCCATAGGGGGTTCGAACCCCTGTTCCCGCCGTGAAAGGGCGGTGTCCTGGGCCACTAGACGAATGGGACGTATTGGTGCTGCTTGGAGACGTTTGGAGCGGGAAACGAGATTCGATCGGACCGGCGCACCGGCTCGCGACCCTCGCTGTCCTACTCCTCCACCGTAGTGGAAGTACCGAAACTGGAGCGGGAAACGAGATTCGAACTCGCGACCCTCGCCTT
>NZ_PNRE01000025.1:66584-245293 GCF_002879645.1 Halomonas heilongjiangensis | reverse complement strand
ATCGAGCATCGGCAGGTCGAGATCGTTCTCGCGGGCGCAGGTCTTGGCGATCGCGTAGCCGGCGTCGGCGTGGCGCATCACCCCGGTGGCCGGGTCGTTGCGCAGCACCCGGCCCAGGCGGGCGTGGGCGTCATCCGTGCCGTCGGCGACGATCACCACCCCGGCGTGCTGGGAGTAGCCCATGCCCACCCCGCCGCCGTGGTGCAGCGAGACCCAGGTCGCGCCGCCGGCGGTGTTGAGCAGGGCGTTGAGCAGCGGCCAGTCGGAGACGGCGTCGCTGCCGTCCCGCATCGCCTCGGTCTCGCGATTGGGGCTCGCCACCGAGCCGGAGTCCAGGTGGTCGCGGCCGATGACGATGGGCGCCTTGAGCTCGCCACTGGCGACCATCTCGTTGAAGGCCTGGCCGAGGCGGGCGCGATCCTTGAGGCCCACCCAGCAGATCCGCGCCGGCAGCCCCTGGAAGCTGATTCGCTCGCGGGCCATGTCCAGCCAGTTGTGCAGGTGCGGGTCGTCGGGGATCAGCTCCTTGACCTTCTGGTCGGTCCTGTAGATGTCCTCCGGGTCGCCGGAGAGCGCCGCCCAGCGGAAGGGACCGATGCCCTGGCAGAACAGCGGGCGGATATAGGCCGGCACGAAGCCGGGGAAGGCGAAGGCGTTCTCGACCCCTTCCTCCTGGGCCATCTGGCGGATGTTGTTGCCGTAGTCGAAGGTCGGCACGCCCAGCGCCTGGAAGTCGAGCATGGCCTGGACGTGCACCGCCATGGACTGCTTGGCGGCCTTGACCACCGCCTCGGGCTCGCTCTTGCCGCGCGCCACGTACTCATCCCAGGTCCAGCCCGACGGCAGGTAGCCGTGCAGCGGGTCGTGGGCGCTGGTCTGGTCGGTGACCATGTCGGGGCGCACGCCGCGCCTGACCAGCTCGGGGAGGATATCGGCGGCGTTGGCGCACAGCCCGATGGAGACCGCCTGGCCCTCTGCGGTGTAGCGCTCGAGGCGTTTGAGTGCGTCATCCAGGTCGGTGGCCTGCTCGTCCAGGTAGCGGGTGCGCAGGCGGAAGTCGAGGCGCGACTGCTGGCACTCGATGTTCAGCGAACAGGCGCCGGCCAGGCTCGCCGCCAGGGGCTGGGCACCGCCCATGCCGCCCAGGCCGGCGGTGAGGATCCAGCGGCCGCTGAGGTCGCCGGCGTAGTGCTGGCGCCCGGCCTCGACGAAGGTCTCGTAGGTGCCCTGGACGATGCCCTGGGAGCCGATGTAGATCCACGAGCCGGCGGTCATCTGGCCATACATCATCAGGCCCTTGCGGTCGAGCTCGTTGAAGTGCTCCCAGTTGGCCCAGGCCGGCACCAGGTTGGAGTTGGCGATCAGCACCCGCGGGGCGTCCTTGTGGGTCTCGAACACCCCCACCGGCTTGCCGGACTGGACCAGCAGGGTCTGGGTGTCCTCCAGGCGCTTGAGGGTCTCGACGATGGTGTCGAAGCACTGCCAGTCGCGGGCGGCGCGGCCGATGCCGCCGTAGACCACCAGGTCCTCGGGGCGCTCGGCCACGTCGGGGTGGAGGTTGTTCATCAGCATGCGCAGGGGGGCCTCGGTGAGCCAGCTCTTGCAGCTGCGCTCGCTACCGGTGGGGGCGGCGATCCGGCGGGACGGATCATGGCGCGGGTCGAGGGGCTGACGGACGGTCATTTGGGTCTCCTGTCTGGTGTGGTGGAGGTGTCGGGCTCAGCTGGCGTCCAGGGTCAGCTGGTGGATCAGCCGCGCCGCCGCCTTGGCGGTGCGGCCATCGATATCGAGGCTGGGGTTGAGTTCGGCGACGTCGGCCAGGCGCAGCTTGCCGCTGTCGCGCACCCGCTCGACCAGCCGCTCGAGCAGGGGAAGCGCTACGCCGTGGGCGGCCGGGGCACTGACGCCGGGGGCCTCGCCGGCGGGCAGTACGTCCAGGTCGATGGTCAGGTAGAGGTGGTCGCACCCGGCGATGAAGGCGTCCAACTCGTCGCCGATGGCGCCGAGGCTCGTCGAGGTGATCTCGTGATCCTCGCGGACCAGCACCTCGAGGTCGGCGGCGCGCTTGAACAGCGCCCGGGTGTTGGCGGCGCGGCTCACGCCCAGGCAGGCGTAGCGGAAGGGCCAGCCGCGGGCCTCGCACTCGCCGGCGATCTGGGCGAAGGGGGTGCCGGAGGAGCACAGCCGAGACGGGTCGCGCAGATCGAAGTGGGCGTCGAGGTTGACGATGCCGATGGTCGGTACGCCATTGCCGCTGCTCCGGGCCTCGAGATGACGCGCCAGCCCCGACCAACTGCCGAAGGCCACCTCATGGCCGCCGCCCAGCACGATGGGCAGGTGGCCGGCCGCCAGCAGGGTGGCCAGGCACTCGGCGAGGCGCCGCTGGGCGGTCTCCATGCCGTCGTCGCCGCCGTGGCCGTGACAGACCACGTCGCCGGCGTCATGGGCCGGCGCCCGGCGGTGCCAGGCCAGGTTGGCCAGCGCCTTGCGGATGGCCCGGGGACCGCCGGCGGCGCCGATGCGGCCCTGGTTGCGGGCCACGCCGGCGTCGCAGGCGAAGCCGAGCAGCGCCACCCCGACGGGGCTGCCCACCGTCAGGGGCTCGACGACCTGATGCCAGCGCGGGCTGTCGGGCTCGGGATCCTCGCGACCGGCCCAGGGCGACATGTCGATGGGGTCAAGCATGTGCAGAGTCATGGGTCACCTCCCCATTGAAGATGCGTTGACGCAGGCGCCCGGGCTGCACGGCATAGGCCAGGGCGGCGGGGGATTCGGCGTCCCACCAGCAGAGGTCCGCCGGGGCGCCTGCCTCGATCCGGCCCAGGCCCTGCCCGTGAAGGCCCAGGGCACGGGCGCCGTGGGCGGTCATGCCGGCCAGGGCCTCGCGCGGGGTGAGGCGGAACAGGGTGCAGGCGAAGTTGAGCATCAGCGTCGGGTGGAAGAGCGGCGAGCTGCCGGGATTGGCATCGGTGGCGATGGCCATGGGCACGGAGGCCTCGCGCAGCGCCTCGATGGGCGGCAGGCGGGTCTCGCGCAGGGTATGGAAGGCGCCGGGCAGCAGCACCGCGACGCTACCCGCCTCGCGCAGGGCCGCCACGCCGGCTTCGTCCAGGTACTCGATATGGTCGGCCGAGAGCGCCCCGTGCCGCGCCGCCATGGTGCTGCCACCCAGGTTCGAGAGCTGCTCGGCGTGGGCCTTGACGGGCAGGCCGTGGGCCTCGGCCGCTTCGAAGACCCGCTCGCACTGGGCCACCGAGAAGGCGATCTTCTCGCAGAAGACGTCCACCGCATCGGCCAGGCCCTGCTCGGCGGCGGCCGGGATCATCTCCCGGCAGACCAGCTCGATATAGGCGTCGCTGTCGTCCCGGTATTCCGGGGGCAGGGCGTGGGCGCCGAGCAGGGTGGTGACCACCCGTACCGGCAGGGACTCACCCAGGCGGCGGGCCACCCGCAGCATCTTCAGCTCGTCGGCGACGGTGAGCCCGTAGCCGGACTTGATCTCCACGCTGGTGACGCCCTCGGCCATCAGCGCCTGCAGGCGCGGCCTGGCCTGCGTGAACAGCTCGTCCTCGCTGGCCGCGCGGGTGGCGCGTACCGTGCTGAGGATGCCGCCGCCGCGACGGGCGATCTCCTCGTAGCTGACGCCCTCCAGTCGCTGCTCGAACTCGTCGGCCCGGGAGCCGCCGAACACCAGGTGGGTGTGGCAGTCCACCAGCCCGGGAGTCATCACCCCGCCGCGCCCCATCTCCCGGCAGCCGGCGGCGACGTCGCGGTCGAGCTCGGTCATCGGCATCACCCGGGAGATGTGGTCATCCTCGACGACGACGGCCATGGGCTCGGCCCGGGTGTCGTGCCCATCGAAGAGGACGACGTCGCGCCAGAGTCCGGGTGTCTTCGGGTTGCCTGCCATCGGGGCCTCCTGCGGTAGCGTTATATTTGTATATACATTTAGTGGATCAGAGAGGCGGCGTCAACCCCGCGGCCGGGGCAGGCGGATGACGCCCTTGGCGCCGGGCCCGCGGATAACTCGTTATACCCAGACAACCATATGATATGTATCGTTTAAACCGGGTATTCTCGGCGATTGGTCAGAAGCGGTGAGCGATGGATTGCGACTAAAGTATAGGGCAGGGGAGGGTGTCGGGATTGGCATCGTTGCACGGGTCATTGTATATACATGGTCAGGCGGTCAGGCGAAGCATCACTCCACATCACAACGAGAGGGAGGAACTCCCCCCATGGCAAGCCAGGAGCAGGCGACGGACATCACCCGTCGCCCATCACTCACCACGGTGTTGAAGCTGTTCGTGCCCAGCGCACTGGGCATCGTGATCTTCTTCGTGCCGGTCACCCTCAACGACCGCACCACCATCCTGCTCGACCACATGGTCACCGGGGCGCGCGCGCTGCTGGGCGATGCCAGCGGCTTCTATGCCCTGGCGCTGATCGTGGCGGGCGCCGCCTATCCACTGCTCAAGGGCTACTGGCGGCGCAACCTCACCGAGCGCATCTTCACGGTGCTCAAGATCGCCGGGGTGGTCGCGGCGCTGATGGCGCTGACCGGCTGGGGGCCGGGGTTCCTCCATGAGCCGGACATGCTGCCCTTCCTGTTCGACAAGCTGGTGATTCCGGTGGGACTGATCGTGCCGATCGGTGCGGTCTTCCTGGCACTGCTGATCAGCTACGGCCTGCTGGAGCTGATCGGCGTGCTGGTGCAACCGGTGATGCGGCCGATCTGGCGTACCCCGGGGCGCAGCGCCATCGACGCCGTGGCGTCGTTCGTCGGCAGCTACTCCATCGGCCTGCTGATCACCAACCGGGTCTACCAGGCGGGGCAGTACTCGGCGCGGGAGGCTGCGATCATCGCCACCGGCTTCTCCACGGTCTCGGCCACCTTCATGATCATCGTGGCGCGTACGCTAGATCTGATGGACGTGTGGAACCTCTACTTCTGGTTGACGCTGGTGATCACCTTCATCGTCACGGCGATCACCGTGCGCCTGCCGCCGCTCTCCGGCATGGACGACACCAAGCGTGATGGTGAGCCCGAGGCGGTGCCGGGCAAGCGCTTCTCCACCGCCTGGCGCACCGGGCTGGGCGTGGCCGCCAAGGCGCCCAGCCTGCCCGCGAGCGTGGCGCTCAACGTGCGCGAAGGGCTGGTGATGGCGATCAGTATCCTGCCGTCGATCATGTCGGTGGGGCTCGCGGGGCTGGTGATCGCCAAGTACACGCCGCTGTTCGAATGGCTCGGTTGGCTCTTCTATCCCTTCGTGGCGATCTGGGGGCTGGACGACGCGGCGGCCCTCGCCCAGGCGTCCGCCTCGGGGCTCGCCGAGATGTTCCTGCCGGCGCTGTTGATGGCGGAAGCCGACTTCGTGGCACGCTTCGCCGCCGGGGTGGTGTCGGTCTCCGCGGTGCTGTTCTTCTCGGCGTCGATTCCCTGCATCCTCTCCACCAGCATTCCGCTCTCGGTGGGACGTATCGTGGTGATCTGGTTCATCCGCGTGGCGCTGAGCCTGCTGCTCGCGGTGCCGGCGGGGTACCTGGCCCAGGCGCTGGGTGGTGGCTGACGCCCGCCGGAAACCGGAGCGGGAAAGAGGCAGCGAGGCCGGGGAATTCCCGGCCTCGCTGTCGCATGGGGAGCGATCAGGATGACTGGCGATGCACCGAGGAGCGCAGCTTGTAGCGCTCGCCGGGATGGATCAGCCGCGCATAACTGATCAGGCTCTCGCCGGACCAGGTGCGGCGGATCATGCTCAGGCAGGGACGGGTGACGTCGGTGTCCAGGTGGCGGGCGGTGGCGGCGTCGACCAGCACGGCCTCGACCACGTGCTCGATATCGGTGATCGGGCAGGCCGCCACCAGCACCTCGTTGGGGGTGTGCCGGGAGAAGTCGGTGTCGAGATACGCCGGCACCCAGCGCGGGTTGACGTAGCGATCCTCGAGCTGGATCGGTACGCCGTTCTCGCGATGCACGATCAGCGTATGAAAGACCTGGGTGCCCAGGCGCACCCCGAGGCGCAGCGCCACCTCGTCGTCGGCCGCGATGGCTTCACGGCGCAGCACGTCGTTGTCGTAGTCGTGCCCGCGGCTGCGCACCTCCTCGGCGATGTTGTGGACCTCCACCAACGACGACTCGGCCTTGCGGTCGGTGACGAAGGTGCCGAGCCCCGGCTGGCGGGTCAGGTAGCCCTGCTGCACCAGATCGCGGATCGCCTTGTTGGCGGTCATGCGGCTGACGCCGAAGTCCCGCGCCAGCTGCTCCTCAGGTGGAATCTGGTGATGGGCCGGCCAGTCGCCGCCCTGGATCTTCTCCAGCAGGTGCTGCTGAATCTGCAGGTAGAGGGGGGGAGAGCTGCCCATGAGTTGCGCTGAATCCTTTCGCCGGGAGTGGAGGGGGGGACGACGCATCCAGTTTACCCGCAGCGGGGCGCCCCGGCATCCCGTGCGATGCCTGGTCGAACTTGGGGCGACCCCGCGGGGTGTGGTTAAGCTAGGCTGACAAGACAAATGATCGTTCAGCTCTGCGAGCGACATCATGCGGTGTCACCACTGTGGTTGGGTCAATCGTGAAGAGGCGGCGTTCTGTGACGAATGCGGCGCGGCCTTGGCATGCCTCGTGGTGCCCCAGACCAGCTTCATCGGCCGCCAGGCCGAGCTGGCCGCCCTCGAGGCCGCGATGCAGCAGAGCTGCGCCGGGCAGGGGCAGCTCATGCTGCTCAGCGGTGACCCGGGCATAGGCAAGACGCACACCGCCCAGGAATTTGCCACTCGGGCCGAGCAGCAGGGGATGCGGGTGTGCTGGGGCCGCTGCTACGAGGAGCCGGGCGCCCCGCTGTACTGGCCCTGGCTGCAGCTACTGCGCGGCTGGCTGGAGGAGGCCGACTCGGCCCTGTCGGGTGAAATTCCGGGCAGCGATGCCGGTGTGATCGCCGAACTGCTACCGGAACTCCGGCAGCGCCTGCCTGACCTGATAGAACCGCCGCCCATCGAGGATCCTGCCCAGGCCCGCTTTCGGCTGCTCGATACCCTCACGCGGTTCTGGCAACAGGCCGCAAGGCACCAGCCCCTGGTGCTGATTCTGGACGACCTGCACTGGGCCGATACCGCCTCGCTCAAGCTGCTGGAATTCCTGGCCCGGGAGATCGCGGCCAGCCCTCTGCTGTTGCTCGGCAGCTTTCGTGACATCGAGCTGAGCCGTCAGCATCCGTTGTCCGATACCCTCGGTGCACTGTCCCGTCTGCCCCACTGCCGGCGCCTGCCGCTGAGCGGCATGTCACGCGATGAAACCGAACGGTTCCTCGGCTCGCTGGCCGGGACCCTCCCGCTGACCGCCGTCGCGACAGCGATATACCAGCACAGCGAAGGCAATCCGCTGTTCATGCGTGAGCTGTCCCGCCACCTGTTGCAGGAAGGCCTGCCCGCGGACGGGGTGGTGCCACGCATCCCGGCCGGCATCCGCGAGATCATCGGACAGCGCTTGAACCGGCTGTCGCGCGATTGCAACCGCTTGCTGGGCATGGCGGCGGTGATCGGCCGGCGCTTCGAACTCGAGCTGTTGGCCGGCTTGGCGCTGCCGGATGCCGAGTTGATGGATATCCTGGACGAGGCGCTGGAGGCGCACATCGTCGAGGCGCTGCCGCAACCGGGCCGCTTCCAGTTCAGTCACGCCCTGGTTCGGGAAACCCTGTACGAGGAGCTGTCGACCACCCGACGAATGCGCCTGCATCGACAGGCCGGTGAGCGGCTGGAAACGCTGCACCGTCACGATCTACCGACCCGTCTGCCGGAGCTCGCCCACCATTTTGCCGAGGCCGCCCCTGCCGGCACGGCCGAAACGGCGATCGACTATGCCCAACGGGCCGGCGCCCGGGCCGATACGCTGCTGGCCTACGAGGAGGCGGTGCATTTCTACCATCTGGCCCTGCAACTGCAGGAGCTGTACCTGCCACAAGACAGCGAGCGCGGCTGCTGCTTGCTGCTGGCACTGGCGGAAGCGCGGAACCGGGCCGGCGGGCGTGCCGATGAATCCCTGATCATCTTCGGCCAGGCCGCGGAGCTGGCACGCCATGCGGGCCCGGCCGCCGAGTGGGCCGTTGCCATGCTGGCCCGAGCCGCAATCGGCTTCGAGCGCGTTGGCTGTCGGATCGGTCGTCACGGCGAACAGGCAGTAGCCCTGCTGGAGGAAGCATTGGCGGCCCTGGACCCATCGACGGAGCGTCTGCGGGCCGAGCTGCTGGCGGCGCTGTGTCGGGCCAATATCTACTGCGACCGGCCCCAGGCCGCCCATGCGGCGTTCCAACAGGCGACCCGGCTGGCGCGCCGGCTAGGTGATCCACTCACCCTGTTCGAGGCACTCAGCGCCATCGTTCCGGCACGCTCGTGGCCGGAACACCTGGATGAGCGCCTGGCCGCAGCACGCGAGGCTCTCGAGCTGGTGTCCCGGGCGGGGCACCCGGAATGGGCGGTCGGTTACATGACCGGCTGGTACATCGGGGATCTGATGGAATACGGCGATATCGACAGCGCCCGGGCCGTGCTCGAACTGCACCAGCGGGTGGCCAATGCCTGGCGACAGCCCTTTCTGCAGGCCGTCGGCCTGTGTGCCCAGGCCATGTTGACCACTCATCGGGGGCGCTTCGCCGAGGCCGAGCAGCAAGCGCGGGAAAACCTGATCGTGGGCCGACGCTTTTCCCCGGACCATGCCGAGGGCGTGTTCGGCATGCAGATGTTTACCTTGCGCCGGGAGCAGGGCCGGCTGGGCGAGCTCCAGCCGGTGCTGAGCCATTTCGTGCGGAATTCTCCCGAGACGGCGGCATGGCGACCGGGGCTGGCCGTGCTGTACGCCGACCTGGAACTGATGGAGGAGGCGCGAATCGAGCTCAAGTACCTCATGACCGATGAGCTCAAGGCCGTTGCCCGCGATGCCATGTGGTCGACCAGTATCACCTACCTGGCAGAAGTCTGTGCCCGTCTCGACGAGGCCGGGTATGCCACCACCCTGTACCGCTATCTGCTGCCCTATGGCGGCCGCAACATCGTCTCCGGCGCCCATACCGTCTGCTACGGTTCGGCAGACCGGTTTCTCGGTATGCTGGCGGTTACCCTGAAGCAGTGGGACACCGCCGAACGCCACTTCCAGGCCGCACTGGCCATGGATGAACGCACCGGGGGATGGCCCTGGCTGGCCCACGATCGATACCAGTACGCCCGTTTGCTGGCGCAACGCAAGCAAACCGAGCCGGCGCGGGCACTGGAGCAAGCGGCGTTGCTGGCTGCACGCGGGCTCGGCATGGAGGTGTTGGCACGGCGCTGTGATGTGCTACGGGAAACACTCTCGACCCGACCGGTCTTTCCGGATGGCTTGAGCCGGCGCGAGGTACAGGTGCTGAAGTTGCTCGCCGCAGGGCGCAGCAACCGTCAGGTGGCCGAACGGCTATTTGTCAGCCCCAATACCGTCGCCAATCATGTACGAAACATCCTGGCCAAGACCAACACCGCCAATCGCACCGAGGCGGCGGCCTATGCCATCCGGCATGGCCTGGTAGAAAAGTAGGCGGGTAATTCTTTCAGAGGAAGGCCGAGGGGTTGATCTGATCGACCTCGATGATCACGTCGGCCGGTACCCCGGCTCGCCTCGCTGCCTCGCGGATGGCCTCGGGATCCGGGGCTTCGTAGAGGCAGTAGGTTTTCTTCTTGTCGGAGCTCAGAAAGGAGAACAACCAGTGGACTCCGATCTCCTGATTGATTTCGGTGACTTCCCTTACCGAGTCGGTGGTGAATTCGAGCTGTTCGGCGAAGTTTCGCTCGATAAGAAACAGGGGCATGGATTATTCCTCCATAGGGGGAGATAAAGTGTGAATGGCTTTTTCACTATAGGCCAATCTTGGAGTAGGGGTCTTGCAACACCCGCTCGGATATCCGTGTGACGGGTGAGCGTTCGTCATGGCTCGACTCGATGGTCAAGCCTGACCATTCGAGCGATCGGATACGCGCCATGAAAATGATCAGTTCTGTCGATGTGCCGAAGATGGCCGCCCCCTAGGCTTGATTTACACGTCCAGTGCGGATGTGAGATCAAGACTTAGGAGAGTAATGCCATGAAAACTATTACTGTCATCTGTGCCATGGTTATCGCTTTGCTACTTGCCTTCGGGGTGGCCGCCGAGCAGATATTGAAACCCATCCATGCCTATCGACTGGGAGGTGATGAGCAACGCGCGGTGATGTATTACGCCGAGAGAGGTGCTGGCTATGAAGTCGTCACCACCTGGGTGGGTGAAGAGGAGGTGCTGATGCGTCATATCGCCTACCTCGAGCCTGGCCAGCGCTATACATTGTCACTGATCGAGCGCGGTCTGCCGGTGCAATTCAGCGTCCGTAATGACGCCGGCTCAGTGGTCATGGTGGGCGAGCCGGAGGCGCCGGCCTATGCACAGCGGTGCAGTGGGAACGAGGATGCCTATCCGACCCCGCTACAGCGCCTGGTCCTCTGTCCCCGCGGCCAGGAGCTAGCGATCGATGAGCCTGTCCCTCAGCTTACCGCCGGTGGGCCAGGAAGCGCAGTCATCGGTGAATGATCGGGTCAAGAGTCTCCAGCGATATACGCGGCCTTCAGAAGGCCGTGTATGTCGCTGGATTCGCGTTGCGATAGTCAATTCTGACTATTCTTCCGATTGGCTGCCGGCTCGAGAATAGTCAACCTTGTCGATGTGGTCTCCCGACATCGCACTCTAGACTGCTCCTGTAATAAATGATCGATCGATTGGATCGAAGGGGAGAGTGTCATGTGCCGATGGTTGACTTTTCCGTTTGTGACGGCTGCCCTGGCGCTTGCCGTGTCATCGGCCGCTGTGTCCTCCGAGCAGACCCGCACCGTCGAGGTCAATGGCGTCACGCTGCCCTATGTCGACCAGGGCGAAGGCAACCCCGTCGTGTTCGTGCCCGCCACGATCGCCGATCACCGGGTCTGGGAGCCGTACCGCGAGGCCATCGCCCGCGAGCACCGCTTTATCAGCTATACCAAGCGCTATTTCGGCACCGAGCCCTGGCCGGACGACGGCGAGCAGTTCTCCAGCGAGACCCATGCCGCCGATCTGGCCGCCTTTATCCGGGCGCTGGATGCCGGGCCGGTCTATCTGGTCAGTTGGTCGTACAGTGGTCAGATCGTTCCGCTGATGGCGCTGGAGCACCCGGAGCTGGTGCGTGGCATGGTGCACTATGAACCGCATGTCCCCTCGCTGGTCGCCGAGATGCCGGAGGAAATACAAGCTGCAATCGCTGAAGATAACAACAAGTACGGTCCTGCCATGGAGGCCCTGGAGGCCGGCGATGCGGAGCAGGCCACCAAGCTGTTTATCGAGGCCGTGTTTCAGCGGTCGCCGGGTGGTTTCGAGCAGGAACCCGAATATATGCGCGTCATCTGGCTGGATAACGCCCGCACAGTGCCACTCCAGGTCGCCATGACACCGCCCGCCATCAGCTGCGAGGATCTGGCGACCCTCGAGCAGCCCACCCTGATCCTGAGGGGGGAGCATAGCGACGTCTACTATGCGTCGGTCGCCGACACCATGGCGCAGTGTCAACCCCAGGCCGAGCTGGGGGTGATTCCCGGCGTCAATCACGATGGGACATTCAATGCCGTCGAGGACTTTACCGCCGCCATCCTCGACTTTCTGGCCGAGCATTGAGAGGAGGGCACTGCCATGAGCGCCGATACCGCACGGGATACCTTCCAGGCTGCCTTGCGCGGCGCATTGCTCCAGGCCGATGATCCCGGCTACGAGCGGGCCCGCCGGCTCTACAACGGCATGATCGACAAGCGGCCGCGGCTGATCGCCCGTTGCGAGAACGTGGCCGACGTGATTCGCGCGGTCCATTTCGCCCGCGAGCAGGGGCTGCCCCTGGCGGTGCGCGGCGGCGGCCACAACGGTGCCGGGCTGGGCGGCTGCGACGACGGCCTGGTGATCGATCTCTCGGCCCTGCGTGGCATTCGCATCGATCCCGCCATGCGCACCGCCCGGGTCGAGGGGGGCTGCACCTGGGGCGATGTGGATCACGCCACCCACGCCTTCGGCCTGGCCACGGTCAGCGGCATCATCTCCACCACCGGGGTGGGGGGGCTCACCCTGGGCGGTGGCCACGGCCATCTGAGCCGTCAGTACGGGTTGACCATCGACAATCTGCTGGAGGCCGACCTGGTGCTGGCCGACGGGCGTTTCGTCACCGTGAGCGAGACCCAGCATCCGGCGCTGTTCTGGGCCATCCGCGGCGGCGGCGGCAACTTCGGCGTGGCGACCTCGTTCCTGTTCCAGCTGCATCCGGTGAACATCGTGAACGCCGGCCCGACGCTCTGGGAACTGGAACACTCGGCCGCCGTACTGCGCTGGTACCGCGAGTTCATCACCAATGCCCCCGAATCGCTGAACGGCTTCTTCGCCTTCCTGAGTGTGCCGCCGGCGCCACCGTTTCCCGAGCACCTGCACAATAGACGGATGTGCGGCGTCGTCTGGTGCCATACCGGGCCCGAGGAGGAGGCCGAACGACTCCTGGCGGCCGTCCACGAGCCCGCCGAACCGGCCCTGCACGGCGTTCAGCCGATGCCCTATCCGATGCTGCAGGGCGCCTTCGATGGCCTCTATCAACCCGGATTGCAGTGGTACTGGCGTGGCGATTTCGTCACCGAGCTCAGCGATGCGGCCATCGAGCGTCATGTCGAATATGCGGAGGTTCCGACCCCTCTGTCGACCATGCACCTGTATCCGGTCGACGGTGCGGTACACCGGGTCGGGCGTCATGACACCGCCTTCAGCCACCGTGAAGCGAAGTGGTCCGAGGTCATCGTCGGCGTCGATCCCGACCCTGCCAATCGAGACAGGATCACCCGCTGGACCAGGGAGTACTGGGAAGCGTTGCACCCGTTCTCCGCCGGCGGCGGCTATGTGAACTTCATCATGAACGACGAAGGCCAGGAGCGGGTTCGGGCGACTTATCGCGACAACTACGAGCGGTTGGCACGCATCAAGGCCGAGTACGATCCCGACAATCTGTTCAGGATCAATAACAACATATTACCGGTGGGCTAACACGCACCGGCCGGAGCGCTTGTCGAGTGGGCTAGCCGGCGCTCCTTCATGCCGGACCTCGTTCGACACCCCCGCAGCGCTTTGCTAACGTCAATTCATGTCTCCAGGCCCGTGTAGATTCCTTCCGACCCTTGCCGGAGCCGCTGCGGATGGCTACCACCCCCTCGGAAATGACCGATGACGTCGGTGAGGCGACACCCCTGCTGGAGGTCAGCAACCTCGTCATGGATTTCGGTGGGCTGCGCGCCCTGGATGCGGCGACGCTGAAGGTGGGGCAGGGGACCATCACCGGCCTGATCGGCCCGAACGGGGCGGGCAAGACGACGCTGTTCAATGTGGTGGCCGGCTACCATGAACCCCGTGCCGGGCGCGTCTACCTCGATGGCGAGGATATCACCGGCCTGCCGCCGCACCGGATCTTCGCGCGCGGGCTGTGCCGCACCTTCCAGATCCCGCGGGAACACGCCAGCATGTCGGTGCTCGAGAACCTGATGCTGGTACCCCGGGGCCAGGCGGGCGAGCGCTTCTTCGCCAACCTGCTGCGGCCCGGGCTGGTGCGTGAGCAGGAAGCGGCGCACCGGCAACACGCCGAGGAGGTCCTGGCGTTTCTCGATCTCTCGCACCTGGCCCACGAATATGCCCGCAACCTCTCCGGCGGCCAGAAGAAGCTGCTCGAACTGGCGCGCACCCTGATGGCGGATCCCAAGCTGGTCCTGCTCGACGAACCCGGCGCGGGGGTCAATCCGACCCTCATGGGGCGCCTCAAGGAGAACATCGAGCGGCTCAACCGCGAGCGTGGCATCACCTTCCTGATCATCGAGCATGACATGGACCTGGTGATGAGCCTGTGCGATCCGGTGATCGTGATGAGCGAGGGCCGCTACCTGATGGAAGGCCCGCCCGAGGCGGTGCGCCGCGATGCCCGGGTCCTGGAAGCCTATCTCGGAGGCCAGTATGCCGCTGCTGAAGGCTGAAGGGGTCACCGCCGGCTACGGTGACATGGAGATCCTCCACGAGGTCGACCTGGAGGTGGAGGTCGGCGAGATCGTCTCGCTGATCGGGCCGAACGGGGCGGGCAAGTCGACCCTGATGAAGACCATCTTCGGGCTGCTGCACCCGAAGTCGGGCACCATCACCTACCGGGACAAGCCGATCCACGGCCGCAAGCCCCACGAGATCGTCACCCTCGGCCTGTGCTATGTGCCGCAGGTCGCCAATGTCTTCGTCACCCTGACGGTGGAGGAGAACCTCGACATGGGCGCCTACCTGCTCGACGAACGCGAGATCCCGCAGCGCCGGGAGCGGGTCTATGAGCTCTTCCCCCGGCTGCGTGAACGCCGGCGGCAACGCGCGGGCAAGATGTCCGGCGGGGAACGCCAGATGGTGGCCATGGGCAGCGCACTGATGCTGGAGCCGGACCTGCTGCTGCTGGACGAGCCCTCGGCCGGCCTCTCGCCCAAGCTGGTGGACGAGATCTTCGACAACATTCGCCGTATCAATGCCGCCGGCCTGGCCGTGCTGATGGTCGAGCAGAATGCCAGGAAATCGCTCCAGATGGCGAACCGGGGCTATGTGCTGGCCAACGGCGAGAACCGCTACGACGGCACGGGCCAGGAACTGCTCGCCGACCCCGACGTGGCTCGCCTCTACCTGGGGGGATGACCGATGGCCGTATCCGAGACCCGCAAGCCGGGGCAGGAGCTGCCCGCCGACGAGCGCCGCCTCGGCGAACGTCTACGTGCCTTCATTCGCACGCGCGGCTTCCTGGTCGGCACCTTCGTGGTGATTCTGATCGCCATGTACGTCGCCGGCCTGATCGCGGGGGCCAGCGCGCAGCGCCTGCTGGCGCTGACGGCCTGGGGGCTGATGCTCGGCGGGATCATCGCCCTGGGCAGCATCGGCCTGTCGCTGGTCTACGGCGTCCTCAAGTTCCCCAACTTCTCCCACGGGGCCCTGGTCACCCTGGGCGCCTACGTGGCGTACACGGTGGTCCCGCTGCTACCCCAGGGCGAGGCGCTGCGCCCGTTCTCCTTCGGCTACGAGTTCCTGGTGGCACTGGTCGTGGCCATGCCGGTGGTGGGCCTGGTCGCGGTCGCCATCGACCGCCTGGTGTATCGGCGGCTGCGCAACACCGGTGCCCACCTGGTGCTCTTCGCCATGGCCTCGCTGGCGATGGCGTTCTTCGTGCGCAGCATGATCTATCTCATCTGGGGGCCCGATTTCCACTTCTACTATCCGGGGCGGGCCAACCCGGCCCTCTATCTGCCGTTCGGCATGCGCGTCCGCGCGGACCAGCTGTTCATTCTCGTGCTCGCTTTCGTGCTGGTCGCCGCCGTCTATGTCCTGCTCGAATGGACCCGCATGGGCAAGGCGATGCGCGCCACCGCCGACAATCCCCATCTCGCCCAGATCCGCGGCATCAACACCGAGCGCGTCATCGCCTGGACCTGGATGCTCGGTGGCGGGCTCGCCGCCGCCGGCGGCATCATGTACGGCCTGAGCTCGCAGCTCCGGCCGGAGATGGGGTTCTGGCTGCTGCTGCCGATGTTCGCGGCCACCATCATGGGGGGCATCGGCAATCCCTACGGCGCGCTGAGTGCGGCGCTGATCATCGGCATTGCCCACCAGGTGTCGACGTCATTTCTCGATCCGACCTACGGCCCCGCGGTGGCGTTCGTGCTCATGGTGCTGACGCTGCTCATCCGCCCCCAGGGGCTGCTCGGCCGCACGGAGGGGTGATCCGCCATGTCCCAGTTGATCTTCCTCAAGGGCCTGATGCTGGGAATCGCCCTGGCGTGCATCCTGCCGATCCTGCTGCCGCCCGGGGTGCGGTGGCGGGTGCCGGGCGGCATCGTGCTGGGGCTTGCCGCCGGCCTGGGCATCGCGGCCAGCGTGCCGTCGGGCTACCTGTCCTACTTCATCGGCTTCATGACCATGGCAAGCCTCTACGCGATTCTCAGCCTGGGCCTGAATACCCAGTGGGGCTACACGGGGCACCTGAACTTCGGCGTGGCGGGCTTCTTCGCGGTGGGTGCCTTCACCTCGGCGCTGTTCACCATCGAGGCGCCCACCGGCCTGGCGGCCCAGTACACCCAGGTGCTGTTCGGGCTGCAGATGCCGTTTCTCGTCGGGGTGCTCGCGGCCGGCGTGGTCTCGGGGCTGGTGGCCTTCGTCGTCGCCGTCCCCGTGCTGCGCCTGCGCCTGGACTTTCTCGCCATCGCCACCATCGGGGTGGCGGAGATCATCCGCCTCATCTTCCAGAACGAGCGCTGGCTCGCCAATGGGCCCCAGCCGCTGCGCGGCATCCCGCAGCCGGGCCGCTGCCTGTTCGAGTCCCGTCACTGCGAGTGGCTCCCCGAGTCGCTGGCGTGGCTCATCGAGCCCCTGGGCACACGGGACTACACCGCCTTCTACCTGATGATCGTGGCGGCCTTCCTGGCGCTGATCTACGTGGTGCTCGAGCGCACCTGTCGCTCGCCGTGGGGGCGCATGCTGCGGGCGGTGCGCGACGAGGAGTCCTCGGCGGCCATGAACGGCAAGAACGTCACCTTCGCCCGGGTCCAGGCCTTCGTGGTCGGTGCCGTGGTCATGGGGATCGCCGGGGCGCTCTACGCGCACTACACCGTGGCCATCGACTACAGCCACTTCCATGCGCTGTTCGGTACCTTCCTAGTGTGGATCATGCTCATGCTAGGGGGCAGCGGCAACCACCGCGGCGCCATCCTCGGGGCGATCCTGGTGTGGGGCGTCTGGGCCGGCACGGCCTTCCTGGCCAACGCCCTGGAACCGCTGCTGGCGCTCATTCACGAGGACCTGCCCGGTCGTGCCCAGTACATCCGCTGGCTGCTGGTGTCGCTGCTGCTGGCCGCCGTGGTGCTGTTCCGCCCCCAGGGGCTGCTGCCGGAGGAGATGCGGGTGTCCAACCACCTGCGCGGCAACGGGCACTGACACGGGGTGTAGTGCATGCGAGGGTAGTGCATGCGAGGTGCACTAACCGCAGAAGGAAGCGGAGCCCTCGATGAGGGCTCCGCGGGGGGCGACGACTACTCCTCCGGGATGTCGTCCGGGGAGCGGATCTCGAGGGTCTCGCTGACGCCGTCCTGGAACTGCCAGATGGCGATGGGGGTCAGCACGTCACCGTTGTCGTCGAAGTTCGCCGGTCCGGCCGCGCCGCTGTACTGGACGTCCTCGCCGGCCATGATCGCCTCGATGCCGGCGACGAGGCTGTCGTAGTCCCCGGCCAGGATGGTCTGCCCCGGCGGATTGGCCACGTCACGCAGGCGGTCGCGGAGCACCGGTCCGGTGATGTCGTCGGCAGACTCGTGGCCGTCCGCGTACGCCTTGACCGCCGCCAGGCCGATGACGATCGCCGCGTCGTAGGCCGACTCGGTGAATGGCGGGATGCGATCGTGCCCGAACTCCTCCATGAACTGCTCGGAGAATTGCTGGAAGCCCGGAATGCTCGGGTCCTGCCCCGGTGCGGTGCCGATCACGCCCTCGACGGTATCGGCACCGAGTGCCTCGACGACGTCATCGGAACGGTTACCGTCGACGAACTGCCAGGCCACCTGGTCGAAGAGGTCCCGGGCCTCGGCCAGGAAGGTCGCGGTATGGGCCGGGTAGCTCGCCGCGAACAGCATGTCCGGTTCGTCCTGCAGCGCCGAGGCGATCTGCGAGGTGTAGGTCGGCTGGACCTCTTCCGGGTGCGGGACCTGGGCGTGGACCACGCCACCGCGAAGCTGGAAAGAATGGGCGAAGGCGTTCGACAGGCCCTGGCCGTAGGGATTGTTGATGAAGATGGTCGCGGCACTCTCGAACTGGTAGTCGTCGATGATCTCGCCGGCGGCGAGCTGTGCTGCGACAACGCCCTGCAGGGCGTCGGACGCCGTGGTCCGGAACAGCAGGTCGGCGTCGCGATCCTCCGGGAGCACCGAGATCAGCGGTGATGTCGAGCCATTGGAGATCTGTAGCACCTCAGCAGGAATGGTCACGGAGGTCGCCACCGCGACCGTCACGCCGCTGGACCAGCCACCGATGATGGCCGGTACGCCGCGCACCTCGACCAGGCTGCGGGCCGCCTCGATGGCGGGGCTCGGCAGGGTCGCGCTGTCCTCGGCGATGTGGTCGCCGATGATGGCGCCGCCGAGCACCTCCTCGGTCGCGGCGTTGATGTGCTGGACGCCGAGCGCCACACCATCACGGTAGTACTCGCCGAACTCGGCGCCCGCCCCCGTGAAGGGGGCGATCTGGCCCAGTGTGATCGACGGAGGTTGAGCGACGGCGGCATTGGGTGTCACAGCCAGCGCCAACGCCGTCAGCCCGGCCACCCCGATAGCGGTGGCCGATGAAATCGTACGCATGTGTGCCGTCATGACTGCTACCTCCCTTGACGGAAAGGTTGCTGGAGTCGGCCGATCCCGTCATCTGCCATGCCCACAATCCCTTCGGGTACGCAGTCGATCGCGACAGGATCGACGACAATCAGGCTAGTCCGCCGGAGTGGCTCCCGCCACTTTCCGGTCCCGGATCTCTGGCGACCACCCGGGCAGTGGCAGACGTTCATGAGGGGTGCATCGAATGTCAGCAGTTGATGGCCAGAGGGTGGCACGGAGCGTGGCTGCAACCACGGGTGCCGGAATCTGACGCTGCCACGGTCTATCCTGTTGCCACCCCAAGCGAATCGAAGGAGTGAGTAATGCAACAGGAAATCGTCTTCTACACCAACCCCATGTCGCGGGGCGGTATCGTGCACTGGATGCTCGAGGAGCTCGGCGCCCCCTATCGCCTGGAGGTCCTCGAGTACGGTGCGCCGATGAAGTCGCCCGAGTACCTGGCCATCAACCCCATGGGCAAGGTGCCGGCGATCCGGCACGGCGATGTGGTGGTCACCGAGGCGGCGGCCATCTGTGCCTATCTCGCCGATGCCTTTCCCGAGGCCGGCCTGGCACCGGAGACGACGGCTCGTGGTGACTACTATCGCTGGCTGTTCTTCGCCGCCGGCCCGGTGGAGACGGCGATCTCGCTGCAGAGTTGTGGGGTACGACCCACCGCCGAGCAGCAGATGCAGTTGGGGTGCGGTGCCGTCGCAACGGTGATCGATACGCTGGCGATGGCGGTCAAGGACCGGCGGTATATCGCGGGCGACAGTTTCACCGCGGCGGATGTGTATGTCGGTTCGCACATCGGCTGGGGCATGCAGTTCGGCACCCTCGACAGGCGTCCCGAGTTCGAGGCCTATTGGGCGGGCCTGAAGGAGCGGCCGGCGCACCGGCGTAGCGAGGCATTCATCGAGAAGGCCATGGCGGAACAGCGATAGCACGCGGACCGGCGGGGTCAGGAACGTTACACTTCACCTGACCCCATTGCCCGGATGTTCCCCCATGACCGACGCCCGCCTGAAGAGCCCCGCCACGGCGCGCAACCGCGAACCGATTCTCGAGGTGTTGACCTCCATTCTGCCCGCACGGGCCCGGGTGCTGGAGGTGGCCAGCGGTAGCGGCGAGCATGCCGTGCACTTTGCATCGGCCATGCCGGGCTGGGAGTGGCAGCCCAGCGACCCGAACCCCCATGCGCGCCGGTCGATCGAGGCGTGGCGGACCCATGCCGGCCTGGCCAATCTGCATGAGCCCATGGCGCTGGATGTGTCCATCATCTGCCCGGCCGGCCCCTATGATGCCATGGTGGCGATCAATCTCCTGCACATCTCGCCGTGGGCGGTCACCGAGGCACTGATGGCCTGTGCCGGGAAGCGGTTGCCGCAAGGTGGCGTGCTCTATCTCTACGGGCCCTTCCGGCGCGAAGGGCATCCTACGGCGCCCAGCAACGCGGCCTTCGATGCCGACCTGCGGGCGCGGGATCCGCGCTGGGGTATCCGGGAGCTCGGCGCGGTGACGGCCGAGGCCGAGCGCCAGGGGCTAGCCCTCGCCCGCGTGGTGGAGATGCCCGCCAACAACCTCAGCGTGGTCTTCCGCCAGGGCGCTTGATGCCGCGCCCGTCACTCGGGGATCTCGCCTGGCACTCGGTACTCGATCGGTGCCGCCTGACGCTCCTCGCGGGGCTTCGTTTCGTCCTCGGGAGGGGTGCCCCACAGCGTCTCGCGGCTGCCGTCGGGAAAGGTGTAGGTGGTGCAGCCGGCGAGCAGGGCGAGGGTCAGGCCGGCGGTAGGCAGCAGGAGACGGTTGACTCGAGTCACGGTGAATCCCTTCATGAAGTCGGAAATAGGGCCAGCCTGCGGGCCGGCCGTGTGGTCGTCAAGGGCCAGGTCGGCGTCATCCGGAGATGCCCAGCAGGATGGGCACATGGACCACCGGCAGCATGAACACCGCGTAGATGATCATCGGCACCGATGGCAGGTTGACCACCCCGATGGTACCACTGGCGGCGTTCGGTCGAGTTCCCGGGCATTTCATGGTGAACGGATGGGTTCTGGTGATGTCTCGGGGAGGGCTGATGATTCTAGCCCCCCTCGGCGCCGGCGCCGCGCTGCATGCTGCCGCCGGTAACGTCACCTTCCGTCACCACGGGGTGTCATCGCCGGGAAGAACGGGTTAGGGTCCCCGTGCCCTGGATAGCCATACCTTTGATAGTAATGGAGTTTTCATGACCGTACTCAAGTCGCTCGCCGTCTCTACCCTGACACTCGCCCTGGCCGCCCCGGCCCTCGCCCAGCAGATGGCCCCGGGGCAGGGGCAGGCCCCCAGTGCCGAGGACCAGGTGAGCCAGCTCGATGAACTGGTCGATCTCGACGACAACCAGCAACAGGAGCTGGTCACCCTGCTCAACGACTCCCAGAGCCGCATCCAGTCGCTGGAGGGGGAGGCCCAGCAGGTCCAGATGCAGCTGCAGGAGAGCGTCGGCCCCGAGTTCGACGAGACCGCCATTCGCCAGGACGCCGAGCGTCTCGGCCAGCTCACCGGCGACATGACGGCCGAGAGCGTGCTGATGCAGGCACGGGTCGAGGCCACCCTGACCCAGGAGCAGCGCGACGAGCTGCAGCGGCAGATGGAAGCCCAGCAGGAGCAGATGCGCCAGATGCAGGAGCAGATGCAACAGCAGCAACAGCCGCAGTAATCTCGGCCCGAGTGACGGGCAGCGGCAGGTCGGTGACAGACCGGCGCGAGGAAGCGGCGGCCCGGGTGGGCCGCCGCTTTTTGTCGCAGGGGTGGCTCAGGCCGCGCCGATCTGGTGCTTGACCTCCAGATAGGCGGCAAGGCCCCAGGGGCCGAGCTCGCGGCCGATGCCGCTGCGCTTGACACCGCCCCAACCGGTCTCGGGCAGCACCAGCTGCTCGCTGTTGATCCAGACGCTGCCGGCCTGGAGCTGTCGCCCGATGCGTCGGGCTCGCTCGGCAGTGCCGCTGACCACGGTGGCGGCCAGGCCGAAGTCGCTGTCGTTGGCGAGGCGGATGGCCTGCGCTTCGCTGTCCACGCTGCGCCCGCACAGCACCGGGCCGAAGATCTCCTCGCGCCACAGGCGGCTCTCCACCGGCACGTCGCGATAGAGGGTGGGGGCGAGAAAGAAGCCCTGGCCGGGCAGCTCTCGATGGCGGGCGTCGCGCACCGCGGCGAGCCCCTCCTGTTCGGCGATGGCGAGATAACCCTGTACCGCCTCGCGCTGACGGGCACTGGTCATGGGGCCCATGGTGGTGCCCTCGGCCAGGGGGTCGCCCAGCACCAGGGCATCGATACGCTCGGCCAGGGCGGCGTAGAGCGGTTCGGCCACGGCCTCGTGGACCAGCAGCCGTGAGGTCGCCGAGCAGATCTGTCCGGCATTGAAGTAGAGGCCCGCCATCACCCAGTCGGCGGCCCGTTCCGGGTCGGCATCGTCCATCACCAGGATCGGCGACTTGCCGCCGAGCTCCAGCGACACCCCGGCGGTGCGCTCGGCGGCGGCGTGCATCACCGCTTCGCCGACCCGGTTGCTGCCGGTGAAGGAGACCTTGTCGACGGATGGATGGGCAGCGAGGGGGGCGCCGATGCCCTCGCCGTCGCCATGCAGCAGGTTGAGTACCCCGGCGGGCAGGCCGATCTCGAGGGCGATCTCGGCCAGGGCCCGCTCGGGCAGCGGTGTCACCTCCGAGGGCTTGAGTACCGCGGTACAGCCGGCGGCGAGCGCCGGGGCGAGCTTCCAGGCGCTGGTCACCAGCGGGAAGTTCCAGGGGGTGATCAGCCCCACCACGCCCACCGGGTCGTGGTAGCAGCGGGCCTCGACGCCCTCCATCCCCAGGGTCACCGGCCGGCCCTGGCGGGCGTCCAGGGCGCGGGCCTGATCGGCGTAGTAGCGGTAGCAGGCGATGGCGTCGTCCAGGTCGATGGCGGCCTCGGCGAGTACCTTGCCGTTGTTGGTGGACGAGAGGCGCATCAATGCCTCGCGGCGGCGGGTCAGGGCGTCGGCGAAGCCATCGAGGTAGTGAGCCCGCTCGGCGCCGGAGCGCGCTCGCCAGGTGGGCAGCGCACGGCGCGCCGCGGCCACGGCGGCGTCCACATCGGCGGGGTGGCCAGCGGTGACCTCGGCGATCACCGCCTCGGTGTAGGGGTTGGTCACCGGCAGCCGACGTTCGCCCCGGGAGGCCACCCAATGGTTATCGATAAACTGCTGGTCGAGGCGTTGCATGGTGACTCCTTCGGTGTCGGTCAGGCTGAGGTGAGCGAGCGCTGCCAGGCGTGGGCATCCACCTCGATCAGCAGGGGGCCGTCGGTGGGGCGGGCGGCCAGGGCGCGGGCCAGTTCGGCGGGGCCGCCGACCCGGGTCGCCAGGCAGCCGAAGCCGGCGGCCAGGGTCTGGAAGTCCGGGGCCTGGATATCGACGCCGAGCCGCTCGACGCCGTGGGCGTCCATGTAGCGACGGATCTCCTCATAGCCCTGGTTGTGCCACAGCAGGATCACCACCGGCAGGCGCTCCTCCACGGCGGTGGCGAGCTCCGAAAGGGTGAACATCATCCCGCCGTCGCCGACCAGGGCGATCACCGGCAGCGCCGGCTGGCCGAGCTGGGCACCGAGCGCGGCCGGCAGCCCGTAGCCGAGGGTGCCGTAGCCGGTGGAGGCATTGAAGTAGCGCCGCGGCGCCGGTTGCGCGACCAGGTGATTGCCGGCATAGACCGGGGCGGTGGAGTCGCCGACCAGGATCGCCTCGGGCAGGGCTTCCTCGAGCGCGGCGTAGAGCGGCACGAAGGGGGCAAGGGCCGGGTCATGGGACAGGCCGAGGGCGGCCTGCACCCGGGCGGTGCGCTCGCGCCCGCCGCGAGCGAGGGGGGCGGGGAAGTGCGCGAGCAGTTGCTCGAGGCTGCGACCGGCATCGCCCACCAGGCCGAGGCTGACCGTCTGGTTGCGAACCAGCTGCTGGGCGTCCACATCGATGCGGATCAGTCGCCCGGTGAGGTCGAAGCCGTCGTCGAACACCACGTCGTAGTCGGTCTCGCCGAGCTCGGTGCCCACGGCGAGGATCACATCGGCCTCGCGGGCCAGCTCGCGCACCGCGGGCAGGCTGGCGTTGGCCCCCAGGTCCAGGGGATGGTCTCGGCCCAGCAGGCCCTTGGCGTTGATGGTGGTGGCGGTGGGCGCATCGAGCCGGGTGACCAGCTCCCGGGCCGCATCGGGGGCGGCCACGCAGCCGCCGCCGAGCAGCACCAGGGGGCGCTGGGCCTCGCGCAGCCACTGGGCGGCCGCCGTCAGGCCCTCGGGGTCCGGCACCGGCCGGTACAGCCTCGGCGCCTGCCAAGTGGCGGGGGGAGAGGCCGGGGCGTCGAAGAGGTCGATGGGGATCTCGATGTGTACCGGTCCCGGACGCTGGCCCTGGAAGACGGCGAAGGCGCGGGCCAGCACCTCGGGCAGGGCGGCCGGATCGAGCAGGGTGTGGCTGAAGCGCGAGACCCCGGCCATCAGTTGCTGCTGGCTTGCCAGCTCATGCAGTCGGCCCTGACCGCGCCCCAGGGTGTCGCGGCGGTTGACGCTGGAGATCACCAGCATGGGTACCGAGTCGGCCAGCGCCTGGCCCATGGCGGTGGCGATGTTGGTCATCCCGGGGCCGGTGATGATCAGGCAGACCCCGGGCCTGCCGGTGGCGCGGGCATAACCGTCGGCCATGAAGCCGGCGCCCTGCTCGTGGCGCGGGGTGACGTGGCGCAGCGCGCCGTCGGTGAGGCCGCGATAGAGCGCGACGGTATGCACCCCGGGGATGCCGAAGACGGTGTCGACGCCGTGGGTGTCGCGCAGCAGGCGGATCAGCAGTTCGGCACAGGTCATGGTGAACCTCTCTGGGCTACGGGCTACGGGCGACGCTGTGGGTTGCGCGCGACTCGAGGCCCGTTGCGCGTGGCTGGTTAAAAGAAGAACGCATGGGCCATGAAGGCGATGATCGGCAGGGTGATGGCGGTGCGCAGCAGGAAGATCACCACCAGTTCCCACAGCTTGATCGGAATCTTCGACTTGAGCAGCAGGGCGCCGATCTCCGACATGTAGATCAACTGGGTCAGCGACAGGCAGGCGATCACGAAGCGCGTCAGCTCGCTCTCGATGTTGGTCGCCAGTACCGCCGGCAGGAACATGTCGGCGAAGCCCACCAGGGTGGCCGGGGCGGCCGCCTCGGCTTCGGGAATGCGCAGCAGCTCGAGCACCGGCACCATGGGGTAGGAGAGCCAGGTGAACAGCGGCGTGAACTCGGCCAGTATCAGCGCCACGGTGCCGATGGCGAATACCAGCGGCAGCAGGGCGAGGAAGATGTCGGCGACATTGAACAGGGCGTTGCGCACCAGTTCCCGGGGGCCCGGGGCCTTCTCGGCACGGCGTACCGCCTGCAGCAGGCTGTAGCGCAGCAGCCCCACCTCCTCGGTGCGCTTCTCGGCGAGCTGGCAACCCACCGGTTCGTAGTAGCTGTCGGGCTTGCGCGACAGCGGCGGCAGCCGCGGCACGATGACGGCGGCGATCAGGCCGGCCACCACCACGGTGAAGTAGAACTGGACGAACAGGTGGTTGAGGTCGACGAAGCTGGTGATCAGCAGGCTGAAGGCGATCGATACGATGGAGAAGTTGGTGGCGATCACCGCGGCCTCGCGGCGGTTGTAGAAGCCCGTCTCGTACTGCTGGGTGGTGATCAGCACGCCGACGGTGCCCGAGCCCATCCAGGAGGCGGTGGCGTCGATGGCGCTGCGACCCGGCAGGTTGAAGATGACCCGAAATGGCTTGCGCACCAGGCTGCCGATGAATTCCATGAAGCCGAATTCGACCAGGAAGGGCAGCAGCAGGGCGGCGAAGAAGAAGAAGGTCAGCAGCACCGGCGCCAGGTCATTGAGCATCACCCCGCCGGTGAAGGAGGCGGTAACGAACTCGGGGCCGAACTGGAAGAAGGTCATCAGCGCGAAGGCGGCACCGAGCAGGCGCATGCCGAACCACACCGGGCCGACGTGGAACATGTCGCGCATCACGCCGTGCTCGGCCCAGGCCGGGCGGGCCAGCTTGATATAGAGCGTCGCCACGACCGAAAGACAGAGCACGAATACCGCGATGGCCGGCAGGGCGCCATCGAGCAGGGCCTTGAGGCCGTCGGCCATCAGGCCCATGCCGATGTTGATGGTGTCGCCCACCTGGAACGGGACCAGGAACAGGCTGACCCCGATCAGCGAAGGGATCAGGAACTTGAAGAGATCGCGGCGTTGGAAGCCGCGCTCACGAGCGGCGTCGTTGCCGGTGGATTCGAGAGCGGACATAGGGGATACCCCACGGATTGTTGTCGTTGGCAATGGTTCGATGCGAGCGAGGACGAGGGTCGGCGAACTCAGTCGCGGTGCTGGACGCCGGGCAGGACGCAGAGCATCTCGTAGAGCAGGGTGGCGCCCATCAGCGCGGTGTTGCCGCTGGGGTCGTAGGGAGGCGAGACCTCGACCAGGTCACCGCCGACGATGTTCAGGCCGGTGGCGCCACGGACGATCTCCAGGCCCTGGGCCGAGGTCAGGCCGCCCATCTCCACGGTGCCGGTACCGGGGGCCACCGAGGGATCGAGGCCGTCGATGTCGAAGGAGATGTAGACCGGGGCGTCGCCCATCTGCTCGCGCACTTCGGCCATCAGCGGGGCCAGCGACCTGTACCAGCACTGCTCGGCGGTCACCACGCGAAAGCCCTGTTGGCGACACCAGTCGAAGTCCTCGGCGGAATAGCCGGTGCCGCGCAGGCCGATCTGCACCACCTTGTTCTCGGCCAGCAGGCCCTCTTCCTGGGCGCGGCGGAAGGGCGTCCCATGGGCAATGGGTTCGCCGAACATCTGGTCATTCACGTCGGCGTGGGCATCGATATGGATCAGCCCCACGGGGCCGTGCCTTGCGGCGATGGCACGCAGGATCGGCAGGGTGATGGTGTGCTCGCCGCCGAGCGTGAGCGGGGTGCAGCCATGGCCGAGCACCTGGTCGTAGAAGGCGGTGATGATCTCGATGCTCTTCGGCAGGTGGAAGGTGTTGATCGGCACGTCGCCGATGTCGGCCACCTGGAGGCTGTCGAAGGGGGCGGCCCGGGTCGCCATGTTGTAGGGCCGCAGCATGCGCGACTCGTCGCGGATCTGGCGGGGCCCCAACCGGGTGCCGGGGCGGTTGGAGGTGCCGATGTCCAGGGGCACGCCAATGAAGGCGGCATCCAGGCCCTCGGCGCTCGGTCGGGAGGGCAGGCGCATCATGGTGGCCGGGCCGCCGAAGCGGGGCATCTCGTTGCCGCCGAGGGGTTGGTTGTAGTGGTGCATCGGGGTCTCCTCAGATATCGCCCTGTCGGGGTATGGGTGCTCGAAGACGAGTCCAGACGTCCTTGCATAGGGTGTGCCAGATTTTAGCCTGCTGATTTCATGAGGTTTTTCATTTTGGCGATGCGTTCTTGCATCATTGGGCCGCGTAGTGTGATGCAATAATGTATTGTTGATGCATAAGTGAATTGCCAGGCGGGCCAGGAGGGGGAACCGGATGGGCCATATCGACAGCCGTGTGCTCCAGACCATCATCGAGACGGCCAACGACCATTTCTTCATCGTCGATGGCGAGGGTCGGGTGCTCGACGTGAGCCCGGGGGCCGCCGCGGTCTACGGCATGTCCCGGGAGGCACTGACCCGGGCCACGGTGCAGGAGCTCGAGGCCCGAGGCGTGCTCAAGCCATCGATCAGCCTGGAGGTGCTGCGTACCGGGCGGCCGGTGCAGCTGATGCAGGTGACCGGCACCGGGCGCCGGGTGATCGCCGAGGCACACCCGGTGTTCGTCGACGGTCGCATCGAGCGTATCGTCAGCCGTTCACGGGATCTCACCGACCTGCAACTGCTGCAGGACGAGTACGCCCTGCTGCAGAAACGCTTCAGCGAGCATCTCAGGCGCAGTCATGCCGGAGCGGTCGCCGATGACGGGGGGCTGGATGATGCCCTCGAGGCGCTCCAGGTGCGTAGCGGGGTGATGCGCGAGGTGGCGCTGTTGCTCAAGCGGGTGGCGCCGTCGGACGCCACGGTGCTGATGCTGGGGGAGTCCGGTGTCGGCAAGACCGCCTTTGCCCGCCAGTTGCATCGCTGGAGCCGACGTGGCGAGGGGCCCTTCGTCGAGGTCAACTGCGGTGCGATTCCCGAGAACCTCTTCGAGTCGGAGATGTTCGGCTACCAGCCCGGCGCCTTCAGCGGCGCGGCACGCCAGGGCAAGGCGGGGCTGCTCGAGCAGGCCGAGGGGGGCACGCTGTTTCTCGACGAGATCGGCGAACTGCCGCTGTTGATGCAGACCAAGCTGCTCAAGGTGATTCAGGATGGAACCGTCACCCGGCTCGGCGATACCCGGCCGCGGCGGGTGGACTTCCGGCTGGTGGTCGCCACCAACCAGGACCTGGCGCGCAGCGTGGAGGCGGGGCGCTTCCGGCTCGATCTCTACTATCGGCTGAATGTGATTCCGGTGACGCTGCCGCCGCTGCGCGAGCGGCGCGAGGATATCCCCGCCCTGGTGGAAAACTGCCTGGCGAGCCTCAACCGGCGCTACGGCCGGCAGAAGCTGCTGCACGCCGGCGCCTGGTCGGAACTGATGGGCAGCGACTGGCCGGGCAATGTGCGTGAGCTGGAGAACTGGCTGGAGCGCGCCTGGCTCTCGGCGCCCGGCGACATGATCGAGGCGCCGCCATGGCGTGCCGTGTCGACTCCGGTCATGAGGCCGGGAGGCGGCGTCGATGGCGACGAAGTCGTAAAGCCGCCGGGTGTCGCCCCGGGCGAGTCGCTGCCGGACTACCTGTCCCGCGCCGAGCGCGAGGTGCTGGCGACGTTATGCGGGGAGCTGGCCAGTACCTACGCCATCGCCGAGCGTCTCGGCATCAGCCAGCCCAGCGTGGTGCGCAAGCTCAGACGGCACGGGTTGCGGATTCACCGGGCATGACGAGCCCCGTGGCCTCGTGCCACGCGCGATGCGGCCCTCGGTCGACACGCTTGTGATCGGCTGACGCCGTGGGCGGCGGTGTTAACGTCCCGTTCCCCAGTGGTGCTTCAGTTCATCTCGGGTGACCTTGTCGATGATCACTTCCGGATGATGTCGGTGGATCGCCGAATAGATCTCGTCCTCGCGATCGGCAGGGACGTCCACCATCATCAGGAAGGCCCCGTTCTCGATGTCCTCCTCGTACTTGTCGACCTTCACGTCGTGCACCGACACCCCGATCATGGTGCTGCTCCAGATGCCGAACAGGCCGCCGAACACCATCATGCCGAGGATGAGCAGGACAAAGCTGATGCCGCCGATGGCATTGTCCAGGATGACGTAGGCGACGATACCCAGTACGAGGCCTAACGGGATGCCATACTTGAGGCCACGCACTGCGGCATTGATCACATCCGAGGTTTCGCGCAGGGTGGCGTTATGCACCCCCTGTTCTTCCAGGTGCTTCCAGTCTCTGCCCGTGACATGAACCTCATCCTTCTTCAGCTTGAGGTCGTTCAGTTCATGGGCGATGTTGACGGTGGTATCCAGGTCGGGGGTCAAGAAATACAAGCGACTCATATTATTCTCCTGTCCAGCAACACTGAGGAACCGGGGCGGATGCCCGAACGTCCTCCTGCTCCTTTCCAGTCAGCCGTCTCCCTGTCTCCACTGCAGTGGCAGCGATCCACGTCATGGTGCGCTGAGGTCTGCCACGGCTCATCGGATGAGTCGCTGCCGCCCTGACCGCAGGTGGGACTCCACTACTAAGGTTGTCGATAAAGTGGCGATCGGCAAGCCGGGGAACTCCCGGCGACGCCAGCAACGAAAAACCGCCACCCGGCATGACCCGTAAGTGGCGGTTTCTCTTGATGTCCATGGTCGGAGCGACAGGATTCGAACCTGCGACCTCTGCAACCCCATTGCAGCGCGCTACCAAGCTGCGCCACGCTCCGACACGTTTTCGGTGACTGGTGGCTGTTGCCAGTGGCCCCCGAGAACGAGGCGTATACTAGCGCGTTGCGCGACAAATGAAAAGCCCTCTTTGCGCTTCAGTTTCAATCGCTTGGCTCCGGCGCCCGCGAGAGGCAGGCGTCATGCGACGTCGCTCGGCCCTGTTGCTTCGTCTGGTGCCGATGTTGGCGGGCTTCCGGGGCAGTCACTATAGTGACTCCATAATGTACTCACTTGCGAAACGCGCAGTGGGGTGCAAGGGGAGGGGCGGCCAATGGCGATAGCGATTGCTGTCATCGTATTAGCGCTGGGGTCGATACTGTTCTTCTTTTTTAGTCCCTGGAGTCTGACCCCGCTGGCCTCCAATTGGGGTGCCATCGATGACACCATCCATATCACCCTGTGGGTCACAGGCGCGGTGTTTGTCGCCGTCAACCTGTTCCTTGCCTACGTCATCATCCGCTATCGCTACCACAAGCAGCGGCGGTCGCACTACGAACCTGAGAACAAGAAGCTCGAAGCCTGGCTCACCGGCCTGACGACGATCGGCATCGCCGGCCTGCTGGCTCCCGGCCTGCTGGTGTGGGGCTCCTTCGTCTCGCCGCCCGAGGAGGCCCACGAGGTCGAAGTGGTGGGGCAGCAGTGGCACTGGAGCTTTCGCTTCCCCGGAGAGGACGGCCGCTTCGGTGCGGTGCACAACCGCCACATCAGCGATGACAATCCCTTCGGCATGATCGATGACCCGGCCGGGCAGGACGACGTCCTGGTGGAGAGCCCCCGCCTGGTGCTGCCGGTCGATCGCCCCGTCAGGATGGTGCTGCGCTCCAAGGACGTGTTGCACAACTTCAAGGTCGCCAACTTCCGCGCCAAGATGGACATGCTGCCGGGCCAGACCTCCTACTTCTGGTTCACGCCCACCGAAGTCGGCGAGTACGAGATCGTCTGTGCCCAGCTGTGCGGCATCGCCCACTTTGCCATGCGCGGTCGTGTCGAGGTGGTGGAGGAGGAGGCGTTCGAGGAGTGGCTCGCCGGCCAGCCCACCCATGCCGAACTCGCCGCTCGCGAGCCGCCCGACCCGCAGGCGGGAGAGGGGCACTATGCCACCTGTGCCGCCTGCCACGGCCGCGAAGGTCAGGGCAACCCCGACCTGAATGCGCCCAAGCTCGCCGGTCTCGAGGGCTGGTATCTGGAGCGTCAGCTCGAGCTGTTCCGCAACGGGGCACGCGGCACCCATGATGACGATACCTTCGGGCAGCAGATGCGCCCCTTCGCCGCCTCGCTTCCCGATCGGCAGGCGGTCACCGACATCGCCGCCTATATCGAGGCGCTTCCGGACGAGCCGGTCGAGGCCAGTCTCACCGGCAATGCCGAACGGGGCGCGAGGCTCTACCGGACCTGCGGCTCCTGTCACGGCAACGAAGGCCAGGGGATCCGGGCTACCAATGCCCCGCGCCTGGCCGGCATGCCCGACTGGTACCTGGCGAGGCAGTTGCAGAACTTCCGGGAGGGTGTCCGCGGTCGGCATTCCGAAGACCCCTACGGCAATCAGATGGTCGACATGGCCCAGATGCTGGTCAACGAGCAGGCCGTCGACGATGTGGTGGCCTACATCATGACGCTACCCCGGGCGGGGCAGGTGCTGGCAGCGGTTAACCCCAGCGGCGAGGAGGAGTAAGCGATGGCGGAACATGGGCAGGAAAGCGCTTCCTACGCCGCGGCAGGCGACCTCGAGGAGATGGAACTCGTCCACCCCAGGACCTTCATCGGTAAATACATCTGGAGCCAGGATGCCAAGGTGATCGCCATCCAGTATGGCCTGACCGCGATGGCCATCGGGCTGGTGGCCCTGGTGCTGTCGATCCTGATGCGGCTGCAACTCGGCTTTCCCGGCGTCTTCTCGCTGATCGACCCGAGCAGCTACCTGCAATACGTGAGCATGCACGGCATGATCATGGTGGTCTACCTGCTTACCGCGCTGTTCCTGGGTGGCTTCGGCAACTACCTGATTCCACTGATGTGCGGCACTCGGGACATGGCCTTTCCCTATCTCAACATGTTGAGTTTCTGGTTCTACCTGGTGTCGGTGCTGATCCTGGTGGCGGGCTTCTTCGTGCCGGGAGGGGCCACCGGGGCGGGTTGGACGCTCTACCCACCCCAGGCGATCAGCCCGGGCACGCCGGGAGCCGACGGCGGCGTCCTGCTGATGTTCGTGTCGCTGATCGTGTTCATCGCCGGCTTCACCATGGGGGGACTGAACTACATCGTCACGGTGCTGCAGGCCCGCGCCCAGGGCATGACGCTGATGCGCCTGCCGTTGACCATATGGGGCATCTTCATGGCCACGGTGATGGCGCTGCTCGCCTTCCCGGCGCTGCTGGTGGCGGTGTTGATGATGATGTGCGACATGCTGCTGGGCACCAGCTTCTTCATGCCGGAAATGCTGACACTGGGAGAGCAGTCGGCACACGAGGGTGGTAGCCCGCTACTCTTCCAGCACCTGTTCTGGTTCTTCGGCCACCCCGAGGTCTATATCGTGGCGCTGCCTGCCTTCGGCATCGTATCCGACATCCTGGCCACCCATGCGCGCAAGAACATCTTCGGCTATCGCATGATGGTCTGGGCGATCATCATCATCGGGGTGCTGAGCTTCGTGGTCTGGGCTCATCACATGTTCGTCAGTGGCATGAATCCCTATTTCGGCTTCCTGTTCGCCACCACCACCCTGATCATTGCGGTACCCACCGCGATCAAGGTCTACAATTGGGTGCTGACCCTGTGGAAGGGGAATATCCATCTGACGGTGCCGATGCTGTTTGCCATCGGCTTCATCTTCACCTTCGTCAATGGTGGCCTGAGCGGCCTGTTCCTGGGCAATGTCACGGTGGACGTTCCGCTGGCCGATACCTACTTCGTGGTCGGCCATTTTCACATGGTCATGGCCGTGGCTCCGGTACTGGTGGTGTTCGGTGCCATCTATCACTGGTACCCCAAGATCACCGGGCGGATGCTCGACGATACCCTCGGCAAGATCCACTTCTGGGTGACCTTCCTGGGCGCTTACGCCATCTTCTATCCCATGCATTTCCTGGGGTTTGCCGGTGTGCCACGCCGCTATTATGCCTATGGCGAGACCGGTTATATCGCCGATTCGGTCCAGGCCCTCAATGCCTTCATCAGCGTGGCGGCCATCATCGTGGCGCTGACCCAGCTGATCTTCTTCTTCAATCTCGTCTGGAGCTACTATCGCGGGCGCGAGTCGGGCCCGAACCCTTGGCAGGCCACCACCCTGGAGTGGCAGACCGCCCACACGCCGCCTCGCCACGGGAACTTCGGTGAGCGGCTGCCGGTGGTGTATCGCTGGGCCTACGACTATGGCGTGCCCGGTGCCAAGCAGGATTACCTGCCACAGAACATGCCGCCGGAGGAGGTGGAGGCCGCCAGCGACGATGCCGAAGCCGACGGCGAGGTGCGGCCATGACGATTTCGCTGGTGTTCCTGGCCGTCTTGATGCTGGTCTTCGGCGGCTGGCTGTTCAGTCACTCGATCAATGTGCGTCCCTGGGAGGCACAGTCGGAAGCCACCCCGGCAGAGGGGATCACCAACCGTGCCAGTCACCTGCCTCTCTATTTCACGGCGGCGCGGGTGGGGCTGGTGGTCTTTCTGGCGGTGGTCACCGCGGTGTTTGCCTTGACCATCAGCGCTTACCTGATGCGCATGGAGATGGGGCCTGACTGGCGGCCGTTGCCGACTCCCGGTCTGCTGTGGCTCAACACCGCCAGCCTGGTGCTGGGCAGTGTCGCCTTGCAGCGGGCCTGGGCGGCGGCCAAGAAGGGGAATGACCAGGTGCTGCGGCGGTGTCTGATGCTGGGCGGGGGCCTCACCATCGCCTTCATTCTCGGGCAGGGCGTGGTCTGGTGGCAACTGCATGATGCCGGTTACTACCTGGCAGGGAATCCGGCCAATGCCTTCTTCTTTCTCATGACCGCCCTGCATGCCCTGCATCTCCTGGGAGGACTGGTGGCCTGGGGGCGCACCCTGCGCAAGGTCCAGCGGGGGGCGTCAGCCGTGGAGGTGCGGGCGAGCGTCGAACTCTGCGCCCTGTACTGGCATTTCCTGCTGCTGGTCTGGGCCATTCTCTTCGCGCTGGTGCTGTCGACGTGAGTCGGCAAGCTGACAGGAGGGCATGACGATGGTCAATCCAAGCCCCGGCGACCCGGGATCACCCCATGGCATGAAGGGCCTGGTCACGGACTGGTCGGCGGATCGGCGGGTCTTCGATGTGCCATGGGGCAAGGCGATGATGTGGATCTTCATCCTCAGCGATGTGTTCATCTTCGCCTGCTTCCTCGTCGGTTACATGGTCTTGCGGATGTCTACCGTCGAGCCCTGGCCGGATGCCAGCGAGGTGTTCGCCCTGACCGTGGGCGGGCAGTCGATCCCGCTGCTGCTGATCGCCATCATGACCTTCATCCTGATCAGCAGTAGCGGCACCATGGCGCTGGCGGTCAAGTACGGGTACGAGAAGGACCGCCGCAAGACCGCTGTCCTGCTGCTGCTGACTGCGCTGCTCGGAGCCACCTTCGTCGGCATGCAGGCGTTCGAGTGGACCGTGCTGATCGGAGAGGGGGTGCGTCCCTGGGGCAATCCCTGGGGGGCCGCCCAGTTCGGTGCGGTCTTCTTCCTGATCACCGGCTTTCACGGCACCCATGTGACCTTCGGCGTCATCTTCCTCATCATCATGACGGCCAAGGTGCTGCGCGGGTCTCTGGACGACCAGCGCCCCGGCTTTCTGACCGGCCGCAAGGGCCGCTATGAAATGGTCGAGACCCTGGGGCTCTACTGGCACTTCGTGGATCTGGTCTGGGTATTCATCTTCGCATTCTTCTACCTGTGGTAGACGCAGGAGGTCGACATGGCAAAGGCAACTCCTCAACAGCATCCCCTGCGTATCTATCTCTGGGTCTGGTTGTGGCTGTTCGTGCTCAGCGTCTTCTCCTACCTGGTGGACGTGTCGGGTATGGAAGGGTTCCTCAAGTGGTTCCTCATCACGTTGTTCATGCTTCTCAAGGCCGGCCTGATCGTTGCCTTCTTCATGCACATGGCCTGGGAACGCCTGGCGATCATCTATACCATCCTCGTGCCGCCGGGGGTATTGCTGTTCCTGGCGGGATTGATGGCGATGGAATCGAACTACACGCTGGTATCGCGTCTGACCTTCTTCGCCAACTGATGTCGCCGGCTCCGGCGGCGAGACTCGTCGGGCTTCTCCATACCCATCGCCTCCGCGCGGACGCGGAGGCGGGGCGGGTCAGAGCTCTTCCCAGATCCGTTCGCGGAACTCGTGGGAGAGCTGTGTCGCCTTCTCCATCCGCTGCATATGGGCATCGGTGACATCCTTGACCAGCTTCTGGTAGCGCTCGTGCATCTCGGCAGGCGTGCTGGGGGCATCCTCGCCCTTGAAACACTCGGCCATGCGCTGGCCGCTCTCTGCCATGGCCTTGAGGTACTGGGCCTCGAACTGCATGGCCTCGGCGAGGCTTTCCATCCAGGCCAGCTGCATGCGGGCCAAGGGGCTGGCACTCTGTAGCCACTGCTGTTGCCACCATGCGAGCATCGGTTCGGTCGTAGGCATTGCCGGGGTGGACGAGGTAGGTCTGCGTTGGCTCATGACGGGCTCCTGTTGCCTGCTTGAGTGACGGATGGCGGTCGTGTGGTGGAATATCCGTAGGTAAAGTATAGGTGTCGGTCGGAGCGCTGCCTGCTTCCTGCCAGGTTGTTGCGTGCCCGACTGATGCCGGTCAAGGCGTCGCAGCCTGCCTGCGACCAAAGGATGAGAAAGGCGGCCGGGATAAGGAGTGAACGGTTATGTGGAGCGTGATCAAGTCGGTGCTGGCCGCCTTCTTTGGGGTGCAGAAGGAGCGTCAGCGTCGGGCGGATTTCGAGACGGGGCGCCCCGTCGTGTTCATCGCCGTCGGGGTCGTCATGACGCTGGTCCTCATAGGGCTGGTGGCCCTGGTGGCCACGCTGGCCGCTCGCTGAGTCCGTGCCCGAGGCGGCAGCGTTGAAATCGGGGGCGACGATTTATGGTATTGATGTTGGCTGACGAATCCTGTAACTCTTCTCTTGTCGTCCTGTATCTCGATAAATCTAATTAAGAGAAAGGGCAACAACAGAAGGATGGCTCCGACGATCCTGGCGATGTCTCTGGAGCCGTGGCGGTTGACGACAACAACGACGACAAGGAGGCGCCGATGCGCACGTTGCTCGTGTGGGTGGCGGGGTGCTGGACCCTGGCCGGGCTCAGCCCGCTTGCACTGGCCAACGGCTGGAACATGCCGGTCGGGGTGACGGACCTGAGTCGCGAGATCTATTCCCTGCACATGACGATCTTCTGGATCTGCGTAGCCATCGGCGTGGTGGTCTTCGGGGTGATGTTCTATTCCCTGTTTCGTTTCCGTCGCTCGCGGGGGGCCAAGGCCGACAATTTCCACGAGAACACCACCGTCGAGGTGCTGTGGACGGCGATCCCGCTGCTGATCCTGGTGGGCATGGCGGTACCTGCTACCGCCACCCTGGTGAAGATGTACGACGCCTCCGACGCCGAACTCGACGTGATGATCACCGGGCAGCAGTGGCGCTGGCGTTACGAGTACCTCGGGGAAGACGTCGCCTTCACCTCCAACATGAGCACGCCGCGGGCGCAGATTCGCGGCGAGGAAGCGCGTGGTGAGCACTATCTGCTGGAAGTCGACGAGCCCCTGGTGCTGCCGACCAACCGCAAGGTGCGCTTCCTGATGACGGCGGACGACGTCATTCACTCCTGGTGGGTGCCGGACCTGGCGGTCAAGCAGGACACCATCCCCGGCTTCATCAACGAGAACTGGGTGAATATCGACGAGCCGGGTATCTATCGCGGCCAGTGCGCCGAGCTGTGTGGCATGGACCATGGCTTCATGCCGATCGTGGTGCATGCCATGGAGGGCGAGGAGTTCGACGAGTGGCTGGCCGAGCGCAAGGAGGCCGCCGCCGAGGAGGCGCTGGGCGTCGATCGCGACTGGGAGCTCGACGAGCTGATGGAGCGTGGCGAGGCCGTCTACGGCAGCATCTGCGCCTCCTGCCATCAGGCCGAGGGCCAGGGTGCCCCCCCGGCCTTCCCGAGCCTGGCCGGCAACGAGCGCTTGATCGAAGACGTCGAGTGGCATGTCCAGACCATCGTCAACGGCGTCTCGGGCACAGCCATGCCGGCTTTCCGCAGCACCCTGAACCCGGTCGAGATCGCTGCCGTGGCGACCTTCACTCGCAACGCCTGGGGCAACGACACCGGCGATGCCGTGCAGCCTTCGGAGATCGCCGAGCAGCTGGCGCAGTAGCGGGCTGAGCGATTCCGTGTCCCGGACAAGAACAACGCATTCAGGAGAGTGCCGATGGCGCCCAAGTTACCCCCGCAGCCACCCCTTGAACACAGCTCCGCTGCTACTGCCGGCGGTGCCGCCGCCCATCACGCACCGCCCAGGGGCATGCTGCGCTGGCTGCTGACCACCAACCACAAGGAGATCGGCAGCCTCTACCTGATCTTCTCGCTGATCATGTTCTTCATCGGCGGCATCTTTGCCCTGGTGGTGCGCGCCGAGCTGTTTCAGCCCGGCCTGCAACTGGTGAACCCCGAGTTCTTCAACCAGATGACCACCATGCATGGCCTGATCATGGTCTTCGCGGCGGTGATGCCGGCCTTCACCGGGCTGGCCAACTGGATGATCCCGCTGCAGATCGGTGCCCCGGACATGGCCCTGCCACGGCTCAACAACTTCAGCTTCTGGTTGTTGCCGGTGGCCTTCCTGCTGCTGCTCTCCACCCTGTTGATGCCGGGCGGCGGGCCCAACTTCGGCTGGACCTTCTACGCGCCGCTGTCCACCACCTTCGCGCCGCCGTCCACCACCTTCTTCATCCTCTCGTTGCATATCGCCGGTATCAGCTCGATTCTCGGGGCGATCAACATCGTGGCCACCATCCTCAACATGCGTGCCCCGGGCATGCGGATGATGGACATGCCGCTGTTCGTGTGGACCTGGCTGATCACCGCCTTCCTGTTGATCGCCGTGATGCCGGTGCTGGCCGGTGTCATCACCATGATGCTGATGGACATCAACTTCGGCACCAGCTTCTTCAACGCGGCCGGTGGCGGCGACCCGGTGCTCTTCCAGCATCTGTTCTGGTTCTTCGGGCATCCCGAGGTGTACATCATGATCCTGCCGGCGTTCGGCATCGTCTCGGCGATCATTCCCACCTTCGCCCGCAAGCCGCTGTTCGGTTATGCCTCCATGGTCTATGCCACGGCTTCCATCGCCCTGCTGTCTTTCCTGGTCTGGGCTCACCACATGTTCGTGGTCGGCTTGCCGCTGGTGGCCGAGCTGTTCTTCATGTACACCACCATGTTGATCGCCGTACCCACCGGGGTGAAGGTGTTCAACTGGATCACCACGCTGTTCCGTGGCTCGATCACCTTCGAGCCGCCGATGCTGTTCGCCCTGGCCTTCGTGGTGCTGTTCACTATCGGCGGTTTCTCGGGGCTGATGCTGGCGATCGCGCCGGCCGACTTCCAGTATCACGATACCTACTTCGTGGTGGCGCACTTCCACTACGTGCTGGTGCCGGGGGCGGTGTTCGCCATCATGGCCGGTGTCTACTACTGGCTACCCAAGTGGACCGGCCACTATCCCAACGTACGCCTGTCCCAGTGGCACTTCTGGCTGTCGGTGATCGGGGTCAACCTGACCTTCTTCCCCATGCACTTCTCGGGGTTGGCCGGCATGCCGCGTCGCATCCCCGATTACGCCCTGCAGTTTGCCGACTTCAACCTGGTGTCGAGCCTGGGGGCCTTCATGTTCGGCGCGTCGCAACTGGTGTTCGTGGCGGTGGTGATCCTCTGCGTTCGCGGCGGCGAGAAGGCGCCGGCCAAGGCCTGGGAGGGAGCCGAGGACCTGGAGTGGAGCGTGCCGAGCCCGGCCCCGTTGCACACCTTCGAGACGCCACCCACCTTCAGTCCCCATGTACACTGAGGTGAGGATGCCATGAGCCACGAGGATCACGACGCCCGTTCCCGAAATCCCGGCGTCAGGCGGACGGTGGTGCGGTCGGTGGCGGCGCTGATCGGCATGTTCGCCTTCGCCTTCGCGCTGGTGCCACTGTATGACGTCTTCTGTCGTGTCACCGGCATCAACGGCAAGGTGGACAACACCGCCCAGGCCGTCGTCCACGAGGGGGTGGACGACTCCCGCTACGTCACCGTCCAGTTCATCACCCGTGGCAGTTCCGGGTTGCCATGGCGAATGGAGGTGGAGACCCGCCAGGTGCGTGTCCATCCCGGCCAGACCAGCGAGGTCAACTTCACCTTCCGCAACCAGAGTGCAGAAGCCAATTGGGGGCGGGCGGTGCCCAGCGTCTCCCCCTCACGGGCATCACGGCACCTGCGCAAGGTCAGCTGCTTCTGCTTCGACGAGCAGTATCTGGAGGCCGGCGAGCGTCTCGAGCTGCCGCTGGTCTTCCAGCTGGCGCGCGACCTGCCTCCCGACGTCAATACCGTAACCCTGGTCTATACCCTGTATCCGGTCACCGATGCTCGAGCTCCCCTGCGGGCACAGGTGACTGCCGGCAAAGGAGATGAGGCATGAGTGGTGGCAGCTATTATGTTCCCGCAACCAGCAAGTGGCCGATACTGGGGTCCCTGGCGCTCGGCGTGATGATGATCGGTACCGGCATGGTGCTGGTGCACGGGCGCGGGACCCCGGTGATGGCGACGGGGCTGGCGGCGGTGCTGGCGGTCATGGCCCTGTGGTTCCGTGACGTGGTCAGGGAGTCCCGCCGGGGGCTCTACGATGCCCAGATGGATCGCTCCTTCCGTTGGGGGATGGGCTGGTTCATCTTCTCCGAGGTGATGTTCTTCGCCGCGTTCTTCGGGGCGCTGTTCTACGTCCGCACCTTCGCCATCCCCTGGCTGGATGGCGAGGGCGCCAAGGGGGTCGCGGCGCTGTTGTGGCCCGACTTCACCGCCAGCTGGCCCTTGATGAATCCGCCGGATTCGTCGATCGCGGGGCCCGCGGCGACCTTCAGCCCCTGGCAACTGCCATTGGTCAATACCCTGATCCTGGTGGCCTCGAGCATCACCTTGACCGTGGCCCATGAGGGATTGAAGGAGGGATACCGCGATACCACGCGCAACTGGCTGTTCGCCACCCTGTTGCTGGCCATCACCTTCATCGGTATCCAGGGGGTGGAGTATTACGAGGCCTACACCCACTATGGCATCACCCTGCAGGCCGGCATCTATGGGGCGACCTTCTTCCTGCTCACCGGCTTCCACGGGCTGCACGTGATCATCGGGGCCACCATCCTGGCGGTGATGTTCGTGCGTATCCAGCGAGGTCACTTTTCCGGTGACAACCACTTCGGGTTCGAGGCCTCATGCTGGTACTGGCACTTCGTCGACGTGGTATGGATCGGCCTGTTCCTGTTCGTCTATGTTTTCTAGATCGGGGTTTTCCAGATCGGGGTTTTCCAGATCGGAGTTTTCCAGGCCGGAGTTTTCCACACCGGCCTCATGGGGTCAGCCGGCAAGGCCGTCGACGTAGAAACCGTAGAAGAGCAGGCCGAGCAGGGTGGCCGCGAGTGCCACCCGGACCTTCAGCGAGACCAGCAGCCGACGCGACTGGCTGTCGTCACGCAGGAGAAAGCCGGCACCGGCAGCCAGGCTGGTCACCATGGACAGGAACACCAGGGCAATCAGGATTTTCAGCAACATGAGGCACTCCTTGGCTCGCGAAGACATCCAGCATGCCTGTGCAGGGCGACGGCGGCAACGTCTCTGGTGGGCCTTCTGGTCGCCGCTGGTAGTACTCGGGCTGATGCTGGGGGCCTGGCAGTGGGAGCGTGCCGCCGAGAAGCGCGATTATCTGAGCCGGCTCGAGACGGCCCCCCATCTGATGGCGCCCCGGGACCGGCCGCCGGAAGGTACGCGGGTGACGCTTTCCGGCGAGTACCTGGCCGAGCAGACGCTGTTTCTCGACAACCGCACCCTCGATGGCCGGCTCGGCGTTGCCGTGCTGACCCCGTTGCGTGGCGACGACGGCCGCCTGTGGCTGGTCCAGCGCGGCTTCCTCGTCACCGGCACGACCCGCGACACGCCGTCGGTCACGACGCCTGCCGGGCCGGTGACGCTGGAGGGCGACTGGCAGCCGGCGGGGGACGGCGGCCCGCTGTTCGGCCCCAATCGCGAGGGGCAGCGGTTGCAGCAGATCGATCTCGCCGCCTGGTCGCTCGACTTCGCCCATGACGGCTGGCTGCACCTCGCGTCCGGCCCGGGCCATCTCGACTCCTGGTGGACCCCCAGCGTGATGCCCCCCAGTCGTCATCTCGGCTATGCCGTTCAGTGGTGGGGGCTGGCCCTGGCGGCCCTCGCGGTGATGCTGGTCGGCGGGCGTCGCCTGAGTCGTGACCGCGATGAGCCTGCCGCTTCCCTGCACCTCGATTCACTGCCGTCCAAGGAGACGCGACAATGAGCGCACCCCGTGCCGTTCGTCATCCACGATTCAAGCTGCTGGCGTTGCTGGCCGTCTTCGTGCTGCCGTTGCTGGTGGCCTGGGTCATGGTGGCCTGGCGTATCGGCATTCCTGAGCAGCGCACCGCCCACGGTGAGCTGGTGCCGGACATTCCGGCCCTGGCGGAGTGGCCGCTGGCCGAGCCCCATGCGCCACTCGAGGGCGGCGACTGGGTATTGGCCTTCGACTGCGCCGGGAGCTGCGAGGCGCTGGCCGACCAGTGGTGGCGACTGCATCGGGCGCTGGGGAGTGAGGCGCATCGGGTCAGCCGCCTGAGGATCGGTGGCGATTCGCAGGCGCTGCCCGGCGAAGTGGTAGCGCGCTGGTCGACACCCCCCGGCTGGCGGCGGCCCGATCAGCTGTGGGTGCTCGACCCCCGTGGCGAGGCCGTGCTGGGCTACTCGGCCGGCGTCGAGCCCCGGGATGTGCTGGACGATATCAACAAGCTGTTGCGCATGAACCCGGAGTCTTCGGTGAAGAGTGCGCGTCAGGTGGCGCAGCAGTGAGTGGTCCGCAGTGGGCGGAAACGAGAGGCGAGGTGGCGATGACGAAGCCGGAGAGCGGGTTGCGCCTGCTGGTTACCCTGAGCCTGGTCGGGGTGGTGTTCACCATCGGGGTCATCCTGGTGGGTGTCTGGACGCGTCTGGTGGACGCCGGCCTGGGGTGTCCGGATTGGCCGGGCTGTTACGGGCGGCTGGTGGTGCCGGATGCCGAGCGGGCGCTGGTCCACAGCCCCGACATGCCGCTCGAGAGCTTCAAGGCCTGGGTCGAGATGATTCATCGCTACGTGGCCTCTACCCTGGGGCTGCTGGTGATCGCCCTGGTGCTGCTGGGGTTCCGGCTGCGCCGTCGCGCCGGCTATCCCTGGGGCCTCAGCCTCGCGCTGCTGGTGGTGATTCTGCTGCAAGGGGCCTTCGGCGCCTTCACCGTGACGCTCAAGCTGTGGCCCCAGGTGGTGACCCTCCACCTGCTGGGCGGGCTCTCGGTGATGCTGCTGTTTCTCTGGCTGCACCTGCGGCTGCGTCGCTTCGCGTCAGGCGACCTGACGCTGGGAGGCGTACCGGCGCCGCGGCGCCCCCTGACGCCGCTCTGGGGGCTGGCCATGGTGCTATTGCTGCTCCAACTGGCGCTGGGGGGCTGGGTCTCGAGCAACTATGCCGGCATCGCCTGCCAGGGTTTCCCGACCTGCAACGGCCAGTGGTGGCCGGACACCGACTGGAGCGAGGGGTTTCATCTGACCCAGACCGTGGGGCCCAACTACCTGCACGGCCAGTTGCATGCCGACGCCCGGACCGCCATCCACTTAGGCCATCGCCTGGGGGGCGTGGCCCTGGGACTGGGTCTGCTGCTGCTGGCGTGGCGTCACTGGCACGAACGTCGCCTGAGGCCCTGGCTGGGCGCCCTGGTCGGCGGGTACGCTGTACAGCTGGGGCTGGGGATCGCCAATGTGCTGTTGTGGTTGCCGCTATGGCTGGCCTTGCTGCATACCGCCGGGGCGGTGGCGCTGGTGGTGCTGATGGCCCTGGCCGTCTGGGCCTGGCGGGAACCGGTCGGTCAGGACGAGAGACAACAACCCGCGGAGAAGGAGTGGGCACATGCCTAATGCGGTGATCGAGCGTGCCGAATCGCTGACGGAGGCCCAGTGGGGCTGGCGGGATCTGGTGACCCTGTGCAAGCCGAGGGTCGTGATGGTGATGCTCGCCTGTGCCCTGGTGGGGATGGCCCTGGCCAGCCCGGTACTGCCGTCGCTGTCGGTGGTGGTGTATGGCCTGGTCGGCATCGGCCTGGCGGCCGGCGGCGCCGCGGCCTTCAACCACGTGGTGGATCGTCGCCTGGATGCCATGATGCTGCGCACCTCGCGGCGTCCCCTGGCGTCGAGGCGCATGCCGACCTCGGTGGCGCTGGGCTGGGCCACGCTGCTGTCGGTGGCGGGGATCGGCCTGCTGATCTGGCAGGTCAACGTCCTGACCGCCTGGCTGACACTCGGCTCCCTGCTCGGGTATGCGCTGGTCTATACCGCCTTCCTCAAGCGGGCCACGCCCCAGAACATCGTCATCGGCGGAGTGGCGGGGGCGGCGCCTCCGTTGCTCGGCTGGACGGCGGTGACCGGCCAGCTCGGCCCGGAGCCGTTGCTGCTGCTGCTGATCGTCTTCGCCTGGACGCCCCCCCACTTCTGGGCCCTGGCGATCCACAAGCGGGACGAGTACGCCAAGGCCGGCGTTCCCATGCTCCCGGTGACCCATGGCGAAGCCTTCACGCGGCTGCAGGTCTGGCTCTATGGCTGGCTCACCGTGGCCGTCACGCTGCTGCCTTTCGCCATCGGCATGAGCGGCGCCGTCTACCTGGCCGGGGTGATGGCGCTCAACGCCCGTTTCATGTACTGGAACTGGAAGGTGTGGCGAGGACAGGACCCGAAGGCGCCGCTGGCGGCGTTCTGGTTCTCGATCCGTTATATCCTGGGCGTCTTCGGGGTGCTGCTGCTGGATCACTATGCTGCGGGCTGGGCCCTCTGGTCCTGATATCATCCCAAGGCGACGATCAGGAAGTAGAGCATCAGGGTGAGCACGAAGCCGGCGATGCCGGGCAGACCGCCTCCGGCGGAGGCGGGGATTGGGGTGCGGCGCCGGGCCATGTAGAATGCGTGCCCAACCCAATGACCCTCGTGGAACCCTGATGACGACCACCACTGCGCTGATCCTGCTCGGTGCGGGCCTGGCGATCATCGCCGGCCTGGCCGCCTATGCCTTCACTCTCCGCCAGGAGGTCCGCCGTCGCGAAGCCTTGCGTATCGAGGAGCAGCGACGTGCCCACGACAATTGCCTGGAGAACCTCGAATTGGTGGCATCGGCGCTGCTGCAGGAACAGGTGGACGTGACCGAGGGCGCCTGGCGCTGCAAGGTGCTGCTCGAGATCCTCGACTCCCGGCTCATGGAGCGTCCCGCGTTCCAGGCCTTCGGCGAGGTCTACGCTCGTACCCGCCACCTGCATACGCATTCCGCCCGTGAGGCACTTACGCCTAGGGAGCGCTTCCGGGAAGATCGCGAGCGGCTGGCCGTCGAGGACGAGCTGCGTGGGGCGGTCCTGGAGGCCGCCAGGGCGGCGCTGGCCTTTCGTCGCGACTGGCCGCGGAGCCTGCACTGAGCCTTTGCGCAAGCCGCGTTGATCGCACACTGTTTGATTATCCGTGGCGTGCTGTGCCGTTAATGTCATAAGATGACGATTGAAAGATACGCCGGGCTCCGGCAAGCTTGCAGCGCCAGGAAGGCGTCAATCGCTTGTCGAGTTCCGGCTTGACGGGTAGAACGGGTGGGCAAGGGGATATGGCCCCGCGTCTTCCGACCGTCTGGATCACTTGGGAACGGGGACTTGTGCTGTTTCCCCAGGAACTGAATCAAGAAGAAGGAGTTTGAAAAATGAAAAAGTCTACGACTGGCTTGTTGCTCGGTTCCGCGCTGGTCATCGGCCTCTCAGGCTGTGCCAGTTCGGCCTCTCAATCCTCTGCCGGGTCGTCCGACCGCGTCTGGTACCAGCAGCCCGTGGTCTGCGGTATCGCCGGCGCCCTGATCGGCGGCAGCATCGGCTATGCCACCAGCGGTAGCTCCGATGAGGAAGATGGTGCCGCCATCGGTGGCACGGCGGGTGCCGCCATCGGTGCCCTGCTGTGCGCCGACCGCACGCCGGAGCCGGTCGCCGAGCCCGCTCCCGAGCCGATGCCCGAGCCGGCACCTGCTCCCGAGCCGGAGTTCGAGCCGGTGGTGCTCTCCAGCGAGGTCAACTTCGAGTTCGATCGTGCCGAGCTGCGCCCCCAGGCCGAGATGACCCTGGACGAGGTCGCTCACCGCCTGCGTGAGAACCCCAATCTGCGCGTGCGCATCGAGGGTCACACCGACTCCGTCGGTTCCGCCGAGTACAACCAGGGCCTGTCCCAGCGCCGTGCCGAGTCCGTGCGTAACTACCTGATGTCTCAGGGTATCGCCGGCGATCGCATGACCGCCACGGGTTACGGCGAGGAGCGTCCGGTGGCCACCAACGACACCGACGAGGGACGGGCGCTGAACCGTCGCGTCGAGATCGATCGTCAGTGAGCTGACCGTTCGGCATGATGCCGACAATGCCGGACGGGCCTCCGTCCGGTTCCGGGGCGCCTCAGGGCGCCCCGGTCGTGTCTAGCGACCCGTGGCGCAGGCGGCTGCGCTTCTGGTAATGTAGGCGCTCGCTGCGCCGGTCTCCGGCACCGTCTCACTCTCGTTGCTTCGTCGTGGCGAGGCGTGATGGTCGGGGAGGGCGTGGCCCGCTCATCGTTCAATACTTCGTTCATCGCGACATGTGGTCTCTCGTATGGGCCACCACTGCGCACAAGGACCCTTCATGCCCATCGTGACCCTGCCCGACGGCAGCCAGAGAACCTTCGACGAACCCCTTTCCGTGATGCAACTGGCCGAGAGCATCGGCCCCGGCCTGGCCAAGGCCTGCGTGGCCGGCAAGATCGACGGCGTACCCGTGGATGCCGCCGATATCATCGACCGTGACGCCACGGTGGCGATCCTCACCGCCCGCGATGCGGAAGGCCTCGAGGTCATCCGCCACTCCTGCGCCCACCTGATCGGCCATGCGGTCAAGCAACTCTATCCCGAGGCCAGGATGGCCATCGGGCCGGTGATCGACGACGGTTTCTACTACGACATCGATTTCGGTCGTTCGGTGACCCCCGAGGATCTCGAGGCCATCGAGACGCGCATGAAGGCGCTTATCGACAGCGAGTACGACGTGGTGCGCGAGTACGTCGATCGCGACCGCGCCATGCTCACCTTCCTGCACCGCGACGAGCCCTACAAGCAGGAGATCGTGCGCGGGATTCCCGAGGGTGAGACCATTCGTCTCTACCATCACGACGAGTACATCGACATGTGCCGGGGCCCCCATGTGCCCAATACCCGGCACCTCAAGGCCTTCAAGCTGACCAAGTTGGCCGGTGCCTACTGGCGCGGTGACGCCAGCAAGCCGATGCTGACCCGCATCTACGGCACGGCCTGGGGCGACAGGAAGCAGCTCAAGGCCTACCTCCAGCGACTCGAGGAGGCCGAGAAGCGCGATCACCGCAAGCTGGCCAGGAAGATGGACCTCTTCCACCTCCAGGAGGAGGCGCCGGGGATGGTCTTCTGGCACCCCAACGGCTGGACCCTCTACCAGGCCCTGGAGCAGTACATGCGCCGGGTGCAGGTCGAGAACGGCTATCAGGAGATCAGGACCCCCCAGATCGTCGATCTGTCGTTGTGGAAGAAATCCGGCCACTGGGGCCACTACAGCGACATGATGTTCACCACCGAGTCGGAGAAGCGCGAGTACGCGGTCAAGCCGATGAACTGCCCCTGTCACGTGCAGGTGTTCAACCAGGGGCTGAAGAGCTACCGTGACCTGCCGCTGCGCCTGGCCGAGTTCGGCAGCTGTCACCGCAACGAGCCATCGGGGGCCCTGCACGGCCTGATGCGGGTACGCGGCTTCACCCAGGACGACGCCCATATCTTCTGCACCGAGGGGCAGATCCAGGCCGAGGCCGAGGCCTTCATCGCCCTGACGCTCAAGGTCTACAAGGAGCTCGGCTTCGAGGACGTGGAGCTCAAGCTCTCCACGCGGCCCGACGGCGAGCTGATGGGGGATCCGGCGATGTGGGACCGCGCCGAGGCGGGGCTCGAGGCGGCCCTGAACGCCACCGGGCTCGAGTGGGAGCTGCAGCCGGGCGAGGGGGCCTTCTATGGGCCCAAGATCGAGTTCGCCCTGCGGGATTGCCTCAATCGGGTCTGGCAGTGTGGTACCCTGCAGCTGGACTTCAACCTGCCGGGCCGGCTCGGCGCCCAATTCGTCGACGAGGACGGGGCGCGCAAGACGCCGGTGATGCTGCATCGGGCGATCCTGGGCTCCTTCGAGCGCTTCATCGGCATCCTCATCGAGCACCATGCCGGGGCCATGCCGCTGTGGCTGGCGCCGCAGCAGGCGGTGGTGTTGACCATCACCGATGCGCAGCGTGATTACGCGTCCCGGCTCGAGCAACGCCTGCAGAAAATCGGCCTGCGCGTCAAGGCGGACTTGAGGAACGAGAAGATCGGCTTTAAAATCCGCGAGCATACGTTGCAGAAAGTTCCCTATCTCCTGGTAGTGGGGGATAAGGAAGTCGAGGCTGACTCGGTCGCCGTGCGTACGCGTACCGGCGAGAATCTCGGGACCATGCAGGTCGGCGACCTCATCGAGCGTCTGAGTGCCGAACTCGGCTGACGACATCGTCAATTGTCTTAAGGAGACGTAGCGATCAAGCGAAGCAACCCAAGAGGGCGCGTTCAGGACAAGCGCCCCCCGATGAACGAGCGCATTACCGAGGATCAGGTTCGCCTGATCGACAGCGACGGCGAACAGCTGGGTGTCGTGCCCACCAGCGACGCGCTGGAGCGTGCCGAAGCCGCCGGTATGGACCTCGTGCAGATTTCCAACGCCGATCCGATCGTCTGCAAGATCATGGACTACGGCAAATTCGTCTTCGAGCAGAAGAAGCAGAAGTCCGCTCAGAAGAAGAAGACGAAGCAGATCCAGGTCAAGGAAGTCAAGTTCCGGCCTGGCACCGACGAGGGCGACTATCAGGTCAAGCTGAAGAACCTGACGCGTTTCCTCGAAGGTGGCGACAAGGGCAAGGTCACGCTGCGGTTTCGCGGCCGTGAAATGGCGCACCAGGATATCGGCCGCAAGTTGATGGAGCGGATCGCCGCGGATCTCGAGGAGATCGGGACCGTGGAGGCCTTCCCCAAGATGGAAGGGCGCCAGATGATCATGATCATTGCCCCCAAGAAGAAGTGATCCGACGGCCAGTCGAACGGTCGGGAGGCGTCCGCGCTTCCCGTCGGCCACGGGTTTTCTGAAAAAACCTCGAGCGGAGTTAGTCTCATGCCGAAAATCAAGAGCAACAGCGGCGCTGCCAAGCGCTTCAAGAAGACGGCCAACGGCTTCAAGCACAAGCAGTCGTTCCGTAGCCACATCCTGACCAAGAAGTCCACCAAGCGTAAGCGCCATCTGCGTGGCATGAAGCAGATTCACGACGCCGACAAGGCGCTGATCCAGCGCATGTTGCCGAATCTGTAACCCTTGGTAGACCCCCTTAACGTCAGGAGATTGCTATGACTCGTGTCAAGCGTGGCGTCGTTGCCCGTCGCCGTCACAAGAAGATTCTCAAGCAGGCCAAGGGTTACTACGGTGCCCGGTCGCGGGTTTTCCGCGTGGCCAAGCAGGCCGTCATCAAGGCCGGCCAGTATGCCTATCGTGACCGCCGCCAGCGCAAGCGTCAGTTCCGCGCCCTGTGGATCCAGCGCATCAATGCCGGTGCCCGTGTGCACGGTCTCTCCTACAGCCGCTTCGTCGGTGGCCTCAAGAAGGCCGGTATCGAGATCGATCGCAAGGTGCTGGCCGACCTGGCCGTCAACGAGAAGGCTGCCTTTGCCGCCATCGTCGAGAAGGCCAAGGCTGCCCAGTAAGTGACATCGACCGCGACCGCCTCCGGCACCCGCCGGCCGGTCGCCGGCGTTGCAGGGGAAGAGCAGCCGCTCTTCCCCTGTTTTTTTGCAAGCGACATCATTGCAGGACCACAGACTTCGGAGCTCAACGGATGGACCACCTTCCCACTCTGGTCACCGAGGCTCGCCACGCCATCCAGGCGGCCGACAGCATTCCGGCGCTGGAAGAGCTGCGGGTGCGCTATCTCGGCAAGAAGGGCGAGATCACGGCGCTGCTCAAGGGGCTCGGCAAGCTGCCGGCGGAAGAGCGCCCGGCGGCGGGCGAACGCATCAACCAGGCCAAGCAGGCCCTCGCCGAGGAGCTCGAGGGGCGCCGACATGCCCTGGAGAAGACCGCGCTCGAGGCGCGTCTCGCCGCCGAGCGCATCGATGTGACCCTGCCGGGGCGCGGTCAGCCCAGCGGTGGCCTGCATCCGGTCACCCTGACCCTGGAGCGCATCGAGGGGCTCTTCACCCGCATCGGCTACGATGTGGCGGTGGGGCCGGAGATCGAGGACGACTATCACAACTTCGAGGCACTCAACATCCCGGCCCACCATCCGGCCCGCGGCATGGCGGATACCTTCTACTTCGATGCGACCCGCCTGTTGCGTACCCACACCTCGCCGGTGCAGGTGCGGACCATGAAGGAGCAGGCGCCGCCGATTCGCATCGTCTGCCCGGGGCGGGTCTACCGCAGCGACTCCGACCTGACCCACACGCCGATGTTCAATCAGGTGGAGGGGTTGCTGGTCGATGAGGACGTCAGCTTCGCCGACCTCAAGGGCACCATCGAGGACTTCCTGCACGCCTTCTTCGAGCGCGATGACCTCTCGGTGCGTTTCCGGCCGTCCTATTTCCCCTTCACCGAGCCGTCCGCCGAGGTCGACATCCAGTGCGTGATGTGTGGCGGCGAGGGGTGCCGGGTCTGCTCCCACAGCGGCTGGCTCGAGGTCATGGGCTGCGGCATGGTGCATCCGGAGGTGTTCCGCCACTCCGGTATCGACGCCGAGCGTTACAAGGGCTTCGCCTTCGGGATGGGGGCCGAGCGGCTGGCGATGCTGCGCTACGGGGTCAACGACCTGCGCCTGTTCTTCGACAACGACCTGCGCTTCCTGCGCCAGTTCGCCTGATCGCACGGCATTACACACGGACCTTGGCAGAACACAGGATTGACCATGAAATTTTCCGAACAGTGGCTGCGTGACTGGGTCTCGCCGCAGCTTGCGACCCAGGCCCTGGCCGACCAGATCACCATGGCCGGCCTGGAAGTGGACGCCGTGGAGCCGGTGGCCGCGGCCTTCGAGGGCGTGATGGTGGCCGAGGTGGTCTCGAGGGAGCAGCACCCGGATGCCGACAAGCTCAATGTCTGCCGGGTCGACGACGGCAGCGGCGAGCCGGTCCAGGTGGTGTGTGGCGCGCCCAACGTCGCCGTGGGCCAGAAGGTGGCCTTCGCCCGGGTCGGTGCCGTGCTGCCCGGCGACTTCAGGATCAGGAAGGCCAAGCTGCGCGGCGTCGATTCACGCGGCATGATCTGCTCCGCCTCGGAGCTGGGGCTCGAGGAGGAGACCTCCCACGGTATTCTCGAGCTGCCGGGCGATGCGCCGACGGGCGAGAGCTTTCGCGCCTTCATGGGGCTCGACGACCACACCATCGAGGTCGACCTGACCCCGAACCGCGGCGACTGCCTGAGCGTCAAGGGCATGGCCCGCGAGGTCGGGGTGCTCAACCGCCTGGCGGTCGAGGGCCCCGAGATCGTCGCGGTGGCACCGACCCATGGCGAGACCTTCCCGGTGCGCGTCGAGGACGAGGAGCGCTGCCCGCGCTACATCGGTCGCCTGATCAAGGGCGTCGATGTGGGTGCCGAGACGCCGCTGTGGATGGTCGAGCGGCTGCGGCGCAGCGGCATCCGTGCCATCGACCCGGTGGTCGATGTCACCAACTACGTGATGCTCGAGCTGGGGCAGCCGCTGCACGCCTTCGACCGTGCCAACCTGCATGGGGCGGTGATCGTGCGCCTGGCCCGGGAGGGCGAGCGCCTGGTGCTGCTCGACGGCCAGGAGATCACCCTGACCGACGCCACCCTGGTGATCGCCGACGAGCGCGGCCCGCTGGCGATCGCCGGCGTCATGGGCGGCGAGCACTCCGGGGTGAGTCCCGCGACCCGCGACATCTTCCTCGAGGCGGCCTTCTTCTCGCCGTTGGCGGTGGCCGGTCAGGCGCGCCACTATGGCCTGCATACCGATGCCTCGCATCGCTTCGAACGGGGCGTCGACCCGCAGCTGGCCCGCGAGGCCGCCGAGCGTGCCACGCGCTTGCTGCTCGAGATCACCGGCGGCGAACCGGGACCGCTGATCGAGGCGGTCAGCGCCGAGCAGCTGCCCGGCGAGCGCCGGGTGCGGCTGCGGGCGTCGCGTCTCGAGCAGGCACTCGGCAAGGCGCTGCCGTCCGCCGAGGTCGGCGAGATTCTCGAGCGGCTGGGCATGGCGGTGGAAACGAGCGCCGAGGGCTGGGTGGCCCGGGCGCCGAGCTGGCGCTTCGATATCGCCATCGAGGAAGACCTGGTCGAGGAGGTGGCGCGCATCCATGGCTACAATCGCCTGCCGGTGCGCCGCCCGGCGGCGCGCCTGTCGCTGCGCCCCGACCACGAGGCACGCACCCCGCTGGGCCGGCTGCGGCGGCAGATGGTGGCCCGTGGCTATCAGGAGGCGGTGACCTATAGCTTCGTCTCACCGGAACTGCAGCAGGCGCTGCTGCCCCGGGTGGTGTCGCCGGTGCTCGCCAACCCCATCTCCAGCGACCTGTCGGTGATGCGGGCGAGTCTCTTCCCCGGCCTGGTACGGGCGCTCATGCACAACCTCAACCGCCAGCAGACCCGGGTGCGGCTGTTCGAGACCGGCCTGGTCTTCCGTGGCGAGCTCGACGCGTTGCAGCAGACGCCGATGCTGGGGGGGCTGGTGTGCGGCACCCGCGAGCCCGAGGGCTGGGCCGGTGGCAGGGACAGGGTCGACTTCTTCGATCTCAAGGGTGATCTCGAGAGCCTGCTGGCGATGGGCGGCGAGCCCGAGGCCTGGCGCTTCGAGCCCGGCGAGCATTCGGCGCTGCATCCGGGGCAATGCGCCCGCCTCCTGTATCGGGGCGAGGAGGCCGGCTGGATCGGCACCCTGCATCCGGCGGTGCGGGCGCAACTGGGCCTGAAGGTCGATGCCCTGCTGTTCGAGGTGCGCCTGGATGCCCTGACCCAGGGCCGGGTCCCGTCCTTCTCGCCGCTGTCCCGCCATCCCGAGGTGCGCCGCGACCTGGCCTTCCTGGTCGATGAGTCGCTGCCGGTACAGGCGCTGCTCGACAGCATCCATGGCCAGGCCGGGGAGTGGCTCACGGAGTCGCGGCTGTTCGATGTCTACCAGGGGCAGGGAGTGCCGGAAGGGCGCAAGAGCATCGCCCTGGGCTTGACCTGGCAGCATCCTTCGCGCACGCTGAATGACGATGAAATCAATCAGTTGGTTGACGCCATCGTCGCCGACGCACGCCAGCACCTGGGCGCTGAGCTGCGTGGATAGCTGTGAGGATAGCCGTGAGGCCGATGCAGCCACCGGCCGGCCGGCGGGGCGGATCCACCATGAGGGAGTGAACATGGGTGCATTGACCAAGGCGGAACTGGCTGAACATCTGCACGCCGAACTCGGCCTCTCCAAGCGCGAGGCCAAGTCCATGGTGGAGGCCTTCTTCGAGGAGATCCGTGCCTGCCTGCGCGAGAACGAGCAGGTCAAGCTGTCGGGTTTCGGCAACTTCGACCTGCGCGACAAGCGCGAGCGGCCGGGGCGTAACCCGAAGACCGGCGAGGAGATTCCCATCTCGGCGCGTCGCGTGGTGACCTTTCGCCCGGGACAGAAGCTCAAGAGTCAGGTCGAGAGCTACCACGGCGACACGCCCTGAGCGCCGCCCCCGACACGACAACGCCACCCGATGGGTGGCGTTGTCGTGTCGTGCTGGAGCATGGTGGATCAGACGCCGCCATTCTCCATCATCCAGGTGATGACCACCTTGAACACATAGCCCAGCATGCCGGCGCCGAGAACGACGAACAGCATGAGGGTGCCGAAGCGTCCGGCCTGGGACTTCTTCGCCAGATCCCAGATGATGAAGCACATGAAGAGGATCAGGCCGCCGATCATGATCGGCGTGACCCAGGCCTCGAAGGTCTGCTGCATATCGCCTCCGTGCAGGGGGAAGAGAACCCGAGCATTATACTCGGCCATGGCCCGCGGTGCAGGGCGCCGGCTGCGGCCGGGTGTCCCACCCGTCGCCGCAGGCCTGTCGGCGGATCAGCCCCGAGCAACGCTGCTATCTGCGATGGCCCTGCCCGTCACCGCGGTCGGGATGCGCCGCGACCCGGCAGCATGTTAAAATCCGACCGGAATTCTCAGGTAAATCCAAGACATGCCCATGCTGAAGATCTTCGTCGGTACCATGTACGGCGGCGCCCTGGACGTCGCGGAGCAGGTCAAGCCGTTGTTCGAACAGGCCGGCTACGAGGTGGCCATCTTCGATCAGCCGACCCTCGAGGACCTGACCGGGTCGACCACCGACCTGGCGCTGTTCTGCGTCTCCACCACCGGCAGCGGGGACTACCCCGGCAATTTCGTGCCCTTCGTGCGCGCCATCGACGAGCAATCGCCGTCGCTGAGCGGATTGCGCTACGGGCTGATCGCCCTGGGCGACAGCTCCTACGGTGATACCTTCTGTGGCGCGGGGCGCAGCCTCGATGAACTGCTCGCGGGGCAGGGGGCGCTTCGCCTGGGTGAGCGCCTCGAGGTCGATGCCATGGAGACCTTCATGGCCGACGACGAGGCGCTCCCCTGGGCCGAGGAGTGGATCGAGACCCAGCAGCTGAAGGTGGCCTGAGATGGGGGCCAACCCCACCCCCGAGCGGCTCAGCCTGATGCTGGGCCTGGTGCTGCTGATGCTGGCCACCGTGCCCCGTTTCCTGGTGGGCGGTCACGAGACACGGCTGTCGTTGATCCTGATCGCCGTGGTGGCGGTGGCGGCGGTGGCCTTCATCCACTGGCGGATGCTGGCCGGCGATGCGCGCCGGCGCTTGCCGGGCCTGCTGGGCCGGCTGGGCCTCAGCCTGCTGGCCGGGCTCGCCGGCATGGGCGCCTGGCACGCCCTGTTCACCGACTGGATCGGCTGGCAACTGCTGCTCGCCCATGGCGCCACCCTCGGCCTGTTGCTCCACGCCCTCTGGCTCTGGTGGCGGGCCGAGAGGGCGTGAGGGGCGTGGGTCACGCCAGCCGGTAGCAGGGCTCGTAGTCGCCGGCGAGCTTCATGCGACCCTGGGCGACGAAGGAGGTGAGCAGCTCGTCGAGACGCGTCATCAGTTCCGGTTCGGCATGTAGCTCGAAGGGGCCATGGGCCTGGATGGCGCGAATTCCGTGCTCCTTGACGTTGCCGGCGACGATGCCCGAGAAGGCGCGGCGCAGGTTGGCGGCCAGCTCGTGCACCGGCTGCTGGCGATGCAGGGCCAGCCCCGCCATCGCCTCGTGGGTGGGGGCGAAGGGCTCCTGGAAGTGACGGTCGATGTTCAGTCGCCAGTTGTAGTAGAAGGCATCCTGGCGGGTCCTGCGATAGTCGGTGACGGTGTCGACTCCCTTGCGCATGGTGCGCGCCACCTCGGTGGGGTTGTCGATGATGATGCGATAGAGCCGACGCACCTCCTCGCCCAGGGTGTAGACCAGGAACTCGTCGATGCGCCGGAAGTAGTCGGCGGAGTCGGCGGGGCCGGTGAAGATCACCGGCAGCTCCATGTCACCGTTCTGCGGGTGCAGCAGGATGCCGAGCAGATAGAGGATCTCCTCGGCGGTGCCCACGCCGCCGGGGAAGACGATGATGCCGTGGCCCAGGCGCACGAAGGCTTCCAGGCGCTTCTCGATATCGGGCATCACCACCAGTTCGTTGACGATGGGATTGGGGGCCTCGGCGGCGATGATGCCGGGCTCCGAGACACCCAGGTAGCGGCCCTGGTGGCGGCGCTGCTTGGCGTGGGCCACGTTGGCGCCCTTCATGGGTCCCTTCATGGCACCGGGGCCGCAGCCGGTGCAGATGTCCAGCTCCCGCAGGCCCAGGTGGTAGCCCACGTCCTTGCTGTACTCGTACTCCTCCCGGGAGATCGAATGGCCGCCCCAGCACACCACCAGGCTGGGGTCGCGCCCCGGCTTCAGGGTGCCGGCCTTGCGCAGGATATGGAAGACCGCGTTGGTGGTGCCCTCGCCGGTGGTGAGGTCGAAGCGTCGATGGGTCTGGATCTCGTTGTAGACGTAGACGATGTCGCGCAGGATCGACGAGAGGTGCTCCCGGATGCCGCGGATCATCTTGCCGTCGACGAAGGCCTCGGCCGGGGCGTTGGTGAGCTTGAGGCGCACGCCGCGGTCCTGCGGGATCACCTCGATGTCGAAGTCCTGGTAGGCCTCCATCAGCGCCACGCTGTCGTCGGTGGGGTTGCCGCAGTTGAGCACGGCGAGGGCGCAGCGGCGCAGCAGGTCGTGCAGCCCGCTGCGGGAGGTGTCGTGGAGGCGACTGACCTCGTGCTGGGAGAGTATCTCCAGGCTGCCTTCCGGCGAGATGGTACTGGAAATGGTATCGGGCATCCTGGGCGTCCTTGTCGTGAACGGAGTCGTGCTTGGCCGGCATCACGGGCCGGGTGTCAGTGAAGATGCTACCATGGCCGGTCGCCGTCGCGCAGCGGTGCGACGGGGCAGGCGAGCTGGTAGAATGCGTGCTAGCCGGCTCCCGCGAGTGACGTGTCCCCCCCCATGTTCAATGCCCTGTACTTCCGTACCTTCATCACCCTGGTCGAGACCGGCAGTTTCACTCGCACGGCCCGCCAGCTGGAGATGACCCAGCCCGGGGTCAGCCAGCACGTGCGCAAGCTCGAGCAGTACCTGGACAAGCCCTTGCTCGATCGCCACGGGCGCCGCTTCACCCTCACCGAGGCGGGGCGTCGCGCCTACGACTATGCGTTGAAGCTGTTCGCCGAGCACGAGCAGTTCCGCCACTCCCTCGATGCCGACTCGCTCTTCTCCGGCGATTGCCGACTGGCCTCGCCCGGCAGCGTGGGGCTGATGCTCTATCCGTTCATCCTCGGCCAGCAGCAGATGCACCCCGGGCTGACCGTGAGCTACAGCTTCGCCTTCAACCAAGAGATCGCCCAGGACGTCCTGGGCGGTCGTTACGATCTCGGCATCATCACCGAAGAGGTCAGGCAGCCCGACCTGGACATCGAGCCGTGGCACCGCGAGCCGCTCTGCCTGGTGGTGCCGGCCGACTTTGCGGGGAGCGGCCTTGCCGACCTGATGGGCATCGGCTTCATCAGCCATTCGGAAGGCATGAACCATGCCGGGGCGCTGCTGCGCAGCAACTTTCCGGCGGAGTTCCGTTCGATGAGCCACTTCCGGCGCCAGGGGTTCACCAATGAGGTGGGCATGGTGCTGGACGCCGTGGCCCGTGGCCTGGGGTTCACGGTGGTCTCGCGGCTGGTGCTCGAGACCTCGCCCTGGCAGCGCCAGGTCAAGGAGCTCGACCTGCCGGTGCCGGTCCACGAGACGTTGCACCTGGTGAGTCGCGCCGGGGTCGAGATGCCGCGCCGCTATGCGCGCCTGCTGGAGGACTTCCGCGAGCAGCGGCGCCAGGCGCTCTACGGCTACAGCGAGCAGCCGGGCTTCGGCTAGGCGGGGCGCCGTGACGCTCTGCCAGGCGAAGAGGCCCCGCGGTGGTGGGGCCTCTCGTCAGTCATGGCCTTCAATCCCGATAGGTGTCGATGCTCGGGCAGGAGCAGACCAACTGCCGGTCACCGAGGACGTTGTCGACCCGGTTGACCGCCGGCCAGACCTTGGCCGCCTTGACGGCCTCGGACGGGAAGGCGCCGAGCTCGCGGGAGTAGGGGCGCTCCCAGGCGTCGTCCATCAGGTCGGCCATGGTATGCGGGGCGCGCACCAGGGGGTTGTCGTCGACCGGCCAGACACCGTTCTCGACCTTCCTGACCTCCTCGCGGATGGCGATCATGGCATCGCAGAAGCGGTCGATCTCGTAGCGTGACTCCGATTCGGTGGGCTCGACCATCAGGGTGCCGGGCACCGGGAAGGACATGGTCGGGGCGTGGAAGCCGTAGTCCATCAGGCGCTTGGCGATGTCCTCCTCGCTGATGCCGGATGCCGCCTTGAGCGGGCGGATATCGATGATGCACTCGTGGGCCACGGTGCCGTTGACGCCGCGATAGAGCACCGGATAGTGGGCCTGAAGCCGCCGGGCGACGTAGTTGGCATTGAGGATCGCCAGTTCGGTGGCGCGTGTCAGGCCTCGGGCGCCCATCATCTTGATGTAGGCCCAGGAGATCGGCAGGATCGACGCCGAGCCGAAGGCGGCTGCCGAGACCGCGCCACAGTCGGCATGCACGCCCTCGATGGGGGTGACCACATGGTTGGAGACGAAGGGCGCCAGATGGGCCTTGACGCCGATCGGGCCCATTCCGGGGCCGCCGCCGCCGTGGGGGATGCAGAAGGTCTTGTGCAGGTTGAGGTGCGAGACATCGCCGCCGAAGTCGCCGGGGCGTGCCAGGCCCACCTGGGCATTCATGTTGGCCCCGTCGATGTAGACCTGCCCGCCATGGGCATGCACGATCTTGCAGACCTCGCGCACATTGGTCTCGAAGACGCCGTGGGTGGAGGGGTAGGTGATCATGATCGCCGACAGGGCATCGCCGTGCCGCTCGGCCTTGGCGCGCAGGTCGTCGGTGTCGATGTTGCCGAGCTCGTCGCACTCCACCACCACGACCTTCATCTGCGCCATGGCCGCCGAGGCGGGGTTGGTGCCGTGGGCCGAGCTGGGAATCAGGCAGACGTCGCGGTGGCCCTCGCCGATGGCCGCCTGGTAGCGACGGATCGCCACCAGGCCGGCGTACTCGCCCTGGGCGCCGGAGTTGGGCTGCATCGAGATGTGGTCGTAACCGGTGATCTCCACCAGGAAGGCCGCGAGCTCGTCGATCATCTGCCGGTAGCCGGCCACCTGCTCCTTGGGGGCGAAGGGATGGACGCTGGCGAACTCCGGCCAGGTGATGGGGATCATCTCGCTGGTGGCGTTGAGCTTCATGGTGCACGAGCCCAGCGGGATCATCGCATGGGTCAGCGACAGGTCCTTGTTCTCCAGGCGCTTGAGGTAGCGCAGCATCTCGGTCTCGCTGCGGTAGCGCCGGAAGGTCGGGTGGGTCAGGAACTCCGACTCGCGCCGGCAGGCCGCGGGAATGCCGCTCGTTCCCTCGGCGACGATGCGCTCGTCCAGGGCGGCCACCGAGAGGTCGTGTTCCTCGCCCAGCAGCACGTCGAACAGGGTGTCCAGGTCGTGGGTGGTGGTGGTCTCGTCGAGGCTCACGCCGACGTCGCCATTGCCGAAATAGCGCAGGTTGATCTCGTGGGTCATCGCTCGGCCATGAATCTTGCCGGCGTCCACGCCGGTCAGGCGCAGGGTGTCGAACCAGCTGTCGTGGGCGAGTTCGACGCCCCTGGCCCGCAGCCCCTGGGCGAGGATGGTGGTCAGGCGATGGATGCGGCCGGCGATGGTGCGCAGCCCCTCGGCCCCATGGTAGACGGCATAGAAGCCGGCGATGTTGGCCAGCAGTGCCTGGGCGGTGCAGATGTTGGAGGTGGCCTTCTCGCGGCGGATGTGCTGCTCGCGGGTCTGCATCGCCATGCGCAGGGCGGTGTTGCCGCGGGCATCCTTCGATACCCCGATGATGCGGCCGGGAATCGAGCGCTTGAGCTTGTCGGTGGTGGCGAAGAAGGCGGCATGGGGGCCGCCGTACCCCATCGGCACGCCGAAGCGCTGGGAGGAGCCGACCACGATATCGGCACCCAGGGCGCCGGGCTCGGCGAGCAGCACCAGGCTCATGATGTCGGCGGCCACGCAGGTCATGATGCCACGCGCCGCGGCGCCGGCGAGCAGCGGGGCGAGATCGTGTACCCGGCCGCCGTCCCCGGGGTACTGCAGCAGGGCGCCGAAGACGTCGGCATCGGCCAGCTCCTCGGCGGGGGCCACGATCAGCTCGAAGCCGAAATAGGCGGCACGGGTGCGTACCACGTCGAGGGTCTGGGGCAGGACGTCGGCGGCAACGAAGAAGGCATCGCTCTTCGCTTTCCTGTTGGCACGCTTGCACAGCGCCATGGCCTCGGCCGCGGCGGTCGCCTCGTCGAGCAGCGAGGCATTGGCCAGCGCCATCCCGGTGAGGTCCATGACCATCTGCTGGAAGTTGAGCAGTCCCTCCAGGCGGCCCTGGGCGATCTCCGGCTGGTAGGGGGTGTAGGCGGTGTACCACCCAGGATTCTCCAGCACGTTGCGCTGGATCACCGGCGGCAGGTGGGTGTCGTGGTAGCCCTGGCCGATGTAGCTCTTGAACACCTTGTTCTGGCGGGCCAGGCGCTTCAGGTAGTCGAGTGCTTCCGCCTCGCTGCGTGGGGGGTCCAGCGCCAGGGCGCGGCCGAGGCGGATGTCGGCCGGCACGGTCCGCTCGACGAGCGACTCCAGGCACTCCAGGTCCAGGGTGGCCAGCATGGCGGCGACATCATCGTCGCTCGGACCATTGTGACGCTGGAGGAAGTCGTCGTGTGCGGCCAGTTCGGCCAGTCGGCGGTTGTCGAGAGCCATGGAGCACCCTGTGTAGTCTGGACCTGCCGTAGCGGCGGCGGTCGGCGAAGCAGTGTCCCCGGCCGCGGTGGCCGGGGGGCGAGATCGGCGAAGAGATCAGTCGTCGGCGTCGGTCACGGCCTGGTAGCCGTCGGCATCGAGCAGGGCGTCGAGGGCGGCGGCATCGGTGATGCGGACCTTCATGATCCAGCCATCCTCGTAGGGCGACTCGTTGACCGTCTCGGGGGCATCCTCGAGGGCTTCGTTGACCTCGACGATCTCGCCGGCCACGGGGGCATAGAGGTCGGAGGCGGCCTTGACCGACTCGATCACGCCGAACTCCTCATTGTGTTCGAGGGCACGCCCCACCTCGGGGAGCTCGACGAAGACCACGTCGCCCAGTGCTCCCTGGGCATGGTCGGTGATGCCGATGGTCACGGTGCCGTCGCCGTTGTCGAGTACCCATTCATGGCTTTCGGCATAACGAAGGTTGGCTGGGATTGAGCTCATCACGTTTTCCTATACGAAAAAGGTTTACCGGTTTCGCGAATGCTAACGCCATTGGCGGCGTTTGGCGAGTCCGTCCTCGGCATTGCCGGAGGCGACGCCTGCAGGGCAATACCCGCCTCTCAGGGTGGCTCGACGAGTCGGCGACGTCCAGTGGCTTGTCCCGGGCCCGGGGCAGCGGCGCGCCGGCACGGCCAGTCGACAGATGGCGGCACGACTCACTACGCTGGTGGGGAGCCGCGCGGCGTCGGCTGCGGGTCCTGGCGCCGAGGCGGTTGCGTGGTGCGGGAGCGGCCGGTAGAGTGCGTGTTTCCAATAGGAAACTATTTTCTCCGCGATCGGCCGGCGCTGGTCGCCGGAGCATGATGAGGGAAGGCCTGCCTCAGCGTTCCACGAGACTGGTGTGATAACGGCATGATCCGCTATGGTACGCGGGCTCATTCTATCGATCATCCGTTCGCAAGTGCTTTCGCCGTGATGATCACCTGCTCGGGTTGGCCTGCGGCGCTGCGTGGCAGGCCATAACAACAAGTGAAAAGGGAGACGTTCGTGGAAACCTTGAACAGTATCTTCGGTGCCATCAACAGCGTGGTCTGGGGCCCCCTGATGCTCATCCTGCTGCTCGGGGTGGGCCTCTATCTGCAGATCGGCCTGAAGCTGATGCCGATCCGCAAGCTCGGCATGGGCTTCCGTCTGATGTGGCAGGGGCGTGATCGCAAACTGGCACCGGGCGAGAAGAGGGCCAAGGAGGAAGAGGGGGAGATCTCGCCCTTCAACGCCCTGATGACGGCGCTTTCGGCCACCATCGGTACCGGCAACATCGCCGGGGTGGCCACGGCCATCGCCCTGGGTGGCCCCGGGGCGGTGTTCTGGATGTGGATCACCGCCCTGGTGGGCATGGCCACCAAGTTCGCCGAGGCGGTGCTGGCCGTGCGCTACCGCGAGACCGACAGCACCGGCTACCATGTCGGGGGGCCGATGTTCTACATCAAGAACGGGCTGGGCAGGAAGTGGCTATGGCTGGGGGGCGCCTTCGCCTTCTTCGGGGCCGTGGCGGCCTTCGGCATCGGCAATACCGTGCAGTCCAACTCGGTGGCCGATGCTCTCGATTCGACCTTCAACATCCCCCACTGGCTGACCGGTGTCGTGATCATGGTGCTGGCCGGTGCGGTGATTCTCGGTGGCATCAAGCGTATCGCCAGGGTGGCGGGCAAGCTGGTGCCGATCATGGGCATCCTCTACGTGCTTGCCGGTCTGCTGGTGCTGATCGTCAATGCCGGCCAGATCGGCGAAGCCTTCCGCCTGATCTTCTACTACGCCTTCAATCCTATGGCGGCGGCCGGTGGCTTCGCCGGGGCGGCCGTGATGGCGGCGATTCGCTTCGGCGTGGCCCGCGGCATCTTCTCCAACGAGGCAGGGCTCGGCAGTGCGCCCATCGCCCACGCCGCGGCCAGGACCAAGAACCCGGTACGTCAAGGCCTGATCGCCATGCTCGGGACCTTCATCGACACCATCATCGTCTGCACCATCACCGCCCTGGTCATCCTCACCTCCACGGTGTGGATCGAGGGGGAGGCGGGGGCCTCGCTGACGGCGCTCTCCTTCGACGCTGCGTTGCCGGGCTTCGGCAACCAGATCGTCTCGCTGGCCCTGGCGGTCTTCGCCTTCACGACCATCCTCGGTTGGTCCTTCTATGGCGAGAAGTGCTTCCAGTTCCTGTTCGGTACCCGCTCCATCATGCTCTATCGGGTGCTGTTCGTGCTGGCCATTCCACTGGGTGCCATGGCGCAGCTGGGCTTCATCTGGCTGATGGCGGACACCTTCAATGCCATGATGGCGATCCCCAACCTGATCGCCCTGGCCCTGCTGTCGCCGGTGGTGTTCAAGCTGACCCGCGATTACTTCGACGGCAAGGAGATCCTGCCGGGCGAGGAACTGGACCACGACCGCTAGAGAGCGGCCTGCGTTGTGCCCCACGACACCATGACCCATGAGGAAACGACATGAGCGAACTCAAGCGAACACCGCTGTATGACCTGCACCTGGAGTTGGGCGCGAAGCTGGTGCCCTTCGCCGGCTTCGAGATGCCGGTGCAGTATCCGCTCGGTGTCAAGAAGGAGCACGAGCATACCCGTGGCGCCTGTGGCCTGTTCGATGTCTCCCACATGGGCCAGGTCCTGCTGCGTGGCCCGTCTCCCGCCGAAGCGCTGGAGACCCTGGTGCCGGCGGACGTCGTCGGTCTGCCCGAGGGGATGCAACGCTATGCGCTGTTCACCAGCGAGGAGGGGGGCATCCTCGACGACCTGATGGTGGTCAACGCCGGCGATCACCTCTACCTGGTGGTCAATGCGGCCTGCAAGGATCAGGACGTCGCTCACCTGCGGCGTGGCCTGCCCGATCACGAGGTCGAGGTGGTCGACCGTGGCCTGCTGGCGCTGCAGGGCCCCGAGGCCAAGGCGGTGATGCAGCGGCTCTGCCCGGACGCCTGTGACATGGTCTTCATGCAGCATGGTCGCTTCGAGATCGCGGGCCTCGAGGTGTGGGTCAGTCGCAGCGGTTATACCGGCGAGGATGGCTTCGAGATCTCGGTGGCCGCCGATGCCACCGAGGCCCTGGCCCGCCGGCTGCTGGCCGAGCAGGAGGTCGAGGCGATCGGCCTCGGTGCCCGTGACTCGCTGCGCCTGGAGGCCGGGCTGTGCCTCTATGGGCATGACATCGACACCACCACCACGCCGCTGGAGGCGGGGCTGGTCTGGGCCATCGGCAAGCCACGCCGTCGCGGCGGCGTGCGGCCCGGTGGTTTCCCCGGGGCCGACCTGATCCTGCATCAGATCGAGGCGAAGGACCACCGCCGCAAGCGCGTGGGCCTGCTGGGCGAGGGGCGCGCGCCGGTTCGCGAGGGCGCCGAGCTCTATGACGCCAACGGCCATCACCTCGGCGTGGTGACCTCGGGGGGCTTCGGCCCCGGCGTGGGTCGGCCGGTCGCCATGGCCTACGTGTCGATCTCCTCGGCCGAGCCGGGCACCACCGTCTACGCCGAGGTGCGCGGCAAGCGCCTGCCGATGACAGTCAGCAAGATGCCCTTCGTGGCGCCCGGCTATTATCGCGGCTAGAGAGAGTTTATACCGTTATCTTACCGCCGCACCGTCCCCTCTGCCATGGACTCGACAACGACGGCCACCTCCCGGGAGGTGGCCGTTTTCTATGGTGCGGCTGGCTGGTGCTACTCCTGAGGGGGCGGGCAGTCGATTCGACACCTGCCGATCCGGCCACTGGTATCCCGCATTGTGTCTGCAGTGACTCGCCCCAGGGTGTATGCATTTGTCGGCAGTAGTGTTGACAATCGACGACCTCGCCCGGCGATTCACTTCAGGATGTAGTCACACGCCGACAGGCGTGTTGGCGATAAGCGACCCTCTCCAGTGAACCCTTCCGGGATGTAATCTCGCGCCGACAGGGGTGTAGTCAAGTGGCGACTGTTCTACTTAGAGAAAGGGCACTTTCCATGGCAATTTATGGAGATAGGCGTATCTCTCCCATAAAATTGCCGTCAATTTTGAGCTCACTCGTGACAGGGTGGGCTCGGCAGACGACAGGATGTCATCTGGTCAGGGCAAGGGAATGCGTCCGTTCAAATCCCCGGGCGGTAGCGTGTCTGAAAGCGCAATATTTGGCCTATTATTCCCTTGTCGACACTCATGGTGCCTGCCCATGGCAGAATGGCAGGCATCGCCATCAATGTAGAGATTCCACATGTCAAGGATTGTCCAGCTTCTGCTCAGGCGGCCTGCACGGAACGGCGTGGTTGTTCTGGGCCTTGCCATGCTTCTGGGAGGGTGTGCGGCTCCGGGGGGATTCTCCGGTTCGCAGCCGGGCGGCGTGGTGCAGGGGGGCCGGGGTCAGCCCCTGGACGAGAACCTCAGTGGCTTCCTCTCCCGGTCGCCCGGTGGTGCCGTGATCACCCTGGCCGAGAGCCCCTGGGGCCGCGACGTCGAGGTCGTGGCCGACGAGCCCTATCACGCCGCCAGTGGCCGTGAGTGTCGCCGGCTGAGCATAGTGTCGGCGAGCACCGGTCCCCAGCAGGCGGTCGCTTGTGAAAGCGCGCAGGGGTGGGAGACCCAGCGCCTGGTCACCGAAATGCTGAGTACAGGGAGTGCTCGATGATGCTGCAAGTGAAACGTTGTTTGCCCCTGCTCGTCGGCCTGCTCTGTACGCTGCTGGGAGCACTGGCCCATGCCCAGACCGTCAACCCGCCCAGCGGCATCCTGCCGGAGCAGCAGCGGGCCTCGTCAGCGTCCGAGGAGGTGGATGACACCCCGCGTGCCGACTGGCGAAGCGGTACCTATGGCCCCGTCCCTCAGGATCGACTCGACGAAGCCGCCGACCGGCTTCCCCCCTTCGGTGCCAACCTCTTCGAAGGCGGCTTCCGAGGCACCATGGCCGACGGCTTGAATCCCGGTTACCGCGTCAAGCCCGGCGACCAGGTCACGCTTCGCGCCTGGGGGGCCGTGGAGATCGACCGGGTGCTCACGGTCGATGCCCAGGGCAATGTCTTCATCCCCAGCATCGGCCCGCTGGAGGTACAGGGGCAGAACAGCCAGCAGCTCGACTCGAGCGTGCGTCAGGCGATCCACGCCGTCTATCCCGACAACGTCCAGGTCTATACCAACCTGCAGGGCGTGCAGCCGGTGGGCGTCTTCGTCACCGGCTACGTGGAGAACCCCGGCCGCTACGCCGGCACCCCCAGCGACTCGCTGCTCTACTTCCTCGATCAGGCCGGTGGCATCGACAATGAGCTGGGCAGCTTCCGCAATATCCGCGTGATACGCGACAACCAGGTCGTGGCTCGGGTCGATCTCTATGACTTCCTGCTCGACGGCGAGATTGCCCGCCCCCAGTTGCGGGATGGCGATACCATCGTGGTGGAGGAGCGCGGCCCCTCCATCGCCGTGGTGGGCGACGTGCATCGCGAGTATCGCTACGAGCTCATCGGGGAGCGGCTGACCGGCGCGGAAGTGGCCAACCTGGCCCGTCTCAAGGCCGGTGTCTCCCATGTGCTGGTGCGTGGCTCCCGCGATGACGGCCCCTTTGCCCGCTATTTCCCGCTCAACGCCTTCAATGGGCAGACCGTACGCAGCGGCGATGAAGTGACGTTCAGCGCCGACCAGCGCGACGAGACCATCGTCGTCCAGATCGAAGGCAGCCATTATGGCCCCTCGCGCTATGCACTGCCGCGTGATGCGCGCCTGAGTGAGCTGCTCGATGCCATCGCGGTACCCAAGGACATGACCGCCGGCTACAGCGTCTCGCTGCGCCGCGAGAGCGTGGCCGAGCAGCAGCGACAGTCACTCGAGGATAGCCTGCGCCGCCTGGAGACCACCTACCTCGGCGCGCCGACTCGCACCGATGAGGAAGCCCGCACCCGTGTGCAGGAGGCCGAGCTCATCCAGGACTTCGTCGCGCGGGCCCGGGAGGTCGAACCCTCCGGCCGGCTGGTGGTCGCCCAGGACGATCGTATCAGTGACATCCGCCTGCAGGATGGCGATCTCATCACCATTCCCGAGATCAGCGACTCCATTCTGGTCAGCGGCGAGATCGTCGTGCCCCAGGCGGCCGTCTACAACCCGGGGATGAGCGTGCGTGACTACATCGAAGCGGCCGGTGGCTTCACCCAGCGCGCCGACGATGACCATATCCTGATCGCACGCCAGAATGGCGCGGTGGTCAACGCTCGCAACGCCACCCTGCGGCCCGGCGACGAGATCCTGGTGATGCCCAAGGTGCCGAGCAACAACCTGCAGCTCGCCTCCACCCTCAGCCAGATCCTCTTCCAGATCGCCGTGGCGACCAAGGTCGTGCTCGATATCTAGCACGCCTGGGCCGGTGCCGCCATGGCGCGGCATCGGCCCGAGGCGCCTGGTTCCCCAGGCGCCTGCGCGAGGCAACCCCCCAGTCAACCCTGAATCACAGGCCACCTTCGTGGCCGGTATCGACTCCCATGCCTGACATCGACACCACCAACGGTGCCCGTACCCCCTGGCAGGTCACGCGTAGCGTCTGGTTTGCCATGTTCATGCGTGAAACCGTTTCGCGCACCATGGCCGACCGCTTCGCCTGGTTCTGGATGATCTTCGAGCCGATCGCCTTCGTCGGCATCTTCATCGCGATACGCAGCATGATTCGCGGCGATCGCTTCGTGATCGGCGCCGACTTCATCCCCTGGCTGATCGTCGGACTGATGGGCTTCTTCCTGTTCCGGGAGGGCATGAACCGTCCGGTAGGCGCGGTAGAGGCCAACCAGGGCCTGTTCGCCTATCGCCAGGTCCTGCCGGTCGACACGGTATTGGTCCGAATCGCGCTCGAGGGCCTGTTGCGCACCTTCGTGTTTCTGATCTTCATCGCCGGTGGGCTCATGCTCGGGTTCGATCTCTTCGCCGATCTGCCCATGTTCGCGATGTGGGCCTGGCTGTCGCTGTGGGCGTTGGGCGCCGGTGTGGGCCTGGCCGTATCGGCGGCCGCGGCGCTGGTCCCCGAGATCGGACGCGTCGTGCGGATGCTGTCGCTGCCGCTGATGCTGCTGTCGGGGGTCATCATTCCCATGGGCATGAAGCCCTACCATATCCAGCAACTGATGCTCTACAACCCGATTGCCCACGCGCTCGAGTTCCTGCGCCTGGGCTTCTTCGAGAACTACAAGGCCGTTCAGGGCATCAGCCTGCTGTATGTGTGGCTATTCGCGCTGTCGCTGATTGCGCTGGGCTTGATTCTGCACCTGCGCTTCACCGAAGAGTTGAAGGCCAAGTGATGCCATGATCGAGCTCAAGGGACTGTACAAGCGCTACCACAACCACCTGCACAACGAGTGGGTGCTCAAGGACATCAACCTGACCATTCCCCAGGGCGTGAGCGTCGGCCTGGTGGGCCCCAATGGGGCCGGCAAGTCGACCCTGCTGCGGCTGATCGGCGGCATGGACTCTCCCGAGCGAGGGGCGGTGATTCGTCGCTGCCGCGTCTCCTGGCCCATCGGGCTCACCGGGGGCTTCAAGGGGTCCATGACCGGCCGCCAGAACGTCCAGTTCGTGGCGCGTGTGCACGGCGGCGGCGTACAGGGCGTCAAGCGAGTCATCGATTTCGTCGAGGGGTTCGCCGAGATCGGCCCGGCCTTCGACCGCCCGGTGCAGACATACTCGTCCGGGATGCGCTCGCGCCTGGCCTTCGGCCTCTCCCTGGCCTTCGATTTCGACGTCTACCTCTCCGACGAGGCCACCTCGGTAGGGGACAGGGCCTTCAAGGCCAAGGCCAAGCAGGCCTTCCGGGACCGGGTGGGGAAGGCCAGCCTGATCATGGTCTCCCATGGCGAAGCCATCCTGCGGGACATGTGTCAGGCCGGCATCTTTCTCCATCAGGGCAGGGCCCAGTGGTTCGACGAGATAGACGACGCGATCGCGGCCTACCACGAGACCAGCGGCATGCCGGATTCGGCGCCTCTGCGGCAGGCGAGAACGGCGACCTGGGAGGCGCGCAAGGAACTGCGGGCCGTCAAGGCGGCCCATGCCGAAGCGCAGGCCGCGGGTGCCGACCAGGCGCATCTCGATACCCTGATGGCATCGATGACGCACAAACGCCAACTGCTCAGGCAGCGCAAGGCGGAGCTTGCGGCCGTCAAGGAGCAGGCCGATGACGATGATTGAGGTTTTCCTACAAGGCCTGATGAATGAAAGCATTCTTTAAACGTAATCCCTACTGGGGAATCTGCATCGCGGTGATCGTGCTGGTGAGTGCCTACTGGACCCTCTGGGCCACGGATCGCTATGTCTCGCGCACGGTGGTGGTGCTGGAGAGCCCACAGCTCGCCTCGCCCGACGTCTCGATGTCCTCGATCCTCGGGGGCGGAGGTGGTTCCAGCGACCTGCTGTTGTTGCGCGAGCACCTGTTGTCGGTCGACATGCTGCGCCGGGCACAGGAAACCCTGGACCTCCGTGAGCACTACTCCGGCCACGGTGACTTCTTCTCGCGGTTGCGTGACCCCGATGTGCCCATCGAGGACCTGCATCAGTACTACCAGAGCCGGGTGAAGATCGACATGGACGAATATGCCCAGGTGCTCAAGATCGAGGTGCAGGCCTACACGCCGGAGTTCGCCCATCAACTGGCCTCCTTGCTGCTCGAAGCCGGCGAGGAGCACATGAACGAGATGGGGCAGCGCCTGGCCGAGGAGCAGGTGCGCTTCCTCGAGCAGCAACTGGGGCGTCTCAGCGAGCGGCTGGATGTGGCACGTGCCGACCTGCTCGACTACCAGAACGAACATGGTCTGGTATCGCCCACCAACACCGTGGAGAGCCTGAACCAGGTGGTGGGCACCCTGGAAGGCGAGCTGGCTCGCTTGCAGGCACGGCGCAGTGCCCTGGGCAGCTTCCAGAGTGCTCAATCCTCGGAGATGGTGAGGGTGGAAAGCGAGATCCGCGCCCTGCGCGAGCAGATCGACCAGGAGCGCGACCGCTTGGCCCAGGCCACGGGAGATTCGCTCAACCGGATCTCGTCGGAGTATCAGACGCTGGAACTGCGGGCCCAGTTTGCCCAGGAAACCTACTCCAGTGCCATGTCCGCCCTGGAGAACACCCGGATCGAGGCGGCGCGTACCCTCAAGCAGGTGTCGGTCCTGCAGAGCCCGGTGTTCCCCGAGTACGCGGTCGAGCCGCGCCGGCTCTACAACGCCACGGTGTTCGGCATCCTTGCCCTGTTCGTGACCTTCATTCTCAACATGATCGTGTTGATCGTGCGTGATCATAAGGACTGACCCATGGCCAAGACGTTTCTGGTGACGGGAGGTGCCGGCTTCATCGGCTCGGCCGTGGTGCGCGAGTTGATCGGGACGACGGAGCACCGGGTGGTCAACGTCGACAAGCTGACCTACGCCGGCAACCTGGGCTCGCTGGAAGGCGTGGCGACGAGCCCGCGCCATCTCTTCGTCGAGGCGGATATCTGCGATACGCCGACCATGCAGCGCCTCTTTGCCGAGCAGCGGCCCGATGTGGTGATGCACCTGGCCGCCGAGAGTCATGTGGATCGCTCCATCGATGGGCCGGCCGAGTTCATCCGGACCAACGTGGTCGGCACCTCGGTACTGCTGGAGGTGGCCCGTGGCTACTGGAATGAGTTGCTGGAGCGCGAGCCCGGCAAGGCGGCCGGGTTCCGCTTTCATCACGTGTCCACCGACGAGGTATACGGCGATCTGGACGATCGGCAGGGCCTGTTCACCGAGTCCACTCCCTATGCACCCAGCTCCCCCTATGCCGCCAGCAAGGCCAGCGCCGACCACCTGGTGCGGGCCTGGCAGCGCACCTACGGGCTGCCGACCCTGATCACCAACTGCTCCAACAACTACGGTTCCCACCATTTCCCCGAGAAGTTGATCCCGCTGATGATCCTCAACGCCCTGGCCGGCAAGCCGCTGCCGGTCTATGGCGACGGCCAGCAGGTCCGCGACTGGCTCCATGTGGAGGACCACGCCCGCGCCCTGATCAGGGTGGCGAGCGACGGCAGGGTCGGTGAGACCTACAACATCGGTGGTCACAACGAGAAGACCAATCTCGCCGTCGTCGAAGCGATCTGCGACCTGTTGCAGGAGCTGGCCCCGTCGCATCGCTCGTATCGCGATCTGATCACCTTCGTCGACGATCGGCCGGGCCACGACAGGCGCTATGCCATCGACGCCGGCAAGATCGCCCGCGAGCTGGGCTGGGTGCCGCACGAGACGCTCGAGAGCGGGCTGCGCAAGACGGTCGAATGGTACCTGCGCAACCAGAGCTGGTGGCGGCGCGTGCAGGAGGGCCGCTACCAGGGGCAGCGTCTCGGCCTGGCCGACACGGTCACCTGATCTCCTCGACTCGACCTGACCTCTTCAACTCGATGGCATGGATGGCATCAATGAATATTCTGGTCACCGGAAGCACCGGCCAGGTCGGCTTCGAGCTGCAGCGTCAGCTCAGCCTGCTGGGCCGGGTCCTGGCTCCTTCCCGTCACTCGCTCGATCTTCTCGACGCCCGGGCGGTCGATGCCTGGCTGGCGCAGCATCGCCCCGATCTGATCGTCAACGCCGCGGCCTACACGGCGGTAGACCGGGCCGAGCGCGAACCGGCGCTCGCCCGGCGCCTGAACGCCGAACTGCCCGCCCAACTGGCCCGGCATGCCAAGCGGCATGACCTGTGCCTGGTGCACTACTCCAGCGATTACGTCTATTCCGGCCGCGGCGATACGCCGTGGCGGGAAGATGCGACCCCCGCACCGCTCAATGTCTATGGTCAGACCAAGCTGGAAGGGGACCTGGCCATCCAGCAGAGCGGCTGCCAGCACCTGATCTTCCGTACCAGCTGGGTCTACAGCGCCTACGGCCGCAACTTCATGAAGACCCTGCTGCGGCTGGCCCTGGAGCGCGAACAGCTCGCGGTGGTCGCCGACCAGGTCGGCGTTCCCACTCCGGCCCGCCTGATCGCCAGGGTCACGGCCCAGGCACTCTCCCTGCGCCTGGCAAGTGGCCTCTATCACCTCGCGCCTCGCGGCGAGACGAGCTGGCACGGCGTTGCCCAGGCCATCTTGCGGTTCGCCGACTCCCAGGGCGTCGCCATGACGCTGGCACCCGATGCGGTCATGCCGGTTCCCACGACCGGCTATCCCACCCCGGCCTCGCGTCCGCTCAACTCGCGGCTGTGCCTCGACAAGCTCGAAGCCGCCCTGAGGACACCCCTGCCCGACTGGGAGGCCCAGTTGGCACTCACGCTCGGAGAGTATCTCTCTCACCCCACGGGCGCCCGCCTGAGAGAACCCATGGAGCATTCGTGATGACGCGTAAAGGCATCGTCCTGGCCGGCGGCGCCGGCAGTCGGCTCTATCCCATCACCCATGGGGTGTCCAAGCAGTTGCTGCCGATCTACGACAAGCCGATGATCTACTACCCGCTCTCGGTACTGATGCTCGCCGGGGTCCGGGAGATCCTGATCATCTCGACCCCCGATGACCTGCCTGCCTTCCAGCGTCTGCTGGGCGATGGCGCCCAGTTCGGGATATCGCTGGAGTACGCCGAGCAGTCATCGCCCGATGGCCTGGCACAGGCCTTCCTCATCGGCGAGCGTTTCATCGCCAACGATCCCGTGTGCCTCGTGCTGGGCGACAACATCTTCCATGGCCAGCATTTCACCGCCCAGCTGCAGCAAGCGAACCGACGCCACCGGGGTGCCACCATCTTCGGCTACTACGTCAAGGATCCCGAGCGGTTCGGCGTGGTGGAATTCGGCCCCCAGGGGAACGCCATCTCGATCGCCGAGAAGCCGACCCGGCCCAGGTCGAACCATGCCGTGACCGGACTCTACTTCTACGACAACGATGTCGTCGAGATCGCCAGACGCGTCCGCCCGTCCCACCGTGGCGAGCTGGAGATCACCTGCATCAACAATGCCTACCTGGCTCGCGGCGACCTGCAGGTGGAGTGCCTGGGCCGCGGCTTCGCCTGGCTGGACACCGGCACCCACGACAGCCTGCTGGAAGCCGCCCAGTACGTGCAGACCATCGAGCACCGCCAGGGGCTGAAGGTCGCCTGCCTGGAAGAGATCGCCTGGCGCAATGGCTGGATCGATGACGACAGGCTCATCGCCCAGGGCGAGGCCCTTGCCAAGACCGGCTACGGCCAATACCTGCTCCATCTGGCGACCCCAGCCCCGTAGGCGGCCCTGCCGAGGGCCGCCGGCCCCCACGACATGGATGTTCAGTGCAATGGAAGCAACGCCTCTCGCAATCCCCGACGTTCTGCTGATCACCCCCAGGGTGCATGGCGATGAGCGCGGGTTCTTCATGGAAAGCTTCAACCGGCGCGACTTCGAAGCCGTTGCCGGCGTGAGCGCCACCTTCGTTCAGGACAACCACTCCCGCTCTGCACGCGGGGTGCTGCGCGGGCTGCATTATCAGGTCGAGCAGCCCCAGGGCAAGCTGGTGCGGGTCGTGGCCGGGGAGATCCTCGATGTCGCCGTGGACATCCGCCGCGGTTCCGCCACTCGCGGGCAATGGGTGAGTGCCCGGCTGTCCGCGGCCAACCACCGGCAGCTCTGGGTGCCGGAAGGTTTCGCCCACGGCTTCGTGGTGCTGAGTACCACTGCCGACGTGCTCTACAAGACGACCCACTACTACGCACCACGGTTCGAGCGTTCCATCCGCTGGGATGACCCGACGCTTGCCATCGATTGGCAACGCGAGGCGTGGTGCTGGGGCAGCCAGCCGATCCTGTCGGACAAGGATCGCCTCGCTTCCGACTTCCACGCCAGCGAGATCCCTTGAAGATGTTCAGCCAATATCAACAAGCCGTACGAGACGCGCAGGACATCGATACCTTGCAAGCCTGGAAGGCCTTTTCCCTCGCCTACTGGGACGAGCCGAACTACGGGTTGTCCGAGGAGCTCCAGCAGCGTCTCTTCCACGCCGGGTTCCTGCGCAGCCGCTGGGCGTTGTACGACATGGCGGATAACGGCGTCGACGGCTACCTGAGCGACTTTCAAGCCCTGCGCCTGCAGGCTGCCAATGCCAAGTACCAGGCGGTCATGGCCGACCGCGTGCTCTGTTCCCACGTGGTAAGCAACTACTGCCGCGCCCCGCAGATCTACTGCGTGGTGAGTGCGGAAGAGGTGCAGTGGGCAGCCTCGCCCTGGTGGCGTCAGCGCGATCAGGCGTCGGGCGGTCTGATCGTGCATCCCATGCAGCCAAGGATGGCCGCCTCCTATCAGCGTATCCTGCTGCAGCAAGGCCGCTTCCAGGGTCCCCTGGGCGAGGGGCGCAGCGACGAGCTGGTGCAGGCCCTTCAGCAGCAGGCACGCCGACAGGGTTGCGCCTACGTTCTGACCGAACACGTTCCCCAGGGGGGCTTTGCCGAAGGGCTGGCCCCCGGTCACCTCAACCTGCTCAATGTGCTGCTGGTCCGCGAGCCGCACGAATGGCGACCACAACTCGCTGCCGCCACCCTGGTGATCGGACGGCAGCGCGAGGACGGCAGCGCCGCCCTGCGGGTCGAGGAGGGCGCCCTGAGCGCCTCAGTCGACGACGAGACCGGCCTGATCACCTCCTGCAAGGGGCTGGACGAGCGGCTTCACACGCTCACCGACTTTCCGACCCATCCCCAGACGGGGAGCCGCCTCGTCGGGCAGCACCTGCCCGGCTGGCGAGAGATTCGCAAGATGCTGATGGCCTTCTTCGACGAATCCTCCTACCTGCGCGCCTGCAGCCTCTCCTTCGTGCTCACCGACGAGGGGCCGAGTTTCTTTGCTGCCTGCGAGGGCCATCTGGCCACGCACCAGATCCATCGCCCCCTGCTGGGCGACCCCTTCATCGCCAGCCACATCAGCCGATTGGGTGCCTGATGCCGAACCCGGTACTCGATGCAGCCAAGCGCAGACTGCTGCGCGTCGTGGGACATCGCCCGACGCTGCTGCGTGAGGAGATCCTGCGCAGCGGCTACTTCAACGCCGAGTGGTACCTCGGCAACCATCCCGAACTCCAGCAGGACCCCCAGGCACAGCGGGACCCGTTGGGCCACTTCATGAGCCTGGGGGCCCGGCAGGGCCTGAGCCCGGGCCCCGGTTTCCATACGGCCTGGTATCTCGAAGAGTACGAGGACGTTCGTGGCGCCGGCATCAATCCCCTCATCCACTACCTGCGCTATGGCCGCCATGAAGAGCGGCGGCCCACACCGCACCTGGCGGGAATCCGCGAACGCTTGCCCTACCTGCGCGGGGGGCGCCACTCGCGGATTATCTACGATACCAAGCGCAGTGCCGACCTCAGTCACGAGGGACGCGTACAACGGCTGGACAAGGCCGAAGGGGTGGAGATCTGGCGGGAGTTCAGTCGGGATTTTCTGCTCGGATCCCGCTGGCTGGCCCAGGAGGACGCCGAATACCTGCACAACCGCGGCTTCCTGCCGGACAAGAAGGCGCTCTACCGGTTGCCGAATGCCCAGGCCGACGCCTATGTGAGTGATCTTCAGGCCCGCCTGCTACCGCTGACCAATGGCAATGCGCGCCAACTGCTCGAGACCCCGGCGCTGCAATATCAGCTGTTCGCACGGCGCCTGCCGATGCGATCGCCCCGTGCCGCCGCCGTCTCGACCTCTCGCCTGAAGGTATTGATGATGCTCGACCCGGCGAGCGCCGCGCTGATTCCGCTGGCCGCCGTGGTGGAGCGCACCGAGTGCCCCCTGGGGCGACACTCGGCCAAGAGTTATCGCCTCTCGCTCAACACTGGTCGCGTCAAGAGCGTGGTGCGCTACCGGGCCGACACCCTCCTGACCGGCCCGCGACTTCCCAGGCCCTGGGAGCGGGGCCGCTATCAAGAGACCTGGCGATTCATCGAGAGAGAGATTCTGGCAGTGATCACCCACAAGCCCATCTTCACCTTCGCCCAGATCGACATCGAGATCGGCGGTGATACGCCACGGTTGATCGAGCTGAGTAGCCAGCCGAGTGTCGTTCCCTTTCAGGTGCATGGTCCCTTGATGCAGTCCGAGGCGGCCGTCGAGTTCATTCGCGAATTTGGAATCTAGGACAGCCACCATGATGCAATTAACGCCCAGCAAGCCCGTATTGCTCAGACGCTCGATACCGCAGTCAGCAAGGCCGTTCTCCAGGGCCCAGGCGGCAACGTCGCCGGACCTTCCCAGGGACCACCACCAGCAGTTCATGGCCAGCCTGAGTGGCCCGGAGGCGCTGGCACTGCACAAGCGCTTCACGCTCGACTTCCATGCCGATCCGGATCTGGAGCGTCTCAGCGAGAAACAGGCCAAGTTCCTCTACAAGCGTGGATTTCTTCCTGAAAAGGTACGGCTATACGGACTCGATCCGGACAATATCGATCTCTACCTCAGCGACGTTCAGCGCTGGCTGACGAGACTGGTCAACGGATCTTACAGTATCGTCTTCAATGACAAGGTGTTGTTTACCCAGGTGTTGGGTCGTTACTGCCGAGTACCTGACATCATCGCCACCTTCCGCAACGGGCGAGCCATTCCCTACAGTCCGATATGGGATCGTGTCATCAACGGTCAGGATGACGGACGCATGATGGTTGCCAAGCCGTTGGGCGGAGGTGGAGGTGGAAGTGTCTACTTCATTCGTACCGATCGTCACCATGCGGTAATGGAAACCAACGATGATAGCCACTCCCGCATCATCGTGAAGGTGGATGAGCTCGGTGAGGTGTTGGCCGGGCAGGAAGTTCCCTTCATCCTTAACGATTACATACAGCAAGGTGTCTTTACTCAAACACTGTTTCCATTGACGGTCAATACGCTTAGAGTGTTGGTCGTTCGCAGCCCGACCTCAGGACAAGCCAGGGTCATGCGGGCAGTGCAACGGATCGGTACGAGCGAATCCTATCCCATCGATAATTTCTCGTTGGGAGGGCTGAGTGCCGAAGTCGACCTTGTCAGTGGTGAACTCGGCTGTGCCGTGGCGGCCGAAGGGAAATACAAGGGCCATGGCTGGGAGTGCCATCCCGATACAGGGGAAAGGATCCAGGGCAAGCGCGTGCCGGCGTGGGACGATATAAGGCGCGGAATATGCCGTGTATTCAATCAGTTGCCTTACGTCAAGTACTGCGGTTTCGATCTCATCATCGATGACGAAGGCGTCGTGGTCCTCGAGGGCAACAGTTATAGCCAGGTTCGACTTTTTCAGATGAACAGGCCATTGCTTGAATGCCAGGAATTGGTCGAATTCTATAAAAAAGAAGGACTTCTTGGGAAATACAAGGAGAAGCAGGAAGCAACAGCAGCAGGGTGATGCAGGAGGGGATTCTTGCAAAGTGATAGTTGGAGCCACAAGGAGGTCCTAGAGATGATTACTCAAATCGATATCTTCACGTTGAAGAACAAGCCTGTCACCAAGGCCGATAAGGAGCAGGGTGATAGCCTCAGCGGACGGGAGTCCGAAGCATACTCCATCTTCTTCAAGGTGACGGCCGAAGTGGATGGGAAAGAGTACGTTGGACTCGGTGAAGCAAGGCCTTCCAGCATCAGTGCAGAGACCCTGTCCCGTGCTACCCGCTATGCAAAGAAGTTGGCACGAGGGCTTACCGGGAAATCGCTTCCCGTGCCGGCTGGCGAGAAGAAGCCGAGCCAGCAGGTGCGTGAAGTGGTGCAACAGGTCGTAAGCGAAATCTTCGGCTACACCGAGGAGGGCATCAGCCAGCAACGGCCCAGTCCATCGGTATGCTTTGCTGCCGAGTGTGCATTGCTGGATATCCTCGCCAAACAGCAGGGCGTCCCGGTGAGCCAGCAGGTGGCTGGAGCCAGTGAAGATGGCATGGTGCGCAATGTGTTCAATGATCGCCTGAAGAACACAGAGAAGCTGCTCTCCGATATTGCGGGAGGGAAGGTCGTGGAGGGATGGCTGCGCCGTGGACGTCGCATCGAAGCCGACAAGGCCAGTGCCCTGGTGAACTCCCTGCTGTTCGCCCTGGGCGGCAAGCAGCATGCCGTTCAGGGCATTATTCTCAACGCTGGCCAACGGTGGCAACTGGATGACTGGAAGCGCTTCTGTGACGATATCACCCTGACCGGGCTGGTCGAAAAGCTGGGCGTCGAGGTCGTGGTCGAGGATCCCTTCGCCGAGATTTCCGATGCCTTCTATCGCGAAGCCTTCGCCTATGCAAAGGGCAAGCGGATCCGCATCATGCTGGCCAAGCCCATCTGGGGTGTCGAATCGATTCGCACCCTGGCCCCCTACATGCCCTACGTCGATCTCAAGGTAACGCCCCAGAAGGCCGGTGGCTTCCATGAGGTGCTGGAGACCGAGCGTGAAGCCAAGGCGCTGGGCTTCAAGGGCGGCATCTTCCTGGGCAACCTGCCCAACACCACCAACTTCAACACCCTGGTCATGCTGGCGCTGGCGAGAAGCCTGGATACATGCCGGTACTTCCCGGCCACGTTCCAGAAGGAACGCAAGGTGCGCCTGGTACATCCCCGTGCAGAACGGGAAGACAATCAGCTGGTCGCGCCCGAGGGCGCCGGCTGGGCGACCAACGTATGCCGTTCCGCTCTCAGGCGGCGGATGATGTTCCATCGCGCCTATGGCGCCGAAGGCCGCATTCCCGATCGTGACGCCCGCAAGGCACTGCTCAGGAGTGCCTTCGATGACCGCTTCCTCGGACGCGAGGCCGAGCAGGGCAAGCGGTTCAAGTACAGCGACGAGAAGTTGGCCAAGGCGCTGGAAGGCGCCAACTGAGGAACATGCCGGGCGGAGTGATCCGCCCGGCTTTTTGAAGATGGTGCGACATGCCGCAAGAGAACTATAGCGTCAAGCGTATTGAGCTGGTCGCGTACTCGAGACCTCACGCCGAAAGGCTGACCTCGATGGCGGATGAACAGTCGACCAGGGGTGAGGTGAATTACTACCTGAAAGTGACCATCGGCACCCAGGACCGTGAGATCACCGGCGCCGTGGAAGGGTTGGTCGGTCAGCGTCCAGGCAAGCCCATGACCAGTCGTTACTGGGAGTACCTCGAGACGGTGGCGACACGGCTGATGGGAAGCCAGCTCGATGCCGAGGCCCTGGCCAATGGACGGCTGGGGCCTCAGGTGAAGGCCTGGGTGGAGCCCACGGCAGAGCTGATCGACGACGCCAGGCCGCTCGACCTGCGCCAGTGGGCCAAGATACAACGAGCGGTCTCCAGCATCCACAAGGCGCTCAAGCAACTCTTCATCGATTTCGCACGACGGATGAAGGGCGAGGCTCGTGGCGCACCCCCGGCGGCCTCGGAAGACGAGGCGCTGGTCGAGGCGCTGTTCACCCGTGCCGAACAGGTGCTCTACCTCCCCGAGGGCGAGCCACCGACCTACACCTATCAGCCACGGTTGCAGGGCGTGCTCCAGGCGCCTTCTCCGCCGCTGCACCCCAACGCCTTCGATGACACTCCCCTGATGCTGCCGCTTGGCACCATGGATGCCAAGAGCCACTTGATGGAGCGCGAGTGTCTCCGCCAGGGCTTCAATGTGTTGCGCACCGGCAAGGGCGTCTTCACTGCCGACAAGGCTGGGCAGCGCTTCTACTTCAAGCTCAGCCGGTCCCCCCTGGTGTCGGTGGATGCCATTGCCCTGTGCACCCACAAGGAGGCGACCCGTGAGTTTCTGGCGCCGCTGGGATTCCCCGTACCCCGCGGTCGGATGTTTCCCTCGGGGGGCTATGACAATGCCACCCGCTACGCCAACCTGATCGGCTATCCGGTGGTGGTGAAGCCGGCCACTGGGGTTCGCGGCATCGGGGTGGTGCCGAATATTCGCAGCGATGAGGAGCTGCGCAGCGCCTTTCATGTGCTGGAAACCAGCAAGCTGGGTCACGATGACTTCATCGTCGAGAAGCACATCTTCGGCGAGGATTACCGGATCATGGTGATCGGCGGCAAGGTGCGCGCCGCCACGCTGCGGGCACCCGCCTCGGTGACCGGTGATGGCAAGCATACCGTGGCCGAGCTGATCCTGATCAAGAATCGCTATCGGCAGAAGATCCCCCACCTCAAGTCCCGGCCCATCGTCTATACGGAGTCGACCCAGTATCAGCTCGACAAGCTCGGGTATACGCTGCACTCCGTGCCGCCGCTGGGAGAACGCGTCAATCTCTCCGGTTCCTGCAATCTCTCCCAGGGGGGGGATAGCGTCAATGTGCATCACGAGATGCACCCCAGCATCATCAAGCTGGCGGAGGACGCGGTGAAGGCCGTGCCGGGGCTGGATTACTGCGGCATCGATTTCCTGATCGAGGACCATCGCAAGCCAGTGGGAGAGACCGACATCGGTATCTGCGAGCTGAACGCACATGCCGCCATCGGTACGGCCTGTTACCCGATGTTCGGTGACGCCGTGAACGTCCCGCGCCAGGCCATCGAGGAGATCCTGCATAACCATGACATGCCGCTGGCACCGCTGGATGATGACCGGATCACGGTGAAGGTACGGGTCCGTGGCAAGGTAACGGGGGTGGGGTTCCGCAAATGGGTGGCCCGCCACGCCCGGAAAGGGGGACTGAACGGGTATGTGAAGAATCGCGATCGGCGTACGGTGGAGGCGGTGTTGCAGGGTTCCCTGGTCGCCATTTCCTCACTGACCACCGCCTGCATCCGCGGTCCTTCAGAGGCGCTGCCGACCTCGGTCAGGGTCATGCACGTCAACGAATCGCTGCACGATGGCTTCACCCTCATACGCTAAAGGCGAGTCCCCCATGGATGTCAGAATCGATAGCTTCGGTGCCTTGCTGGATAGCCTGCCCAGCATCACCAAGGAAGGGTTGCTGATTCATGCTCAGCGCCTGCCTGCCAGTGCCCGCACCCTGCTGCTACCCCGGCAGCTGGCATATTACTATGATCACCCCGCCAGGGATGGCGAGATCCCGCAACCCACCGGCTTCGTGTGTGGCGTCAGTGGCCGCAACCTGCTGCCGGCGGTGAATTTTTGCCAGGACATTCGCGCCTGGCGAGCGCGTCTCGAGCGTCATGGCATCAAGGTGGTCAGCGCCGCTTCCTTTTCGGGGCGCTCACAGCGCGACCACCTGCGTTATGCCAAGAAGCTCGGTTATCCGGTGGTCCTGAAGCCGGTGATACGTAATACCCTGTACGAAGAGTTCATCACGGATATCAAGAGCGAAGACGAGCTGGAGTTCCTCTTCCGCAAGTCGCGAGAGCTGAAGAAGAACAAGGCCAGTGATCTCGCGGCTTCCCCCTACGCAATGACGCGACTCTCGGAAGACCACGTGGACGAGCACGGGCGCCACTACCTGCCGCTCAGTGTCCGTTACATGCTGGAAAAGCAGCTGGAAGGGCGTCAGTTGCGCCTGATGATGGCCGAAGGCCAGGTGGTGGCGGCTTTCCACAAGCATCCGCAGGACGAGCTCTGGCAGATAGTCGAGACGCTGCATGAGAGCTATCGCGTCCTGGGGGAGAAGGTGGCCGGGGTCATGCAGGGCATGGCGTACCTGCGTATCGACCTGATCGTCGATGATCCGTCCATCGAGGCTCAGGAAGGCAATCATGCCGTCATCGCTCTCTCTGAGCACCTCAAGTGCTACAAGCTCTATTACGATCACCCCGCGCTGACTCAACAGCTACTGGAGCGGGTCGCCGGAGGCTCGCCGGGGCGTTCGCTGGATGCCCCGATGCGTTTCGCAGCGGTGCTCGCCGGCATCAGCCATGGACAGCGGCTGGAGAGCGAACTGATGCGGACCGGACGAGCCATGGGTCTCGATCTGACCCTCGAAGAGTTGGATGAAGTGACCGGACGCGTGCGGTTCCAGGCCGTTGGCCCAGCCTGGGCTGGCTGCGCCTTGACGTGGGTCTACGCCAATGGTCTGGGCATCGAGGAGGTGCCGACCAGCGTGGATATCCAGATGGATGGATAGGATCGGGGGCGCCAGGATGACAGTGCACAATGAAATCTTTGATGATGATGGGATAAAGGAGTTCCTGAGTGGGGAACTGAACAGATTCTCGAGTCCCATACATCTTAGAATACAAGATGAAAAGATAAAGAACCTTAATTCCTTCATGATTGCTGAGGAGTTTCAGCGGCGTGGTCATTTCGTCGTATGGGAGAAGAAGTCTAACATCGAGGTAATCGGCTTTCAGCCGAAACTCACGTTCTCCTTTTCTCACCTGAAGGGGTTCTCTCGCCTCGCAATAAGGTTGCTGCGAGACAAGGGTGTCTTCAAGAAAGCCTTGAAGAAAGCCGGAATCAGCGTAGCTCCAGATATCGCGCTGTCCGTAGACGAGAAGGAAAGGGGTAGGCGGTTCATTGCCGAGAGCGAAGTGGCCTGTGTCATCAAGCCGGCATGCGGACACAAGGGAAAAGGGGTTACTGTCGGTGTAAATACCGAGGCTCAATTCGATTATGCTTGGGCGTTGGCGATAGAGAACAACCGAAATAATAGCAACATCCTCATAGAAAAGCAGTTCACGGGAGGGGTCGAGGCTCGTTTCCTCGTCGTGGGTGGAAAATGCGTGAGCGCCTGCCGACGAATTCCGCCAATTGTCGTTGGCGATGGGGAGAGCACTGTCGAAGAGCTGATCAAGGAGAAGAATAAAGAGAAGCGGAAAAGTCCAGGCCTGGTCATACGCCAGATCAAGCTCGATGCGCATCGGACCGAGCTGATCAAAGCCCAGGGATACGCCCTGGATGACGTGCCAAAATTGGGCTCCTATCTACTCATCGATTACAAGGCCGGTGCCAGTACCGGCGCCGATACCCTGGAAATCAGCGACTTGGTTCACCCTCGCTATCGAGAGATTGCCGAAAAAGTCTCTCGGGTAGCAAAAGATATTCCTGTTCTTGGTGTGGATATTATCTCAAGGAATTTTTCTGAAGCGCCAACGAGGAACAGCTATGTCGTTCTGGAGGCTAATGTTGCGCCAGGGCTGAGTGGCCATTGTTATCCTAGCTATGGCGAGAAAAAGGATATCATCACGCCTATAGTCGATTACGCCCTGTCGCTTGCCAAGCCGGTAGCGGCAACTCGTGCTCCTGCATGCAGTATGGCCGAGAAGCAACTGGTTGAAGAGGCTTCTACCAGCTTTGCCGAAAAACATCAGGAGCTGTTGAAAAGCGGTACAGACAGGGGGGCTGAGTCGATCTCCAGCGTGCTTGACCCTGCAGGCTTGACTACATTGGCAACGCGAATTTACGAGCATAATAGACTAGGGGAGTCATTAGTGTTCTTTGAAAGATCTCCATCGATGGTCAAGCCACTCACCGTTACCTTTTGCGGCGACACGAGCCTGGGGTATTATTATCTTGAAAAATCCAAGAGAAAATATGCCGAGGCTTATGAGCGCTTGCAGAAAGATCCCATGTCTTTTTTCGATGGCGTCAAGCCCGTTCTTGAGGGAAGTGATGAGGTCATCGTCAATCTAGAAACAGTACTGAGCCATGAGCCTGGCGCGCCTATAGAGGGCAAGGAGTATCCAGGCTGTGATGATCCGGACGTCACCATCAAGGTGCTCAAGGCGCTAGGGGTGACGGCCGTCACTCTGGCCAACAACCATTCAATGGACTTCGGGCCGGACAAGATGCTGGCCATGATCGAGAAGCTGGAAAGTCATGGCATCGCGGTCATCGGTGCCGGCCGGAATCTGGAGGAAGCCCGCAAGCCCTATCGCATACAGGTTCAGACGCGTGATGGGGTGAAGAACATCTATATCCTTAACGGCATGCGCTCAACCAGGCGATATGCGGGATATGGCTTTTTTGCCAAGCAAGACACGCCTGGCATTGCCAGCACCAACCTCAAGGGGATGTCACTCGAAATACGCAAGATAAAGGACGAGGACCCCAGTAGCACCGTGATCGTCTGCCCACACTGGCAAGGCATCGATTATCAGGATACGAGTGAAAAACACCAGGAATGGTGTCGGTCAATCATTGATGCCGGTGCGGATCATGTCATCGCCCATGGTTCACACAAGGCCGATAATATAGAAGCATATGGTGGCGGAACAATCTTCTATTCTATCGGGAATTTTATCTTTAACTCTCCTGGGCGTTATCTCTCCAAGGGGGCGAAGCCCTATAGCTTGATACCCAGGCTGACCTTTGATGATCTCCAAGGGGGCGAGAAAGGGAAGTTCTCTGTGTCCAGGATAATCACAGATAACAAGGCGACAAATTTTCGGGTCTCCGTGGCTGAGGATGGCATGTCCGGTCAATCTGTGGCAGTCGAAGAGTATGAAGCGATCGCCGACGAAGTGACCGAAGAGGGTAGTGGCATGGATTTCTCTTTACGCGAAAAAAATACTTACGAAGCCAAGCGTCCATTCTCTACATCCCCACTGCTCGCCCAGGAGTTGGGGCGGCTTGGTTTTAGTACAAGGAAACGTGGGGGGATCCTCGAAGCCAGTCTGAAAGGCAGAGTATGTACGTTCATGGAGACGGAGACGAGCTTCACCTCTCTGGTAGCATATCGAATTCTCAAGGATAAAGAGCGGGCCAGGGATTTCCTGGAAGGTGCGGGAATACAAGTAGCCAAAGGGGCGGCGTTCACGCTTGACGAGAAGGATCTTGCTCGCGAATTTGTCAAGGATCTTGGTCGTGTAGTTGTCAAGCCGGTCGATGGTAACAAGGGGAAAGGAGTTTCTGTCAATATTGGTTTGGAAGAGTTTGAGGAGGCATGGGGATCGGCGGCACAATATACGAAGAAGAAAATCATCGTCGAAGGCTATTTTTCCAATGGGAAAGAGGCGCGCTATCTGGTTGTCGATGGCAAGTGCGTCGCCGTCAGCATGAGAATACCTCCTCAAGTCAAGGGAGATGGGAAAAAGACGATAGCTGAACTCATCGAGTTGGAAAATGCGGCGAGGAAAAAGAATCCCAACTTGATGAGAAGGTTGCTCAAGATCGATGGAAGCCGGCTGACCGGCCTGCGTCAGCGTAGCTACGATCTGTCCTCGGTGCTCAAGCCAGAAGAAGTGGTCATCATCGATACCAAGGCTAATCTGTCAACTGGAGCAAACTCTGTAGATATTACAGATAACGTTCATCCGAGCATGAAGCGTGTGGCAGAGAGAGTGGCTCTATCCATACCCGGCCTGGATGTAGTGGGAATCGATATTCTTGCCTCCAACCATGAGCAGGAAGCCCAGGTTGGTAACTATATCATCGTGGAGGCCAACACCCGGCCGGGGATCGGTGGCCATCACTACCCTACTTATGGGGAGCCAAGGAATGTGGCCAGGTTCATCGCCGAAAGCGTGGCGAGAAAGTTTGGCGGAGCAACCAGATGAAGAACCAAGGATGAAGCCATTGGGGCAGATGATGAACCTTCGGCTGATCTCGACTGTGCAATACTTCTCCATGAGAGCCCTTTAGGTGTGTTATGAACTATTTTTCAAGAAAGGCGTTTGAAGCAAGAGGCGTTTCGCTGTGTGCCTATCTGATTGCGCTGGCAGGCTTTCAGAGAGGGCTCAGGATCACATTTTACAACGATCCTCAACTGACGACGAAGGTGACCACCGCCTCTGATCCCAGGGGGACAATCTTCAGCCTTTCTGATGACAAGGACGTCTATTTCTTTCTCAGGAGCAGGGGTAGCCTGACCTCCAAGGAGGCACACAAGAGCAGCATAAACAAATGGAAAACGAAGGAGTTGCTGCTCAATGCCGGGGTAGGCACACCCAAGGGGATCATGGTCGAAACGGGAAAGGCGCTGGAGGACGACGAGCTGTTCGCAAGCTTCGGATGCCGTGAAGTCGTTGTCAAACCGGTCTCGGGAAGCCTGGGCAAGGGGGTTACCACCGGCATCAAGAGTCAAGAGGAGCTGGTCGACGCTCTTGGTAACATACAGACAAGAAGGGTTGTGCTCGAGGAACATGTCGAAGGCGTCGAGTACCGCTATTATGTCGCTGGGGGTCGAGTAGTCGCAGTGACGGGCAGGGAAGCTGCCAATGTGGTAGGCGATGGTACAAGCACCATTCGCACCTTGATCATGAGCAAGAATAAGATCAGGGCCAGGAATCCACACCTGTCCAGTCGCAAGATCAAGCTGGATAAATCAACTCTCTCCTTCCTCCAGCTGCACGGGCACGATCTGTCGACCGTGCCTGCTAAGGATGAAAAGATCTATCTCTCCTCTGCTGCGAACCTGTCAAGAGGCGGGGACAGCATCGATGCGACTCACATCGTCTCTGAACAATCGAAGGAGGCTGCCGTCGCTGCGGCTCGAGCACTCAATATTCCCAATGCCGGCGTCGACATCATCAATGTCGTGCGAGATGGCGTCGAGTACAATTACGTCATCGAGCTTAATTCCCAGGCGCATATCGGATCTCACTCCTTTCCCATGAAGGGCGACGGGCAGGGAAATAAAGTTGCCGAGGCGATCGTGGAGAGCTACTTCCCCGAAAGAACGGAAAAAATCATTGAAGATGCCTTCTTTGATTTCTCCTATGTCAAGAATGGCCTGGGTACGGGGGGGCTCTCCGGGGTGTCGCTTCCCGTGCTCCGGGAGGGGATGGTCAAGAAACGCCTGAAGCTGTCATCTCCTCATTCTCCTGCCGTCGTTACAAGGCATTCCGAAAAGATAATGAAGCAGACCGGATGTTTCGGCGAAGTACATTCCTTTGGCGGAGGGATGTTTCACATGAGGCTGCTTGCCGAAGAAACGAATGCAGCTAGATTCAAGGAGCAGCTTGTCAAGAAGTTGGAAGACATTGAGATTCTCGAGGAGGGTGGGTTTACATCTCCGATCGATACGACTGTTCGTGTCGTGAATCACGTCGATGACAGTGAACCGAACCTGAGATCTTCCAGGCTGATCGTCAGAGGGAAGGTGCAAGGGGTTGGTTATCGAAAGTGGCTGAAATCCGCGGCAATGAAAAAATCCGTCGATGGCTGGGTAAGGAATCGATCCGATGGTGCAGTGGAAGCCATCCTGTCAGGCAATGCAAGCCAGATCGCAGAACTGATTGAAGAGTGTCGAGAAGGGCCGAGGAGATCCTATGTCGATCAAGTGTTGATCAAGCCAACAAAAATAACTCCAAAGTCCGGGTTCAGGGTTAGATCTACCCGTGAGTCTTTCTGACTTCCGGGATGATCTTTGACGACAAGACAGGGATGTGAAATGGAACTTATATCTTCGAATATCAGCAGCATGCACTTTGAGCAGGCGGCGATCGAAAAAGGCCTTTCCGTAACCAGGTCGAGCAAGTCCATCCTGATCAGTGATGGTCGGCGCAAGGTAAAAGTGAACAATAGTCTGATTGGGAAGCAATCCCCCCTGACCAAGGTGTTCAACAAGAAGGGCGCCTCCAAGCTTCTTCTGAAAACTCTTGGTGCCAATGTCCTCGATGGTTATCTGTTTAATGCTCGAGAGAGAGAGAAGGCCCTGGAATATGCCAGGTCTCTCGGTTGGCCCGTGGTGGTCAAGCCGGATGATGAGAACAAGGGCAGGAGTGTATACGTCAATATCGAGAGCGATCAGGACTTTATTCGATATTTCGACAGAGTGGCCGAAAAGTATGGCTCGGCCTTCGTCGAGGATCAGTGCAAGTTTTCTACAGAATACAGGTTTTATTGTGCCGGTGGTCGGGCACTTGCGGTAACCAAGCGAGTGCCTGCCAATGTCGTCGGCGATGGAGAGAGTTCACTGATCTCCTTGGTGGAAGCCAAGAACAGGCTGAAAAAGGAAAGACGATACCCTCGCATCAAGCTCAATGATGAGGTAGACCGCGTTCTGGACAAGCAAGGCCTGAGCCTGGATTCTGTTCCCGGTAAAGGCAGGACTGTATACCTTCGCTCGACATCCAATATTTCCACCGGTGGTGATAGTGTCGAGGTCATGGAAGACATGCATTCCTCCTATATCGATTCTCTGGAAAGGGTTTTTTCAAGGCTGCCGGGCACCTTCATTGCAGGCTTTGATGTGTTTATCAGAGATATGCATCAGCCGGCCAGTGATGACAATTGGTTTATCTGTGAAGTGAATAGAAGGCCCGCTGTCAGAATGCATATCTATCCCTGGGAGGGGCGGCCGAAGAATATTGGTAAAGAAATCATGGATATGCTGTTCTAGCGTTGGAGTGCCGTGGTGACGAGCCGGGTGTGGCTTGGCCGGAGCATCGAAATCACTGGGGGGCTGCTTGGCCTGGGCTCGAGGTCCAAGGTTTGTCATGGGATTCCGAACTGATTTTTCATTGAGGTGGAGTGGTTATGGATACTTTCGTTAGTTGGCCAGACGCCTTTTCACCTTCCGCGGTGAAAGACGCTTATGGTGACTCCCTTTGCGGCTATTGCATAGCCCTGGAGGCATGGCGGCGGGGTCTTGACGTCAAGGTTCGTGAGCCAAGATATAACAAGTATTTCATATCCAGCGAGGAGAAGACGCTGGCTTTCAACAAGTCTCTCCTGGTTCAGGACGGGAATCGTATACGAAAGCTCTCCAGGAATAAGCACAAGGTAAAAGAGATTCTGGCTGACAATGGGGTGAAAGTACCTCGGGGAGAAGTGTTTGGCGCCGAGGCTGGCCAGGAAGATGCCTTGTCATATGCCAGACACATCGGCTATCCAGTCGTTGTCAAGCCCTTGGTTGGCAGTCTGGGAAATGGGGTCTTTACCAATATTTCAACGGATGATGAACTCAGGAGGTACTATGAGTACTTGCGGGATGAGATGAAGGAGTCATCCGTAATAGTCGAGAGCCATTTTGCAGGAAGTGATTACAGGGCATTTGTCGTCGGCGACGAAGCCGTCGCTGTCATCAAGAGAGTTCCGGCCAATGTGAGGGGGGATGGAATACATACCATTGATCGCCTCATCAAGAAGAAGAACGCCTTCCGGAGACTCAATCCCTTCTTGTCCAAAGGTCTCATAAAGAAAGACAGGGAGGTGCTTGACTACATACAAAGAGCCGGTTACGACCTCGACAGTGTACTGCCAGAGGGAGAGGTGCTGTTCCTCAGGGGGAAGGCTAATGCTTCGGCCGGTGGAGACACCATCGATTGTACTGACCAGATACCCCGCAAGGTGAAGGATGCTGCGGTTCTCGCTGTAAAGTCAATTCCGGGCCTGCAGCACTGCGGGGTCGATGTCTTGTTCGATGAGGTGAGTGAGGAGTATTGCATTCTCGAGCTCAATACCAGGGCTCAGATAGGGATCAATATGTATCCGGTCGAGGGTGAGGGGAGGAACATTCCCAAGATCATTGTCGATCACTATTTTCCGGAGTCTGTAGGGTCGAGTGTAAAATTCTCCTCTCGCATCGCCTTCAGTCACCAGAGAGTACGGAATGCGCTGAAGGGGGGGGCGATAGATGAAGTATCCTTGAGTCCCTTTCCCCGGTTAAGCAACATGTCTCGAAGAAAATTTATTTTCTCATTCTCGGATGTTTCACCCGATGCCGCCTCCGACCGGCTTGCCAGATTGGCTGATCGCCATGGGGTCTTCGGGTTCGTGAGGAAGGGTGCCGAGGGGAGGGTTGAAGTGGTAGCGGCTGGAGCAAGGAAGAGAGTCAGGAATTTTCAAAGTAAAGCAGTGTCCCAGCTGGGGTTTGCCAAGGAAAAGGAAACGAAGTGGCGCCATGTAGTGAAGAACTGCTTTGAATGTCAATGAGATACCAAGAGGTTTGTGAATGGCTCTTGATCGCTTGTTGAGACTACTTTTTCGCCAGCTCATAAGGCCCATCATCAGAAAGCTGCCCATGCCTGTGGTGATTGGCCTGGCGGCAGTGATGCTGGTGCTTATGTTCGTTTTTCGATGAGTCCCGTGTGAAACAACTTCTGCCCCGAGCTGCGACCGCCAGGGCCGCAGCCAGTCATGACGTGCCCGTTGCCTTGGCGGCCTTTCCGAGCTTCACCTGTTTCCTGGCCGAGCCGGATGGTCTCTCCTGGATACGTGCCGCACATCCCGCACGCAAGGGGACAGCGCCGCAGCCGCCATCCTTCCGCGTTGGCATGGATGCCCTGGTGCGTCGCTATCAGCGAGAGGCGTCGTTACCGGGTGTCCGGCCCTTCAATCGGCTCGCCAATGATCGTGGATGGGTCGGGCGGCGAATGAGTGAGTTGGGCGTCGCTACGGCGCGTATCCTGCGGGATGATTTCCCGCTACAGAATCTGCGCGAGGCCCTCGAGGGCATCGAGGAGTGTGTGATCAAGCCCAGGCAGGCACACAGCTCGCGTGGCGTGATGTCGCTGCGTCGCGTGGGCGAGGTGACCTTCACTTGCCTGCAGCAGCGGTGCGAGCTCAGCCTGGTCGAGATTCTCGATGATCTCTACCGCGACATGCGTGAGCACCAGTTTCCCAACCACTGGCAGCTCGAAGAGCTGCTGCTTCCGCCTTCCGGGCTGCTGCGCCCGGTGGACGACTTCAAGTTCTACGCCTTTCGGGGCCGCGTCGGCCTGATCCTGCAGGTGTCCAGGGCTACCCAGGGCACCCACTACCGTTGGTACGACCGTGACTGGCAGCCGGTGCAGACGGGCAAGTACGCAGAGGCTCTCGATCCCGCGCTGCTTCCCCCTCGTGCCCCGGACGCCATGCTGGCGCTGGCCGAGCGGGTGTCGGCGGCCTTGCCGACGCCGTTCTGTCGCATCGACCTCTACGAGGCTCGTCAGGGGCTGGTGCTGGGGGAGCTGACGCCGGAGCCGGGAACCTACCATGCCTTCGGCGAGCAGGCCGATCTCTATCTGGGCGCCATGTTCGAGATGGCGCAACATCTCTAATCCCTTGCCGCAGGTAAGTGGCCAATGAATCTATGGACGAATGTTCGAGAGACCCTGATCAGCAAGACAGTGGAGTCTCACGATACGATTTTCGAGGCGATGAGGACCCGGGCGCTCGGCCCCTTGCTGATCGCCAGGGAAGCCGAGCGCGATGGCGCCAGCATCGAGTGGCTATCGCGCTATATGTTCGTTGCGCGTGTGGAAGACGTCGATATTCTGTTCCACGATAGCCGCTCGCTGGATACCACGGTGGCGGCAACCTTTGCGGGCCGCAAGGATCTGACGCGTGTCCTGCTGCAGCGCTCGGGTATTCCCGTCGCCCCGGGTGGCGTGGCCAAGAGCCTGGCCAAGGTCTCGGCCATGCAGCAGCGCTTGAATGCGCCGCTGGTCATCAAGCCGAAGACCGGTACCAAGGGGTACGGCATCTCGGTGGGCGTACAGACACCCACCGAGCTCAAGCGGGCGTTCCGCCGAGCCAACAAGGCGGGTGGCGGTGTGCTGGTCGAACGCCAGATGTCGGGGGTCGAGTACCGCGTGCTGGTGGTCGGTGGAGAAGTGGTGGGTGCCCTGGGCAAGGATGCGGCCCATGTGGTGGGCGATGGGCATTCCACCATCGCCGAGCTCATCGAGGCCAAGAATGCCCTGCGCGCCAGGAATCCCCATCTCTCCACACGCTTGATCAAGGTGCGCAAGCATATCCGTACCAACCTCGAGCGGCAGCAGCTCGGCGTCGAAAGCGTGCTGCCGGAAGGCCGGAAGGTCTATCTCCGCCAGGAAGCCAATTTCTCTGCGGGTGGGGAGACGCTGGATGTCACCGACGCGCTGCCCGAATCCGTCAAGGCGCTCACCGTGGCGGCGGTGGCGGCCATTCCCGGTCTGGAGCTGGCGGGCGTGGACATCATGCTCGACAGCGAGGTGCCCGATGAACGCCCGGCGGCCTGTGTGCTGGAGATCAATACCAACCCCGGTATCGGTGGCCATCACTTCCCTGCGGTCGGACAGCCGCGCAACGTGGCCCGGGCCATCTGGCGGCATACTCGCGCCATGATGACGGCGCGCCAGGCCTGGCGTGAAGGGCCTCGCCTCCGATGACTCTCGTGACGAGGGGTGGGGTGCTGCGCTGGCTAGGGCGGTTGGGCCACTTCCTGCCCCTGTGGCCCAGCCGGGCAGAGCGTGGCCAGCTTGCGCTGATTCGTCGTCATGGCATGTTCCAGCCTGACTACTATCGGGCACAACTGCCGGCCTGGCGACGTCCGTTGGCCTGGCGGCCGGCGCTGCACTTCCTGCGCCATGGCTGGCGGCAGGGCTATGCGCCGGATCCCCGCTTCGTTCCCCAGTGGTATCTGCAGCGCTATGCCGACGTGCGTCAGGCCAATGCCAACCCGTTGGTGCACTTCCTGCGCCATGGCGTCCACGAAGGGCGTCGCCCGTCGCCCCATGGGGCACTGAGCGATCTGCCCTTCCTGCGAGCCTCGGCGATCTGGTATCACCAGCAGCTCTGGCATGGGCACGCCCAGGCCGCCTTGCCGCGGCTGCAGGCCCTGGCCCGGGGGGGCGATGGGGCGGCGCACTGGTATCTCGCAGGCTGGCACTACGGCCATGGCCGTTATCGTGAGGCACTGGCGCACCTGGCACATGAACGGCCCCTGGCGGCCAGCCCCTTTGCCCCCTACTTGGCCCAGGCTCGGGTGAAGTGCCGGCTGAGGCTGCGGCAGGATGCCGAGGCATTGGCCGAGCTGGCGGCCGGCCAGTTAGGCGACGATCCCTCGGTCCGTGCCCTGGTCGAGGCGAGTCTCGCCGCACGGCCTGCCGAACAGCGGCTGACCGCGCTGAATCGACTGTATGAGCGTCACAAGCTGGCACCCTTGCGCCTCCGGCGAGGAGCGAGTGTCGGCCTGTCCGGACTGGAAACGCGACGGGTCACCGCCACGCCACGCCGTCAGATGCCGCTGGTCTCGGTAGTGGTGCCCGCCTTCGAGGCCGAGGAGACCCTGGAGGTGGCGCTGGATAGCCTGCTGGCGCAGAGCTGGCCCCACCTCGAGATCCTGGTGGTCGATGACGCCAGCAGCGATGGCACGGCCGAGCTGGTCGAACGGCGCGCCGAGTGCGAGCCGCGACTGAAGCTGCTGCGACACGAACGCAACCTCGGCGCCTATGCGGCGCGCAATACCGGCATGCGTGCCGCGCGTGGCGCCTATGTCACGGTGCACGACAGCGACGACTGGTCGCATCCTCAGAAGATCGAGCAACAGGTCATCGCGCTGCTGACGCACCACGACGCCAGGGGGGCGCTCTCGTTCTGGGTCCGGGCCGACCCGCAACTGCGGTTCGTCGGCCCCTGGCACCTGTGCGGTGACTGGTTGGAGGTCAATCCCTCGTCGCTGATGGTGCCCCGCGAGGTGCTGGATGAGCTTGGCCTGTGGGATCCGGTGCGTGTCGCGGCCGACAACGAGTTCGTCGAGCGGTTGACGCGTCGCTACGGCGAGCAGGCGTTGTTGAGGGTCTGTCCCCAGGTGCCGCTGGCATTCTCGCTGGTCCAGCCCGACTCCCTGACCCAGCATTCGGCCACGCACGTGCGCACGGTCAACAATGGCTTGCGCCACCTCTACCATCAGGCGGCGCGTTGGTGGCATGGACGCCAGGTGGTGCCGGTTCTGGATGCCCAACACCATCGCCGGGCCTTTCCGGCGCCGCTGGGGAGCCTGCCTCTGGCCCCCAGAGCGTTCGACTTCGCGGTGCTGGCCGACCTCTCGGCGCGTAATCCCGAGCTGAGAGCGGTGCTCGAGTGCGTGTTGCGGCTGCGTCAAGCGGGGCTGGCCGTGGTGCTCTGCCCCTGGTCACGACCGGATGACTTCGCCTCACGGCGGGTGGCCGATGAAGTCTGGGAGCTCTGCCACGAGGAGGAGTTGGCCGTTGCCCATGCCGGGATCACCCTGGCCGCCGGAGAGTTGCTGGTGCAGGCGCCGGGGACGCCGGAGAGCTGGCCCGACAGCGTGCCGTGGCTGCGGGTCGAGGAGGGGATACGCTGGCTGAACCGGGAGCCCTTGCCGGAACGGCTGGCCGAGCCCTTGAGGGCCTACCTGGCCCAGGGGGGCAGGGAAGTCGAGAGGCCCTGTGTTGGGGGTGATTGAGCCGTGGCGACAAGGGTGGCGTCGGCATGGCTGGCGCTACCCCTGGCTGCTGCTGGCCGCACGGCGTCTGCTGGACCGCGCCTGGTACCTGGCGCGCTACCCCGATGTGGCCGAGTCGGGGATGGATCCGCTGCGGCACTTCGTCGACTTCGGCCTGGGGGAGGGCCGTGAGCCCTCGCCGCATCTCAGCCTCAGCGGCTATGGCTGGCGTCATGGGCGCGGACGCTGGCAGGGCGGCGAGGCGCTGCTTCACTACTGGGCATGGGGACGCCGGCGTGGCCTCGACCCGCTGCCCCTGGTCGCCGGTCGGGGCAGAAACGGTGGCGAGGGAAGCCCGCGGCTGGTCGTGTGTGCCCATGACCTGGGCCCGCGGCTGTTCGGTGCCGAGCGCAGCCTGCTGGACGTGGTGCGAGGCCTGGAGGCGCTGGGGGCCGAGGTGGTGGTGGCCGTGCCCAATGCCAGCCAACCGCACTACCTGGCCGAACTGCTGGCCCATTGCCGTGCCGTCAAGGTGCTGCCCTACGCCTGGTGGCAGGCGCATCGGCCGGCCTGTCCCGACAGCGTCGAGGCCTTCCGGCGGCTGCTCGCCGAGTGCCGGGCCGAGGGGGTCTATCTCAATACCCTGACCCTGGAGACGCCGGCACTGGCCGCCCGGGCCCTGGGCCTTCCGGTGATCACCCATGTGCGCGAGCTGCCTGCCCACGATCCGGCGCTCTGCCGGACCCTGGGGGCCGAACCGGCGTCGGTGGTGGCGCGGGTGATGGCGATGTCCGACCTGATCGTGGCCAACTCCCGCTGCACGGCCAGGGCGTTCGAGGGCCAGGGGACGGCGGTGAAGGTGGTCGCCAATACCCTGGATATGGAGGCGTGGACCGCGCTGGCACCGCCCGGGCCGACGGATGGCCGCCCCCTGCGCGTCGGCATGCTCGGCAGCCTGGTGGCCAAGAAGGGGCTTGCGGACTTCGCGGCCATGGCCGCGGCGCTGTCGACGCGGGGCCTCGAGGTCGAGTGCCGGTTGTACGGGGCTTCCACCCCGGAGCTGGAGACGCTGCTGGCCGCGGATCGGTCCCGCCGGCTGGTTCATCGAGGCTATGTCGAGGATCCGCGCGAGGCGCTCGCCGAGCTGGACGTAGTGGTGAACCTGTCGCGTTTCCAGGAATCCTTCGGGCGCACCGTGCTCGAGGCCATGGCGGCGGCGCGGCCGGTGGTGGCCTATGCCTGGGGGGCGCTGCCGGAGCTGGTGGGCGAGGGGCGCACGGGGGTTCTGGTCCCCTTCGGCGACCCCGAGGCGGCCGCGGCGAGCATCGCCGAGCTGGCCGGCCATCCCGACCGGTTGGCCGCCATGGGCGCGGCCGGCCGCGAACGGGCCCTGACACACTACGGACAGGCGGCATACCTCGATGCGCTCGGCCAGGCCATCGAGACGCTGTTTCCAGTGACGAGAACGAAGCGATTATCGACGTGAACAACGGATTACCGAAGCTGGGCGTGGCGGCCATCGTCAAGAACGAACTGCCCGACCTGCGGGAGTGGATCGCCTTCCACCTGGCGGTGGGGGTATCGCACTTCCTGATTGCCGACAACGGGAGCAACGACGGGACGCGCGAGTATCTCGCACTGCTCGAGACCCTGGGGCTGGTGACCCTGCTCGAGGTGCCAACGGTGGGCGACGAGAAGCCGCAGCTGGGCGCCTATCGGGCGTTGCTGGCCCGCTGTCCCGACGCGCTGGACCTGCTGGCCTTCATCGATGCCGATGAATACCTGCTGCCGCTGGAAGGCGATACAGGGCCACCCTCCCTGTTGCCGTGGCTGGCGCGGCTCTTCGCCGACGCGTCGGTAGGGGCACTGGCCCTCAACTGGGCCTGCTTCGGCTCGTCGGGAGCGCGCTTCCGTGAGGAGGGGCTGGTCATCGAGCGCTTCGTGCAGCGGGCGCCGCGCAGCTTCCGCACCAATCGCCACTACAAGAGCATCGTACGGCCCGAGCGTGTGACGGCATTTCTCAATCCACATCATGTCACGCTGGACCATGGCCACTACGTGAACGCCAGGGGACAGCGGCTCGAGCCGCTGGAGGAGCGCCCGGGCCTCAGTCGCAAGGTGGTGTGGGGCGGTGCTCGGGTCAACCACTACCTCATCAAGTCGGTGGAGGAGTTCCTGCTCGGCAAGTCGGTGCGCGGGAGTGCGGCGACGCCGGGCTACCACAAGGGACGCGACTACTTCGAGCGCTTCGACCGCAACGACAAGACCTGTCGCCTGGCCGAGCGGCTGGCGCCCGAGGTGCATCGCCAGTTGCTGGCGCTGCCGGTGGAGCGCCAGGAGGCCCAGCGTGAGCTCCCTGGGCATCGGCGCGGGGCGCTGCGCCGGCTCGCACGGTGGCTCCTCGCGGGGGAACGCGCGGGTGTCGCCTCGGCACTGCCCGAGCCCGTCGCCGAATGGACCCTGGAGACGCCGACCGCCAGGCGCACGGTGCGGACGCCGCGCGGCCTGTTGCTCCAGGGCCGGATGTGCCTGGCCGAGGGGGTCGACGCCGGGCGGGCGTCGCTGCGGGTGAGCTGGGAGGAGGAGAGCGACCTGGTCTATCCCCTGGCCCTGGACCGCCGGCAGGATGGCCGCTGCGCCGCGCACTTCCGTGTCGAGGTGCCGCGTCCGGCCGGCGACCTGGTGCTTCACCTGCTACTCGATGACCGGGTGCTGGAGCTCGAGCGCCTGAGCATCGATGCCGAGGCGGTGACGGTCGGGGAGGGCGGCGTGCTGGTCGGCCGTGACGGGTGGCTGTTCCTGGATCGCGATACCAATGCCAGCGTGCATCAGCACTGTGGCCACCTGCGCTTGAATGCGTTGGGGCGGCAGCGCTGGGCGGCCTACGGGGAGGGGCTACGGGGCCTCGCGGGGTCGCTCGGGGCGGCCTGCGCCCTGCTGGCGGCACCCAGCAAGGAGCAGGTGATGGGCCAGTACCACCCGTTGCCGGCGGTCGGGGAGGGGCCGGTGGACCAGGTGGCGGCGACCTTGCCGGCCGCCCTGCTGGTCCACCCACTGGCGCCGCTGCGTGCCCTGGGCGATGCGGCCTATTACGTGACGGATACGCACTGGACGCATCGTGGTGCGCTGGCCGCGACCCTGGCGCTGCTGGAGACCCTGGGGCACGATCGCCGGCCGGCCGAGCGGCTGTTCGCCGCCGACGAGTATGCCCCCTTCCACGTCAAGGGCGACCTGGGCGGCAAGTTGCCATCGCCAAGAATGGCACCGGCGGAGCGCCAGGTCTCCTTCTCCCATGAACCCTACAAGTGCTATGACAATGGCTTGCCCAACATGGGACGAATGATCGTCTGGCAGAATCCCGAGGCGCTATATGGGCAGCAACACTGCCTGCTGTTCGGCGCCTCGTCGAGCCTCTCGATGTTCCAGTATCTGGTGCGGCTGTTCGGGCGCCTGACCTTCGTGCATTCGGCCGGCAGCATCGACGCCTCGCTGGCCCGGTCGCTGGCGCCCGATGTCCTGCTCGCCCAGACCAACGCCCGCTTCATGACCCGGGCCCCGAGCCTGACGTTCTGCCTGGCCGATGCCATTTCCCGCAAGGCGGAGGAGCTACGCGGGAGCGAGGCGCCGGTACCGCCGAATCGACGGGCCACGGTGGCGCCGCCGGAACTGGCGCGCCTGGGGCTCGTGACCTGGGACAGCGCCTTGCCGGCAGGGTGGTTCGAACCATGACGCACGAGTCCGCCATCACGGTGTCGCTGGGCATCGACCTCAAACTGCCGCTCAGCCCCGGCCATGGGGTGCACTGGCTGGCCGAGGAGGAGGCCTGGGAGGTCCGCTCGGAGGAGGCCGAATTCCAGACCACCCGCGGGTTGCCGCTGCCCGGCTGGTACATGATCGAACTGACGGCCGAGCGCTCGGTGACCACGGTGGCAGCGGGGTTGCTCCTCGAGGCCGGCAAGCGCAGCGTCCGCATCGATATGCCGCTGCGGGTGGGCAAGGTCACCAAGCGGCTGGTGTACGTGCCGCTCGGGGTCAGGCGGATCCGCTTTCGGCCGATGAATGCCGAGGGGCGTTTCCGGCTGCAGCGCTTCCGGCTGGTGTGGGTGACCCCCGCCTTCGCCCGCGACCGGCTCGTACGGCGGCTGATCAATGCCCATGCCGCCTATCGTGACCGGACCCCGCGCGAGGTCGTGCAACGGCTGCGGGAGGCGGCGCGCCGGCAAGCGTTGAGCTGGCGGCAGGTGGCGCTGCGCGAGTACGAGACCACCTTCGTCAGCCTCTGTTCGCGTCGCAACTACCGGCACTGGGTCGAGACCCTGGAGCGCCGCCCCGATGCCCGGGCGGTTCGCGACGGTCTGGCAACCCTGTCGCCCCCCTCGGTGCTGGTGGTGCTGCCGATGGAGGCGACGAGCCCACCGGCGGCCTGGCAGGCGACCCTGGCGAGCCTGCGCGGCCAGGCGGTGACGTCCTGGCGAGCGGTGGCCGTGGTCGCGGATCCCGCCCGGCAGGCCGCGCTGGTCGACGAGCTGGCCCGGGAGCCCGGGCTGAGCGTGGCAACGCAGGCGAGGCCGGCGCCGGATGAGTGGGTGCTGTGCATGTCGCCGGGGGATCGCCTGGCCGACCAGGCGCTCCATTCCCTGGCCGCGGCGCTCGAGGCGAATCCGCGGGCCCAACTGGTGTATGGCGACGAGGACCGTGTCGATGCCGAGGGGAGGCGCCAGGCGCCCCGCTTCAAGCCGGCCTGGAATCCCGATCTGCTGCTCTCCCACGCCTACCTGGGACGGGCGGTCTTCTTCCGGGGCGATGCCTGGCAGGCGTTGGCGGCGGGACGCGAGCCTCCCGGGGGGTGTGCGCCCGAGGCCTGGGTGCATGAGCTCGCCCTGGGGTTCCTGGCCAGGCGGGGCGAGCAGGCGGCCGTCTGCTGCACCCATGTCGGCAGGATCCTCTACCACGCGGTGGACGCCCTGCCCGGGGTGCCTGCCGAACACTGGCCGACGCTGGTGGGGCACCACCTGCAGGAACGGGGGTTGACGGCCGAAGTGGGCCCGGGACTGTTGCCGGGGAGCGTGCGGGTGCGCTGGCCGTTGCCCGCCCCGGCGCCCCTGGTGAGCCTGTTGGTGCCGACCCGCGACGGGGTGGAGATCCTCCGCCCCTGCGTCGATGCGATCCTCGCGCGCACGGCGTATCGGCACTTCGAGTTGCTGATCCTCGACAACCAGAGCCGTTGCCCCGAGACCCTCGCCTACATGGAGTCGGTGACGCGCCGCGACCCGCGGGTACGGGTGCTGCGCTGGGACCATCCCTTCAACTATTCGGCGATCAACAACTTCGGCGCGGCCCAAGCCCGGGGCAGCGTCATCGGCTTGATCAACAACGACGTGGAGCCCATCGACGGGGCCTGGCTGGAGGAGCTGGTCAGCCAGGCGTGCCGGCCGGAGATCGGCTGCGTGGGCGCCAAGCTCTACTACCCCAATGGCACCATCCAACATGCCGGGGTGATCCTCGGCCTGGGCGGCGTGGCCGGGCATGCGCATCGCTTCTTCCAGCGGCATGAGGAAGGCTATGGGGGGCGCCTGAAGCTGGTGCAGAACCTCTCGGCGGTGACGGCCGCCTGCCTGCTGCTGCGCAAGGAGGTCTTCGACGCGGTGGGCGGGCTCAACGAGTCCGATCTGGCCGTGGCCTACAACGACGTGGATCTCTGTCTGAAGGTCCGCGAAGCCGGGTACCGTAACCTCTGGACCCCCCATGCCGAGCTCTACCACCACGAATCGGTGTCCCGCGGGGCGGACGATACGCCGAAGAAGCGGGCCAGGGCGCTGCGGGAGGCCGACTACATGCGCCGTACCTGGGGCAAGTTGCTGGATACGGATCCCGCCTACAACCCGAACCTGACGCTCATCCACGAAGACTTCTCGCTGCGGTAGGCGCCCGGCTGGTTCGCTCGGCGGCGCCGAGCGAACCGGCCGGCGGCCGAAGCCTGGCAGGAATTGCAATGAAGGAAAGGAGCACGGCAAGCCGATGCATGCGCGCTGGGTGGTACTGAGCGACGGGGCCCGACCCACCGAGGACATCTACTTCCTCGCGTCGGCGGCGCCGGCGCTGCAGGCCGAGGGAGCCTGTGTCGAGCGGTCGGTGGCCCGACGGCGGCGCCTGCCGCTGTGGCCGGGAAGCGCTCGGGAACGGCGGCGACTGGCGGGGGCCAGGGTGATCCTGTGTCGCGCCCTGGCCCCCGATTGGCTGCACTGGCTGGAACGCCACCGCACGCGGCTGGCGAGTGTCCACTACCTGATCGACGACGATCTCTCGGCCGCGGCGTCGGATACCAGCCTGCCGGCGGCCTATCGGGCGCGGATGGCCCGCATCGCCAGCCTGCAGCCGCGCCTGCTGGCGGTCGCCGATGAGGTGGTGGCCTGCAGCGAGGCCCTGGCGGGCCGCTTTGCCGGGCGTCATCCGCAGGTGTCGGTGCTCACGCCGCCGCTGTTGGCGCCCTTGTCTGCCCTCCGGCATTTCTCCCGGGCGCCCGGTGCCGAGTCGCCCTGGTGGGTGGGCTTCCACGGGACGCGGGCGCACCTGGCCGATCTACGCCATATTGCCCCGGCGCTGGTGCGGCTGCACCGTGAACGCCGCGACGTCGCCTTCGAGGTGATGCTGGGAGCGCACGCACCGGCCGAGCTCGGCGCCTTGCGGCGCTGTGACACCCCAGCGCCATTGCCATGGTCGCGCTTCCGCGACTATCAGCGGCGGCGCCGGCTTCACATCGGCCTGGCGCCGCTGCTGGATACGCCTTTCAACCGCGGGAAGTCGTTCATCAAGTTCCTGGACATCGCCGCCATGGGCGGAGTGGGCATCTATTCGCGCCGACTTCCCTATACCGGAATCGTCGAGGACGGCGTCAACGGCCTGTTGGCCGATGACTCGCCGGAGGACTGGTACCGTTGCCTGGCCTGGCTGCTCGATCATCCCCGGGAGGCCGCGCGGATGGCCAGGGCGGCGGCCGACACCGCCCGGTGGGTCGGGGACGTCCGATGCGCCGTGGACTTCTGGCGGGCACGTTGAGCCTGCGCTTCGGGCCCCCGTCGGGAGCCCGAAGCGTGCGTGCTGTGAACGGCGCATCGGCGGCCATATCAAGGCGTCGATGATTCTTGCTCAAGGCGTCGATGATTCTTGCTCAAGGCGTCGATGATTCTTGCTCAAGGCGTCGATGATTCTTGCAACGCACCCATGAGCGTATGGAGCGTGGTGTCGACCTGCTGCCGTGTGTGGTCGCAGCCGAGGAAGAAGCGCAGCCGGGCGCTCTTCTCGGGCACGGCCGGATGAAGGATTGGCTGCACGTTGATGCCATCCTCGAGCAGGGCATGGGAGAGACGGGCGGCGAGCGCTGAGTTGCCGACGATGATGGGCACCACGGCCGTGCCGATGCTGTGGCCGGTGTCGAGGCCCAGGGCGCGGGCGCGCTCGAGGAAATAGCGCGAGATCTCGTGCAGCCGCGCCACCCGGTCGGGTTCCCGCTGCATCAGCGTGAGTGCCTCGAGGGCGGGGGCCGCCACCTGGGCGGGCAGGCCGACGCTGTAGAGGAAGCCGGGGGCCAGGTAGCGCAGGGTCTCCACCAGCGCCTGACAGCCGGCGATGTAGCCACCGCAGGCGGCCAGGCTCTTGCTGAGGGTGCCCATCCAGATGTCCACCGCCTCGCTATCCACCTGGAAATGCTCGCGCAGCCCCAGGCCATGCTCGCCGAGCACGCCGAAGGAGTGGGCCTCGTCGACCATCAGCCAGGCCTGATGGCGGCGCTTGATCTCGATAAAACGGGGCAGCTCCGGGACGTCGCCATCCATGCTGTAGAGCCCTTCGATGACGATCAGTACGCGCTCGAACCGGTGGCGGTGGCGAGTCAGCAGGGCATCCAGGGCCTCGCTGTCGTTATGGGGAAAGGCGATGCGCCGGGCGCCGGAGAGCTGGGCGCCCACCAGGGCGCTGTTGTGGATGTATTCGTCGTGCAGGACGAGGTCCTTGGGCCCCAGCAGGTAGCCGAGGGTGGAGACGTTGGTGGCGTGTCCGCTGACGAAGGCCAGGGCATCCTCCGCCCGGTAGGCGTCGGCCAGGGCTCGCTCCAGCTGGCGGTGGATGGGGCGTTCGCCCGCGACCACGCGGCTGGCGGAGACCGAGGTGCCGTAGTGGGCCACGGCGTCGCAGGCGGCGCGGTTGACCCGGGCATCACCGGAGAAGCCCAGGTAGTTGTAGCTGGCGAAGTTGAGGCACTCGCGGCCGCCGATGACCGAGGTGGCACCGGCGTTGCCTTCATGCACCTTGAAGAAGGGGTCCGACAGGCCGAGCCTGCGGGCCCCTTCGCGCATCATGGCGATCTGCTGGTAGCCGGGATGGGCGTCGAAGCGGGTGAAACGCTCGGCTACCCGGGCGGGAGGGGCGCTGTCCCGCTCCCCCTGCGCTGCCTGTGCGGCGGGCGGCGCGGGCCGCTGACGCTTGCGGGTCTGGGCCAGCAGGCGCTGCTTGAGGTCGTCGTGGGAGATGCTCACTGGTGGGCCTCCTCGCTGGGTTCGGTCGTGGCCGCCGCCGCTTCGACACCGTGGCGGGCGGCCAGGGAGGTCAGCTCGCCGTCGTCGGCGTCGGCGCCATCCTGTCGCTGGAGCTTGCCGATCAGCACCCCGGCCAGCTTGTCGAGGGTCGAGGCTTCGCTGAGCACCATCACCGGCACCTGGACGCCCAGGCGTGACTCGATGGCGGTCATCAGTTCCACGCCCATCAGGGAATCGAAGCCCATGTCGTAGACCGAACGGTGCACGTCGATCTTGTCCTCCTCGATCAGCAGGATGCCGGCCAGTTCGGCGCGCAGCAGGTCGGTCACGGCACCATGCAGCTCCTCCGCGGGCAGCTCGGCGAGCAGGGCGGCGAGATCGTCGTTGCCCTCCTCGGCCCGGTCGTCGTCCTCGGCCTGGCGGGCGAGCTCCTGGAAACGGGGGGCTGCCGCGGTGGGCAGGAAGCGGGACAGGGCGCCCCAGTCGAGTTCCAGCACGCCGAGGCTGGGGCCGCCCGATTGGTCGTCGTGATGCATCAGCAACTGCTCCAGCACGCGCAGGGCGTCGTCGGAGTGCAGCGCCGAGCCGCCCAGGCGCTCCTGCAGGGCATCGCGGGTGCGGGTGTTGCGGGCCAGGAAGCCCACATCATCGATGGCGCCCCAGCGCAGGCAGGTGGCCGGCAGGCCCCGGGCACGGCGGCTGGCGGCGAGGGCCTCGAGCCAGTGGTTGGCGGCCACGTAACTGGCCTGGCCGGGGTTGCCGAACAGGGTGGTGGCCGAGGAGTAGAGCACGAAGAAGTCCAGGGCGTCGTCGCGGGTCAGGGCGTCCAGGTGGCGGGCACCCTCGACCTTCGGCGCCAGCACGCGGTGGATGCGTTCGGCGTCCAGGTTGCGGATCAGGCCGTCGTCGATGACGGTGGCGGCGTGCACCACGCCGCGCAGCGGCGGCAGTCGCTCGCGGCACTCGTCGAGCAGACGCTCGAGTGCCGCCCCGTCGGTGATATCACAGGCGACGGCCTCGACCTCGACGCCCTGGGCGCGGAGGGCGGCCACGCCGGCCTGGGCCTCTTCCGAGGCCGCGCCACGGCGGCTCACCAGGATCAGGTGGCGAGCACCACGGCTGGCCAGCCACTGGGCGGTCTTCAGGCCGAAGCCACCCAGGCCGCCGGTGACCAGGTAGCTGGCCCGGGCGGGCAGGCTCAGGGTGTCGCTCGACAGCGGGGCAGGCTGGCGGGCCGGGGCGATCGGCTGTTCGTGGGTGACCACCACCTTGCCGATCTGGCGCGCCTGCTGCATGTAGCGGAAGGCCGCGACCACCTGCTGGGTGCTGAAGGCGGTGTAGGGCAACGGGCGCAGGGTGCCGTCGTGGAACAGCGCCATCATCTCGCCGAACAGCTCGCGGGTCAGCCCGGGCTGCTCCTTCATCAGTTGGTCGGAGTCGATGCCGAAGTAGCTGAGATTGTTGCGGAAGGGCCGCAGGCCGATGTGGGTGTTCTCGTAGAAGTCGCGCTTGCCGAGCTCGAGGAAGCGGCCGAAGGGGCGCAGCGCGCGCAGGTTCTGGTTGATCGCCTCGCCGGCGAGCGAGTTGAGTACCACGTCGACACCGCGCCCGCCGGTCTCCTCGAGGATCTCCTCGGCGAAGGTGAGCGAGCGCGAGTCGTAGAGGCGCTCGATCCCCATCAGCCTCAGGAAATCGCGCTTCTCGTCGGAACCCACGGTGGCGTGGATCTCGGCGCCCAGCCACCGGGCGACCTGGATGGCGGCGATGCCGACCCCGCCGGCGGCGCCGTGGATCAGCACCCTCTCGCCCGGGGCGAGCCGCGCCAGGTGCTTCAGGGCGTAATAGACGGTGAAGAAGGTGGTGGGAATGGTGGCGGCCGCGGCGAAGCTCACGCCCTGGGGAATCGGGGCGATGGCGTCCCGGTGGGCGATCAGCCGGTCGCTGAAGCTGGCGGGGCCGAAGCCCACCACGGCATCGCCCACCGCCAGGCCCTCGGCACCGGGGCCCACGGCCGTGACGATGCCGGAGAACTCCAGCCCCAGGCTGGGACCGGCGAAGCCGTTCTCGATGGCCTCGTCGGAGAGCAGGCCGAGGGTGTACATGACGTCGCGGAAGTTGAGACCGGTGGCTCGCACCTGAACTTCCACCTCGCCGGCCGCCGGTTCGGGCAGCGGGCTCGGGGTCCAGGTCAGGTGGCGCAGCTGGCCGGGTAACGCGAACCCCAAGGTCATGGCACGCCGTGGCGTGGCGTGGGGGGCGTGGGCCCCGGGCGCCGGCAGGGTGCGCAGCCGGGTGGCATGGCGCTGGCCCTGGGCGTCGAGGACGATCTCGGTCTCGGCGTCCGGGGCGGTGAGCTCGTCGACCAGGGCGTCCAGCACGGCATCGTCCAGGACGGCGTCGCCGATGGGCAGGTCGAGCAGGCGAACCGCCTGGGCGGAGGACTCGTTGGCCAGCGAGCGGCCGAAGCCCCACAGGGCGGCATCGGCGGGCACTTCGTGCGCATTCCCCCAGATCCCCGCCACGCCGCGGGTGACCAGCCACAGGCGGGTCTGGTCGCCGAGCCGCTCCAGTTCCTGTGTCCACCGGGCGGCGTGCGCACAGCGCTCGCCACCCTGGCGCAGGTCGACCAGGGCGGTGGCCGGTGGGCTCGCGGCATCGAAGGCCTCGCTCACCCTGGCGGGCAGGCCGCGTGCCTCGAGGGCGGCGGCGAGGCGCTCGGCCAGGCCATGGCTGGTGCCGTCGGCGATCAGTTGGTAGGCGAGCGGTGGGGTCTCGAGCGGCGTCGCGGACTGGCCGGGCAGACGGGCATGCAGCAGATAGGCACCGCGACCTTCCTCCTCGAGCGGGATGGGCTGGAGGTCGGTGGCGCCCAGGGCCTCGAGCTGGGCCATGACGTCGGCCAGCTCGGTGGCGTGCAGGGTGGTACCGCCGTCGTGCAGGCCGGGCGTGGCCAGCAGGGTATCGAGCCAGGCGCTGGGATGCAGGCCCAGCAGCAGGAGCTGAGCACCCGGGGCCAGGCGGGCGGACAGGGTATCGAGCAGGCGGCGGCTGCGCTGGCGATGGCCGAGTTCGAGGCTGACCAGGGCGAGTTGGGCCGGTGTGGCCTGCTCGTCCAGGGCATCGAGGCGTTCGATGTCGATCAGCGGGTGACGCTCCCGGAGCTGCTCGGCCTGGTGCCAGGAGGCATCGTCCACCGCCAGGATGCGGTAGTCGCAGCGGTCGGGGTCGATCAGGTCACAGAGCCGCTCGCCGAGTGCCGGCGCACTGGGACCGGCCTCGATCAGGCCCAGGCGTTGGCCGGCGGGCAGCTCGTCGAGCACCTGACCGAGGGCGTCGCGCAGCCCGCCGGCCAGGGCCTGCCAGCCGGCGTTGCCGAGCAGTTGCCGGTTGAGCAGTGCCAGGCCGTCGACGTCGAGCCCCAGGGTCTCGGCATTGGCATCGCCGGCGAGCAGCGCCGGCAGGTGCAGGCCGAAGCGTCCGAGGCGCTGGATCGGCGCGAAGTAGTCGGGGTAGTCGCTCATCAGCAGCTGCCAGATGGTGGTGGCCTCTACCCCGTCCTCGTCGTCATGCAGGGTCCAGCCCCGTTCGTCGGCGGTGAGGCGTCCGGCGTTGTCGAGCAGGTGCAGCAGCCGGTCGAGCAGCGGCTGGACATCGAACCGGCTACGGGTCAGTTCCCGGTAGCGGGCGTGGCTGAGTCGCTGCCCACCGGCCAGTCGATGCAGGGTCCGGGTCGCGAAGGCTTCGGCCAGGCTGTCGAGCAGCGGGTCGACCTCGCCGGCGAAGCGCCGCCCGGTGAGTCGGCCGAAGTCGTCCAGCAGCCCTGGCAGGGCGGCGTGCAGCGGGCCGAGATCGAGTGCCGCGGGTCGCCGCGGTGCCGGGGTGAGGCGTACGTCCAGGTAGCTGAAGCGCTGGTGGTGCTGGCGCTTGAGCCGCACCGCCTTGAAACGGGTCTCGCTGAGCACCGCCACGGCCTGGCCCTGTTCGTCGTAGAGCTCGAAGTCGGCGGTGAAGGAGTGGGGCGAGCGCTTGCGCATGCGGGCATGGGCCAGTGCGGGCACCCCGCCGCCGGGCCGGAACTGCAGCCGGCCGACGCGTACCGGCACGAAGGCCAGGCCGTCGTCGTGGGGCCCCTGGCGTGCCAGCAGCGGGATGAAGAGCTGGAAGGCGCTGTCGAGGATGCCGGGGTGCAGATGCAGGGCATCGAGGTCGTCACGGATCGCCGCGGGCAGCGCGATCTCGCCGATGACGCTCTCGTCCTCGACCCAGGCATGGACGATGGCCTGGAAGGCGGGGCCGTAGTGGAGCCCGAGCCGCTCGGCCATGCCCAGGTGGTCGGCCAGGGTGACATCGGGCGCCCGCGCGGGGCGGGCGGGGGCCGGGCGGCGCAGCAGGAAGCCGCGGCTCTGGGCCATGAGCCGGGCCACGGCGTTGAGCTGCCAGTCCCCGCCGGAGACCGGCTCGCGGGACCGGATCGTCAGGCGGCCGTCGGCCGGCTCGGCATGCACGCGCACGCGGCGGCCGTTGGCGCCGTCGAGCAGCAGCGGAGCGCGAATCTCCAGCTCCTCGATATCGATCAGCGGGAGCTCCCTGCCATGACGGGCGGCGGCCAGCGCCAGCTCGACGAAGCCGGCGCCGGGGAAGACCGCGCCTTCGCCGACCACATGATCGGCCAGCCAGGGGAGGCGGCCGGTGTCGAGCTGGCTCTCCCAGGCATGGGGCTGCTGCACCAGTCGGTAGCCGAGCAGCGGATGTTCGTAGTAGCGGTCGAGCAGGCCCTGGCCGTCGCTGGTGCCCTTGACCCAGTGGCGCTCGCGCTGCCAGGGGTAGCGTGGCAGCTCGACGAAGCGTCCCTCCACCGGGAACCAGCGTCGCTCGTCCACGGCGATGCCGGAGAGCAGGGCCTGGCCGATTGCCCGGGTGATGCAGCCCTCGGCGGGCTTGGCACGCTCCAGGGTGGGGATCACCAGCCCGTCGCGTTCTCGCTCGCCCAGGGCGTCGGCGAGATAGCGACGCAGGATCGGGTGGGCGCCGATCTCGATGAAGGTGTTGATACCCTCGTCGATCAGCGCCTGGATGGCGGAGGCGAACAGCACCGGCTTGCGGATGTTGTGCCACCAGTACTCGGCCCCCAGCTCGCCGCCGGCAAGCGCCGAGCCGGTCACGGTGGAGACGTAGCGCCGCTGCTCGGCCCCGGGGTGGAGGCCGGCCAGGGCCTCGATCACGCCGGCTTCGATGGGCTCCATGGCCGGGCTATGGAAGGCGTAGTCCAGGGGCAGCCGCGCGGCGAAGGTGCCCCGTTCGCTGAGCGCTCGCTCGAGGCGGCCCAGTGCCTCGGGGTCGCCGGCCAGGGTGACGCCGCGGCAGCTGTTGATGCCGGCCAGGTGGATGCCCCCATGCTCGGGCCGGGCGAGCCATTCGGCGATCTCGTCGGCGCCGAGGGCCACGGCGGTCATCTCGCCCTGGCCGCGGGTCAGGCCCTGATAGTGGCTGCGGTAGTAGATGACCTTGACGGCATCGGCCAGGCTCAGCGCGCCACAGGCCCAGGCCGCGGCCACTTCGCCGACGCTGTGGCCGACCACGGCCTGGGGGTCGATGCCGTGCTCGCGCAGCAGGGCGGTGAGGCCGACCTGGACGGCGAACAGTGCCGGCTGGGCGATCTCGGTACGCGCCAGGCGCCCGTCACCGTTGCGCCCCTCGAGCTCGGCGCGCAGCGAGAAGTCGCCGTGGCGCTGGAAGAGGGCATCGACCTCGTCCACGGCGGCGGCGAAGGCCGGCGCGCTGGTCAGCAGGTCGCGGCCCATGGCCTCCCACTGGCAGCCGTTGCCGGCGTAGACGAAGGCCGGGCCCTGGGCCGCCTCCAGGCGCTGGCCGCGAGCCAGCCCGGCGGGGAGCTCCTCGGCCTCGGGATCGGCGAAGGCGGCGAGGACCCGGGCCGCCTGTTCCTTGCTCTCGGCAAACAGCAGGGCGCCGTCGCGATGGTGGTCGCGGTGCCGGTGGAGCGCATGGGCGATGTCGTAGAGGTCGGCGTCGCCCGCGGTCAGCCAGTCGGCGAGCCGGGCGGCCATGGCCTTGAGGGCCGGCTCGCCGCGGGCCGACAGGCGCAGCGGTAGCGGGCCCGGGGCGTCGGGAGCCGGACACTCGGGCGCCTCGGGAGGGCTCTCGAGAATGACATGGGCGTTGGCGCCGCCGAAGCCGAAGGAGTTGACCCCGATCACCAGGCGCCCCTCGGGCTTGAGGGGCAGGGTCTGGGTGGCCACGCGCAGGTTCCACTCGTCGAGCTTGATGCGCGGGTTGAGCCTGCGCACGCCGATGGTGGCCGGCACCTCGCGGTGGCGCAGGCTGTAGAGCGCCTTGGCCAGCCCGGCCACCCCGGAGGCGCTCTCCAGATGGCCGAGGTTGCTCTTCACCGAGCCGATGGGCAGCGGCTCGCGGCGCTGCTTGGCCAGGGCCTCGCCGATGGCATGGGTCTCGATGGGGTCGCCGACCGGCGTGCCGGTGCCATGGGCCTCCAGGTAGTCGATCTCGTCGGGGGAGATGCCGGCCTGGCGGTAGGCCTTGCGCATCAGCGCGACCTGGGCGCTGGAGTTGGGCACGGTGAGCCCCGACTTGTGGCCATCGGTGTTGACCGCCGAGCCCGCCACCACGGCGAGGATGCGGTCGCCGTCGGCCACCGCCTGGTCGTAGTCCTTGAGCAGGAAGAGCCCGGCCCCCTCGGAGCGGACATAGCCGTCGCCGGCCTCGTCGAAGACCTGACAGCGTCCGGTGGGCGAGAGCATGCTCGCCTTGGTGAAGACGACGAAGCCATAGGGGTGCAGGTGCAGGCTGATGCCACCCGCCAGGGCCATGTCGGTCTCGCCGTTGCGGATCGCCTGGCAGGCCTGGTGGAAGGCCACCAGGGAGGAGGAGCAGGCGGTGTCCAGCGACATGCTCGGCCCGTGCAGGTCGAACACGTAGGAGAGTCGGTTCGCGGCGATGCTCGAGGTGTTGCCGGTGGCCGAGGCGGCATCCAGGGTGCTCAGGTCGTCGGCGACCCGGTAGGCGTAGTCGATACTGGCGATGCCGACGAAGACGCCACACTGGCTGCCACGTAGCCGCGAGGGCGGCACCCCGGCATTCTCCATGGCTTCCCAGGCCAGCTCCAGCAGCAGGCGCTGCTGGGGATCCATGGTGGCGGCCTCGCGCGGCGAGATGCCGAAGAAGGCCGCATCGAAGCCGCTGATGTCCCCCAGGCTGCCGGCGGCGAAGCTGATGCTGGTGCCGGGGTGGCGCTTGTCGGGGTGGCGGTACGCCTCCTGGCTCCAGCGGTCATCGGCGACGCGGGTGACCATATCCTTTCCGGCCTGAAGATCCTGCCAGAACGTTTCAGGCGTCGTGCCGGGAAAACGGTGGGCGGCGCCGATGATGGCAACGCGTCTAGTCATGTCTTGCTCCTGATGTTGCTGGGTCTTCCCTGGGGCTTGCGCTGTTCGTTCCTGGCGGTCCCGGGCCCGTCGCCCGACAGGTGGCGACCGGCCAGCAGCGTGTCCTGCAGCACCGCTCCCAGATCGGCGACCGCCCGCTCGCGGGGCGGTGTCGAGCCGATGGCCTGGGGGGACCAGATGGCGTATCGGGTGTGGCCGGGGGGCATCCCGTGGCGACGGTAGGCCTGCGGCATGATGGGCACATGGTCGCCATACCAGCACAGCAGGCTGGGGCGCGACTGGGCGGCCAGGGTCCGGCGCAGTCGTTCGATCATGCGGTCGGCATTGACCAGGTGGCGCAGGTAGATGGCCAGGTCGTCATGCTCGGCCGAGCGCGCCGCCTGCGGCGTCAACAGCGTGTAGGCCTCGTCGGGCACGGGGCGTTCGAGATGCAGCGGGCCGTGGTTCTCCATGGTGATCACAAAGACGAACAGCGGCCGGTCGTCCTCGCCTTCGAGCAGCCTGCCCACGGTCTCGGCGACGGCCAGGTCGCCGATATATTGGCCATCGCGATCGCTGGGAGCGAAGTCCTTGATGTCCAGGAAACGCTCGAACCCCAGTCGCGGCATGACCCGGTCGCGCAGGTAGAAGCCGGCCGGGTAGGGGTGGACACAGACGGTGCGGTAGCCGAGCCGGCGCAGGTTGGCGACCAGGTTGGGGACCGAGCGGCGTGCCAGCTGGCGATAGGGGTTGAAGCGATGGATGCCGAGCTGCGAGGCGCCGAGGCCGGTGAGAAAGGCGCTCTCGGTACGCACGGTGTTGGCGCCCCAGGCGGGGACGCGCAGGGGGCCATGATGCAGGGCCTCGGCGCACAGGGCATCGAAGTGGGGCAGCAGGTCCGGGCGTACCAGGGGGCACCAGGCGCGGGGGTCGAAGAAGGATTCGTTCTGCACGACCACCAGGTCGGGCAGGCGCCCTCCGGCGGGAGACGGCGGCGGAATGGCGAAGGGCGAGTCCAGCCGCTCGGTGTCCAGCGGCTTCAGCGCCAGGCGGCCATAGGCCCAGAGGGCACCGCACAGGCCGAGCCGCTCGAGGTCGCGCTGAGGCGCCAGGGTGGCGGCGGGCAGGCGGCGCAGGCCGAGCCACAGCAGTGGCAGGGCGAGCAGCAATGGCGTGGCCACGGCCAGCAGGAAGGTGCCGGTGCCCAGGCGGGTGACCAGCGAGGCTTCCAGCCACAGGAAGGCGGCGATGGCTGCGGCCCCGGCACTGCCGGCGGCGATGGCCAGGCCGATGCCGAAGAAGGGCACATAGAGCCGGGGGTGGCGCAGGGCATCGAGGAAGTACTCGAAGTCGTGGCAGATGAAGGGCTCGTTCAGGGTGCGTGACTTGACGTTGCTGGACTGCACCACCACCAGCTGCAGCGCGGCGATGAGGCCGGCGGCGAACCAGGGGCGTTGCAGGACCAGCAGGAACAGGGCAAACAGCGTGAGCCAACTGGCCAGGTGGAGGGCCAGGGTGACGGGGGCCCGCCGCCAGGGCGGGCGCACGGCGGGGCGCAGCAAGGCCTCGATGGCGAAGCTGAGCCCGAGGCCGGCGAGCAGGGGCAGCCAGAGTACCGCGATCATGGCTGGCCTCTCCCGAAGCCGAGCAGTCGCAGCAGGCGCTGAGAGACCGCGGCGGGCAGCACGGCGAGCCACCAGCAGCCATGATGCAGCAGGAGCGGGAAGGCGATGCGGGCCCGGTTGCGCGTCACGCCGCGGCGGATGGCCCGGGCGGCGCGCTCGGGTGACCAGAGCCAGGGCTTGGGGCCGGGCATGGCGTCGCACATGGCGGAGCGCACGTAGCCGGGCATGACCACGCTGACCCCCACACCATGGGGCGCCAGGTGGCCGCGCAGCCCCTCGCCGTAGGCCTTGAGCCCCGCCTTGCTGGCGCTGTAGGCGGGGGTGAGGGGCAGCCCGTGCCAGGCGGCCAGCGAGCTGATGAACACCAGTTGACCGCTGCCGCGTCGCACCATGGGCGGGGCCAGGCGATGCGCCATGGCCAGGGGGGTGCGCAGGTTGATGGCCAGCAGGTCGCTGGTCTCGGGCCAGGGCTCGAGCTCCCCGGCAGCGCCCACATGGGTGTTCTGGCCGGCGTTGGCGATGACGACATCGGGCAGCTGCCGCTCGGCGAGCTCGTCCAGCCAGTCGCCCAGCTGGCGGTCGTCGGTGAGGTCGATGTCGCAGAGCTCGATCCGGGCGCCCCGCGCGCGGCAGGCATCGGCCAGGGGCGCCAGCACCTCCCGGCGACGCCCGTGCAGGACCAGGCGGGTCCCGGGGGCGGCGTATTCCCGCGCCAGGGCGCTGCCGATGGCGCCGGTGGCGCCGGTGATCAGGACGGTACGCGATCTGGCCACGTGACGCTCCTTACTCTCCTGGGCCTCGGCCGTTGGCGGGGACCATCGCTCGATGAGGCATCCGACAGCAGGATTTCCAGCGGCGAGCGCTCCGCCTCGAGGGCGCGCACGGCATTGGTGACGGCCAGGTCGATGCCCGGTCGGCAGTAGAAGCCGCCGTTGAGCTGCACGGTATGCATGAGGGTATGCCGGAAGCAGTCGAAGAGTTCGGCACCGGGGGGCGGCGGGTGCTGCCAGAACTCGTCCAGGTGGCCCTGGAAGGTCAGGCCGGTGAGGTGGTAGATGGGGTCGCTGAGGGCCAGCGTCGGGCGCTGGTGTTCCAGGGAGACGATGCCTACGGTGCTGTTGATGGTGACGGTGCCGGCCGTCCGCTTGAGCAGCACGTTCAGGTCACCCGACTCCAGATAGACGATGCGGCCCTCCAGGCCGTAGTGGCGTTCCAGCCTGGCGACGCTGCGGGCATGGTCGTCCAGTCCGGTGTCGAGGGGGTGGTTCTTGATGCACAGCAGGGCATCGCCCGGGGCGTGAGCGGCGAAGGAGCCCATGACATGGTCCATCACCTCGTGCATGTTGGCGTAGGGCGAGTGGTCGCGGATCTGGGCGTCGCCGTTGAGCTGCAGGGGCAGGACGAAATAGGGGCGACTACCCTCGACCAGCTCCTGGATGCGGCGGGCGTCCCGAGGCTTCCAGAAGCGCAGCTGGGTGAAGCGCTTGAGGTAGCCGGCATATTCCACCGGGGCGATGACCGGGGCGTGATTGCGGTAGTGGGGGTGGAGCAGCGGATTGGCCAGTCCCGCCAGGTGATAGAGCACGTCATGGGTGGCTCGTACCCGGAAGGGCGAGCGGAAGCGCACCGGTTTGGGCAGTGGCGGCAGGCGCCGCCCGACCTCGAGGAACCACTGGGGGTCGCGGGGCAGCAGCGAGTGGCCGTTGACGCCCTCCCGCTCCAGGGTGATCCAGAAGGGGCGGAAGTACCCCTCCTCGAAGACATGGGAACGAATGCCGACCGCCGAGGCCTGTTCGATGGCGGTGCGATGGACGGGGCGTCGGTCGCCGAACACCACCTGGTCGGTGATGGCGTGGCGCTGGCAGAGGTCGGCCAGGAAGGCCGGCAGCGCCGTGAGGCGGCCGCGAAAGGCGTGGACGGGGCCGATGCCGCGCCGCCAGTAGGCCTGATCGCCGGCGTTGTAGTGCACCTTGACGACGCGATGGCCATCGGCGGCGAGCCGAGCGGCGAGGCGTCGGTGGAAGGGCGAGCAGACGCCCTGGAGGAACAGGAAGGAGCGGCGTGGCAGCGTCACGTCAGTGTCTCCCGATGAAGGCGTTGCGGTAGCGGCGGTAGAGGCGTGTCTTCCAGCCGAGGGGCCGGCATCGAGCACGCTCCCTCTCCAGCAGGTCGACGGCGGTTTCGGCGTTGCAGAGCTGCCGCGTGCGCGGGTCCACGTAGACCGGGTAGCGGATCAGGGTCCCGGCCACCAGGGCGTCCAGGGACAGGCGACGCCGGCGTCGTGGACAGTGGCGCTGGTCCCGGGTGAGCCCCCAGCCGGCATAGAACGGGAGGCCGTAGGTGGTGACCTGGCGCCCGCGCAGCAGGGCCTCGAAGCCGGCCAGGGAGCTGATGGTGTGGACCTCGTCGACCTCGTCCAGCAGCGTGGCGATGTCGACCTCGCCGACCTCATGGTCGTAGAGGGCCCGCTCGGCGGGTGACAGGGCGCCCTTGCGGGCCCCGCTGGTCACGTCCGGGTGGGGCTTGTAGAGGATGCAGGCGTCGGGGTTGGCCCGGCGCACGGCGGCCAGCAGGGCCGCGTTGGTACGCACCTCGCCGGCGCCGCGCGCGATCGAGGCGTCGGTCTCCACCTGGCCGGGCACCAGCAGGCGCCGCCGGCCATCGGCCGCCGGCAGGCTGAGGGCGCCGGCCAGGTTGTACTTGGAGAGTCGCAGACGCACCAGACGCTGGCGCAGGGCGGCGGCCCGCTCGAGCAGGTCGTCATCGAAGTCGCCGTGTTCGAGCAGGTGCTCCAGGTCGCTGGGGCGTTCGGGGTCGTAATAGATGCCGCGCCGGTCGAGTACCAGCGACAGCGGGCGGGTCAGGTCGACGCCCAGGCCCACCGAGCGGATGAAGCCGTCCTCCATGCGCCACAGCGCGACGCCGGCCCGTTCGCAGGCAGCATGCAGGGCGTCGTCGACCCCCGGCGACCAGGCCAGCAGGCGCTCGCCTGGGCCTGCCTGGCCGGGGGCCGCGGGGCCGCGCCGGTGCCGGCAGCGGGCGTCGTCGCCGAGGAAGTCGCCGACGAAGCCCCGCTTCCAGCCCGAGAAGCCGCAGGCGACCCAGTGGCCGGCCAGGCGCTCGCGCTGTCCGCGCTGGTCGGCGATCAGGTCGATGGTGGCCTCCAGGGTGCTGGCCTGGCCGGTATAGGGATTGGCATAGCGACAGTAGCGCAGGTAGGCGGCGGCGAAGAGCTGCTCGAGCGAGCGCGTCACGCCGCGCCGGGGACAGGCCTGGCGGTCCTCGGTCAGCCCCCAGCCGGCGAAGAAGGGGAGCCCGTGACAGACCACGCGCTTGCCGGCCAGCAGGGCCTCGAAGCCGAGCTGGCTGGTGACGACGTGAACCGTGTCGACGGCGTCGAACAGCGCCCAGGGGTTGAGATCCTCGGCGATCAGGCGGCAACGCGGGTGGTCGGCATGGGTCAGCAGGTGGCCGCGCTTCTTGCCGGCGATCACGTCCGGATGCACCTTGACCAGGATCTCGGCATCGGGGTGCTCGTGCAGGGCGGCGTCGAGCATCGTCGCGAAGGTGGCGGCATCGGCACCGCCGTGATGGATGGAGGCATCGCCATGGGTCTGGTCGACGACCAGCACCCGGGGGCGCTCGCCGACGGGCAGGGGGCGGTCGGGAGCGTGGTTGTACTTCGACAGGCGATGCCTGGCGAGCAGCGCCATGCAGTGGCGCGCACGGGCGAGCTCCGCGGTGCTGAAGTCGGCATCGCGGATCAGGCATTCGAGGTCGGAGGGGCGCGAGGCATCGTAATAGATGCCGCGGCTGTCCACCACCAGGCTGTGGGGTTGAAAGCCGGTGACGCCGAGCCCCAGGGAGCGCAGGAAGCCGTCCTCCAGGGCGACGTAAGGCAGGCCGCGGCGCCTGGCGAGCCGCCGAGCTCGCCGAGCGGTGGGCTTGCTGCCCCAGCCGAGGACGGCGTCGAGGGTGCCGGGTCGCCCCGGTCCGATCGCGACGATCCGGGAGAATTCCGGCAGGAAGGCCGGAAGCGTGGTCAGGCGGTCGATGCCGCGTGAGGTATAACCTGCGATGTATCCTGCCATCGGCGATTCCCTGGTCGAAGGCTCCGACCATGTTCCATCATGGCCATCATGCAGAAAGGGAGTGAAACGTACGTGATGTGGTCACGCGCTTCAATTCGTATCGTGTCAGCAGCCATATACGCTTGTGTGCGAATGGCGACACGAAAAACTCCCGGTTCGAGGCCGGGAAGGTGGCGAAACTCGCACTCGGCGTGGGAACGCCGATCGCCGGCGCCCCGTCATCCCCTACCCGATCGTTCCCGTCGGATGTGCCTAGCGCATGGCGTCGTCGTAATCCCGCCAGTAGCGGCCCATCTGGCGCTCCCCGGTCAGCTCGTGGAGCTCGAAGCGCCTGGCCAGGCGGGCGCCGCCGTCACGGGTGAGCGGCTGCCACGCCAGCCGGGCACGCTGGCGGGTCGAGTGCACGAAGAAGGCATCCAGCGGCAGTGACAGGTAGAGCCCCTTGTCGAAGCTGCCTTCGCCGAAATCGCTGCCGGCATCGGTGATGGTGGTCCAGCCCCCCAGCCGCACCCCGGAGTCGAACTCCCGCGACAGGTCGACGGTGACGCCGAGGTCGCCGGCCAGGTAGCGGCCCACGCTGACCTTGGCCAGGACATCCTCGAACCCGGTCCGCCAGTAGCCGGTGAGGTGGCCGGTCCAGGTGCTGTAGTCGCGCAGCGCCAGGCGCTGGTCGAAGTCGCGCTGCTTGACCCAGTTGACGTCCAGCCCCACCGCCACATCGCCGTTGAAGGGGCGGTAGAGCACCTCGCCACCGACCCCCGCGAACATGGTCTCGAGCAGGCCGCCATAGCCGATGGCGTACCAGTCGCTGCCGAGGCGGGCGGTGTGGCTGTACTGCAGGTTGCTGATGCCGAGGTCGGTCTCGGCCAGGTAGTCGCCGATATGGGTCCGCACCCGTGGCAGTTGCGAGTCGGCAAGGTAGCGGTAGTTGTCGAGGTTGTCGGCCAGGGTGTAGGCCAGGGTGGCGGAGAACCAGTTGCCGGCGCCCAGGCGGTACTCGCTGTCCAGGTTGGCGGAGAGGCGATAGAGGTAGCCATCGGGGCCGCCGAAGTTCTGTTCGAGCACCGGGCCCAGGCTGTAGCCGAAGCGGCGCGGGTCGTTCTCGTGGAGAATCCGGCCCTGGGCCGGCCGGAGGGCGCCGTGGGCATAGATGCCGTGGCGGTGGTCCACGGCGTCTTCGGCCGAGGCGACCGCCGCCACCAGGGCGTTGCGCTCATGCACGCTCTCGCGCAACGCCAGCCCCCGCTCCTGCCAGCGAAAGCGGAAGGTCTCCACCTCGCTGGCCAGCTGGTTGTGCAGTATCCGTCCGGCACGCTGCTCGCTCTGGGCCAGCGACGGATAGCGCGCCGGTTCGCCCTCGACGATCACCGCGTTACCGTCCTGGCGCAGCCGATGGACGTCGATGCCGGCGTTGTCGGCGAGTGCGCGACTCAGCGCCTGCCAGTCCCGGGTGTGCTCGGCGGGGGCCGGGCCCAGCGCGGCCGGCGGCGGATCGCGCTTGGCCTGGGAGAGGGTCGCCAGGTTGGTGGAGAGCGAGATGCCGAGCATGGCGGTATTGCCGCGTTGCCAGCCGGCCCTGAGCTCGATGCCATCGGTCAGTCGATAGCGCGCACCGAGGTTGATCCTCGAATCCTGGCGCTGGTCGTTGCGCTGGGGTTCCCGCTGATAGTCGTTGCCCTCGAGCTCGAGCTGCAGGACCAGGGGGGGCCAGGGCGTCCGGTACTCGATGCCCCCGAACACGGCCGCCGGTCCGCTGAACAGGCTGCCCAGGTTGAGGGTGCCGCCGTCGTCACCCGGGCTGAAGCCCGAGCGGCGATCGAAGCGATCGTCAAGCCGTGCCAGGGGGTTGGCGACATCGTCCTGGTTGCCCAGATAGCCCCAGCCGATCCCCAGGCTGACATCGACGTCGTGCCAGCGCTTGCTCGCCACCAGGTACTCGGCGCCGAACAGGCCGGTGCCCCCCATGTCGCGTACCCCCACGGCGAGCTGGGGCCAGCGGCGGTTCTCCTCGCGCAGGCGCAGTTTCACGTCGATGCCCTTGTCCAGGTTGTTGCGATCCTCCGTCGCCGCCAGGTACTGGCGGTTCTCGACCTCCACGTAGCGGAAGCCGGCCTCCAGCCACTCGGCCGGCTGGAAGAAGAGGTTGTAGCGTCGATAGGGGGCGGTGCGCGAGAAGGAGAAGGCGAAGTCGCCCAGGGGGGCCATGCGTGCCGTGGGCGTCTGCATCAGGCCGATGCCGCCGAAGTCGCCCTGGCCCAGATCGGCCTGGGCGGTGGTCGCCGCCAGGCCGACCGCCAGGGCCAGCGGTGAACGCAGCAGGCGGCGCCGTTGGAGTCCATTCATGGGGTCTGGCCGAAATCCGTATCGGTGAAGTCGAAGATGTCACAGCTCACGCCAGGCAGCCGCGAGGCGAGAAAGCCCGGCAGGGTGCGGTTCACCCAGTCGGCTTCCCGACTATCGCCGGGGAGCAGCAGGACGATCCGGCTGCCTGGCACCAGGGGGCTCTCCTCGCCGTTCCAGGCCGCGATGCCCAGCCGCCGAGGCGGACTCTGGGGGCCGACGACCCAGGCCTCGTCGGCGGCCCGCCAGTGCGCCTCGGGCCGCTCCCGCAGCGCCTGCCGCAGGGTCATGTCGGGCGTCCAGGGGCGGCGGGCGACGCCGCCGAAGGTCCACAGCTCTACCCAGTCGGGCGGCTCGCACTGGCCGGCAGTGCTGAGCGCCGATACCCGTGGATCGTGGCGTGGCGCGGCGAGCAGGGCGGCCAGGTCGGCCCGTGCCGGGGTGCGGCTGCCCTCCCGGAACAGCTCGTCGATCGTCGTCCGCCAGTCGGCCAGGGCCCGCACCACCGCTGGCCGACCATCGAGCCTCTCGAGGGTGGCCAGGGTGGCGAGCTCCTCCTGGAGCCTCAGGGCCTGGCGTCGCTGAGGCGCGAGATGCTCCCGGCGGAGATAGTAGGCGAAGGCCGGATGATCGGGCTGGGTACCGCGGGACAGCCAGTACTCCGAAAGGCGGGGTGAATCGCTCGAGGCACTCGGTGGCAGGCCGAGCAGCAGGGCCGCCAGCGCCAGGCGGCGGGCTAGGCCGGCCGGCGAGCGATGGCGGAAGGTTTCTTTCTCCAGCATGGTGGCGTCTCGTGGCGGCGGCCAAGGGTCACTCCGGTGTCTCTCCGGAGCCGGCATGTGAGGTGGCGGCGTCCTCTGCATCGGTCCACCAGGGGCGCGCCACCTGCCAGCGAAGCCGCTGCCCGCCGGGCCAGGCGGTGACGTCACCGGCCCAGATGCGCCGGCTGACCGGGTCGCGCCAGAGCCGGTTGACGGTGCGGCCGCCGTTCTGCCAGCTCAGGCGCTCGGTGCAGCGCTCGAGGGCGAGGGTCGTCAACGGCAGTGCCAGTGGGCGGGGGGCATCACACTCCAGGCTGGCGTTGGCCGTGGCCAGGTGTTCCGTGCCGTCACCATCCCGCCAGTGAGCATGCAGGCGATAGCGCCCGGCGTCGCCGGTGGCGTCGCGCCACTGGCCGAGCAGGGCGGCATCGAAGCCGGCGCTGGTCATGGGCAGGCCATCCCGCAGGTGGAGGGTGGCGCGGTCACCGGCCTGCCAGTAGGTGTCGCGTCCGTTGTCGCCGCTGCGGTGGGCCATGACCATCAGGGCTTCGTTGCCTTCACTGGTCGCGACCAGCGATGCATAGGGCAGGGCCTCGGCGCGTTCGGCCGCGTCACCGGTGCGCCAGGGGGCGACCAGGGACTCGCCCATGGGCGACAGTCCCCCGCCCTGAACACAGCCGGTCAGCCCGAGACCCAGGGCGAGTGGCAGGCAATGACACGCCAGGGCCGCCTTGCGGCGGCCCTGGCGTTGCAGGCGCCGTCGGTAGCGCCGTGTGTCGTGGTCCATCAGCGGGTGCCGGTCCCCGTCCCCGTCCCCGTCCCCGTCCCCGTGCCCGTCCCCGTCCCCGTCCCACCGGTGGCGCCCGTCACGACGCCGATGCCCACGGCCCCCTTGTCGATGGCGCCGGCAATGGCGTCACCGGAGTTGCCGGGGGCGTCGCCCGAGGCGCCACCGCCGGCGGTCACGCCGCCTCCCGCGACTGCGCCGGGGGCCGGGGTATTGCCCGAGTTGCCGGGCGCCCCGGGAGTCTGGGGGTTGCCGACGCCCAGGTTGGCGTTGGCAGAAGCGCCGGCATCGACCGATGCGCCACTGCCGAGGTCGGCACTGCCCGCTGCATTGGCCTGGCCGGTGCTCGAGGCCTGCTGGGCGAGGGCGAGCGGCGACAGCATCATCAGTGCGATTCCCGCCACGGCGACGGCTCTTCTCGAGGGAGTCAAGGGGTGGATCATGGGGTCGTTCTCCTGTGGTTGGGCCGCAAAGGCTCCGGGCTGCAGCTCGTCGGAGCCGGTCCGGAACGGCACATGCATGGGCACGCTGTCGCGATTCGCCCCGCTGAAGGCGCCGTGCTCATGGCCAAGCGCTCAATTCGTCTCGGAAGAAGGATGTAATACACGACTCATTGAGAAGGAGAAAGAAACCAATAATTGCCTAGTTATTCATTTTGTAAACAAGGGTAATAAATTGAAAAATTGAAAACATTAGGGATGACATGTAGTCAAAAGAGATTATGCTTTCTTCGTTCCATTGATGGCATCCAAGGATCCGGAAGCCCTCGTCGGACTCTCTACCTGATCGGTCATTCATCGCCATTCGGCTTCTTGCGCCAGAGTGTCGGTACGCTGCTGCCCGCTGGCGACCCAGGCTTCAGGGATGGTCTGATAACTCTGTGGCGGTAGCGTGCCCGAGGCCAGGCCAGGTGCCGTGCCTCCGGCCTCCCGAGTCGCTCCAAGGGTACCGAAGCCGTCTCGGGTTGCCGCTCGCAAGGGGTGTGCACTTTTTGCGACAAGATCGATTTGGATTGTCGCCATGTGGCTACTTTAAGTGTGTTTGAAAGCGACAGTTTCGAAAAATTTAATATTGTTAATTGGTGTATTTTTTTTGAAATGATAGTGTCATCGGGACGAGAAGAGGATGTTGTTACCGCTGAGGTCGCATCGGCATCAGGGAAGGTAATGATAACGGCTTGAGTGAGAAGCGTAATGACGCCCAATCGGATGCGCCGGATGATGGCCGGAGCAGTACTGGCCTCCGGCCTGATCGTCCTGCAGGGTTGCGCCTTCGCGCCCGGCGGGCATGTCGACTACCGCACGGAAGCGGCGCCTATCGATGACCTGGTGGATGTCGAACCCATCACCTTCGGGCTGGTGCGCGCCCTGCAGCGTGACGGCATCGACCCGGACGAGGTCGGCCGAGTCAGCGAGTCGCTGCGCGGCGCCATCGGTGCCTACGACTACCGGATCGGCAAGGGCGATGTGCTGAGCATCATCGTCTACGATCACCCGGAGCTGACGATCCCCGCGGGCAGCGAGCGCAGTGCCGCGGAGTCGGGCAACATCGTGCACAGCGACGGCTCCATCTTCTATCCCTACATCGGCCGCATCGATGCCCTTGGCCTGACCGTCGCCGAGGTGCGGGACATCATCACCCGGGGGCTCGAGCCCTATGTGGCCATGCCCCAGGTCGAGGTGCGGGTCGCCGAATTCAACTCCCAGAAGGTCAACGTCACCGGCGCGGTGGCCGAGCCGGGGCCGATGCCGATTCGCAATGTGCCGCTGACCGTACTGGACGCGATCAATCTGGCGGGCGGGCCGACCGAGGAGGCCAACTGGCACGAGGTGATCCTGACCCGGGAGGGAGAGGAGATCCGGCTCTCGCTGCACGACATGCTCAACAACGGCCGACTGTCCCAGAACCGGCTGCTGCGGCACGGTGACCTGTTGCATGTCCGTGACAACGCCAATCAGAAGGTCTACGTGATGGGCGAGGTGCGCGATGCCCGGAGCCTGCCGATGGGGGGCAGCCGCCTGACCCTGACCGATGCCCTGTCGGAAGCCGGCGGCATCAACGAGGGCAGCGCCAGCGCTTCCGGGATCTTCGTCATCCGTCGGGCCTCGCCGGAGAGCGACAAGCTGGCCACCGTCTATCAGCTCGATGCGCGCAACGCCACGGCCCTGATGCTCGGCACCGAGTTCGAGCTGCAGCCCACCGACGTGATCTACGTCACCACCACGCCACTGGGCCGTTGGAACCGCGTGATTCGCCAGCTGCTGCCCACGGTCAGCAGCCTCTATCAGACCACCCGGATGGGCAGCGAGCTCGATGGGTTCCGGGAGTGACCGGAGCCGAGGCGGCGTCATCGATCCATCCGTTCAGGACTCTTCCATGGCGAAAGACATCAAGATGGGCTCACGCCCTGCCCACGACGATATCGATCTGGGGCGATTGTTCGGTGTGCTGCTGGACAGCAAGTGGCTGATCGTTGCCGTCACCGCCCTGTGCGCGTTGGCGGCCATCATCCACGTGCAATTGATCACGCCGATCTTCCGTGCCGATGCGCTGGTCCAGGTGGAGGGCAAGACCGGGCTCAGCAATCCGCTGGCCGAGGTGCGTTCCATCCTCGGCGAGGAACCCAAGACCGAAGCCGAGCTGGAGATCCTGCGCTCGCGCATGGTGCTGGGCAAGGCGGTGGACCAGGAGCGGCTCGATATCGTGGTGATCCCGACCCGTCTGGCCATGGTCGGCAACTTCCTGGTGCGCCGGGGGATGGAGCGCCCCGGCTTTGCCAGGCGCAGCGTCTGGGCCGGCGAGTACCTCAATGTCGGTGATTTCCAGGTCGACCCGGAGTGGCTCGGCCGCGCCTTCCGCCTGGTGGCTGCCGAGCCGGATCGCTATCGCCTCTACCACGATGACGAACTGCTCGGCATCGGGCGCGTCGGCGAGAACGAGTCCTTCCTCGATGGCCAGGTGACGCTGCGTGTGGCCGAGCTGGAAGCCGGCGAGGGCGCAGAGTTCACCCTCGTCAGGCGCACCCGCCTGGCGGCGATCAACGATCTGCGCTCGCGTTTCAGCGTCGGTCAGCGCGGCCGCGACAGCGGGGTCTTCAACATGACCCTGACCGACGAGGATCCGGAGCGCGCCCGGCGTACCCTCAGCGTGATCGCTCGGATCTACCTGACCCAGAACGTCGAGCGCCAGAGCGCCGAGGCGGAGCAGAGCCTCGAGTTTCTCGAGGAGCAGGTGCCCCAGGTGCGCAGCGAACTCGCCACCGCCGAGGACGCCCTCAATGCCTACCGCATGGAGCATGACAGCGTCGATCTGTCGCTGGAGACCCAGTCGGTGCTCAACCAGTTGGTCGAACTGGAGGCCCAGCTCAGCGAGCTGGAGATGGAGTTGGCGGAGATCCGCCGACGCTACAACGGTGCGCATCCGACCTATGCGGCACTGATGGAGAAGCGCGAGAACCTGGAGCGGAGCCGCGAACGGCTCAACGAGCAGATCCATGCGTTGCCCGAGACCCAGCAGCAGGTCCTGCGCATGTCCCGGGACGTGGAGGTGACCCAGCAGGTCTACGTACAGCTGCTCAACAAGATCCAGGAGATGAGCATCACCAAGGCCAGTACCGTGGGCAATGTGCGCATCCTCGACGACGCCGTGGCCCAGCCGGGGCCGGTGGAGCCACGCAAGGCGGTCACGGTGGCGCTCTTCACCCTGATCGGTGGCTTCCTGTCGGTGGCCTTCGTGCTGGTACGCAGCATCTTCAATCGGGGGGTGGAGAGCGCCGAGCAGCTCGAGGAGCTGGGGCTGCCGGTCTATGCCACCGTGCCGCTCTCCGAGGACCAGCAGAGGCTGGTGCGCCGCTTCAAGCGGCGGAACCAGAAGCGTGGCCGCGAGGTGGCCTGCGGCGTGCTGGCCCAGAACTCCCCCGACGACACCTCGGTCGAGGCCCTGCGGGGCCTGCGTACCAGCCTGCACTTCGCCATGCTCGAGGCACCGAACAATCGGCTGATGATCACCGGCCCCAGCCCGAACATTGGCAAGAGCTTCATCAGCGTCAACCTCGGCGCGGTGATCGCTCAGGGTGGGCAGCGCGTGCTGGTGCTGGATGCCGACATGCGCAAGGGGCACGTGCACAGTGCCTTCAACGCCGCGAGCGAGGGCGGGCTCTCCGAGGTGCTGGCCGGCAAATGCGAGCCCGCTGAGGTCATCCGGCCATCGCCGATCAACGGCCTGAGCTATGTGGCCCGTGGCAAGGCACCGCCCAATCCGGCGGAGCTGCTGATGAGCGATCGCTTCGGCCGCCTGCTCGACACCCTCGGCGAGGCCTACGACCTGGTGATCATCGACACCCCGCCGATCCTGGCGGTGACCGACGCCGCCGTGATCGGCCACCAGAGCGGTACCACCCTGCTGGTCGCGCGCTTCGGCCTCAATCCGCCGCGGGAGATCGACGTGGCGATCCGCCGCCTCGAGGGCAGTGGGGTCGAGGTGAAGGGCGGCATCCTCAACGCCATCGAGCGCAAGGCGGCTACCAGTTACGGCTATGGCTACTACCACTACGCCTACAAGACCACCAACGGCTAGGCCTGCAGGCACGGTGGCCGATTCCCGGGTTGCCCCCGCGCCGCCGGGGGCATTCATCAACCCCTCTCACCACACCATGGAAGCGTCATGACCACTATCAAAGATCGAGTGATTGACCGGCTGGAGCGCAAGGATGCCGTGATCGGGATCGTCGGGCTCGGCTATGTGGGCCTGCCATTGATGCTGCGCTACAGCGACATCGGCTATCGGGTGCTGGGCATCGACATCGACCCGGCCAAGGTCGAGCGGCTCAACGCCGGGAGCAGCTACATCGAGCATATCCCCGGCGAGCGAGTCTCCAGGGCTCGTGACGCCGGTTTCGAGGCCACCACCGACTTCGCCCGTGTCGCCGAGGCCGACGCCGTGATCCTCTGCGTGCCGACCCCGCTCAACAAGTATCGCGAGCCCGACATGAGCTTCGTGATCGATACCGTGGATGCCCTCAAGGGCCACCTGCGTGAGGGGCAGGTGATCTCGCTGGAGAGTACCACCTATCCCGGTACCACCGAGGAGGAGCTGCTGCCTCGGGTCGAGGAGGGGGGGCTGGTGGTCGGACGTGAGCTGTTTCTGGTCTATTCGCCGGAGCGCGAGGACCCGGGCAACCCCGACTTCGAGACCCGCACCATTCCCAAGGTGGTGGGTGGCCACACCCCGGCCTGCCGCGAGGTGGGCGTGGCGCTGTACCGCCCGGCCATCGACCGGGTGGTGCCGCTGAGCTCGACCAAGGCCGCCGAGATGACCAAGCTGCTGGAGAACATCCACCGGGCGGTGAACATCGGCCTGGTCAACGAGATGAAGGTGGTCGCCGACCGCATGGGCATCGACATCTTCGAGGTGGTGGACGCCGCCGCCACCAAGCCCTTCGGCTTCACCCCCTACTATCCCGGCCCGGGGCTGGGGGGGCACTGCATTCCCATCGACCCCTTCTACCTCACCTGGAAGGCCCGCGAATACGGCCTGCACACCCGCTTCATCGAGCTCTCGGGCGAGATCAACCAGGGCATGCCGGAGTACGTGGTCGGCAAGCTGATGGAGGGCCTCAACCAGCAGGGCCTCGCGCTCAAGGGCAGCCGGGTGCTGGTGCTGGGCATCGCCTACAAGAAGAACGTCGATGACATGCGTGAATCGCCTTCGGTGCAGATCATGGAACTGGTGCGCGCTCGCGGTGCCGAGGTGGCCTACAGCGACCCCCACGTGCCGGTGTTCCCGACCATGCGTGAGCATCACTTCGACCTCGAGAGCGTGCCGCTCACCCCCACCACCCTGGCCGATTACGACGCGGTGGTGCTGGCCACCGACCACGATCGCTTCGACTACGACATGATCCGTGCCCATGCCCGGCTGATCGTCGACACCCGCGGCATCTATCGCGGCGATGACATCGACAAGGTGATCAAGGCCTGAGGCCAGCCCCGACATGACCCATGAGCACAAGGAACACGCCATGAAATACTTCGCACTGATCGGCGCTGCCGGCTACATCGCGCCGCGCCACATGAAGGCCATCAAGGAGACCGGCAACCATCTGGCGGTGGCCTATGACATCAACGACTCGGTGGGGATCATCGACTCCGTCTCGCCGGACAGCGAGTTCTTCACCGAGTTCGAACGCTTCCAGGAGCACGCCTGGCAGCGTCGCCGCGATCCCTATACCGCCCTGGACTACGTGGCGGTGTGTTCCCCGAACCACCTGCATCACGCCCATATCACCGCCGGGCTGCGCCTGGGCTGCGACGTGATCTGCGAGAAGCCGCTGGTGCCCACGCCGGCACTGCTCGATGAACTCGAGCGCGTCGAGCAGGAGACCGGCAAGCGGGTCTACAACATCCTCCAGTTGCGCCACCATCCCTCGATCCTCGAGCTGCGGGAGCGGGTCGCCGCCGAGGCACGCCACGACAAGCACGATGTCGAGCTGACCTATATCACGTCCCGCGGCAAGTGGTACCACGAGAGCTGGAAGGGCGACCCGCGCAAGTCCTTCGGCGTGGCCACCAATATCGGGGTGCACTTCTTCGACATGCTGCACTTCGTGTTCGGCGACCTGGAGCGCAACGTGCTCCACTACGCCGATGAGCACCGCGCCGCCGGTTACCTGGAGTACGAGAAGGCGCGGGTACGCTGGTTCCTCTCCATCGATGCCAACGACCTGCCCTCGAGCGTCGAGGGCCAGCAGACCACCTACCGCTCGATCCTCTGTGAGGGGCGCGAGATCGAGTTCTCTGGTGGGTTCACCGATCTGCACACGGTGAGCTATCGGGAGATCCTCGCCGGTCGCGGCTACGGCATCGCACAGGCCCGCCACTGCATCGAGACCGTCGACGCCATCCGCGGCGCCACCCCCGAGCGGCCGGTCACGGGTGAGGCGCACCCCTGCCTCAATCGCTTCGCGTTGTGAGGTCGGACATGGACATGCAGAGATCACGGGTACAGATTCATCCCAGCGCCATCGTCGACGCGGGCGCCGAGATCGGCGCCGGCTCCAGGGTCTGGCACTTCGTCCATGTCTGCGGCGGGGCGCGCATCGGCCGCGGCGTGTCGCTCGGCCAGAACGTCTTCGTCGGCAATCGGGTGGTGATCGGTGATGACTGCAAGGTGCAGAACAACGTCTCGGTCTACGACAACGTGACCCTGGAAGCGGGGGTGTTCTGCGGCCCGAGCATGGTGTTCACCAACGTCCACAACCCGCGCGCGCTGGTCGAGCGCAAGGACGAGTTCCGCGACACCCGGGTGCGTGAAGGCGCCACCCTGGGGGCCAACTGCACCATCGTCTGCGGGGTGACCATCGGCCGCTTCGCCTTCATCGGCGCCGGGGCCGTGGTCAGCCGCGACGTGCCGGACTTCGCCCTGGTGGTGGGGGTGCCGGGACGCCAGGTCGGCTGGATGAGCCGCCACGGCGAGCGCCTGGACCTGCCGCTGGACGGCGAGGGGGAGGCGATCTGCCCGCACACCGGCGACCGTTATCGCCTCGACGGCCGCAGCGTCACCTGCCACCCGGCCTGAGCCCAACCCAAGGGGAAGCGCACACATGGATTTCATCGACCTCAAGGCCCAGCAGCTGCGGATCCGCTTCCGCATCAACGAGGGCATCCGCAAGGTGCTGGAGCATGGCAAGTACATCCTCGGACCGGAAGTGGAGGAACTCGAGGCGCGCCTGGCCGATTACGTCGGCGTACGCCACTGCATCAGCTGTGCCAATGGTACCGATGCCCTGCAGATCGCCCAGATGGCGCTCGACATCGGCCCCGGCGACGAGGTGATCACGCCTGGCTTCACCTACATCGCCACCGCCGAGACCGTGGCCCTGCTGGGCGCTCGGCCGGTCTACGTGGACATCGATCCGCGTACCTATCTGCTCGACCCGGCGAAACTCGAGGCGGCGATCACCCCGCGTACCCGGGCGATCATCCCGGTCTCGCTCTACGGTCAGTGCGCCGACATGGATGCCATCAACGCCATCGCCGAGCGGCACGGCATCCCGGTGATCGAGGATGCGGCCCAGAGCTTCGGTGCCACCTACCGGGGCCGTCGCTCGGGGAGCCTCTCCTCGATTGCCACCACCTCCTTCTTCCCCAGCAAGCCGTTGGGCTGCTACGGCGACGGCGGGGCGCTCTTCACCGATGACGACGACCTGGCGGTGGTGCTCCGGCAGATCGCCCGTCACGGCCAGGACCGCCGCTATCACCATGTGCGCGTCGGCGTCAACAGCCGGCTCGACACCCTGCAGGCGGCCATCCTGCTGCCCAAGCTGGAGATCCTCGACGAGGAACTGCTGCTGCGCGAGAAGGTCGCCGACTGCTACGGACGACTGCTCGGCGCCGCGGGGCTCGAGGCGCCCCATGTGGAGCGCCACAACACCAGTGTCTTCGCCCAGTACACCGTGGAAGTGGAGGACCGTGAGCTGGTGCTGGCACGGCTGGACGAGGCGGGCATACCGACCGCGGTGCACTATCCGATCCCGCTCAACCAGCAGCCGGCGGTGGCCGACCCCTGTGCCGAGCTGCCGGTGGGCAATGCGGCGGCCCGACGGGTGATCAGCCTGCCGATGCACCCCTACCTGGGCGCCGACGATCAGCACCGGATCGTCACGGCACTCCAGGAGGCCCTGCTCTGATGGTCGTCGGGATACCCGGGGGAGGCGTCGCGTGCTGAACCGTCTTGGCGCCCCGGCCCGCCGGTTGCTTCCCACCCATGCCTTCGCCCGCGGGGTGAGCGTGCTGGTGGGGGGCACGGCAGGAGCACAGCTCCTGGCGGTGCTCGCGGCGCCCCTGCTGACGCGTCTCTATACCCCGGACGATTTCGGTCTGCTGGCCGTCTTCACCGCCTTTCTGGCGCTGTTCACGGTCGTGGCGGCCGGGCGCTACGAGTTGGCCATTCCGCTTCCCGAAGAGGACCAGGACGCCGCCAATCTGGTGCTGCTGGGCCTGCTCTGCGTGCTGCTGACCGCGGGCCTCGCCCTGATCGGGGTCCTGCTCTGGTCGCAGGCGATCGCGGCGACGCTCGGCACGCCGGAGCTTGCCGAGTACCTGTGGCTGGTTCCCGTGGGGGTGCTGTTCGTCGGGACCTACCAGGTCTTCAACAAATGGGCGGTTCGTACGCGGCACTTCGCCCATGTCGCCCGGACACGGATCTGGCAGGCGCTGGGCATGCTGGGGATCCAGATCGGGGCCTCGCCGCTCGGGCCCGTTGCCTTGCTGGGAGGTCAGGCCACCGGGCAGGGGATCGGGGCCTCCGGCCTGGCGCTGTCTGCCGTCAGGCGACCGGAGTTCAGGCACTGCTCCCTGCAGGGCGTGGCGCGGCAGGCCCGCCGATACAGCAACTTTCCGATCTACTCGACCTGGACCGGCTTGTTCAACACCGGCAGCCTGCAACTGGCCCCCATCGTCTTCGTGGCCCTCTACGGAGCCACGGTCGCGGGGCTCTATGGGCTGACGCTGCGCATCCTGACCATGCCGATCAGCCTGGTGGGGCATGCCATCGGCAGCGTCTTCCTGGCCCATGCTCCCGAGGCCAGGAGACAGCACCGGCTCTCGCCACTGGTCGAGTCCCTGCACAGGAAGCTCGCCATCCTCGGGATTCCTCCCCTGGTATGCCTCATGGTCATCGGGCCGGAGCTCTTCGCGATGATCTTCGGCGAGCAGTGGCGCAAGGCCGGCGTCTATGCCCAGTGGATGCTGCCGTGGATCTACATCCAGTTCCAGTGGTCCCCCTTGTCCATGTTGGCCAGCGTACTGGAGCTGCAGCGCGATGCCATGCTGGCCCAGCTGCTGATGCTCATTGCCCGTTTCGGCCTGCTGTTCGTCCTGTTCATGGCCGGTGCCGGTGCGGACATGGCCGTTCTCGTCTTCTCCCTGGTCAGCGCCCTCGTCTATCTCCTTCAGCAGGCATGGTTCTTCAACAAGGCGGGGGTTTCATTCGTCAGGAGCATGGGCTTCGAGCTCATCAATCTGCTGATGTTCACTGCCATCATCCTGCCGATGATCGTCCTGTACCACCAGGGCGTCATGAGCCTGATCTGGTTCGTGGCAGTCGTGACGCCGTTGGCGGTCGGGTGGACATGGTGGCGGGTCCGGCAGGACAAGGGGGCGACACTTGATCGTCGGTCGGCATGAAGAGAGGGCACCATGATGTGGCATTTCAGGAGGCTGCAGGCCGCTTGTGGCGGGGTCATGGTCGTGCTGGGAAACCTGGTGGCGGGTCGCAAGGTTTCCAGGATCGGCTGTGGAGTCAGAGAGGGCATCGTCTACAGAGGCATGGAGGCAGGTGAGTATGGTCAGGTGATGGAGCTCTATGCCTCGCTGCACGATGGAAGACGGCCCAACTGGGTGATGAGGGCCGTATGCCGATGGCTCGGCGGAAAGATGACGCTGGTCGCCGTTGCCCGGCACCAGGGGCAGGCACGAGTGGTGGGCATGAACATGTACTACGTGAACAGAAGAGACATTGCCGATGAGACGATCCATGAAGGATTCATCGGGGTCAGTCCAGACATGACGGGAAGGGGCGTGGCATCCGAGCTGAAAAGGGTGGCCATTCACCACTTCGAAACGCAGGGGTTCAAGGGCATCTCGGCCCGCATATCGCTCGACAATAAGGCCTCCCTGGCGTCCGCCGAGAAACTGGGGTTCGTCCCCGTAGAGAGGTATCACGACGCGGCAATGAGGGCCGATCGACAGTATCTGATTCGCTGGTTCCAGGATGGATCTTGAGTGATAAGGAAGGCGCATGAATGGTGACCCCCTGTTCCACCCCGGGTGGATCGAGTTCAACGAGCAGCAGTGGGGGCTCGAGGCCGAGCACGTGACGCTGACCCCCGACAAGGGTGATGCCTGGCGGCTCGATGCCGTGCTCTACCGCAACCGGCGCGGGCGGCTGGTCACGCCGCCACGCAATCCCTATCTGCCGATCCATTTCGCGTGCAGCAGCGAGCGCCCGGCCTCGATCAATCGGCGCAAGCGGATGGCGCTGACTCGCCTGGCCGAGCGGCTGCGCGAGACGGGGCTGGGGGGCAGTCTCAGCCTCTCCCCGGTGGCCGACGACGTACGCCCCTTCGAGTGGGCGCAGATGTCGGCACGACCGCGCTTCACCTACCACCTGGAGATCGCCGGGCGCGAGGAGCGTATCGACCCCAGCGCCCGCAAGAAGGCACGCAAGTGTCGCCGACTCGATTACCGCTGCGAGGTGAGCGACGACTATGTCGCGGTGGCGGGGTGTCTGTCGGGGCCCGAGGCCCGCAAGGGGTTCGATTACCGCCTGGAGGCCACCGAGCTCGAACGCCTCGCCGAGCTGATGGGGCCGGATCACTTCGTCTGCTTTCTGGCCCGCAATGCGCGGGGCGAGCCCATGGGTACCCGGGTCTGTCTCTATGTCCCCGGCGGGCATGCCCTGGCCTGGTCGGCGGGCATGAAGACCGAAGCCATGAAGGATGGCGTCAACAACCTGGTGGCCGAGGAAGCCCTGGCGTTCTTCGAGGCGCAGGGCTGCACGGTGTTCGACTTCATCGGTGCCAACATTCCGCCGGTGGCGGAGATGAAGGAAGCCTGGGGTGGGCGGCTGGTCTGCCACTTCGCGATCAGCCAGCGCGGCATGCGTCAGCTGGCCCGGGAAGCCTATGTGACGGCACGTACCCTGTTGAAGAGGGAATCCAAGTGAACGACATGATTGCACTGCACGGCCCACAGCCGGCGCCTCGGACGGGCGCTGACCCGATCCCTCGTTCGCCACTCGTCCCTGCCACCACGACGGCGGACATGGCCACCGGCACGGCGATGGCCGGTGCCGATCCGTTGCTCGCCTGGCTGGAGCAAGTACTCGACGAACGCTTCGGTCTGCCCCTGCGTCTGGAACGCGATGGCCCCGAGCGGTTGGTGATGACGCTGGACGGGGCGCCGGGCCAACTGCTGTTCGACCGCCTCCAGTCGGGCTTCTTCCTGCCCGGAGGGGACCTGCCTCACGCACACTGGGACGCCGCCGCCGAAGGTTTCACCGCGCCCCTCGACCTGCCCCTGCCGGCGCCGGGAGCGGACAGCCTGCCCCGGCCGCTGGTCGAGCCGGCCCCCGGCGGCCTGGCCATCCACTACGATATCCTCGGGCTGGCCTACTGGATGCTGAGCCGCCAGGAGGAGGTGGAGGCCGAGACCCTGGACCGCCACTGCCGCTTCCCGGCCAGCGCCTCGCATGCCGGCCGACACGGCTACCTGGATCGCCCGGTGGTCGACGAGTGGCTGGCGGTGCTCGGCCAGGTGATCCGCTGCCAGTGGCCGGATGTAACGCTGCGGCGGCACGTCTTCCGGATGCGGCCCACCCACGATGTCGATCGTCCCAGCCGCTACGGCTTCGCGCGCGACATCAAGCTGGCCCGGGTGATGCTGGGGGACACCCTGCTGCATCAACGCCCCCAGGCACTGCTGCTCGGCCCCTGGGTGCGATTGACCACGCGGCGACGCCTGCACCCCCTGGATCCGCTCAATACCTTCGATTGGCTGATGGACCTCTCGGAGCGCTACGGGCTGACCAGCGCCTTCTACTTCATCTGCGGTCGCACCGACCCGCGCAAGGACGCCGACTACGAGCCGGAGCATCCGGCGATCCGGGAACTGCTCCGGGGGATTCACGCCCGCGGTCACGAGATCGGGCTGCACCCCAGCTACCATACCTTCCGCAATCCCAAGGAGCTGGCCAACGAGGCCGCCCGACTGCGCCGGGTGTGCGCCGAGGAGGGGATCGAGCAGGCCGAGTGGGGCGGACGCATGCACTACCTGCGCTGGCAGACCCCGCTGACCCTGCAGGGCTGGGCCCAGGCGAAGATGGACTACGACAGCACCATGGGCTACGCCGAGTCGCCGGGCTTCCGCTGTGGCACCTGTTTCGACTATCCGGCCTTCGACCCGGTCAAACGCGAGGCTCCGCCGTTGCGAATCCGGCCGTTGATCGCCATGGAGTGTTCGGTGATGTCACCGCTCTACCTGGGGCTGGGAGCCGGCGAAGAGGCCTTCGAGCGCTTCGCCGCCCTCAAGGCCCGCTGTCGTGCCATGGGCGGCACCTTCACCCTGCTGTGGCACAACTCCGAGCTGACCACCCGAGCCCAGCGCGCGCTCTACGAACGCGTGCTGGCGGCATGAGGGGGGCTTGTCCGGCGTGGAGTTCATCCCATGATCCTGTCCGGTGACTCCCTGGCCGCACGCGCCTCCGGCGTCGGCTTCTTCGTGTTGTTCCCGGGGTTCATGATCTACCACACCCTGGTGGCCCTGGGGTTGATCCCCGCCTTCCTCGGCGGCCTGTTCGGGGTGGTGTCGGTGCTGATGTTCGGCATCTACGCGGTGGTGCTGCCGTCGCAACGCCACGTCCTGTTCTCCGCTACCCGGGGATTCGCGTTGCTGGTCATGGCCTTCTTCGCCTATGTGCTGTGCTGGTCGGTTGCCAGCTACGGCCTCCAGGGAGGCGGCCAGCTGCGTGCGGCGATGATCCAGTCACTGGAGACGATGGTGCTGTGGCTGGTGCTGTTCGTGATGGGTTACCGGGTACCGCTGGATTCCCCGGTCCTGGCCAAGGCGTTCCGGATCGCCTTCCTGGCGACGACCGGCTACCTGCTGTTCTTCGTGGTCACGACCGGCCAACTGCTGTTCTTCGCCCGGCAGATGATCGAGGCTGGCGGCGGCGACAACGTCTCCACCTACCAGGGCTATGCCCGCAGTGCGCTGGTGATGCTCGTCTACCTGATCGCCGTGAGTCGGGGCGCCTCGGGGAGGGCCGGCCTGATCGCCATGGGGGCCTTCGTGATGTTCGTCCTCGGCGCTCGCTCGGAGCTCTACGCCTTCCTCGCCCTGGCCATGGTGTTGCTGATGGTCTGGGCGGGGACGAGCGCCAAGTACCTGCTGACCCTGCTGGCGGTGGTCGCCCTGGCCGTGCTGGTGGTGGTCAATCAGTTCGAGGCGATGTCGGGCACTCGCCAGCTACAGGTGCTGGACCTCTCCGGCACCAGCTCCTGGTTGGCGCGCCAGGACCTCGGGCAGCGCGCCCTGGGGCAGATCATCGCCAGCCCCTGGCTGGGCAATTTTGGTGGCCATGTCACCGCCGCCGGCGGCACCGGAGGCTATGCCCACAGCATGCTCTCGGCTTGGGTCAACTACGGCCTGCCCGGCTTCGTGCTCTATGTCGGCATGACCGTGGTGGCCTTCCTGGGGTCGGCGTATCGCATGGTCTATCGGCGCGATACCTCCGCCTGGTGGGTATTCGCCTTCTCCATCAACTTCGTCTGCCTGCTGCTGGTGGTGCTGGCCAAGCCCGTGTTCTGGCCATTGCCGGCGCTGGGTTGGGGCGCCTTCGCCAACGCCATGGTCTGCACGCGACTGGCCACCCAGGATGACGCCAGTCGCCGAGACGAGAACGTGCAGCAAGAGGCTGCCGACGATTCACAAGGACGAGACGATCATGAAAGTGGCACATCTGACCTCCGCCCATCCCCGCTATGACACGCGGATCTTCCTCAAGGAGTGTCGCTCGCTGGCGGCGGCCGGCCACGAGGTGACCCTGGTGGTCGCCGACGGCCGCGGCGACGAGCAGCGCGACGGCGTGCGCATCGTCGATGTCGGCAAGCTCCCGGGGCGCTGGAACCGCATCTTCAAGACCACCCGCCGGGTGCTGGTGCGTGCCCGCTCGCTGGCGGCCGACGTCTACCACCTGCACGATCCCGAGCTGATGCCGATCGGCCGCCGACTCAAGCGCCAGGGGCGTACCGTGGTCTATGACGCCCACGAGGACCTGCCGCGTCAGATGCTGGCCAAGCACTACCTGAACGGTACCGTCAGCCGGATGTTGTCCCGAGGGGTCGAGGTCTACCAGCGCCGGGCCTGTGGCGACTTCGACGCCGTCGTCGCCGCGACACCCTACATCCGCGACCGCTTCGCCGAGTTCCACCCGCGGGTGGTGGACGTCAACAACTTCCCCATGCAGGGCGAACTCAGCGGAGCGCCCGATCCGACCCTGGCGGCCTCGCCGGAGGAGCCGCCCTCGGTCTGCTATGTGGGTGGCATCGCGCCGATTCGTGGCATTCGCGAGATCGTGCGCGCCATGGAGTCGGTGGATCAGGAGTGCCGCCTGCAGCTCGCCGGCAGTTTCAACCAGCTTGCCGTGGAACAGGAGGTGATGACCTATGCCGGTTGGGCGCGGGTCGAGGCCCACGGTTACCTCGATCGTGACGGCGTGCGTCGAGTGATGGGCGGCTCGCTCGCCGGTCTCGTCACCCTGCATCCGGTGATCAACTATCTCGATGCGCTGCCGGTGAAGATGTTCGAGTACATGAGCGCCGGGGTGGCGGTGATCGCCTCGGACTTCCCGCTGTGGCGGGAGATCGTCGTCGGCAACGATTGCGGGCTCTGCGTCGACCCGCTCGATCCGCCGGCGATCGCCGAGGCCATCGACTTCCTGGTGGCCAACCCGGTACGGGCCCGCGAGATGGGCGCCAACGGGCAGCGGGCCGTGGCCGAGCGCTACAACTGGCAGCAGGAGGAAGACAAGCTGCTCGATACCTACCGCGCCCTTTCCGGCTGACCCGAGGCCCCCATGAGACACGTCTGGATACTCAACCACTATGCCAAGCACCCGGAAGTGGCCGGCGGCGCGCGCCATTTCCAATTGGCACGCCACCTGCCGGCCTACGGCTGGCAGGCCACCCTGATCGCCGCCAGCGTCGATCATCCCAGCGGCCACCAGCGGCTGGGCGACGGCGAGCAGACGCGGCTGGAGAGCTGCGATGGCGTGCCCTTCCTGTGGCTGCGCACCTCGAGCTACCGCGGCAACGGCGGCGGGCGCATGAAGAGCATGCTCGAGTACGCCCTGCAGGCGATTCGTCCCGCGCGGCTTGCCGGTCTCGAGCGCCCCGACCTGATCATCGGCTCGAGTGTCCACCCCTTCGCCGCCCTGGCCGGCTGGTGGCTGGCCAGGCGCCATGGAGTGCCCTTCGTCTTCGAGGTCCGCGACCTCTGGCCGCAGACCCTGGTCGACATGGGGCGGCTGCGCGAGGGCAGCCCGATGACCCGGGCCATGCGCACGCTCGAGACCTTCCTCTACCGGCGCGCCCGACGCGTGCTGACGCTGCTGCCCCGGGCGCGGGACTACATCGTCCCCCGGGGCGTACCGGCCGAACGGGTGGTATGGCTCTCCAACGGGGTCGACCTGGCCGACTACCCGGCCCCGTCACCACCGTCGGTGCCCACCCAGGAGATGCCGCTGACGCTGATGTACTTCGGCGGGCACGGCGAGGCCAATGGCCTCGAGGTGCTCATCGAGGCCATGGGGCGGGTGCGCGAGGCCTGCGAGCGAGACGGTCGAGGGCTGCCCGTGCAGTTGCGCCTGATCGGCGAGGGGCCGGCCAAGGAGGCGCTGCAGCGCCAGGCCACTGGGCTCGGCCTCGATGGACGCTGGGTGCGCTTCGAACCGCCGGTCCCCAAGCGCGAGATCCCGATACTGGCCCAGCAGGCCGATGCCTTCGTGATCACGGTGCGCGACCTGCCGAGGCTCTATCGCTTCGGCATCAGCATGAACAAGCTGTTCGACTACATGGCCGCGGCGCGTCCGGTGATCATCGCCTCCGGTGCGGTGAACGATCCTGTCGCCGACGCCGGGGCCGGCATCTCGGTGCCGCCGGAGGACCCGGCGGCGCTGGCCGAGGCGATCCTGGCCCTGGCCGCGCTGTCGCCCGAGGAGCGCGCGGCGCTGGGGCGTGCGGGGCGGGAGCACATGGAAGCGGCCTACGACTATCGGATCCTGGCGGGCCGATTGGCCGGCGTGATGAACGACGTCATGGAAGAAGTGCGATGAAACGACTGCTCGATATCCTGGTGGCCCTCGTCGCCCTGATCCTGCTCTCGCCGCTGCTGGTGGTGGTGGCGCTGCTGGTCCGGCTCAAGCTCGGTTCGCCGGTGCTGTTCCGCCAGACGCGGCCGGGGCTGCACGGCCGGCCGTTCCGGATGATCAAGTTCCGCACCATGCGCGAGGCCTTCGACGAGCGGGGCGAACCGCTGCCCAACGCGGAGCGCATGACCCGGTTCGGACAATGGCTGCGTGCCAGCAGCCTCGACGAGCTGCCGGAGCTGTGGAACGTAGTGCGCGGCGACATGAGCCTGGTGGGCCCGCGGCCGCTGCTGATGGAGTACCTGCCGCTCTACGACGCGCACCAGTTCCGCCGCCACGAGGTGCGCCCCGGGGTCACCGGCTGGGCCCAGGTCAACGGCCGCAATGCCTTGACCTGGGACGAGAAGTTCGACCTGGACGTGTGGTACGTGGACCACCGCTCGCTGGGACTCGACCTGCGGATCCTGCTGCTCACGGTGAAGAAGGTCGTGGTACGCGAGGGCATCGCCCATGACGGCGATGTGGCGATGCCACGCTTCCGAGGAGGCCGGGATGAGTAATCGGGGACACCTGGCGATCTTCGGTGCCAGCGGTCATGGCAAGGTGGTGGCGGATATCGCCATGCAGACCGGCTGGCGGGAAGTGACCTTCTTCGACGATGCCTGGCCCGACAAGTCGTGCCTCGAGCACTGGCCGGTACGAGGCGGCATGGCGGTACTGCTGAACCAACTGTCGCAGTTCGACGGCGTGATGGTGGCCATCGGCCACAACGCCGTGCGTCAGGCCAAGCTCGAGACGCTGGCCAGGGCCGATGCACGGCTCGTCACCCTGGTGCACCCCCGGGCCACGGTCAGCCCACTGGCACGCCTCGGGGCCGGCACGGTGGTGGTCGCCGGCGCGGTGATCAACGCCTTCGCCGAGCTCGGCATGGGCACCATCGTCAACACCAGTGCCACCGTCGGTCACGACTGCCGCTTCGGGCCCGGCGTGCACGTGGGCCCGGGCGCCAACGTGGCGGGCGATGTCGCGGTCGGTCGCGGCAGCTGGATCGGCGTGGGCGCCGCGGTGAGGCAGGGCGTGACCATCGGTGAGGGCGTGATGGTGGGGGCAGGCGCCGCCGTGGTCGCCGACATCGCCGATGGCCTCACCGTGGCGGGGGTGCCGGCCCGCCCGCTCGCCCAGGAGAATGCCACCGCCAGGGACGACCCGGCCGTCGGCAGACGGCGGCTCGGCCTGGCTTCACCACAAGGAAGATCATGATGCTGAATGGACCCTTTTCCCCCTGGCCGTCCTTCACCCGGGACGAGGCCGATGCCGCCACCCGGGTGCTGCTCTCCAACCGGGTGAACTACTGGACCGGCGAGGAGGGGCGCGCCTTCGAGCGCGAGTTCGCCCATTTCGCCGACAGTGAATACGCCGTGGCGGTGTGCAATGGCACCACGGCACTGGACCTGGCCCTCAAGGGCCTGGGTATCGGCGAGGGCGAGGGCGCCGGGCGCGACGAGGTGATCGTCACCTCGCGCACCTTCCTCGCCTCGGCGTCGAGCATCGTCACCGCAGGTGCGGTGCCGGTGTTCGCCGACGTCGACCGCGATTCCCAGAACATTACCGCCAGGAGCGTGACCGACAGGATCACCCCCAGGACGCGGGCCATCGTCGCCGTCCATCTGGCCGGCTGGCCCTGCGAGATGGAGCCGTTGATGGCCCTGGCCGACCGCCACGGTCTCTACGTCATCGAGGACTGCGCCCAGGCCCATGGCGCCCGTTACCGGGGGCGCAGCGTGGGCAGCATCGGCCAGGTGGGCTGCTGGTCGTTCTGCCAGGACAAGATCATGTCCACCGGGGGTGAGGGTGGCATGGTGACCACCAGCGACCGCGCGCTATGGCAGCGCATGTGGGCCTACAAGGACCACGGCAAGAGCTGGGAGGCGGTCCACCGGCGCGAGCACCCGCCGGGGTTTCGCTGGCTGCACGAGAGCTTCGGCACCAACTGGCGCATGACCGAGATGCAGGCCGCCATCGGCCGGATCCAGCTCGCGCGCATGCCCGAGTGGAAGGCCGCCCGCCAGGCCAATGCCCGACGCATCTGGCGGGCGGCGGACGCGAGCCCCGGGTTGCGTGTGCCGGCACTGCCCGGCGATATCGAGCACGCCGCCTACAAGTGTTACGTCTTCGTCGAGCCGGCGCGGCTCGCCCCGGGCTGGAGTCGGGACCGCATCATCGCCGAGATCGTCGCCGGCGGCGTGCCGTGCTTCTCCGGGTCCTGCTCCGAGGTGTACCGCGAGCAGGCCTTCGACGACACCGGTTGGCGGCCACCGCGTCCCCTGCCCATCGCGCGCGAACTCGGCGAGACCAGCCTGATGTTCCTCTGCCACCCCACGCTTACCGAAGTCGAGATCGACAGGACCTGTGCGGTGCTCGGCGAGGTGATGGAACGGGCCTGCGGCAGGGAGTGAGGCAGCGCAGGGCAGGGCATCGGGCCCCGTCCCGTCACGGAGAGACCACCATGAGAGATCTTCTGCAACCGCTGTTTCGCCTGCCCCGCAGGCGCAAGCGCACCATCCAGCTGTTGGCGGACTGCGCGCTGATCACCTTCAGCTTCCTGCTGGCGATGCTGCTGCGGCTCGAGGACTGGGCCCCCCTGGGCGAGGTGCGTACCTGGGCGGCGCTGCTGGTGATGATCCCGCTCAGCCTGGCGATCTTCATCCGGCTGGGCTTCTACCGGGCGGTGATTCGCTACATGAGCCACAAGGCGATCCGCGCGGTGTTCATCGGCGTGAGCGTCTCGGCGTTGTCGTTGCCCCTGGCCAGCTACCTGTTCGCACTGGGGATTCCACGCTCGGTCCCCTTCATCTATTCCATGCTGGCGCTGTTGACCATCGGCGGGGTGCGCTTCGGGCTACGGGCGATCTACCTGCGCAACCAGATCCGCCACAAGCAGCGGGTGGTGATCTACGGCGCCGGGGCGGCCGGGCGCCAGCTGGCGGTGTCGCTGCGTCATGGGCAGGAGTACCTGCCGATCGCCTTCGTCGACGATGCCCGCAGCGTCCAGAACACCTTCATCGAGGGGCTCAAGGTCTATCCGCCGCGTCAACTGGGCTACCTGGCGGATACCTACGGCGCCGATCGCGTGTTGCTGGCCATCCCCAGCGTCAGTCGGGAGCGTCGCCGCGAGATCCTCGCCGATCTCGAGCCCCAGGGCTTCCCGGTGCAGACCATCCCCGGCGTGGCCGACATGGTGAGTGGCCGTGCACGAATCAGTGAGGTCCGCGACGTGGCGGTGGAGGATCTGCTGGGTCGCGACCCGGTGCCGCCGAACCCGGCGCTGATGGATGCCAACATCCGCGGCAAGGTGGTCATGGTCAGCGGTGCCGGTGGCTCCATCGGTGCGGAGCTGTGTCGCCAGATCCTGCGTCACGGTCCGGTGCGCCTGCTGTTGCTGGACCTGTCGGAGTTCAGTCTCTACCGCATCGAGCAGGAACTGCGCCAGTTCGCCGAGCACGAGGGCCTCGAGGTCGGCATCAAGGCACTGCTCGGTTCGGTGCAGCATCGTTCGCGCCTGGAGACGGTGATGAAGGCCTTTGCCGTCCAGACGGTCTACCACGCCGCGGCCTACAAGCATGTGCCGATGGTCGAGCACAACGTGGTGGAGGGCGTCCGCAACAACGTCTTCGGGACCCTCGAGACGGCACGGGCCGCCATCGCCGCCGGGGTCGAGACCTTCGTGCTGGTCTCCACCGACAAGGCGGTACGCCCCACCAACGTGATGGGCGCGAGCAAGCGTCTCGCCGAACTGGTCTGCCAGGCCCTGGCCGGTCACCAGCACCAGACCCGGTTCTGCATGGTGCGTTTCGGCAATGTGCTCGGCTCCAGCGGTTCCGTGGTGCCGCTGTTCCGCCGCCAGATCCAGGCCGGCGGACCGATTACCCTGACCCATCCCGAGATCACCCGCTATTTCATGACCATTCCCGAAGCCGCCCAGTTGGTGATCCAGGCCGGGGCCATGGCGCGTGGCGGGGATGTCTTCGTGCTCGACATGGGCGAGCCGGTGAAGATCGCCGAGCTGGCCCGCCAGATGGTCCGGCTCTCCGGCCTCAAGGTGCGTGACGAGCGCCATCCCGATGGCGACATCGCCATCGCCTGCAGCGGTCTTCGCCCCGGCGAGAAGCTCTTCGAGGAGCTGCTGGTGGGCGATGACGTCGCTCCTACCTCGCATCCCCGCATCATGACCGCCCGCGAGGTGTGCTGGGAGTGGCCACGGCTCGAGGGCTTCCTCGAGCGGCTCTTCCAGGCCTGTCGCGATTTCCGCCACGACGACATCCGCGAGCTGCTGCTGGAGGCGCCCACCGCTTTCCGGCCCCAGGGCGAGATCGTCGACCTGGTGTGGCTGGAAAGGAGTGCTGCGTCTGCGGGGGCCCGGCCACCGGCGCCGGTTACCCGCCTGCGTCCGGCACTCGAGCGCCAGGGCCAGGCCTGAGAAGGGAACGGCGCCACCGGAGGGCGCCGGCACGTCATGCCGATCACCGCATCACCGCCCCGGATCGTCCCGGGGCGCTGTTCAGGGAGGAGCCAACATGTGTGGCATCGTTGCTGCCGTCGGGTCGGACAATGTCCTGCCCGTACTGATGGAAGGCCTGAAGCGTCTCGAGTATCGGGGCCATGACTCCGCCGGGTTCGCCCACTACAGGCTCAAGGAGATCCATGAGCAGCCGGAGGCAGTGGCCAATGCCCTCGAGGGGCGCCTGGGCGACGACGCCGTGCGCGTCGAGGCCCTGGGGCCCGACGCCGAGCGGTTGCTCGCGGCCACGCGTCAGGTCCACATCGTCGCCTGCGGCACCAGCTACCATGCCGGCCTGGTGGCTCGTTACTGGCTCGAAGAACTGGCCGGGGTGCCCTGTCAGGTGGAGGTCGCATCGGAATACCGCTACCGGAAAGTGGTGGCCCAGCCGGGCACCCTGTTCCTGACGCTGTCGCAGTCCGGCGAGACCGCCGATACCCTGGCCGCGCTGCGCCATGCCGGCCGCCGGCCGGGCACGCAGGCCTATGCGGGGAGCCTGGCGATCTGCAACGTGCCCGGCAGCTCGCTGGTGCGCGAGTCCGACCTGGCGTTGATGACCCACGCCGGATCGGAGCTCGGCGTCGCCTCGACCAAGGCCTTCACCACCCAGCTCACCACGCTGATGCTGGTCACCCTGGCGCTGCGGCAGGTGCGCGGTGGCGATCCCGCGCTCACCGCCCGGCTGGTCCGCCGCTTGCGCTATCTGCCGACCCTGCTCGGCGACACCCTGATGCTGGATGAGGAAATCGCCCGGCTCGCCGATGACTTCGCCGGCCGGCGGCACGCTCTCTCCCTCGGCCGCGGCAGCCAGATGCCGGTGGTGGCGGTGGCGTCGATGTCACCCCAACTGGAGAAGCTGCGCTCGAACCTGCAGGAGGTGCGGGCCCGTGGCGGCCAATTGCTGGTGTTCGCCGACCCCGATGCCGGGATCCGCCATGAGGAGGGCATGGAGGTGATCAGTGTGCCGGCGTGTTGCCAGTACCTGGCGCCCATCGTCTATACCGTGCCGCTGCAGTTGCTCGCCTACCGTGTGGCGGTGGCACGCGGTACCGACGTCGATCAGCCCCGCAACCTGGCGAAGTCGGTGATCGTGGAGTAGGCCTCGGCCGCCGGGACGGGGCACCTTTGGGGGACCATGCGGTCAGAGAAAGTCCGACGGGCACTCGGGCGTTGCCAGGATGGCGGCCGGGCATGGGTGGCCCGGAACGGCAAGTGATTCAGCGGATGAAACAGCGGCCATGATCGACGACGGACATCATCGCGTGCTGCCCGGGCCCTTCGCCCGGCCGACGCCTGCTCGGCAAGACCAGTGCCATGCCCGCCTCGCGGGCATGGCACTGGCGTTTTTCGGGGTCGGGTTTCTCGTACTGCCCTGGTGGACGCTGGCCATCGTGCCGCTGCTGCTGGGGCTGGCCGCGCTGCTCGCGAACGAGCGACCGCCGTTGCCCTTTCCCCGACGCCAGGATCGCTGGGTCATGGCGGTGCTGCTGTGCTATGGGCTGAGCTGGGTGATCGCCGGGCCCTGGCACGGCGAGGGACTCCGCGGGCTCAAGGACGCCTGGCCGGTATGGCTGGCCGTGCTGACCCTGGTGGCGCTGTCGCGGCTCCGGGTGTCGTCGGCCTGGCTGTGGGGTGGGTTCGCCGCGGGCAGCCTGGCCACCGGCGGGTGGGCGGCATGGCAACGGCTCGTCGAAGGCACTGCCCGGGCCGACGGCCACGAGCCGCTGCATGCCATCCTGTTCGGCAACCTGGGCCTGCTCGTCGGCCTGATCTGCCTGGCCGGCCTGGGCTGGGCCCTCGGCCGGGACCGGCGTCTGGGCTGGACGCTGCTGCTCGCTGCGGGTGGGTTTTCGGGGCTGATGGTCTCGGCATTCTCCGGCTCCCGAGGCGGCTGGATCGGGCTGCCGCTGGCGCTCTGGGTGCTCTATCGCGGCTATGGCCCCCGGCTGGCGCTGCGCTGGCAACTGACCGGCGTCGGCTTGCTGGGGCTGTTGCTGGTTGGCCTCTATGTGGCGCCGCAGACCGGCGTCGAGCGGCGCATCGACAACGCCGTGGAGAGCATGGAGCAGTACCTGGAGGGTGACCAGGAGATGACCTCGGTGAGCGCCAGGCTGGAGATGTGGAAGGGAGCCGCGCGGTTGGTCGCCGACCGTCCCCTGGCCGGCTGGGGGGCCCGCGGGTATCGGCAGGAGATGCGCGAGCGGAGCCTGAGCGGGCTTCAGGTGCCGTCACTGGGGCGCTATTGGCACGCCCACAACGACCTGCTCGACGCCTGGGCCAAGCGCGGGTTGCCGGGCCTGGCCACCCTGCTTGCCCTCTACCTGGTGCCCTTGTGGCTGTTCGTCGGAGGACTCCGCGACGGAACGCGGGAACGCCGTGCCCTGGCGATGGCGGGCGTCCTGCTGCCGGTGGCGTTTCTCGGTTTCGGGCTCACCTACAGCTTCCTGGCCTACCCCGCGGGCGGGCTGGTCTACGGCCTGATGCTGGTGATCCTGTGGGGGAGCTATCGGCAGGCACCGCTGGCGGAGCGGGCGGGGCTCACGGGATGATGCGGCGAAAGGTGAGGCTGATCCGCAGGCCGGGGATGCGACGCGGCAGCAGCGCATGCTGCAGCCGTCGCTGCACCCCGGGGCCCATCAACAGCAGGCTGTCGTGGGGTAGCCAGGCGTTGAATGCCTCGCCGTCCCTCTTCTTCCAGCGAAAACGCAGGGGGCGCTCGGCGCCCAGACTCACCGCGGCGACCAACGGATCGGGACCCAGCTCCGGCTCGTCGTCACCATGCCAGCCCATGCGCTCTTCGCCGCCGGCGTAGCGGTTGAGGAGCACGCTGTTGAAGTCGGCGCGGATCCCGGCGGCGGCCAGTCGTGCGATCACCGCATCGCGAAGGCGGGAGGCCTCGGGGTGCCAGGTCTCGGGGCTGAAGTCGCTCCCCGAGTAGCGGTAACGGGCCTCGGTGTCGCCCATCCACACCTGGCGACGGGGGATCGGGTGTTCGCGGCCGTAGAGGCGCAAGCGGGGGCGTTGCCAGTCGAGCTCGCGGTCGAGCCGCTCCAGCGCCCGGCCGGCGGCGGGTTCGCCGAGCAGGGCGTCGAAGCGCACCACGAGGGGCTCGGCGAGCAGCATGGCGCCGCCGACCGGTCGGTAGTCGATCATGCCGCCAGCATGCCATGGCCGCGTTGCACGCTCCAGCCATGCGGTGCTCAGCTGGCGAGTGACAGGCTCGCCAGGGCGAAGCCGTAGCCGATCGCCGCGCCGGCGACGACGTCGCTGAGGTAGTGCAGGCCGAGCCCGACACGGGAGAGGGCGATCAGCAGCGTCAACGGCACGATCGCGGGCAGCAGCCAGGGGGCGTGGGTGGCCGTGAAGGTGCAGAACATCACCGCGTGCATGGTGTGGCCGCTGGGAAAGCTGTAGCGATCCCGGGCCGGCTCGGTGCAGGCGATGGCGTGCTTGAAGGTGATGAAGGGGCGCTCCCGGCAGAGCCGGGTCTTGATCAGCCGGTAGACGACGATGGCGACCAGGGCGGTGGCGGTGTACTGGGCCATCAGCCACCCGCCTCGTTGCCCATGCAGCAGCGGCTGGATCAGGATCAGCGCCACCCACGCCGGCCAGTCGCCGAGGCGACTGGCCAGGCGCAGGGCGGCCAGCCAGGGGCGGTGCAGGTTGAGGCGGGCCAGGCGACGACAGAGGTGCCATTCGAGCAGGTCGAGGCGCTCAAACACGGCAGGGGCTCGTGGCTTCATGGCGGGTCTCCCGTGCATGGATCAGGGCGGCGAGGAAGTCATCGGTGACCGATGACCAGTCGTTCTGCAGGGCACGGCTGCGGGCGGCGCGTCCCAGCCGTGCATAACGGGCGGGCTGCCGGCAGAGGCGGGCGGCGGCCTCGCGAAACCCCGCTTCGTCGCCCACCGGGAGGCTCACGCCGTTGCTGTCATCGTCGATCAGTTCGGCGCCGGCGGCCTGGCGAAAGGCCACGACCGACAGGCCGCTGGCCATGGCCTCCGGCACCACGTTGCCCCAGGTCTCGGAGACCGAGGGGAAGACGAAGAGATCGGCGCTGGCATAGTGGCGAACCAGGGCCTGCTGGTCGATGAAGCCGGTGAAGTGGGCGTCGGGCAATGCTCGCTGCAGGGCCGGGCGTCCCGGGCCGTCGCCGACGATGACCAGGGTCAGGTCGGGTCGGGCATCGAGCATGGCGAGGAAGGTCTCGCGCAACAGCGGCAGGTTCTTCTCCGGCGCCAGGCGTCCGACGTGCAGCGCCACCGGGCGGTGGTCGTCACTGCCCCAGCGCCTGCGCAGCTCGGGGTCGCGATGGGCCGGCGAGAAACGCTCCCCATCGATTCCCCGTCCCATGACTCGCAGGTTCTCGAAGCCCCTGGCGGCGAGGTCGCCGGCCTGCTGCCGGGTCGGTACCAGGGTGGTGACGCAGCGGTTGTGGAAGGCTCGCAGACGCCGGGTGACCAGCGGTGCCAGCCAGGGCAGGCCGTAGTCACGGCAGTAGTGATCGAAGTTGGTGTGCCAGCCGCCGACCACGGGGATCGACAGCCGGCGGGCCACCCGCTGGGCCGACCAGCCGAGCGGCCCCTGGGTGGCCAGGTAGATGACGTCGGGCCGCTGCTGGCGCCACAGGTGCATGATGGCCTGCGAGGCGGGCAGGCCGAAGCGTACCTCGCGGTAGCCGGGCATGGGGATGCCGGTCACCTGGAGTTCGGCTTCCATGGCGTCGGCCCGGGGGGCGCCGGCGGCGATCGGGCGGGGACGAATCAGCTGCAGGACGTGGCCGCGGCGATGCAGCTCGCCGGCGAGTTGGCCCAGGGTGTGGGCGACGCCGTTGATGTCGGGGGACCAGGTCTCGCTGACCAGACAGATGCGCATGACACTCCTCGTCCTGTCGCGGGCCCGGCGGGGCCCTGTCAGGAACCGAGGATCGCACCGGGGCGTGACAGCCCGGCGTCGGTGCCATGAACGGACGATGACGCCGGACGGGGCCCGGTGGGTCAGCGCAGGACGCGGCGAGGATCGATGGGTTTGCCGCCATGGCGCAGGTCGAAGAGCAGGTCGAAGCGTTCGGTGGCGTTGCTGTAGCCCACTTCGCAGACCTCGTCGCCACGACTGATGCGATCGCCGCTGCTCACGAGCGGCCTCTCGCACAGGGCATAGACGCTTTGCAGGTTGTCGGCGTGATGCACGATGACCACCTGGCCGAGCTGGCGCATGGTATCGGCGAAGCGCACCTCGCCGTCGGCCACCGATCTGGCCCTGGCGCCGCGGGCGGTGGCCAGCAGCATGGGCTGCAGGGTACCGCGGCCGTCGGCGCCGAAGCGACGCACGATCCGGTAGTCGTCCAGCGGCCAGGGCCAGTTGCGGGCCGAGGCGGGCAGGTCACCGGGATCCGGCAGGCTGGCCCGGGCAGGGGGGGCGCTCGTGCCGCCCGAGGCGGGATTGCGGCTGGCGCCAGCGCTGCTGCCGGCACTGCGCCGAGCACTCGAGGAGCCGTCGGCGAGAGGTACCTGGATGATCTGGCCGATGCGCAGGGCGGTGGGCTCGACCCCGGGGTTGGCGGCCTGGAGGCGCGACGCCCGGGTGTTGAAGCGCCGCGCGATGCCCGCGTAGGTGTCGCCGGGGCGAATCTGGTAGCGATAGGGGCCGCCGGAGGGCGCGCGCTCCTGCTGGGTCGGCATCAGCAGTCGCTGTCCCACGGCCAGACGACGGGAGTCGACCCCCGGGTTGAAGCGTTGCAGGCGCTCGAGCGGCACGCCGCCCCGACGGGCGATCGCGCCCAGGGTGTCGCCGCGCTGCACCGTGACCCACTGACCGGCGATGCCGGGGGCGTCACTGCGCTGCGCCTCCCCCCCGCGCCCGGCGCAGCCGGCGAGCAGCAGCGCGATCAGGATCAGTGCGAGAGCGAGGCGTCCTTGTCCTGCCACAGGGCGTTCAGCCATGAGTGGAAGCGTTCCTTGTAGTCCGGGTCGTCGTGATAGTCGCCCTCCACCATCCAGTGGGGAACCGCCAGGCGCCTGGCAGTCAGGCTCACCGGCCCCTCCTGGCCGCAGAGGTAGCCCCAGAAGGTGGGCCGCGGGTTGTCGTAGCGCAGGGTCACGTCGAGGATACCACCGAGGCGGTCGCCGAGCAGGCCCAGCACCTGGGCGATGCCGCCGGCCCGGGGCCGCAGCAGGTGGCGGTAGGGGGAGGCCTGGGCGGCATGCTTGGCGGGGGTGAAACGGGTGCCCTCGACGAAGTTGTAGATGGCGATGGGGCGCTCACGGGCATGGCGACACATGCGCTCGGTGGCCTCCCGGTCGCGGCGCGCCAGCTGCGGATGACGCTCGCGCTGCTCACGGGTCAGACGCCGCAGCATGGGGAACTCCATGGCCCAGAAGGCCAGGCCGACGATGGGAATCCAGATCAGCTGGCGCTTGACGAAGAAGTGGGGCATGGGAATGCGGCGATGCAGGGCAAAGAACAGCAGGAAGATGTCGGTCCAGCTACGATGGTTGGAGAGCACCAGCCACCACTGCTCGCGGGAGAGGCCCTCGGGGAGGTGAATGTCGAGCCGGGGCCTGAGCCAGCGGCGCATCCACCACAGATTGGAACCCACCCAGTTCAATGCCACCTCGTTGAGGCCACGCAGCACGAGCCGGCGCAGGCGGCGCCCGGGGGTGACCAGCTTGACCAGGGTCAAGGCGATGAGCGGGATACCCCAGAACAGGGTGGTGAGGATCAGCAGCAGCACGCTGACGAGCCCCTTGAGGGACGACATGCCAGGACTCCTCGTCACGATGGCGAAAGCGGCAATGCTAATGGATCGGTTGCGGGTCCACCAGTCGCACGACTCAACGTCTCGGGGCTGGCAGCGGGGGGCGGGTGGTCTCGGCGAGGACCTCCTGCAGCGCCAGCGCGGCCACCGAGAGTTCATGGGTTCCATAGGTGACGACCCCCACGGCGCGCTCGATCACCGGGTCGACCAGTGGCAGGCAGCGGGCACCGAGTTCCTGCATCTGCCGGATGCACAGCGAGGGTATCGCGCTGACCCCGAGGCCGCTGGCGACCATGCGCCCCACGGTGGCCAGTTGATGGCTTTCGAAGGCGGTGGGCAGGACGATGCCGCGGGTCTCGAGCTGCTGCTCGAGCAGGCGGCGGACCATGGAGGGCCGCTGCAGGGTGATGAAGTCATGGGTCAGCAGGGTCGCCCAGTCGAGTCTCTCGTGGTCGGCCAGCAGGGAGTCCGCGGGGACCACGGCGACGAAGCGGTCGACGAACAGGGGCGTGAAGGTGAGACTGCCGGTGGCCTCGGGCTCGAAGGCGACGCCCAGCTCCACCTGGCGATTGCGCACCATGTCGATGACCTGCTCGTTGATCACGTCGTGGACGGTGATGTTGACCCGTGGATAGCGTTGCCGAAAGGCCATCAGCGCCGGCGGCAGCAGGTTGCTGGCGAAGGAGGGCATGGTCGCCACCGCCAGGCGCCCGAGCTGCAGGGTGAAGCGTTGGCGCAGCAACTCCTCGGTATTGTCCCACTCGGCGAGCAGACGCTTGGCCAGGGGCACCAGTGATTCGCCCTCCGGGGTCAGGCGCACGCTGCGCGTGCTGCGGATCAACAGGCGCCCGCCCAGGCTCACCTCCAGCCCCTTGATCGCCAGGCTGAGTGCCGGCTGGGACAGGTGGAGTCGTTCGCAGGCCTGGGTAAAGCTCAGGGTCTGGGCGACGGCGAGAAAGGCTCGAAGCTGCTTGACGGTCATGGCATGCTACCAAGGTTTAATTTATTGTCTTTAATCATCAATCGATAAGAAAAACAAACTTAACAAATATATCATCGCGCACAACACTGGTGCCAGGAGATCGCGGCATCCAGCGACATTCATCCCACAACAACACGAGGCGTCACTATGGCCGGATTCGACAAGCGTGTGTATTCCTACGAAGAGGCAATGGACGGCATCGAGAGCGGCATGACCGTGATCGCCGGGGGCTTCGGGCTCTGCGGCATCCCCGAGAACCTGATCAGCGAGATCAAGCGTCGTGCCGTCAAGGACCTGACGATCTACTCCAACAACTGCGGGGTGGACGGCTTCGGCCTCGGGCTGCTGCTCGAGGGGCGGCAGATCAGTCGGATCTTCGCCTCCTACGTGGGCGAGAACGCGCTGTTCGAGCAGCAGATGCTCAACGACGAGATCGAAGTGGTCCTCACCCCCCAGGGCACCCTGGCCGAGAAGATGCGCGCCGGGGGGGCTGGCATCCCGGCCTTCTACACGGCCACCGGTTACGGCACGCCGATCGGCGAGGGCAAGGAGGTCCGTGAGTTCAACGGCCGTCACTACATCCTCGAGGAGTCGGTGGTCGGTGACTTCGCCATCGTCAAGGGCTGGAAGGCCGATCGCTACGGCAACGTGGTCTATCGCGATACCGCCCAGAACTTCAACCCCATGGCCGCGACTGCCGGGAAGATCACCGTGGTCGAGGTCGAGGAGATCGTCGAGCCCGGCGAACTCCGGCCAGACCAGATCCACACCCCGGGCATCTATGTCGATCGGATCATCCAGGGCACCTTCGAGAAGCGTATCGAGAAGCGCACCGTGCGCGAAGGCTGAGCTCGGCCTGCGACCCCGATGGCCGGCCCCGGGGCCGGTGCTTCTCCACCGAATACAAGAGGCAACAAGATGGCACTCACTCGCGAACAGATGGCACAGCGCGTGGCGCGCGAACTCGAAGACGGCTTCTACGTCAACCTGGGGATCGGTATCCCGACCCTGGTGGCCAACTATATTCCCGATGGCATCGATGTCATGCTCCAGTCCGAGAACGGCCTGCTCGGCATGGGGCGTTATCCCACCGAAGCGGAAGTCGACCCGGACATGATCAATGCCGGCAAGGAGACCGTCACCGCCCGCCCGGGCGCGGCGATCTTCTCATCGGCCGAGTCCTTCGCCATGATCCGCGGCGGTCATGTGGACCTGACCGTGTTGGGCGCCTTCGAGGTCGACCAGCAGGGCAACATCGCCTCCTGGATGATCCCCGGCAAGTTGATCAAGGGCATGGGGGGGGCCATGGACCTGGTGGCCGGTGCCGAGAACATCATCTGCACCATGACCCACGCCTCCAAGCACGGTGAATCCAAGCTCCTCGAGAAGTGCTCCCTGCCACTGACCGGGGCGGGTTGCATCAACCGGGTGCTGACCGACCTGGCCTACCTGGAGATCAAGGATGGGGCCTTCATCCTCAAGGAGCGTGCCCCGGGCGTGTCCGTCGAGGAGATCGTCGAGAAGACCGCCGGCAAGCTGATCGTCCCCGATCACGTGCCGGAGATGACCTTCGACGCCTGACCCCGCAGCGGGGGACACGCACGCCCACGGCCCGGACGTCTGACGTCCGGGCCGTGCTCGTTCCGGGGGGGCGCGGACGGCCGCTGTCGAAAATCTGACCGTTTCGTGGGTGGGGCCGCCGGGGTGGTGCCTGTCGGGCCTTTCCCAGGGCTACTGCACAGCGTTATCCACAGATTCTGTGGATGAATGCGGTTGCCGCCTCATGACATCTCGCAACGGGTGTGGTGAGGCAGCAACAGCTCGACGGCACGCTCCTGGTTGGCGCTGACCTGCTTCTGTACCAGTGCCAGGCCACCGAGCTCGATGCGGTGCTCGTCGCCCTCGGCGAACGCCAGCCGCTGCGAGCAGGTGGGGTAGAAGCGATAGCCGAGCAGTGGCGAGACGGGGAAGATACCGTGGTGGCGGTCGGGATTGCCGGCCAGTCCCACCTCGCCCATGCGGGTGTCGAGGTCGGCGAGGTCATGGCCCAGTCGCTGGCAGTCGAAGCCGGCGTGGTGCATGCGCGGGCCCATCACCGAGAGCCAGCCGGCCAGGGGATGGGCCTGGCACAGGGCCTGGTAGGTCGGCCAGTCGGGCATCGGCCAGGGGCGGCCGCGGCAGAGCAGGTTCTGGCCGCGGCGATCCTCCGGCGGCGTCTGGGCGACCAGCGACTCGAGTCGCCTGCGGGGGGCTCGCGAGAGGGTGCCGAGTTGCAACTCGGCGAGCACCAGCCAGGCCTCGTCGCCGGGGGGAGAGAGCAGCGACACCAGCAGGCCGCGGTCGGCCATGGCGTGGCGGTGCTGGAGGCGATAACCGAAGTGGGCCAGGGTCGGCAGCAGGGCATCCATGCCGTAGGGCCCGTGGTTCAGGGTGAGGATCGAGAGGTACTCTGCCGGTGCCTCCACCGGCCAGAGTCGCAGCCCGCCGATATCCGGGTGCTGATGGACATAGTCCAGCCACAGTTGCTGAACGAACTCTTCCCGCTGCATCTTGCATGTCCCTCTGTCGTGACGCCCTTCGGCCCCGAGCCGGCCGTGTAAGGCGAAAGTATAGGCAGAGGGTCTCGTGGGCCATTCAACGAGGGGAAGACGCTCCCGGGCCGTCCCGGGAGGTGCGGGTAAGCCTGCACGCCAGCGTCGGTGCCGTCACGGAACCGCTCAGGCGTTGGCGGTTGCCAGCAGGCTCTGGTCGCGCACGTACTGGTCGAACTCGGTGAAGCCGCCGACATGGGTCTGGTCGACGAAGATCTGCGGCACGGTGTGGACCGGCTTGCCGATGGTCTTCTCCATGTCGGCCTTGGTGATGCCCTCGTGATGGATGTCGACGTAGCGAAAGCCATCGATGGCGCTGGCGGCCTCGAGTTTCTCGGCGAGCTGTACGGCACGTACGCAGAAGGGGCAGCCGGGGCGACCGAAGATGACGACGAACATGAGCGATCTCCTGGTACTCGTCGTGAGCACGGGGGAAGTGTGAAAGGGAATGGGAAGAATCGGGGGCCATTGTGACCGATCGTGGGTGCGCTGGCCAATAGGGGGTGGCTAGGGCGCCCATTGCAGGGGGCTATCGCCGGGGGTGACGCCAGGTTCAGGGAGGGTCCACTTCACCACTGTCGGCGCGACGCAGCAGGTCGCCGAGTTCGCGATGGATGCCGGGGCTCGTGACCAGCAGGTTCTCGCCGTAGAGGTCCTCGGGGATGCCCTCGGGGCAGGGGTAGAGATGACCGGTGCGGGCGCCGGCCTCGCGGGCGATCAGCCAGCCGGCGGCAAAATCCCAGGGCGAGACGCTCTCGTAGTAGGCATCGAGCCGGCCGCAGGCCACGTCGCATAGGTCGAGGGCCGCCGAGCCGTTGCGCCGCACGTCCTGGCAGTGGTCGAGCACGGCGGCGAGGCGTCGCATCAGCGGCGGGCGGCTGTCGCGGCGGTAGGGGAAACCGGTGCCCACCAGGCAGTGCTTCAGGTTGCCGGCCCGGCTGGCCTGGATCGGGGCGTCGTTGCACCAGGCGCCCTGGCCGGCGATGGCGGTGAAGGTTTCGTCGAGGAAGGGGGCATGGACCACCCCCAACCGGATGCGTCCCTCGTGGGCCCAGCCGATGGAGACGGCCACGTGGCGAAGCCCGTGGGCGAAGTTGACGGTGCCGTCGATGGGGTCGACGATCCATAGCGGTTGGGGGTGCGCCAGGTTGCTGCGGTCCGGTGCCAGCTCCTCGCTCAACCGCGCCTCGTCGGGAAAGTGCTGCTGGAGACGCTCGCCGATGCGGGTGTCGACTGCGACGTCGACGTCGGTGACCAGTTCGTGGCCCTGCTTGTAGCGGTGGCCGAAGGCCTGGCGGTCACGGGCTTCGGCGATCAACCGCCCCGCTTCCCGGGCGATGTCGACGGCGATCTTCAGGCGCTCGGCGGGCTGCATGGGCACCTCTCTCGTGGCTGGTGGGCCCGTTCATGCTAGCAGCTCGAGGCGTCGCTGCCGAACGCCACCCCGGCCGGTATACTGACCCTTGCACCAAGGAGGAGACGATGCAGGCCCTGAGCCCCGAACAGTATGCCCGGCTGCGCGAGCTGGCCGATGCCTGGACGGGCCGCCATCTCAAGGCGGCCAAGCGTGACCCGCGCTTCAATCCCAGGCTCACGGCCGACGCCCTCTGCTTCCAGCGCCACGGCGACCATTTGCTCGGGGCGCTGGTCACGCCGCTGTCACTGTCGCTGGTGCTGTTGCCCGAGGCGTCGCCCCCGCCAGCGCAGAGCACCCGTCGCGTCTCCCTGCCCTCGGGCGATTACGCTTTCCGCGCCGAGCAACTCGACGAGACGCTCTGGCTATGGCGCTGCGAGCTCCTTGACGACCTCTCCGACCTCGGCTCGCGGGAGGCGGCGAGCCGCCTGGCCCAGCAGTTGATGGAGCGGGTCATGGCACCGGCGGCGCCCGACGACCGAACTGGCGCCGGGTGATCGTGAGCCTTATGCTGATGGCCGATCCGTCTTCCCGACACGATCCGGACACCGCAAAGGAGCCACGCATGTCATCGACCGCATCTTCCACTCCCCGCGTCGCCCTGGTGACAGGGACCAGCAGCGGTATCGGCGAGGCCGTGGTCCGCCATTTCTGCGAACAGGGACACCAGGTGCTGGCGGTGGATTTCAATCCGGCCGGCAAGGAGATCGCCGAGGCGGCCGGGGCGGCGTTCTTCCAGGCCGACCTGACCGACGGCGAGGCCTGCAAGGCGGCGGTGGCCGAGGCGATCAAGCGTTTCGGGCGCGTCGATATCCTGGTCAACAACGCCGGCATCCAGCATGTGTCGCCCATCGAGGAGTTCCCCGAGGCGAAGTGGCGCCAGATCCTCGACCTGATGCTGACCGCGCCCTTCCTGCTCTGTCAGGCCGCGTGGCCCTCCATGCGCGAGAATGGCTGGGGGCGCATCATCAATATCGCCTCGGTGCATGCCCAGGTCGCCTCGCCCGGCAAGTCGGCCTATATCAGCGCCAAGCACGGCATGATCGGCCTGACCAAGACCGCGGCGCTGGAGGGGGGCTCCCAGGGCATCACCGCCAACGCCATCTGCCCGGCCTATGTGAAGACCCCGCTGGTGGACAACCAGATCGCCGATCAGGCGAAACTGCACGGCATGGACGAGCAGGAGGTGGTCGAGAAGATCATGCTCAAGAACGCCGCCGTGAAGCGCCTGATCGAGCCGTCCGAGGTGGCCGAGCTGGTGGCCTATCTCGCCTCCGATGTCGCCGGGGCCGTCACCGGCTCGAGCTACAACATCGACCTGGGCTGGACGGCGCAATAACCCGGCTTCGCCGGGAGTATCGAGCTTTCAGCGCCTCACCGGCCGCTTCTGCAGCTTGCGTTGCAGGGTGCGGCGGTGCATGCCCAGGGCGCGGGCGGTGGCGGAGATGTTGCCGTCGTGCTCCTGGAGCACCTTCTGGATGTGTTCCCAGGTGATGCGATTGATCGAGGGGGGATGTTCCGCGACCTCGATATCCGGATCGCCCTCCTGCTTGAACAGCGCGGCGAGCACCTCGTCGGCGTCCGCCGGCTTGCACAGGTAGTTCACCGCCCCGAGCTTGATCGCCTCCACGGCGGTGGCGATGCTCGAGTAGCCGGTCAGCACCACCACGCGGCACTCCGGTACCACCTCGAGCAGCTCGGGAAGCAGCTTGAGTCCAGAGTCGTGCTCCAGCTTCAGGTCCAGGGTGGCCAATTGGGGCGAGTGTCGCCCGGCCAGTGACAGCGCCTGTTCGGCATCGTGGGCCACCAGGACCTCGTAGCCGCGGCGGGTCATGGCACGGTCCAGCACATGGCAGAACATCTCGTCGTCATCGATGATCAGCAGGCGTTGTGCGGTGTCTTGCATGGGGGCCTCGCAGGGGAGTCGTCGCAGGGGCAGGGGATCATTCCGCCGGGGCTCTTCGCGGCAGGATCACCTCGGTGAGGGTCCCGCCCTCGGGATGATTGTACAGGCTGACGCCGCCGCCGAAGCGGTTGATGGTGGCGTGGGTCAGGAACAGGCCGATGCCCATGCCCTTGCTCTTGGTCGAGACGAAGGTCTCGCCGAGCTGGTCGGCGATCGACATGGCCACCCCCGGGCCGTGGTCGCGGATGTCGATGATCACGTCGTCGGCGCTCCAGTCCAGGCGAATGGTGATGTCGTCGGGATTGGCATCGGCGGCGTTGTTGAGCAGGTTGGTCAGCGCTTGATCCAGGGTGGGATCGACGGCGAGCCAGGGGCGGCCGCGGCGCCCGGCGATCTCGAGTCGATGACCGACATCGGGGCGCAGCACCAACCAGCGCTGCACCACCTCGGTGAGCCACCGCTCGGCGTCGAGGATCCGGGGTTCGGCCAGGCGCTGCCGATCGGCGCTGGCCACCAGGTGCTGCAGTCGTGACTTGCACGTGTCGACCTGCTGGCGCAGCAGAGCCAGGTCCTTCTCCAGCGCCGGGTCGCCACGGGCCTCCTCGCGCATCTCGGCGAGCAGCACCGCCATGGTGGAGAGCGGCGTGCCGAGCTCGTGGGCGGTGCCGGCGGCCTGGGTGGCCACGGCCAGTACCTGCTCGTTGCGCAGTGCGGCCTCGCGGGTGCGCGACAGCGCCTGATCCCGGTTGCGCAGCGCATGGGCCATCTTGTAGATGAAGAAGGTCACCAGGCCCGCCGAGAGGCCGAAGTTGAGCCACATGCCCAGCACGTGGAGGTTGAACGGGCCGGTGGCATGGCCTTGGCTGAGCTGGGGCACCGGCTGGTAGAAGACCATCAGGAAGCTGTAGGCGCCCATGGCGGTCACGGCGATCACCCAGGCGTGTCGCCAGGGCAGGGTGGCGGCGGCAATGGTCACCGGCACCAGGTAATAGGTGATGAAGGGGTTGGTGGAGCCACCGGTGAAGTAGAACAGCAGCGTCAGGCCGACCACGTCGGCCAGCAGATGGACCAGGTATTCGTGGTGGGTGACCGCCCGTGGGCGGCCCAGGCGCCACCAGGTCACCACGTTGATCATCGCCATGCCGACGATCACCGCGATCACCGCCGGGACTTCCAGCTCGAAGCCGAGCAACTCGATGCCGATGATGATGGCGGCGAGGAAACCGGTCCAGGTGATCCCGCGCACGAAGGTCAGGCGAACCAGGTTGCGGCTGGGGGTGGACAACGGCAGGGGCAGGGCGGTGGGCATGGGATCTCCACGGTTCATTGCCCGGCGATGATAACCGATCTCGAGCGGGCCGCCGACATGGCCGCCGGCGGCGCATGCCGCCGTGTCGCGTCGATTGAAGACGGCCGACCCTACATTTCGCGTCGTCAAAGCCGTAGAATGCCCGCCATCCCTGTCATATGCCTTCATTCACGCACCGGGGCACCGGTGCCATGCAGACGAAATCGAAATCGATGTCAGACGCCACCCTGGCCCGTGAAGTCGGGCTGCGACGCACCTTTGCGATCATCTCGCACCCCGACGCGGGCAAGACCACCATCACCGAGAAGATGCTGCTGTTCGGCAACGCCATCCAGCTGGCCGGTTCGGTGAAGAGCAAGCGCGCCGATCGTCATGCGACCTCCGACTGGATGAAGATGGAACAGGAGCGGGGCATCTCGGTGACCACCTCGGTGATGCAGTTCCCCTACGGGGGGCGCATCGTCAACCTGCTCGATACTCCGGGCCACGAGGACTTCTCCGAGGATACCTACCGCACCCTGACCGCCGTGGATTCGGCGCTGATGGTGATCGACGGCGCCAAGGGCGTCGAGGCGCGCACCATCAAGCTGATGGAGGTGTGTCGGCTGCGCACCACGCCGATCCTCACCTTCGTCAACAAGATGGACCGCGACATCCGCGACCCCATCGAGGTGATGGACGAGGTCGAGACGGTGCTCGACATCCAGTGCGCGCCGATGACCTGGCCGATCGGCATGGGGCGCGGCTTCAAGGGCGTCTACCACCTCTACAACGATGTCATCCATCTCTACACCCAGGGGCAGGGCAGCCGCATTCCCGAGGACCGGCGGATCGAGGGGCTGGACAATCCCGAGGTCGAGGCGGTGCTCGGCGAGGACCTGGCCGAGGAGCTGCGCATGGAGGTGGAACTGGTGCGCGGGGCCTCCCACGCCTTCGATCACGCGGCCTACCTGCGTGGCGAACTGACCCCGGTCTACTTCGGCACCGCCATGGGCAACTTCGGGGTGCGCGAGATGCTGGACGGCTTCGTCGAGTATGCGCCGTCGCCTCAGCCCCGCGAGACCGATACCCGTACCGTGGAGGCCGACGACGGTCGCTTCACCGGTTTCGTCTTCAAGATCCAGGCCAACATGGATCCGAACCACCGTGACCGTATCGCCTTCCTGCGGGTCTGCTCGGGCAAGTACGAGAAGAACATGAAGATGCGCCATGTGCGGATCGGCAAGGACGTGAAAATCGCCGATGCGTTGACCTTCATGGCCTCGGATCGCACCCAGGTGGAGGAGGCCTGGCCCGGCGACATCATCGGCCTGCACAACCACGGCACCATCCAGATCGGCGATACCTTCACCCAGGGCGAGGACATGCGCTTCACCGGTATCCCGCACTTCGCGCCGGAGCTGTTCAAGCGCGTGCGTCTCAAGGATCCGCTGAAGATGAAGGCGCTGCAGAAGGGCCTGCAGCAGCTCTCCGAGGAGGGCGCCACCCAGGTGTTCATGCCGCTGGACAACAACGACCTGATCCTCGGCGCGGTGGGCACCCTGCAGTTCGACGTGGTCGCCCACCGCCTCAAGGAGGAGTACAAGGTCGAAGCCGTCTACGAGGGGGTGAACGTCAACACCGCGCGCTGGATCTACTGCGACGACGCCAGGAAGCTCGACGAGTTCAAGCGCAAGGCGGGCGCCAATCTGGCGATGGACGGTGGCGGCTACCTGACCTATATCGCCCCGACCCGGGTCAACCTGCAGATGACCCAGGAGCGCTGGCCGGAGATCCGTTTCCAGCCGACGCGGGAGCATTGATCGGCATGAACTGATGTTGGTGGCAAGGTCGGCTGATCTTGCCGCGTGCAACGCTCACGCGCTGTGAACCCCTCCCTGGGCGCTCCATTTGTCATCCATGACAAATGAGGTTCGCTTTTGCACGCGCCAAGCGCCGACCGGTAACCTCGGAGTGTCTCCCAGTGACGAGGAGGGGTGGAATGCTGATCGACGCCCACTGCCATCTGGACTTCCCCGATTTCGCCGCCGACCGCGAGGCGGTCATCGAGCGGGCCAGGGCGGCGGGCGTTGCCCGTTTCGTGGTGCCGGCCACCACCCGGGCCCGCTGGGGGGAGGTGCTGGCGCTGGGGCGGCGCGACGACGTCGATATCTGCCTGGGATTGCATCCCTATTTCATGGATGAGCACGCCGCGGGGGATGTCGAGGCACTGGGGCAGGCGTTGGACGATTACCCCGGGGCGGTGGCCGTGGGAGAGTGCGGCATCGATGCCCGCTTCGAGGAGACCCTGGACGCCCAGTGGCGGCTCTTCGATGCCCAACTGCGCCTGGCCAGGTCACGCCGCCTGCCGGTGGTGATCCACTGCGTGCGCGCCAACGACCAGGTCGCCAAGCGGCTGCGCCAGCTCGACCTGCCCGCGGGCGGGCTGATCCACGCCTTCGCCGGCTCGCCGCAACAGGCGCGCAAGTTTCTCGATCTTGGCTTCAGGGTCGGGCTGGGCGGTGCGGTCACCTTCGACCGGGCCAGGCGGCTGCGGCGTGCGGTGGAATCGCTGCCCGACGACGGCTATGTGCTGGAGAGCGACAGCCCCGACATGCCACTCGCCGGCCACCGCGGCGAGCGCAACGAGCCCGCCCGGGTCGCCGAGGTGTGCCGGTCGGTGGCGCGGCTGCGCGGGCAGAATGAAGAGAGGGTGGCGGCGGACAGCACGGCCACGGCCAGGCGGCTATTCGGTCTGGGTGGAGGCTGAGGTCAAGGGGGCGCCCAGTCCACCGGGGGACCTTACTTCGCCGCCAGGGCCTCCGGGTCCAGCCGTTCGATGGGATAGGGCAGCTTCAGCAACTTGAGCTTCTGGCCGGCGACACGCAGCGGCAGGAGCGGCTCCTTCGTGCTCATCACCGCCAACACCTCGGCCTCGCCGTAGGCGTCCAGCTCGGCGGCCAGTACCTCGCCGCACGACTTGTCCTCGGCATCCCGGATGGTGCTGCCGAGTTCGGGCAGCAGGCTGCCATCGAGCTGGGCGCGCACCAGGCGCTTCTTCACCTGGCCCCGGAAGTGGGCGCGGGCCACCACCTCCTGCCCCGTGTAGCAGCCCTTCTTGAAGCTGATGCCGCCGAGCGCCTCCCAGTTGATCATCTGGGGCAGGTAGGTGTCGCCCTGGCTCGCGTCGAGCCAGGCCAGGCCGGCCTGGATATCGTGCAGCCGCCACACCGCATTGCCCACCGGCGTGGCATGCTCGGCCAGGCGTTGCCAGGCCTCAGTGGCCTGCTCGGCAGGCAGGCAGGTCAGCAGGCGAGGCCGCGGCCCGGGGTGGGCCAGTACCTGGATGTCAGCGTCGCCGGCCTGATGCCAGGTCTTCGGCGGGATGATATCGAAGCGCACCTCGGCCAGCGCGGCCGCCTCGCGACCAATCAGCCCGAGCAGCGCCAGGTCGTCACGCACCGAGAGCTCCACCCGGTAGAAGGCGGCGAACTTCTTCAGGAGATCGACCAGTGGGCCCACCAGGCTACGGTGCATCGCCAGCCGGTAGTGTTCCGGCGCCACCCGCCACAACTGGGCATTGGCCAGCATGCGCCCCTTGGGGGTGCAGAAGCAGGTGAGGGGGGCAAACTCGCCGTCGGCCAGGGTCACCTGGGCGCTGGTCTGCCCCTGCAGAAATTTCTCGGCATCGGGACCCGCCACATCGAGTACCCCGAGATGGACCAGGGGGATCATCACGGTGTCCTCCAGCGCCAGACGCGCCGGGACCGGCGCGCCGGGCGCTGCCTGGTCGAACTCGACCCGGTCCTCGGCCACCTGCCGCCCCCCCAGGGCGGCGATCCATTCGTTCATTCCGGCACTCCTGTCGTCGTTGCTCGGTCCATGTCTACCAGAGTAATGCGGGTGTCGGGGCGGCATTGCAACCGCTGCCGGAACATCAAGGCCATGCTAGACTCGAACCTTGATCTTATGTATTCACGACAGCTCATGCATGTCAACGGAGCACGCCATGGCGCACCAGTCGCTGACTTTCAAGGGCGTCGATGACGCCGACCAGATCAACCGTATCACCACGGCGCTGATGATGCTCGACGGCGTCGACAGTGTCGAGGTCGGTCGCCACGGCGCCGACGTCGAGGGGCGGGCCCGGCGCGAGGCACTGATCCAGGCGGTGCAGGCCCTCGGGCTGCCCATCGAAGTCAAGTGAACCACACAGGGGCGGGAGATGAAGAAGAGCATCGAGGTGATCAGCGAACGCAACAGCATCTACCGCCAGCGGGTCGAACTCGATGGCTTCGAGGACCTCTACGTGGATGTGCCGGAAGCCTTCGGTGGCGAGGGCGGGGCGCCGGATCCCCATGACTACTTCGACCTGTCGCTGGGGGCCTGCAAGGCGATCACCGCCCAGATGTATGCCCGGCGCAAGGCATGGCCGCTCGAAGGGGTGAGCGTCAGGGTCAACCGCGACGACCGCGAGGAACGCCAGGGCACCTATCGACTCGAAGTGGTGATGACCTTCCACGGCATCGACGCCCCCGAGCAGCTTGCCCGGCTGGAGGAGATCAGCAACCGTTGCCCGATACACCGGTTGATGACCAGTGCCACCGTGGAGGTCGCTACCCGCACGACCAGTGTCGCCGAGGCCTGAGCCTGCCCGGCATCGTGCCACCCCCCAGCTTCTTCCAGGGCATCGCCGCGGTGCCCGAAGCGTTCCCGGAGCCACCATGAGCAAGTCGTTTCGCCTTCAGTCCAGGTTTCAGCCCGCCGGCGACCAGCCCTCGGCCATCGACGGCCTGGTGAAGGGGCTGGAGGCCGGCCTGGCCCACCAGACGCTGCTCGGCGTCACCGGGTCGGGAAAGACCTTCACCATGGCCAACGTGGTGCAGCGGTTGCAGCGTCCGACCATCGTGATGGCGCCCAACAAGACCCTGGCGGCCCAGCTCTACGGCGAGTTCAAGGCGTTCTTCCCCGACAACGCCGTGGAGTACTTCGTTTCCTACTACGACTACTACCAGCCCGAGGCCTATGTGCCCTCGTCGGACACCTTCATCGAGAAGGACGCCTCGATCAACGACCATATCGAGCAGATGCGCCTCTCGGCCACCAAGGCGCTGCTCGAGCGCCGCGATGCGCTGATCGTGGTCTCGGTATCGGCGATCTATGGTCTCGGCGACCCGGACCAGTACCTGAAGATGCGTCTGCACTTCACTCGTGGCGAGCTGATCGACCAGCGGCGCTTCCTGCGCCGCCTGGCGGAGCTGCAGTACACCCGCAACGACATGGACTTCAGGCGCGGCACCTACCGCGTGCGCGGCGATGTCATCGACATCTATCCCGCCGATTCCGACGAGGAGGCGGTGCGTGTCGAGCTGTTCGACGACGAGATCGACACCATCAGCCTGTTCGACCCGCTGACCGGCGAGGTGCACGGCAAGGTGCCACGCATGACGATCTACCCCAAGAGCCACTACGTGACGCCCCGGGAGACGATCCTGGCGGCCGCGGACATGATCAAGGGCGAGCTGGCCGAGCGACTGGGGTGGCTTCGGCAGCACGACAAGCTGGTGGAGGCCCAGCGCCTCGAGCAGCGCACCCTCTACGACATCGAGATGATGCACGAGCTGGGCTACTGCAACGGCATCGAGAACTACTCGCGCTACCTCTCCGGCCGCAACCCGGGCGAGCCGCCTCCCACCTTCTTCGATTATCTGCCCAGCGACGCACTGCTGTTCATCGACGAGTCCCATGTCAGCGTCCCCCAGGTGGGCGGCATGTACAAGGGCGACCGCTCGCGCAAGGAGACCCTGGTCGAGTACGGCTTCCGCCTGCCCTCGGCGCTGGACAACCGGCCCATGACCTTCCAGGAGTGGGAGTCGATCTGTCCCCAGACCATCTTCGTCTCGGCCACCCCCGGGCCCTATGAGGCCGAGCACGCCGGCCAGGTGGTCGAGCAGGTGGTGCGTCCCACCGGGCTGGTCGATCCGGAGATCGAGGTGCGCCCGGCGTCCACCCAGGTCGACGACCTGCTGTCGGAGATCCGCCTGCGCGCTGCGGTGGGGGAGCGGGTGCTGGTGACGACCCTGACCAAGCGCATGGCCGAGGACCTCACCGAATACCTCGACGAGCACGACGTGCGGGTGCGCTACCTGCACTCCGACATCGACACCGTCGAGCGGGTGGAGATCATTCGCGACCTGCGCCTCGGCAAGTTCGACGTGCTGGTCGGCATCAACCTGCTGCGCGAGGGCCTCGACATTCCCGAGGTGTCGCTGGTGGCGATCCTCGACGCCGACAAGGAGGGCTTCCTGCGCAACGAGCGCTCGCTGATCCAGACCATCGGCCGGGCCGCCCGCAACGCCCATGGCAAGGCGATCCTCTACGGTGATCGAACCACCGATTCCATGCGTCGCGCCATGGACGAGACCGAGCGTCGGCGCAACAAGCAGCTCGCCCACAACGAGGCCCATGGCATCACGCCGCAGACCGTGACCCGGTCGGTGGCCGATATCCTCGAGGCCGCCCAGGCGCCCGGCAGGAAGGGCAAGGGCAAGGGCCGCAAGGCCGAGCGCCAGGTGGCCGAAGCGGCCGCGATCTACGATCCCGCCGACCTGTCGCCCGGCGAGCTGCTCAAGGAGGTCTCCAGGGTCGAGGATGCCATGTTCGAGGCCGCCCAGAACCTCGAGTTCGAGGAGGCCGCGCGGCTGCGTGACCGGCTGCATGGACTCAAGGAACGGCAACTGCTGCTCGGCTCGGCCTGATGGCGAGTCGAGTCCCCTCTCGACTTATACCGTTATCTCCCATGCTGAATCCCCCGGAGGATCGACCCTTTGGTGGTAGGTCACTGCGGCCGGGGCACCGGTGGGGTATAATCCGCCCCCGTTCGAGCCCGCCAGCGTGACAGTGACCGGCTGTGCAGAGCGGGCATGCCGACAACGCCAAGGAGTCCCTTGCCCATGACCGTGATCCGCCAGGACGATCTGATCCAGAGCGTCGCCGATGCCCTGCAGTACATCTCCTACTACCATCCCAAGGACTTCATCGACGCCATGGCGGCGGCCCATGAGCGGGAGGAGAACCCGGCGGCCAAGGACGCCATCGCCCAGATCCTGATCAACTCGCGCATGTGTGCCACCGGACACCGCCCGATCTGCCAGGACACCGGCATCGTCACCGTCTTCGTCCACGTCGGCATGAACGTGCGCTTCGAGGCCGAGATGAGCCTCGACGACATGATCAACGAAGGCGTGCGTCGCGCCTACCAGCTCCCCGACAACGTGCTGCGTGCCTCGGTGCTCGCCGACCCGGACGGCAAGCGGGCGAACACTCGCGACAACACCCCGGCGGTGATTCATCACAAGCTGGTACCGGGCGACACCGTCGAGGTGCACGTGGCGGCCAAGGGAGGCGGCAGCGAGGCCAAGTCCAAGTTCGCCATGCTCAACCCCTCCGACAGCGTGGTCGACTGGGTGATGGAGCAACTGCCGAAGATGGGTGCCGGCTGGTGTCCGCCCGGCATGCTCGGCATCGGCATCGGCGGCACCGCCGAGAAGGCCATGGAGCTCGCCAAGGAATCGCTGCTCGACCCCATCGATATCCAGGAGCTGCAGGCCCGCGGGGCCTCCAACCGGGCCGAGGAGCTGCGCCTGGAGCTGTTCGACAGGGTCAACCGCAGCGGCATCGGCGCCCAGGGCCTGGGCGGGTTGACCACGGTACTCGACATCAAGGTCAAGGACTACCCGACCCATGCCGCCAACAAGCCGGTGGCGATCATCCCCAACTGCGCCGCCACCCGTCACGCCCACTTCACCCTGGACGGCAGCGGTCCCGCGGCCCTGCCGGCGCCGAAGCTCGAGGACTGGCCAGAGATCACCCGCGAGGCGGGGGACGACGTCAAGCGCGTGAACCTCGATACCGTCACCCCGGAAGAGGTCCAGACCTGGCAACCCGGCGACACCCTGCTGCTCAACGGCAAGCTGCTCACCGGCCGTGACGCCGCCCACAAGCGAATGGTGGACATGCTGGCGAAGGGCGAGAGCCTGCCCGTCGACATGCGGGGGCGCTTCATCTACTACGTCGGCCCGGTGGATCCGGTGCGCGACGAGGTGGTCGGCCCGGCCGGTCCCACTACCGCCACGCGCATGGACAAGTTCACGCGTACCATGCTCGAGGAGACCGGTCTGCTCGGCATGGTCGGCAAGGCCGAGCGCGGCCCGGCCGCCATCGAGGCGATCCGCGACAACCAGGCCGTCTACCTGATGGCCGTGGGCGGCTCCGCCTACCTGGTCGCCCAGGCGATCAAGCAGGCCCGCGTGGTGGGCTTCGAGGACCTGGGCATGGAAGCCATCTATGAGTTCGAGGTCGAGGACATGCCGGTCACCGTGGCGGTGGACAGCCAGGGCACCTCGGTGCACCAGACCGGCCCCGCCAAGTGGAAGGAGATCATCGCCGAACGCGCCTGACGCCTGTCGATGTCTTCCCGCGCCCCCGCCATCTGGCGGGGGCGCGCGTTTCGGGGGTATGCTGTAGCCCACTGTTTTTGTGGGGCGAGTTTTCCCGAGACCGATGGCCGCCGAGGGAACCGGCGGCCGGTGACAGACGGAGCGCGCATGACCTCGTGGTTGATCGGTTGGGCGATTTTCCTGTTGCACCTGCTGGGCATCGTCTCGGCGGTGCTGGCCCTGATGTCGAGCCGGACCTCCCAGGGCGCCATCGCCTGGATCATCTCCCTGGTCACGCTACCCTACCTGGCGGTACCGGCCTACTGGATCTTCGGGCGGCCACGCTTCTATGGCTATGTCTCGGCGCGCGGTGAGCGGGATACCGTGCTGCGTCGGGTGCTGGCACGCTATCGCGAGCGGGTCGAGCCCTTCGTCGCCGAGTCGCGGGATGCCGATATCCGGGCCGTCGAGCAGTTGGCCATGATGCCGTTGACGACCGGCAACCGCACCGAGCTGTTGATCGACGGCGAAGCGACCTTCGATAGCCTCTTCGATGGCATCGGGCGGGCCGAGGAGTACATCCTCATCCAGTTCTTCATCGTGCGAGACGATGCCCTGGGCCTCGAGCTCAAGCACCGGCTGCAGCAGGCCGCCGAGCGAGGGGTGCGTGTCTACTTTCTCTACGACGAGATCGGCAGCCACCAGCTCAACGAGGGGTACCTGAGAGACCTCGCGGCCTACGGCATCGGGGTGAGTGCCTTCCGTTCCTCCCGCGGCTTCCGCCACCGCTTCCAGCTCAACTTCCGCAACCATCGCAAGGTGCTGGTGGTCGATGGTCGGGAAGGCTGGCTGGGAGGCTTCAACGTGGGCGTCGAATACCTCGGCCAGCATCGTCGCCACGGGCCCTGGCGCGACACCCACCTCAAGCTCGTCGGCCCCAGCGTGCTGGGCCTGCAGGAGGCGTTCTGGGAGGACTGGCACTGGGCCACCGGGGCGGTGATCAACCTGCACTGGACGCCTCGGGTGACCTGTGAGGAGTGCCAGGACGTGGTGATCGTGCCCTCGGGGCCGGCGGACCGGCAGGAGACCGCCAGCCTGCTGGTGCAGCACGCCATCCACAGCGCCCACGAACGCTTCTGGGTGACCAGCCCCTACTTCGTTCCCGACCAGGGCGTCCAGGACGCCCTGCGGCTGGCGGCCATGCGCGGGGTCGACGTGCGCATCATGATGCCCGAGCGTCCCGACCACCTGCTGGTGTTCCTCTCGGCGTTCTCCTTCCTGCCCGACATGCTGCAGGCGGGGGTCAAGGTATATCGCTACCAGCCGGGCTTCCTGCACCAGAAGGTGATGCTGATCGACGATGCCGCCGCCAGCGTGGGCACCGTCAACCTCGACAACCGCTCCTTCCGGCTGAATTTCGAGATCACCGCGGTCGTCCCCGACCGCCGCTTCGCCGCCGAGGTGCGCCTGATGCTGGAGCAGGATTTCGCCAACTGCCGGCGCGTCAGCCGCGACGAGCTGACGTCGCGCCCCCTGTGGCGCAAGATCGTGTCGCGGGCCGCCTACCTCCTGTCGCCGATCCAGTGATACATTACCGCCTTCGAAGGCCTGTGGGATGCGGCCGGCAATTCACCAGCGATCGGGAGCCCCGGTGAACCTCGAGACCAAGTGGCTTGAAGACTTCGTCGCCCTGGCCAACACGCGCAGTTTCTCGGCCTCGGCGCGTCAGCGCCACGTCACCCAGCCGGCTTTCAGTCGTCGCATCCGAGCCCTGGAGCAGGCCGTGGGCGTCACCCTGGTGGACCGTTCCACCACGCCGGTGGATCTCACCTCCGAGGGGCAGCTGTTTCTGGTCACCGCCCGCAACCTGGTCGAGCAACTCAACGAGAGCCTGGGCCACCTGCGCGGCCTCTCCATCGCCAACGAGGCCCTGGACATCGTCGCTGCCCACTCCCTGGCGCTGAGCTTCTATCCGCAGTGGATCTCGCGGCTCCAGAAGGGCCTGGGCGAGTTGCCCACCCGGCTGGTGGCCATGAACGTGGGGGAGGCGATCCATGTTCTGCGCGAGGGCAATTGCGACCTGATGCTGGCCTACTACGATCCCTATGCCAGCATGCAGCTCGACGCCGAGGTCTTTCCCTCCTTCTCCATCGGCCAGGTCAAGATGATACCGGTCTGCCTGCCCAGCGAGCTGGGTAAGCCGCGCTGGCCACTGGAGGGGCGTGACCCGATCCCCTACCTCTCCTACACCCAGGGTGCCTTCCTCGGTCGCAGCGTGCGCATGCTGCTGAAGAACGACCCCCTGCGCATGCGCCTGCGCACCGTCTACGAGACGGCCATGGCCGAGGGGCTCAAGGGCATGGTGATGCAGGGAGTGGGACTGGCCTGGATTCCCGACTTCTGCATCCGCGAGGAGCTGACCCGCGGCAGGTTGGTGCGCGCCGGTGGCGAAAAGTGGGACGTGCCGCTGGAGATACGCCTCTATCGCTGCTCGCTGGTGCACAAGCCCGGCGTCGAGAAGCTGTGGCGGCAGATGATGAAGTTGCCCCGCGACTTCCTGCAGGCCTAGCTAGCCCCTCCCAGATCCGCCGGCAGGCCGAGAAAATCCTGGATGATGAAGAAGTGGTCCTCGAACAGGCTTTCCGGCTCGAGGTCGGCCAGGGCGACCCAGCGGGCATGGTCGCCGCCCTGGACCGGCTTGAGCTGGGGCAACTGCTGCTCGGGGCGCAGGGCGAAGTAGAAGGCCTCGGCAAGGGTGCGGCCCCGCCAGCTGCGGTGGGGTTCATCGAACAGTCGCTGGCCGCGCAGGGAGCCCTTGAGCACCGGCTCGGGCACCTTCAGGCGCACCCGCTCGCGCAATTCGCGCAGGCAGGCCTCCAGCAGCCGCTCGTGGGGGTTGATGAACCCCCCCGGCAGGGCGAAGAGCCCCTTGCCGGGAGCGGCGGTGCGCCGCACCAGCAGCACATGGCCGGACTGGACCACCACGGCGTTGACGGTGACGAAGATCGGCGGGTAGGGCGCCTGGGCCCAGGCGGAGCGGTACTGGTCGAGCAGTCGCTGCTCCTCGATCAGCTGGCGATAGCCATCGCCGCTGCAGAAGCCGCGGACCTCCTCGTGCACGCCGGGAGGCAGGTCATGGGCGGCGCCGGTACTCAGGTAGTCCTCGGCGGAGGAGGCCGAGCGGAACAGGCGCTCGCGGATCTGGCTCGCCGAGATGCCCTCGACCAGCGGCACGCTCACCGATTCCCACTGCGGAAACAGCGAAAGGTAATAGCTGGACTGGCCGCGACTGGCGCCGATCAGGCCGATGCGGGGCAGGCGGGCATGGTCGTGACTGGCGATGTCGCGCACCTTGCGCTGCACGTCGCGCACCCAGACATCGTTGTTGTAGAGCGCATCCAGCAGTGGAACGATCTCCAGCCGGGCATTCTCCTCGTCGTCGAAGGCGCTGCGCAGCATGCGCTGGCGTTCGTCGAAACGCCAGGGGTTGCGCAGCGAGCGCGCCTGCCAGGCGGAACCGACCAGCACGATGACCTGACGGGCTCGCTTGAGCGCCTCGTGGATCACCGCCAGATGGCCCAGGTGGGGGGGTTGGAAGCGCCCGATGAACACCAGACAGTCGAAGTCGCAGGTGGGCAATTCGGTGTCCGGTCGGGCGGTCATGGGCGTTCCTGGCAGGCTGGGAGTGCGCCGCCCATTATGGTCAGGCCGACCGGGCGGTGCAATGACAGGCCCCTTGCGGCGGGCCCGCGTTCATTCGCGTATGCTGAAGGACTGGGCAGGATGCAAGGAGGCCGATGTGATCAAGATAGCCGACATCAAGGACGCCGGACTCTTCTGGTGGAACGTGGTGCAGGACGCCATCCGGCTGTGGCTGGAGCGCAATGCCTTCAGTTATGCCGGCTCGCTGGCCTTCTACACGCTCTTCTCGCTGGCCCCCACGATGATCATCGCGGTGACGGTGATCGGCGTGGTGCTCGGCGAGGAGGCCGCCCAGGGCCAGATCGTCGCCCGCCTGCAGGGGACCATGGGCGCGGAGGCGGCACAGGCCATCGAACAGGCGGTGGCCCAGTCGCGTATCGAGGAGTCGGGCCCGGTGCCGACCCTACTCGGCATCGGCGCCCTGCTGGTCGGGGCCACCACGGTGTTCGCCCAGATGCAGTTCTCGCTCAATACCCTCTGGGGCGTCACCGCCCGGCCGAGCAGCAACAGCCTGCTGGTCTTCCTCAAGAACCGGGTGCTGTCGCTGGCCGTGGTGCTGTCGATCGGCTTCATCCTGCTGGTGTCGCTGGTGTTCGGCGTGATGCTGCGCGCCATTCTCCAGCACGCCGACGACCTGCTGCCCTTCGTGGAGCTGTTGACCACCGGGGCGGAGTTCCTGATCTCGCTGGCGGTGATCGCCGCGCTCTTCGCCACCATCTTCAAGGTGCTGCCCGACGTGGTGCTGCATTGGCACGACGTCTTGATCGGCGCCGTGGTCACCGCGGTGCTGTTCGCCATCGGCCGCTGGGCCATCGCCGTCTACCTGGCGCATACCGCCACGGCCTCCACCTACGGCGCCGCCGGTTCGGTGGTGATGATCCTGCTGTGGGTCTACTACAGCTCGCTGATCCTGCTGTTCGGTGCCGCCTTCACCCGCTGCCACCTGCAGGCACGCGGGCGCCCGCTGATGCCGCGCAATTCCGCGGTGCTGGTCAAGCGCGAGCTGCTCGACGACTGAACGCCCGGTGGGCGGGCGGCGCAGATGGGAAGGCCGGCGAGCGCCGGCCTTGGTCACGCCGATGGGGATGCTTCAGCCGCGGCCGAAGCGTTCCCGGGCCAGGTCGTCGGCGACCCGGGCGGGACTGCGCTGCTCGCGGGTGGCCCGGGCGAAGATCTCGTCCAGGGTGTTGCCGATGCCCTCGATATGGGTCATCGCCGCCTCGCGTCGGTAGTCGTTGCGGCGCTGCCAGGCGATCTCGATCACCCCACCGGCGTTGGCCACATAGTCGGGGGTATAGAGGATGCCGCGTGCCATCAGCCGCTCGGCGATCTCGGGGCTGGCCAGCTGATTGTTGGCCGCACCGCATACCACCTTCGCCCGCAGTCGCTCGACCACCTCCGGCGTCAGTGCCGCCCCCAGGGCGCAGGGTGCGAAGACATCGACCTCGGCGTCGAAGATCGCGTCCGGTGCCGTGGTTTCGGCACCGAGTTCCTCGGCGAGATGGATCGAGGCCTCGCGGTTGACGTCGGTGAATACCAGGCGGGCACCGGCGGCGTGCAGGTGGCGGGCGAGGAGTGCACCCACGTGCCCGACGCCCTGGATGGCGACCCGCAGGCCCTCGAGGTCGCGTCGGCCGAGGCCGTGGCACACGGCGCTCTTCAGGGCGCAGAACACGCCCCAGGCGGTGAAGGGGGAGGGGTCGCCCGACTCGCCGCCGTCACGCCCCAGGCCGCTGACATGGCGGGTGGTCTCGGCGATGATCCGCATGTCCGCCTCGCTGGAGCCGGAATCCTCGGCGGTGATGTAGGCCCCACCCAGGGAGTCGACGAGGCGCCCCATGGCACGCAGCAGCTCGGGGGTCTTGTCGGTGCGCGGATCGGCGATGATCACCGCCTTGCCGCCCCCCAGCGGCAGGTCCGCGAGGGCCGACTTGTAGGTCATCCCGCGGGAGAGGCGCAGCACGTCGGTCAGGGCCTCGGCCTCGCTGGCGTAGGGATAGATGCGCAGGCCGCCCAGGGCGGGGCCGCGGTGGGTGTCGTGGATGGCGATGATGGCGCGCAGGCCGCTGGCCTCGTCACTGCCGAAGACGATCTGTCGGTGGTGATCGAAGTCGGGATGCTCGAAGATCGGCATGAGAGGGAACTCCCTTGTGAGGATGATCATTGTGGTTGTGGCCGCCCGGGTAGGGCGATGACCCGGGGCGAGCGGCTTGTGGCCGCAGACCGCCCGGATCTCGTTTTCAGCCTAATGCATCGCCGCGTTGGCGGGAAGCCCGCGGAAGGCACTGGCCCGGCCCGGTACGAGGCTGGTAGAAAGAGAGGCGATGGTGACACGACACGGGGAGGTGATGGCCATGGACAAGTGCTGCGTCAAGGCCCTGGTGGTGGGCAAGGTACAGGGGGTCTGGTATCGCCGCGCGGCCCAGGAGCAGGCCCTGCGGCATGGCGTGACGGGCCATGCCAGGAACCTGCCCGACGGACGCGTGGAGGTGCTGATGTGCGGCGACCGCGAGGCGATCAAGACGCTCAGCGAGTGGCTGTGGAAGGGGCCGCCCAATGCCCGGGTCACCCATGTGGAGCTCGAGGTGATCGAGGCCCATGACCCGGACACCTTCAGCACCCTCTAGCTCCGGCTCAGGCCAGGGTGTCGGCGATCCAGTCGCTGACGGCCTGGCCGTCCACGCCCAGGCAGACATCCACCAGCGGCGTGCGCGACCAGCGTGCCTCGATGAAGGCGCGGCCCTCGGGGGCGAAGATCGTCTGGCCTTCGGCATCGCCGGACGTCGCCACGGTGAGGTGGCCGCGGGAGGTGATGAACAGCTCCGGACGCAGCAGCCACGCCAGGGCGCAGCTGTCGTGGGGGCAGCAGCCATCGATGCCGAGAAACTCGTAGTAGAAGTCGCGGTAGAAGGCGTAGCTGCCCGCCAGCACACGGCCGAGCGCGCCCTGGCCGGCCTCGATGCGCGCCATGTGCGCCGGGGTGAGCACGCAGCGGTGGGTGACGTCGAGACCCACCAGGGTCAGCGGCCAGCCGGCGGTGAGCACCCGGGCGGCGGCGTCGGGGTCGTTGAACATGTTGGCTTCTGCCACTGGGGTGACATTGCCGCCCTCGCGGATCGACCCGCCCATGATCACCACCTGCCGGACCCGGTCGACGATGGCCGGGTCGAGCTGCAGTGCCGCCGCGAGATTGCCGACCGGGCCTACCGCCACCAGCGTGACCTCCCCGGGCCTGGCGTTCACCGTGTCGACGATGAACTGGGCGGCACTGCGCGGATCGGGCCGGCCCCTCACCGCCGGCAGCTCGATGTTGCCCAGGCCGTTGGCGCCGTGGATATGGGCCGGCGCCGGGTGGCGCGGCTTGACCATCGGGGCGGCGGCCCCCTGGGCAACAGGTACATCGCCGCGGCCGGCCAGCTCGGCGAGCAGCAGGGCGTTATGGGTGGCGGTCTCCACGTCCACGTTGCCGTAGGTGGTGGTCATGCCCAGCAGCTCGATGTCGGGATGGCGCAGGGCGATGGCGATGGCCTGGGCGTCGTCGACGCCCGGGTCGGTATCGAAGATGATCGGGTGTGGCACGGAGGTGTCTCCTCGGGCGGTGAAAGGGGCGGATCAGGAACCGGCGGGGCCGTTGCGCAGGGCGCGCTCGACCTCGTCGCGTTCGGGGATGCTCTCGGCGGCGCCCGGGCGCTGTACCCCCAGCGCCGCGGCGGTGGCGGCACGCCTCAGGCAGTCGCCGACCGGGCGCGCCTCCTGCAGGGCCGCCAGATAATAGCCGATGAAGGTGTCGCCGGCGGCGGTGGTGTCTACCGGCGTGACCGGCAGGGCCGGCTGGTGCAGGCGCTCGTCACCGTACTGGTACCAGGCCCCTTCACCGCCCAGGGTCAGCACCGTCTCGCAGCCCGGCAGCTTCGCCGCCAGGGCGTCGAGCAGCGCCTCGGCGGTGCTGGCCTCCTCGACCTCGGCCAGCCCGGCCGCCTCGACACGATTGACGAACAGCAGGCGGCATGCCCCCAGGGGGAGCGACAGCACCTCGTCGGTCATCGGTGCCGGGTTGAAGACGACGTTAAGGCCGTGGTCGGCGGCCCGGACCATGACCTCGGCCAGGGCGTTGCACTCGTTCTGGAGCAGTAGCCAGTCACCGGGCCGGGTGGTCTCGATCAGCGTCGAGAGCTCCACCGGATGGAAGCCGTGGTTGGCGCCGGGAAACAGGATGATGGCGTTCTCGCCCCGGTCATCGACCTGGATAATGGCATGACCGCTGGGTTCGTCCACCAGCTCGACACAAGAGACATCGACGCCGGCCCGGGCCAGGGTGTCGCGGGCCCAGGAGTCCTGGCGTCCCAGGCGCCCCCAGTGGCATATCCTGCCGCCGGCGCGGGCCGTGGCCAGCGACTGGTTGGCTCCCTTGCCGCCGAGGCCGACCCGGTAGTCGTGGCTGGCCAGGGTCTCGCCGGGCTTGACCAGGTGGGGCACCCGATAGAAGTGGTCGAGGTTGATCGATCCAAAGTTGTGGATAGCACTGTGGGGCATGGCCGTTTCCTCGATCAGCTCGTCTGCCAGGTACGCAGGTTCTCGGCGGTCAGGGTCACCACCCGCTGACGGGCCTCGGGGGTGATCCAGGCGTTGTGCGGCGTGACGATCAGGTTGAGCGGCTCGGCGAGGGCATCGAGCAGCGGATGGCCGTCGCGGGGCGGCTCCACCGGCAGCACGTCGACACCGAGTCCGCCCAGGCGGCCCTGACGCAGGGCCTCCAGGGCCGCGACCTCGTCGATGATGCCGCCGCGGGCACAGTTCACCAGCAGGGCGCCGGGTTTCATGGTGGCCAGCAGCGCGGCGTCGACCAGATGGCGCGTGGCCTCGGTGAGCGGGCAGTGCAGGGTGATGACGTCGGCCTCGGGGGCCAGCTCGGTCAGGCCGCGTCGCCGGTCGCCGGCCTCGTTGCCGGGACGGGCGGCGAAGCTCACGCCCATGCCGAAGGCCGCGGCGAGCTGCGCCACCTTCGAGCCCAGCACGCCCTGGCCGACCACCACCAGGTGCTTGCCCTCGAGCTGCAGGGTGCCGTGGTCCATCAGGCAGAAGAAGGCGCTTTCGCCCCAGCGGCCGGTGGCCACGTCGCGCTGGTAGAGCGGCAGGCGATTGGCCAGGGCCAGCATCAGCATCAGGGTGTGTTGCGCGACACTGGCGGTGCCGTAGGCGGTCACGTTGCGTACCGCGATGCCGAGGCGCTCGGCGGCGGCCATGTCGAGGTTGTTGGTGCCGGTGGCCAGCACGCAGATCAGCTTCAGCTCGGGCAGCGCCTCCAGGGTCGGTGCATCGAGCACCACCTTGTTGACGATGGCCACCTGGGCGCCGGCCAATCGCTCGACGCTCTGGGCGGTGGTGCTCTGGGGGTACGCCTCCAGCACCTCGACACGATCGCGGATCGGGGCGAGGTCGATATCGGGGCCAAGACTGGCGGCATCGAGGATCACGGCTTTCATGCGGTTTCCTTCCAGTGAGCGGGGCGCGGATGCCTTGCCCGCACGGGTGGTGAGCACGCTATAATGTCGGGCTTTCGGGCGGGCTTGGATGTTGCGCGGGCCGGCCACATATTCGCTCTCGTCGGGCCCGATGCCCGACATCGTCCTGACCTGGGTAATGTCGTCCCCGGAGAGATAAAACCATGCCCATCTACGAATACGAGTGCAAGGCCTGCGGCCACCGCCTGGAGAAGCTTCAGAAGGTCGGTGCCGCCCCCCTGACCGACTGCCCCGCCTGCGAGGCCGACCAACTCGCTCGACTGGTCTCGGCGGCGGGCTTCCGGCTGGCCGGCGGTGGCTGGTACGAGACCGATTTCAAGTCCGGCGGCAAGAAGAACCTGGCCGGCGACGCGGCCGCTGCCAGTGACGGCAAGACATCGGCGAAGCAGACACCGGCGAAGAAGGACGGCGCGGCGGCCTGAGGGCCGCCCAGTGCCTCGTTTTCCGTTTTACATAACGCAACAGAACAGGATATGACATGCGCAGCCATTATTGCGGCCAGCTGAACGAGACCCTGGTGGACCAGACGGTCACCCTGTGCGGCTGGGTGCACCGCCGCCGTGACCACGGGGGCGTGATCTTCCTCGACATGCGCGATCGCGATGGCATCGCCCAGGTCGTGGTCGACCCCGATACCGCCGAGGCCTTCGCCACTGCCGACCGCGCCCGCAGCGAATACGTGCTGCGCATCCAGGGTCGCGTACGGCTGCGCCCGGAAGGTACCCAGAACCCCAACATGCCCACCGGCATGGTCGAGGTGCTGGCCAAGGAGGTGGACGTCCTCAACACCGCCGCCACGCCTCCCTTCCAGCTCGACGAGCATGGCAAGGTGGGCGAGGAGGTGCGTCTCAAGCACCGCTACATCGATCTGCGTCGCCCCGAGATGATCGAGAAGCTGCGCCTGCGGTCGCGGATCACCCACAGCGTGCGGGCCTTCCTCGAGGGGCAGGGCTTCCTCGATATCGAGACCCCGATCCTGACCCGCGCCACCCCGGAAGGGGCGCGTGACTACCTGGTGCCGAGCCGCACCCATGCCGGCAGCTTCTTCGCCCTGCCACAGTCGCCCCAGCTGTTCAAGCAACTGCTGATGGTGTCCGGGCTCGACCGCTACTACCAGATCGCCCGCTGCTTCCGTGACGAGGACCTGCGCGCCGACCGCCAGCCGGAGTTCACCCAGATCGACATCGAGGCCTCGTTCGTCGACGAGGACGACATCATGGCCATCACCGAGTCGATGGTCCGCCAGCTGTTCCGTGACGTGCTGGCCGTCGACTTGCCGGAATTCCCGCGCATGCCCTATGCCGAGGCCATGAATCGCTTCGGTTCCGACAAGCCCGACCTGCGCATCCCGCTGGAGCTCACCGACGTCGACGACCTGATGCAGCGGGTCGACTTCAAGGTCTTCTCCGGCCCGGCCAACGCCGACGACGGTCGCGTCGCCGCCCTCAAGGTGCCGGGCGGTGCCAAACTGTCGCGCAAGGAGATCGACGAGTACACCAGGTTCGTCGGCATCTACGGCGCCAAGGGGCTGGCCTGGATCAAGGTCAACGAGCGTGCCCGCGGCCTCGAGGGCCTGCAGTCGCCCATCGTCAAGTTCATGGAGGAGGTGGTCGAGGAACTGCTCGATCGCCTCGGCGCCGAGGACGGCGATATCATCTTCTTCGGCGCCGACAAGGCCCGCATCGTCAACGAGGCGATCGGCGCGCTGCGGGTCCGGCTGGGTGAGGATCTCGACCTCTACACCCGCCGCTGGGCGCCGCTGTGGGTGGTCGACTTCCCGATGTTCGAGGACGACGGCAGTGCGCGGATGCAGGCCCTGCACCATCCCTTCACCGCCCCCTCCTGTGACGTCGAGGCGCTCAAGGCCAACCCGATCGCGGCGCTGTCCCGGGCCTACGACATGGTGCTCAACGGCACCGAACTGGGCGGCGGCTCGATCCGTATCCACGAGCCGGTCATGCAGCGTGCGGTACTCGAGGTGCTGGGGATCGACGAGCACGAGGCCCGCGAGAAGTTCGGCTTCCTGCTCGACGCCCTGCAGTACGGGGCGCCGCCCCACGGCGGCCTGGCCTTCGGCCTGGACCGCCTGGTGATGCTGATGACCGGTGCCCGTACCATCCGCGAGGTGATCGCCTTCCCGAAGACCCAGAGCGCGGCCTGCCTGATGACCGATGCCCCGGGCGAGGTGAGCGGCGAGCAGCTGCGCGAGCTCAACATCCGCCTGCGCCAGAAGGCCAAGGCGGAAGGCGCCGGCGACTAGGCGGTTCCCGCACCGTGTATCATGGTACCGGCGCCTTCAGGGCGCCGGTTTCACGTACGAGGCAAGGGGAGGACTCGCATGGTGGGTCACCGCAAATGGGCCGCCATCAAGCACCGCCAGGCGGCCCAGGATCTTCACCAAGTTGATCCGCGAACTGGCCGTGGCGGCCCGTCAGGGCGGCGGAGAGCCGGCCGATCGGCATGCTGGAGGACCTGGACGATGTCCAGAACGTCTACACCAATGCAGAGTTCGCTGACGATGTCCTCGACCCGCTCGATTGAGCCACTTCGGTGCTGATCCTCGGCATCGACCCCGGCTCGCGACTCACCGGCTACGGGGTGCTCGACGTCGCCACCGCGACGCCCGCCTATGTGGCCAGCGGCTGCATCCGTACCCGAGGCGATGACCTGGCCCAGCGGCTGGCCCAGGTCTATGCGGGCATCGCGGAACTGATCGCCGTGCACCGCCCGGGGGAGTTCGCCATCGAGCAGGTGTTCATGTCGAAGAACGCCGATTCGGCACTCAAGCTCGGCCAGGCGCGGGGCACCGCCATCGTCTGCGCCGCCAACCATGGCCTGCCGGTCAGCGAGTACGGGCCGCGCCAGATCAAGCAGGCGGTGACCGGCAACGGCCGCGCCGACAAGGCCCAGGTGCAGCACATGGTGACGGCGATCCTGGGGCTCGACGGCACCCCCCAGGCCGATGCCGCCGATGCCCTGGCCATCGCCCTGACCCACGCCCACGCCCGCCTGGGGCTGCTGACCCGGGGCAGCTTCGGTGGCCATCGCGCGCCCCGCCGCGGCAAGGGGTGGCGCGACTTTCAACCGTGACGGGAAATTCTCGAACGCTGTTTGAGGACGGGCTGGTCAGCTGGCAGGATGACCAGTATAGTGATCGCCATGTCTCGATGGACCCATTGCCGACGGATATGACAGCCCCATGATCGGACGCCTGCGTGGCACACTGCTGGAGAAGCAGCCGCCCTGGCTGGTGGTCGACGTAGCCGGCGTCGGCTATGAGCTGGAAGCCTCCATGAACACCCTGGTGGCGCTGCCCGGCCCCGGCGAGCCCGTCTCCCTGTACACCCATCTCAGCGTGCGCGACGACGCCCATCTGCTCTACGGTTTCGCTCGGGAGCAGGAGCGCTCGCTGTTTCGTGCCCTGATCAGGGTCAACGGCATCGGGCCCAGGCTGGCCCTGGCGATCCTCTCCGGCATGGACGAGATGGCCTTCATGCGCTGCGTGATGGACGACGACGCCAAGGCGTTGACCCGGCTGCCCGGGGTCGGCAAGAAGACCGCCGAGCGCCTGATCATCGAGATGCGCGATCGCTTTCCCCATTGGGAGCCGGCCGAGGCGGGGCTCGGGGTGGCGAGCGGCGGCAGCACTGCGGCGGACGTTCGTCAGGATCCGCTGGTGGATGCCGAGGCGGCGCTGGTCAGCCTGGGTTACAAGCCCGCCGAGGCGGCGAGAATGCTCGTCGGGCTCGAGGACGAGGCCTCCACCGAGGCCATGATCAAGGCGGCCCTGAGCCGTCGCCTGGCCGGGTGATCCTGATGGTGCCGATGCCTTTCTCCCTGTCGACCCCGGGGGCCGTCCATGCTGGAGAATGACCGCCTGATCGCCGCCGACCCGCGCGAGGGGGAGGGGCGCATCGATCACGCCATTCGCCCGAAGCGGCTGGCCGACTACATCGGCCAACCACGGGTACGCGAGCAGCTCGAGATCTTCATCAGCGCGGCCCGTGGCCGTGACGAGAGCCTCGACCATACCCTGGTGTTCGGCCCGCCCGGGCTCGGCAAGACCACCCTCGCCAACATCATCGCCGCGGAGATGGAGGTGGGGCTCAAGTCGACCTCCGGGCCGGTACTGGAGCGGGCGGGAGACCTCGCCGCCATGCTCACCAACCTGCAGCCCGGGGACGTGCTGTTCATCGACGAGATCCACCGCCTGTCGCCGGTGGTGGAGGAGATCCTCTATCCCGCCATGGAGGATTTCCAGCTCGACATCGTGATCGGGGAGGGGCCCGCGGCGCGCTCGATCAAGCTCGACCTGCCGCGCTTCACCCTGGTCGGGGCGACCACTCGGGCGGGACTGCTGACCTCCCCGCTGCGTGACCGCTTCGGTATCGTCCAGCGGCTCGAGTTCTACGATATCGACGAGCTGACCGAGATCGTCGCGCGTTCGGCACGGCTGCTCGGGGTCGAGGCCGACCGCGGTGGCGCCCTGGAGGTCGCGCGTCGCTCGCGGGGCACGCCGCGCATCGCCAATCGCCTGCTGCGCCGAGTGCGCGACTACGCCGAGGTGCGCGGCACCGGCCGGGTCGATGCGGCCATCGCCGACCAGGCGCTGAACATGCTCCATGTGGATCACCACGGTCTCGACCACATGGACCGGCGGCTGCTGCTGGCGATGATCGAGAAGTTCGACGGCGGCCCGGTGGGGGTGGACTCGCTCGCCGCGGCGATCGGCGAGGAGCGCGACACCATCGAGGACGTCATCGAGCCCTACCTGATCCAGCAGGGGCTGATGATGCGCACCGCCCGCGGGCGTGTCGTGACCCGTCAGGCCTGGCAGCACTTCGGCCTGGTGCCGGCCGGGCAGGCCGTGGATGCCCAGGGGGAGGTGCGGCCGTGAGCGATTTCCGGCTGCCGGTGCGGGTCTACATCGAGGATACCGACGCCGGCGGCATCGTCTATTACGTCAACTATCTCAAATACATGGAGCGGGCGCGCAGCGAATGGCTCCGGGCGCAGGGGTTCACCCAGCGCGAGCTGTTCGAGGCCGGCATCCAGTTGGTGGTCCACCGCCTGGAGTGCCGGTATGCCAAGCCCGCCCGCCTGGACGACGGCCTCGAGGTCGGGGCCGAGGTCCTGTCGCACGGTCGCTGCCGGCTACAGTTCGGCCAGGTGGTGACGCGTCGCGGGGAACCCTTGTGCGAGGCGAGAGTCGACATCGCCTGTATCGATGCCGATCGTCTCAAGCCCACGCCATGGCCGCCGGCCCTCGCCGCGGCCCTCGCTCGACAACCTTCTGCCCAATCGCAAGACGTTCAACCGCCAGTCTGACGAGGATTCCCGTGAACGACTCCATGTCCATTCCCCACCTGATCATGAACGCCAGTACCGTGGTGCAGCTGGTGATGCTGCTGCTCACGGTGGGATCGATCCTTTCCTGGGTGGTGATCTTCCAGCGCACCTTCGTGATGCGCCAGGCCCGCCAGTCCCACCAGGTCTTCGAGGAGCGCTTCTGGTCCGGCGTCGACCTCAACGAGCTCTACCGCGAGACCCCGGCGGAGCAGGAGACCCAGGGCGCCGAGCACGTCTTCCGTGCCGGCTTTCGCGAGTTCAACCGCCTGCTGCCCAAGACCCGCAGCCCCCAGGCGATTCTCGACGGCGTCCAGCGCAGCATGCGCGTCGCCTGGTCCCGCGAGGAGGAGCGCCTCAACCTCCACCTGGTGTTCCTGGCCACGGTGGCCTCGGCCAGCCCCTATATCGGGCTGTTCGGCACCGTCTGGGGCATCATGGGCTCCTTCCAGTCGCTCTCCATGGCCCAGCAGGCCACGCTCGCCACGGTGGCACCGTGGATCGCCGAGGCACTGATCGCCACCGCCATGGGCCTGTTCGCGGCCATCCCGGCGGTGATCTTCTACAACCGGCTCTCCGCCGAATCCGGGCGGCTGCTCGGCAAGTACGAGGATTTCGCCGAGGAGTTCCACTCCATCCTGCATCGCAACCTGCAGGGCCGGACCGAACCCGCCACCGCCTGAGGGAGTCGTACCATGCACGGACCTTTCAATCGCGGCGGCGGTCGCAAGCCCATGGGCGAGATCAACGTCGTGCCCTTCATCGACGTCATGCTGGTGCTGCTGGTGATCTTCATGATCACCGCGCCAATGCTCACCCAGGGGGTGCAGGTCGAGCTGCCCCAGGTCAGCTCGGAGCCCATCGAGGACGTCGAGGACAACGAGCCGATCATCGTCTCGGTGGACCGCGAGGGGCAGTACTTCATCTCGCTGGGCGATGACCAGACCCCGGTCAGCCTGAACGATATCGCCGACCGGGTGATCATCATCCTCGAGCGGCGCCCGGGAACCCCGGTGATGGTACGTGGCGACCGCAACGTACCCTATGGCCAGGTGGTCAACCTGATGGGCACCCTGCAGATCGCCGGCGTCGGCAATGTCGGGCTGATCTCGGAACCGCCGCCCGGGGAGGGTTGAGGAATCGACATGGCCAGACACGACCAGCGCGTGGGCTATGGCCTGCCGACGATTCTCGCCGTCGCCCTGCACGTCGCCGTGGTGGTGTTCAGCGTGATCAGCCTGCCCGCCCGGGACCCGGAACCGACCTCGTCATCCATCGTCCAGGCCACGCTCGTCAGCACCGAGACCACCACCGACCAGGCCCAGCGTGCCGAGGAGGCGCGCGCCCGCGCCCAGGCACGCGAGGCGGAGGAGCAGCGCCAGGCCGAGGAAGCGGCACGCCAGGCCGAGGAGGCCGCCGCCGCCGAGGAGGCTGCCCGCCAAGCCGAGCAGCAGGAGCAGCGCGAGGCCGAGGCCCGGGCCCGCGAGGAGGCGCGCCAGACCGCCGAGGCCGAGGCCGCGCGGCGCGACGAGGAAGCCGAGCAACAGGCTCGCCTGCGTGAACAGCAGGAGGAGGAGCGCCGCCAGCAGCAAGAGGCCGAGCGCCAGCGCCAGGCCGAGGAGGAGGCCGAACGCCAGCGCCAGGCCGAGGCAGAAGCCGAACGCCAGCGCCAGGCCGAGG
>NZ_PNRE01000025.1:0-66534 GCF_002879645.1 Halomonas heilongjiangensis | reverse complement strand
GCCAGGCCGAGGAGGAGGCCGAACGCCAGCGCCAGGCCGAAGCAGAGGCCGAACGCCAGCGCCAGGCCGAGGCAGAAGCCGAACGCCAGCGCCAGGCCGAGGCAGAAGCCGAACGCCAGCGCCAGGCCGAGGAGCAACGGCGCCGCGAGGAAGAAGCCCAGCGGCAACGCGAAGCCGAGGAGGCCGCCCAGCGTGCCGCCGAAGAGGCCGAGGCCGCCCTGCAGCGGGCCATCGAAGGCGAGAGTGATGCCGTGGCCAATGCCCAGCAGGGCCAGGAGGCGGCCAACAGCTTCATCAATCTGGTGCGCCGCGCGGTGGAGCAGGCCTGGGTGATTCCGCTCAACGTGCCGCAGGGGGCCGCCGCCGAGGTGTCGGTGCGCCTCGGGCCGTCCGGAGAGCTGTTCACGGCCACGATCGCGCAGAGCAGCGGCGACAGTGCCTTCGACCGCTCGGCGGTCCAGGCCGTGGAGGCCGCTGCGCCGTTCAGCGAACTGCGCCAGTTGCCAGCCGCGGTACAACGGGATTACCGTCAATTCAATCTGCGATTCAGACCGGGGGATGTACGCTGATGAAAGCCCTGATGACCACCTGGCTGGCCGCCATGCTGCTGATGGTCGGCAGCCTGGCCCACGCCCAGGCCAACCTGACCATCGAGATCACTCGCGGCAGCGACCGGGCCACCCCGGTCGCCGTGGTGCCCTTCGCGGGCGGCGAGAACCTGCCCGAGGATGTCGCCCAGGTGATCCACGACAACCTCGAGCGCAGCGGCTATTTCGACCCGCTCCCGCGCAACGCCATGATCGAGCAGCCCGCCGAGAGTGGTGAGGTCCGCTATCGCGACTGGCGAGCCCTGGACGTACGCTACCTGGTGGTGGGGCGCGTCAGCCAGGACGGCGGTGGCTACCGTATCCAGTTCGAGCTGATGGATGTCAGTGGCGAGCGCCGCATGCTCGGCGAGGTGCTGACGACTCCCCAGGGGCAGCTGCGCAAGGCCAGCCACCACATCAGCGACCAGATCTTCGAGGCGATCACCGGCATCCGCGGGGCCTTCTCGACGCGTATCGCCTATGTCACCGCCCAGGGGGTCGGCGACGACATGCAATTCGGCCTCTATGTGGCCGATGCCGACGGCCGCAACAGCCAGCAGGTGCTCTCCTCGGTCGAGCCCATCCTCTCGCCGGCCTGGTCGCCGGACGGGGGTAAGCTGGCCTATGTCTCCTTCGAGACCGAGCGCCCGGCGATCTACATTCAGAACCTGGCCTCGGGCCAGCGGGTGCGCGCGACCTCCTTCGAGGGCATCAACGGCGCCCCGGCCTGGTCGCCGGATGGCCGCAAGCTTGCCATGTCGCTATCGAAGGACGGACAACCGGAGATCTATGTGATGGACGTGGGCTCGAACGACTTCCAGCGGCTCACCAACAGCTCCAGCATCGACACCGAGCCGTCCTGGGCCCCGGACGGCCGCAGCCTGTTGTTCACTTCCGACCGCAGCGGTGGCCCCCAGATCTATCGCCATGACCTGGCCAGCGGCCAGCAGGAGCGCCTGACCTTCACCGGCAACTACAATGCCCGGGGGCGCTTCGCACCGGACGGCGAGTCGATCTTCCTGATCCACCGCAGCAACAACGGTTACCAGGTGGCCCGGCAGGATCTCGACAGCGGCCGACTGGTGGTGATCAGCGAGTCGAACCGGGATGAATCTCCCAGTGTTGCGCCCAACGGGACCATGGTAATCTTCGCCACCCAGCAGGGAAACAGCGGGGTACTGGGGGCGGTATCGGCCGATGGACGCGCCTCTTTCCGGCTGCCCTCGGCGCAGGGTGACGTGCGCGAACCTGCCTGGTCACCCTTTCTGAACTGACCAGATCGAACGATGGTGTCTTTCGTAACCAGCAAGGAGTAAGACGATGCAACTCAAGCCCTACGCCAGGACCCTGGCGGTCGCCCTGTCCCTGGCCTTCGTGGCTGGTTGTTCCAGCAGTGGCGGTACTCAGGACGGCTCCATGGACGGTTCGCGTGATGGTGCCGCCGGAACCGGTGTGGCCGGCAGCGGCCAGGTCAGCGGCAGCGGCATGGGCAACGGCTCCGGCCAGCAGGCCGATGGCCGTATCCCCGAGCAGCGCACCATCTACTTCGAATTCGACAGCGATCGCATCCGCAGCGAATTCGAGCCGGTGCTCGCTTCCCACGCGCGTTACCTGCGCTCCAACGGCAATGCCCGTGTGGTCCTGCAGGGACATACCGACGAGCGCGGCACCCGCGAGTACAACATGGGCCTGGGCGAGCGGCGTGCCCGCTCCGTCGAACGCTTCCTCAGCGTACAGGGCGTATCCCCCTCCCAGGTCGAGGTGGTGAGCTACGGCGAGGAGCGTCCGGCCGCGCGTGGCAATAACGAGGAGGCCTACGCCCAGAACCGTCGGGTCATCTTCGCCTACTGAGTCGATCGCGACCCGGTCGAACGCAACCCGCGCCGATGGAGACACGCATGAAACACGGTCTGAAAGGACTGTGCGGCGCGGGAGCCCTGATGCTCCCGCTGTCCGTATGGCTCCCAGCGATGGCGCAGCAACCGGTGGTGGAGGATCTCACCAGCCAGCCGCGCTCCTTCTACCAGCAGGCGGAAACCCGTGAGGAAGCGGGCGGTAGCCTGGTGATCTTCAACCAGGTCCAGCAGCACGAAGAGGAGCTTCGCCAACTGCGCGGCCAGGTCGAGGAGCTGCGTCACCAGCTCGACCAGCTACGGCGGCAGAGCCGCGAACAGTACCTGGACCTCGAGGAACGCCTGGCGTCCGGCGGTGCCAGGATGGACATGGACGCCTCCGCCCAGGTCGACGACCAGGCCGCCCGCGAGGTCGCCCGGACCCCGTCACCGAGCGGTGCCGGCGCCGATGCCCAGGCGGCCTACCAGGCGGCATTCGCCAGGGTCCAGTCCCGTGAGTTCGGCGAGGCGATCAACGCCTTCAACCGGTTCGTGGCCGAACACCCGGACAACAACCTGACCGCCAACGCCTACTACTGGCTCGGCGAGTTGCACTCCGCCGAAGGCTCGCTCGACGAGGCCGAGGGAGCCTTCCAGACCGTGCTCGACCAGTTCCCGCAGAGCGGCAAGGTCCCCGATGCGCTCTACAAGCTGGGCCTGCTCAAGGCGCGTCAGGGCCAGCCCGGCGAGAGCCGTGAGCTGCTCGAGCGGGTCCGTGAGACGTATCCCGAGAGCAGCGCCGCTGGACTGGCCAATGACTTCCTGCGCCAGTCGGGCAACTGATTCACCAAGGAGCATCGATGACCAGCAAGATCGACTACCAGGCACCGGATGGTCTGCTCGAGAACCGCATCATCCTGGTCACCGGGGCCGGTGATGGCATCGGCCGGGCGGCGGCGCTCGCCTTCGCCCGTCATGGGGCCACGGTGATCCTGCTCGGCCGCACCATCGCCAAGCTCGAGAAGGTCTACGACGAGATCGAGGCCAACGGAGGGCCGCAGCCGGCGATCTTCCCGCTGAACTTCGAGGGCGCCACCCTCAAGGACTACCACGACATGGCCGAGACCCTGGACAAGGAGTTCGGTCGCCTGGATGGCCTGCTGCACAATGCCGGTCTACTCGGGCGCATCACCCCCTTCGAGCAGTACAACCCCGAGCTCTGGGAGCAGGTGATGCAGGTCAACATCAATGGCCCGATCTGGATGACCCAGGCCTTGCTGCCGTTGCTCAAGTATTCCGCGGACTCCTCGGTGGTCTTTACCTCCTCCAGTGTCGGGCGCCGGGGCCGGGCCTACTGGGGTGCCTATGCGGTGTCGAAGTTCGCCACCGAAGGCTTCGTCGAGGTGCTGGCCGACGAGCTGGAGCACCTGGGCAATATCCGCGTCAACAGCCTGAACCCCGGCGCGACACGCACCCAGATGCGCAAGACCGCCTATCCGGGCGAGGATCCGAGCTCGCTGCGCACCCCCGAGGAGATCATGCCTACCTACCTGTGGCTGATGGGCCCGGACAGCCGCGGCCACAATGGCGAGAAATTCGACGCCCAGCCCTCCGGGTCCTGAATGCCAGCCGGGTGGCGTGCCCCTCGAGCGCCCCCGGCGTCAGCTGGGATCGCCGCCCTTGGGAGGCTTCCAGCGTCGCCCCATGGCGAGCTCCTCACTCCTGCCCGCGTCCCCCCTGGCCCGGCGAGCGCGGAATTCGTCCATGCTCGGCAGGGGGTCTCCCGGGGCGGCTCCAGACTCGAAGACCACGATGCCGGTTGCAACGGCATCCGGAGCGACGCCCTCTAGAAGGGTGGAGACATCTTCGCAACTGATCAGGCCGGCCCGGTCGCCGACCGGCCCCAGGTGAGCGACCAGGCGACCTTCGTGTTGCCAGCAGCGCTGTGGCACATGCGAGAGCTGCCAGGACCGTCCCTGCCACCGTGCGCGGGTGGAGGGCTCGATGCATAGGGCATCGAGGGGAATCAGCGCCGTGAAGAGACGGCTGTTGAGGACGATGCCGGTCTGCCCGAGGCGTACGCCGCCATGGTAGCTTCCCCGTTTCAAGGCCTCGATCACGTCCCGGTGTCGCTGTTCGGAGTGCAGAGTGCCGATGCCGCACAGGTGCAGGATGTCGTCATCGATCTGCTTGATCACCCAGACCTCGATCGGTGCTCGCCACCGCAGGTGCCTCAGCGATCCCAGCCACCCCCGCGCTTGGGGACCATGGCCCAGGAACCACGAGCGGACGACACGCATGGTAAGCCGGCGCACCCTCTGGACGATATCGGGCGCGAGCCCAGGCGCTGGCAGGGCCTCCCTGGTCGACGCCGGGACGAGGGCGTCATGACGGGAGAAGGTGGCCCCGCAGTCGATGCAGCTGTAGGTGTGGGGGCGCCTGGCCAGGCGTCTCCAGAGGCGTCGCCGTTTCTTGAAGACGCCGTAGCTGCGGCAGTGTGGGCAACGCTTGCTCATGACCGGTACCCTGGCGCCAGATGCGAAGTAGCCACGACAATACGCCCCGGCGGCGGTTGCCGGCGCAGGGATGACGGAGTCGTGGGCCGCCTCCCTCAGTGTCGCCCCCGGGCCACCTCCCTGCCAGACTGAAAATGGTCATGCCCGACCAGGCACCTGGTCCTGGCTCAGTGCCCGAGCAGTGCCGCCACCAGCGCCTCGCCCGTCTCGAACCAGAGATCGGCCGGCCAGGTGCGGTAGTCGTCGTGCTCCTCGATATAACCGTAGCCCACCGCCACCGCGGCCATGCCGGCCGCCCGCGCGGCCTGGATGTCGCGCAGGTGATCGCCGATATACCAGCAGTCGGATACCGTCGCCTGCAGCCGGCGGGCGGCCTCCCACAGTGGCTCCGGTGACGGTTTCTTCACCGGCAGGTCGTCGGCACAGATCAGCACGCCCGGCGTCAGCCCGAGCGCCTCGATCAGCGGCTCGGCATAGGCGCGAGGCTTGTTGGTGACGATGCCCCAGGGGCGTGCGCGGGCCTCCCAGTCGGCCAGCAGTCGATCGAGCGGGGGAAACACCCGGCTCTCCGCAGCGACGGCCTGTCCGTAGGCCTCCAGCAGGAAGTCGCGGGCCGCGTCATGCCCTTCGGCCTCCCTGGTCAGACCCAGCGCCAGGGTTACCAGGGCACTGCCGCCGTTGGAGACCTGTGCCCGTATCACCGGATACTCGAGCGCAGCGAGCCCATGGTGGGCACGCAGGGCATTGGTGGCTCGAGCCAGGTCAGGCGCGGTGTCCACCAGGGTGCCGTCCAGATCGAAGAGCAGCGCGCCCGGACGCGAGACGGCAGCCTTCACGCGACCTCCCGCCGACAGTGCATCAGGTAGTTGACCGAGACATCGCGACGGGAGAGGCGATAGCGGCGGGTCAGGGGGTTATAGACCAGGCCGCTCTGCTCGCGCACCTCGAGTCCCGCCTCGCGACACCAGCCGGCGAGTTCCGAGGGGCGGATGAACCTGGCGTAGTCGTGCGTGCCCCTGGGCAGCATGCGCAGCAGGTACTCGGCACCGAGGATCGCCAGGGCGTAGGCCTTGGGGTTGCGGTTCAACGTCGAGAAGAACACCTGACCACCGGGCTTGACCAGCCGGGCACAGGCGTGCACCACCGAGGCCGGGTCGGGCACGTGCTCGAGCATCTCCAGGCAGGTCACCACGTCGAAGGTGGCGGGCCGCTCCGCGGCCAGCGTCTCGACGCTCACCTGGCGGTACTCGAGCTCGACGCCGCTCTCGGCGGCGTGCAGGCGTGCCACGGCCAGGGGTGCCTCGCCCAGATCGATACCGGTGACCGCGGCGCCTCGATGGGCCATGGCCTCGGCCAGCAGGCCACCGCCGCAACCCACGTCGACCACCCGCCGGCCGGCCAGCCCGGCACGGGCATCGATGAAGTCGAGGCGCAACGGATTGATGTCGTGCAGGGGCTTGAACTCGCTTTCCGGATCCCACCAGCGGGCGGCCAGCGCCTCGAACTTGGCGATCTCGCCGGGGTCGACGTTACCCGCATCCGTGTGACTTGCGCTCATCGGAGCTCTCCGTTCTGGAATCAACTTGAGTTGTCGCCGAGCCGGCACGGTGGCAGGGCGGTGCTCGTTCGGTATCATGAGGTATTCTACCCGCTCCGGGGGCCGCATTCCCATGACCTGCCAGGGCGAGAAGGTTTCACCGGTGCGTCTCTTCCGGTGGCAAGCGTCACATGTCGACATTCACTGACGATTACTCACAGGACAAGGATTGCACCATGATCAACAAGGCCGTGCTTCCCGTTGCCGGCTTCGGCACCCGCTGCCTGCCGGCCTCCAAGGCAATTCCCAAGGAGATGATCACCATCGTCGACCGACCGGTGATCCAGTACGTGGTGGCAGAGGCGGTGGCCGCCGGCATTCGTGACATCGTGCTGGTGACCCACGGCAGCAAGAGCGCCATCGAGAACCACTTCGACAAGCACTTCGAGCTCGAGGCGAGCCTCGAGGCCAAGGGCAAGCATGAGCTCCTGGAGGAGCTGCGCTCCATCGTCCCCGGGGACGTCAATATCATCAGCGTGCGCCAGTCGGAGCCGCTGGGGCTGGGCCACGCCGTGCTCTGTGCCCGGCCGGTGGTGGGCGACGACGAACCCTTCGCGGTGCTGTTGCCCGACGTGCTGGTCGACGACGTTGGCCTCGAGCACAACGACCTGGCCGGGATGATCGATGCCTTCGCGCGTACCCGGCGCTCCCAGTTGATGGTCGAGGAGGTTCCCCACGAACTGGTCTACAAGTACGGCATCGTCGATACCGGAGGCGAGATTCCCGGCCCTGGTGAGTCGCGCCAACTGGCCGGCGTCGTCGAGAAACCTTCCGTCGAGGAGGCGCCCTCCGACCTGGCGGTGATCGGCCGCTACGTGTTGCCGGGGAGGATCTTCCCGCTGCTCGCCGAGACCCCTCCGGGCGCCGGCAACGAGATCCAGCTCACCGATGCCATCGAGGCCCTGCGCCGGACAGAGGGCGTGGATGCCTGGCGAATGCGCGGCAAGACCTATGACTGCGGTCACCAGCTCGGCTACCTGGAGGCGATCCTCGCCTACGGCCGTCGTCACGCCCGCTATGGCGAGGGCTTTCGCGAGTTGCTCGCCCGCTACGCCAACGAGGAGTGAGTCCCATGCGGGTACTGATCCATGGCAGTGAGCTCTCTGCCGCCACCGCCGCGGCGGCGCTCTCCTGGGTGGGGCACCGGGTCACCTGGCTACCCCATGCCAGCGCCCCCTGGTCGCGGCTTCGCCACGCCGACTGGCTCAATCGCGAACCCCGGCTTGCCCAGCAACTCGAGGAGGGCATCACCCGGGGGAGTCTGCGGCTGATCGAGGCCGAGATCCTGTCGGCGGATGACGGCGAGGCCATCGAGATTCTCTGGCTCGCCCTGTCGCCAGAGCAGCGCGGCGATCTCGCCGCACCGCTCGGCACGATCGCCGAACGGGCCGCCGACGGCCTGGTGCTGGTCAACAACTCCACCTTTCCGGTGGGCGAGACCGAACGACTCGAGTCGATGCTGAACGGGCGCGGCGTCGCCGTGGCGCTGCCCGACCTGCTGGAGGAGGGGCGTGGCTGGGAGACCTTCACCCGGCCCGGCCGCTGGCTGCTGGGCTGCGACGACGACCCGGCCGAGGTCCGGGTGCGGGAGTTGCTGCGCGCCTTCAACCGCCGCAGTGAAGTGTTCCAGCGCATGCCGAGGCGTGCCGCCGAACTGGCCAAGCTGGCGATCAACGGCATGCTGGCGACCCGCATCAGCTACATGAACGAGATCGCCGGCCTGGCCGACAGCCTGGGGGTGGACGTCGAGTATGTGCGTCGCGGCATGGGGGCCGACTCGCGCATCGGCTACGAGTACCTCTACCCGGGCTGCGGTTTCGGTGGCCCCAACTTCTCCCGCGACCTGATGCGGCTGGCCGACGTGCAGTCGGCGAGCGGGCGCCACTCGGCGTTGCTCGAGCAGGTGCTCGATATCAACGAGCACAAGAAGGAGACGCTGTTCCGCAAGCTCTGGACCCACTTCCACGGCCGCCTGCAGGGGCGCACCGTGGCGATCTGGGGGGCGGCCTTCAAGCCGGGCACCGCGCGCATCGACCATGCCCCGGTGCTGACGCTGCTGCGTTCCCTCTGGGCCCAGGGGGTCCGGGTGCGGCTGCATGATCCTTCGGCCATCCATGCCCTGCTGGCCGAGGTCGGCGAACATCCGCTGCTCGAGGTGTTCGAAGGGGATCCCTACCACGCCTGTGAAGGTGCCGATGCCCTGATGCTGGTCACCGAGTGGAAGGAGTACTGGAACCCGGATTGGCCGCGGCTAACGGGCTTGCTCGGCGAGAAACTGCTGCTCGACGGACGCAATATCTACGACCCGGCCTGGGCCGCTGCCCAGGGCCTCTACTATCGCGGCATTGGTCGACGAGCGGATCCCGTCGCCGCCCCCTGATACCCCGCCCTGGAACGAAACGGTCCCGCCACTCTGGCGGGACCGTTTCGTTCTGGTCGCTTCAGCGAGGTGACGCGATGGCGTCGGCCCCTTAGCCGAAGTTCTGGGCGACGAACTCCCAGTTGATCAGGGCCCACACGCTCTCCATGTACTTGGGACGAGCGTTGCGGTAGTCGATGTAGTAGGCATGTTCCCACACGTCGATGGTCAGCAGCGGGGTCTGGTCATGGGCGATCGGAGTGTCGGCATTGCTGGTGTTGACGATGTCGACACCGCCGTCGGCGGTCTTGATCAGCCAGGTCCAGCCGGAACCGAAGTTGCCGATGGCGTTGGCGTTGAAGGTCTCCTTGAACTTCTCGAAGGAGCCGAACTTGGCGGTGATGGCCTCCGCCAGGGCGCCGGTGGGCTCGCCGCCACCGTTGGGCGACAGGCAGTGCCAGTAGAAGGTGTGGTTCCAGACCTGAGCCGCCTGGTTGAACAGGCCGCCGGAGGAGGACGTGATGATCTCCTCCAGGGACTTGCCGGCGTTCTCGGTGCCCTCGACCAGCTCGTTGAGCTTGGTGACGTAGGCCTGGTGGTGCTTGCCGTAATGGTAGTCGAGGGTCTCGGCGGAGATGTGCGGTTCCAGCGCGTTCTTCTCGTACGGCAGGGCGGGAAGTTCAAATGCCATTCAGGGACTCTCCTTTGTCGTCACGGTGGTAAGACAGCGCCTCATGGTGAAGGATTCATCGCCGCCACGGCAAGGGCCGGCCTCGAGGGTGTTGGCGGTGGCCCGTGCGTTCGGGGCGAAAAAAACCTTACACTAAGAAAACGCTGTGCAACTATTGTCGCGGCATCATAGCACCCGGGTCGGGAGGCGCCAATTCCGATCGTCAGGCTCGGGTTTCCGTCACAAGGCTGCCACGCCTGCCGTTCGAGGCAGGTTTCATCGCTCGAGAGTTAAGGAGTTCGCCATGGCAGAGCGCCCGGATGACCGCCGGTATGCGCGACCGATCGTCCCGGACCCGGATTCCAGCCTGGCACCCCACCGTCTGCGTCATCCTCCCCCGCCGCGTGTCTGGCCGCTGTGGCTGCTGCTCCTGGTGCTGATCGCCGCCGGCGGTGCCCTGGCCTGGGCCGGCTGGGAGGAGCGGGCCCGCTTCGAACGTGAGCTTGCACGGCTCTCAGGCGAGGTCTCCAATGTCCATGCCCGCTTCAACGCGGAGGAGGGCCGCGGCGAGGCCCTCGAACGCCTCGCGTCACGCCTCGAGGCCCTGGAGGCCCGGGATGAGGAACTCGACGAGCGCCTATCGGGTCAGGAGGAGAGCGTGCCGGCGCGATTCGCGGCCATCGATGAACGCATCGACGAGCTGCAGCAGCGGCAGTCGAACGTCGCCGACGAGGCCGAGACTCGCGATGCCGTGCTGGCGGCGACCCGGCGTTCCCTCGATGCCCTGGAGCGCGCCGGCGACGAGGGACGGGCCGCGCTGGACGAACGGGTCACGGCGCTGGGCGATGCCCGCGAGCGTGATGGCGAGCGCCTCGCCGACCTGGATGAACGGCTGACGTCGCTGGAAGCCGAGGCGGGCCAGGGCGAGGCCCTGGGCCGCCTCGAGGCCGCCCATGAGGAGCTGGCGACGGCCCACGGCGATCTCGAGGAGCGGCTGACCCGCGAGGAGCGCCAGCTGCAGGAACGGCTCGACGAGCTTGCCGCACGGGTGGCGGGGCTCGTCGATGAGGTTGAAGCCGCGGTGGCATCACGGGATGATGATGCGGAGCGCTCCGATGCCATGGCGGGCAGGCTGGGCGCGCTGGAAGCCGAGCTTGGTGAGCTGCGTCGCTCGCAGCTCGCTCTGAGTGCCCGGATCGAGGCCCTGCAGCGCTGAGGCAAGGGTGTCAACGCCAAGCTTGGGAAGCCGTTGATATGGATAATCGCGTGGTCACACGCCTGGGTGCAGCGGCCTTGTGTCTTGGCATGACTCACTCGGCAATGGGGCTCGATGCGCGCATCGAGGGCGTGGACGGCGATGTTGCCGAGAATGTCCGTTACTACCTGGATGGCCTCGAAGCCGCGCGGTACAGCCGCTCGCGGATCGAGGGCGAGGTGCAGCGACGCACCCGCGAGGCGTTGCGGGTCTACGGCTACTACTCGCCCCAGGTCGTTCATCAGTTGCCCGAGGGCGATCCGCCCGGGTACGTGGAGCTGATGATCGAACCGGGGCCGCGGGTGAGGATCGAGACCCTCGACATTCGCATCGAGGGCGATGCCGCCGAGGACCCGAGGTTCCGCGAGGCCGTCGAGGCCTTTCCGCTGGCCGAGGGCGACCCTCTGGTACATGCGCCCTACGATCGGCTGCGTAGCCGACTGGCCAACCTCTCGCTGGAGCGCGGCTACTTCGACTGGCGCTTCGTCGACCGCCGCATGGAGGTACGCCCCCATGCCGAGAGTGCCCGGCTCTACCTGGCCCTGGACAGCGGACCTCGCCACCACTTCGGCGAGGTCACCATCGACGGCAGTCATATCGAGGAAGAGCGGTTGCGGCGCATGCTGCCGTTCTCGCCCGGCGATCCCTATCTCGCCGGCGAACTGGCCCGCTACAACCAGCGTCTGGGGCAGACCGGCTGGTTCGGCTCCATTGCCGTGCGCCCGCGGCTTGGCGAGGCGGCGAGCCTGGCCCTCCCGGAGCCCCGGGTCGGGTTCTGGAACGAGGTGGAGGTCGCCGGTGGCGAACTGGCCAGCCAGCCGCCGGCCGCACCGGACGCCGACGGCCCGCGGCTGAGCGGCCTGGCGCTGGAGGGGGCCACGGCGCTGCATCGCCCCGACCGACCCGAGGTGCCCATCGACATCAGCGTGACCCCGGCCGATCGTCACAAGTTCGAGGTCGGTGTGGGCTACGCCACCGACGTGGGGCCTCGCACCCGCTTCGCCTGGAACCAGCCCTGGATCAACCGCTACGGACACGGGCTCGACCACAACCTGTTCCTCTCCGCGCCCGAGCAACGCTTCACCGGCACCTACAACATGCCGCTGGCCGACCCGCTGCGCGACAGCTATCGCTTCCAGTACGGCTTTCGTCACCGCGACAACGAGGATACCCGCTCCCTGGAGGCGACCGTGGAAGCCGCCCGGCGCTGGGAGTTCGAGAACCTCTGGGTCCAGACGCTCTATGTACGCACCACCTACGAGGACTTCACCCAGGGGGGCGAGGAGGAGCAGGTGTGGCTCCTCTATCCCGGCATCAGCTGGTCGCGCACCCGGACCCGCAATCCCACTTTCCCGAGCTGGGGGGACCGTCAGCGCATCGCCTTCGAGGTGTCCGATGGCATGTGGGGGTCCGACGCCGACTTCCTGCGCATGACCGGCGAAACCCAGTGGATCCGGATGTTCGGCGAGGATACGCGCTTCGTCACCCGGCTCGGTTTCGGCGCCATCGAGACCGACGACTTCGACAAGATCCCCCCCTCGCTGCGCTTCTTCGCCGGCGGTGACCGCAGCGTCCGCGGTTACGCCTACGAGAGCCTGGCGCCGCGCAACGAGGAGGGGCGCCTGACCGGTGGCCAGCAGTTGCTCACCGCCAGCGCCGAACTGCAACGCCGGATCACCGGAGCCTGGTGGGGTGCCGCCTTCGTCGACACCGGCGATGCCTTCGAGGAGTGGGGGCCCGATGCCCTCAATACCGGCGCCGGTCTCGGCGTGCGCTGGATCTCGCCGGTCGGTCCGATCCGGTTCGATATCGCTCACCCCTTCGATGACGAGGACGATTCGTGGCGCATTCACTTCGCCATCGGCCCGGAGTTCTGATGGCCCGGCGGCTGTGCTGGGCGTTCCTTCGCCTGTTGATCCTGCTTCCCCTCTGGCTGCTCGGGCTCGCCGTGCTGCTCCTGGGCCTGGTGCTGTCGCCCTGGGGCACCGGGCTGTTGCTCGAGGAAGGCGCCAAGCGCGGCTTCTATGAGCTCGAGGCCGCCGAGGGCGCCCCGCTCGACACCCTGGTCCTGCATGGGCTGCGCCTCGAGGCGGGCCCGGCCAGGATCGCCGCCGAGCGTATCGAACTCGCCTGGGCCGACGACTGCCTGCTGGGCGGACGGCTATGCCTCGATGCCCTCGTCGTCGAGGGCGCCCGGATCCGCCTGGCCGAGACGGAGGCCGACGAGGCAGACGACCGTGAACCGGCGGCACCGCTGGAGTCGATCTCGCTACCCTTCCCGGTGGAGATCCGTTCCCTCGCCCTGCTCGACGTGGAGGTGCAGTTTGCCGATGGCACCCGGGTGAGCTGGGAGCGCTTCCGTACCGGCGCGGTGGCCGAGGCGAGCACCCTGATGCTGCTGCCGACGCGACTGGCCGGCATGCGGGTGCTGCTGCCACTGTCGGCGGGAGCCCGCCTCGCCCTCAGCGAGGCCGAGCACGAGGGGCCGCGGCTCGGTGCCGAGGCGATCGATGGCGCCATCGCGGTACGCTCGCCGCTGCCGGCGGCGGCCGCGGCCGAACTCGAGGGGCTGGCCGGCCTGCCGCTGGAGGAGCAGCCGCGACGCGAGTTGCCCGAGGTGCGTCTGCCGCTGCGGATCGAGGCCCCGGAGGTGCGGGTGGAGGACGTCGCCGTCGCCGGCCCCATGGATTACCGTGTGCGGCGCCTGGACCTGGCCCTGACCGGCGAGGGTCACCGGATCGAGATCGCCCCGCTCGAGGTGACGACGGTGGACGCCGACGCCAGCTTGACGGCCAGCATCGCGCTGCGTGACGACTACCCCCTCGAGGCCAGGCTCGAGGCCGCGCTCTGGCTGCCCGAGGCGATGCCCGAACTGGCCGGGGAGCGCGTCGAGCTGGCACTCGACGGCGATCTCGGCGATCTCGTCGTCCGCCTGGGGCTCTCCGGGCCGGTCACCGCCTCCCTCGATGCCCGCCTGGACGCCCTTGACCCGACCCTGCCGTTCAGGGCCTCGCTGGAGAGCGACCTGATCCAGTGGCCTTTCCCCGGGGCGCTGTCCACGCGGGACGAAGCCGCGGAGGAGGCCACCGCCGCGCCGGCGGAGCCATACCTGGTGGAGGACCTCTCCCTGCGCCTGGAGGGCAGCCTGCTGGCCTATCGGGTCGCCGCCTCGCTGATGGCGGAGGGGCCCGAGATCCCCTATACCCGGGTGGCCCTCACCGGCACCGGGGATCGCGAGCACTTCGCCTGGACGCCCCTCTCGGCGAGTCTCGGTCGCGCCTCGGTGGTGACACGCGGCCGGGTCGACTGGGTCGACGAACTCGGCGTCGAGGCGGTGGTCCGCCTGGACAACCTCGACCCCGGCGATTTCGTCGACGGCATCACGGGACGGCTGGATGGCGATGCCGAACTGGCCTTCGTCCAGTCCCCGGCGGGCTGGCAGCTGCGGGTCCCCCGGCTCGCCATCGATGGCGAGCTGCAGGAGTTGCCGATGTCGCTGCGGGCGAGCCTCGCCGGCGACAGCGAGATGCGCTGGCGGATCGACGCCCTGGACTTCCGTCAGGGCGACAACCGGCTGACCGCCGCCGGCGGCGTGAGCGAACGCGCCATCGACCTCGCCGGTGAGTTGAACCTGCCGGCCCTGGCCAACCTGCATGACGCACTCTCGGGCAGCCTGGCCGGCGAGTTCACCGGCTCCGGCACCCTCGAGTCCCCTCGGCTCGACCTGGACCTCACCGGCCAGGCGCTGCGCTTCGCCGAGCACCGCCTCGAGCGGCTGCGCCTCGTCGGCCGGGTCAGCGGCATGGAGGATCCCGCGCTGGACCTGGGCCTGGATATCGAGCACCTCGATGTCGCCGGTCAGCGCTTCAGCGAGGTCGGCCTGCGCCTCGACGGCCGGCTCTCCGCCCATCGCTTGACCCTGGATGCCACCGCTGGCCGGGGCATGCCACTCTCCCGCGTCGCCCTGGCCCTCGAAGGGGGCATGGGGGCCGATCGTCGGCGCTATGCCGGGCGCCTGCTCCCGCTGGAGGTCGATACCGACCACGGCGATATCCGCCTGGCCGAGGCACTGGCCTTCGAGGCCGACCTGCCGGACGGCAGCATACGGGTGCAACCCTTCTGCCTGGGGCGCGAGCAGGGTGGCGACCTGTGCCTCGAGGAACCCATGCAGGCCTCGATGGAACGCGGCCAGGTGGCGCTGGCGATCCGCGAGCTGCCGATGTCGCTGATCGAGGCGCTGGTGCCCGAGGACTGGGAGCTGGCCGGCGCCACCGATGCCACGCTGCTCGCCGAGTGGCGCCAGGGCGGCACCCGCTGGCAGGCCGATCTGGAGCTGGCCAGCGAACTCACCGTGCGTGGCCTGGATGCCTACGGCCAGCCCTGGGAACTGCCCCCCTCGCGACTCACGGCAAGCCTCGAGGCCAACCAGGCGAGTGCCGATCTCGACCTTGCGCTTAGCCTTGCCGAGGCCGGCGACCTGGGCCTGGTGCTGCGCATCGAGGATCCTATCGGTAGCGGCAACCTGGACGGCCGGTTCTCACTCGACGACTTCCAGCTCTCGCGCTATCGCACCCTGGTGGCCGGCATGGAGACCCTGGAAGGGACGCTGCAAGGGGAGGTGCGAATCGGTGGCAGCCGCGAGGCGCCGGTGCTCGATGGCACCATCGGGCTCAGCGGCCTGCAGGTGGTCGGGGGCGAGGTGCCGCTGGAGGTGCGTGACGGCGAGCTCGAGGTGCGCCTGGCCGGTGACCAGGGCCGGATCAACGGGTTCGTCGCCGTCGAGGAGGGACGACTCGAGATCGACGGCGATGCCAGTTGGCCGAGCCCCGACGACTGGCGCATCGCCGTGGACCTGGAGGCCCGCGAGCGGCCACTGCTGGCGGTATTGCCCGAATTTGGCCGCTTGCGGGTCGCCCCGGACCTGCGGGTACGGGTTCAGCCGGATCGCCTGCGGGTCCGCGGTGAGGTCCAGGTGCCCTGGGCGCGGCTTGAGATCGGCGAGATGCCGGAGTCGGCGGTGACGCCGAGCCCGGACGAGGTGATCATCACCCGCCGCGACGAGATACGTGCCGAACGCCGGGCCGAACGGGCCGCCGAGGAGGGCGAGGAGGGCGAGGAGGGCGCCGACGCCTCGGCGGCCCGGGCACTGGCCGAGGCCGGCATGGCCGTGGACGTGCAGATCGACCTGCGGCTCGGACCGGACATGCACCTCGAGGCCTATGGCCTGGAGTCGGGCCTGGCCGGCATCCTGGAGGTGCGCCAGCGGAACGGACCGGTGCAGCTGTTCGGTGACGTCAACCTGGTCGACGGGCGCTTCCGCGCCTATGGCCAGGATCTGCTGATTCGCCGGGGCGAGCTGCTGTTCAGCGGGCCACCCGACCAGCCGCTGCTCAACTTCGAGGCGATCCGCAACCCCGCGGTGACCCAGGACGAGGTGATCGCCGGCCTGAGAGTCACCGGCACCGCCGCCGAGCCGCAGATGCGGGTGTTCTCCGAGCCGGCGATGGATGAGGCGCGGGCACTCTCCTACCTGCTGCGCGGGCGCCCGCCCGAGGACGGCGATGCCGAGGGGGCACTGGCGTCGGCGCTGCTGGGCCTGACCCTGGGTCGCACCGGTGGCGCGGTGGGTGCCATCGGCGAGGCCTTCGGCATCGATGACCTGACACTGGAGACCGCCGGCGTCGGCGACGAGAGCCAGGTGCGGGTGAGCGGCCAGCTCACCGAGGACCTGCGGGTCAGCTACGGGGTGGGGGTCTTCTCGCCGATCGCCGAGCTGACGCTGCGCTACACCCTGTGGCGGAACCTCTACCTCGAGGCGGTGTCCGGTGTCGCACAGGCGGTGGATCTCGTCTACACCTTCAGCCGGCCGGGGAGACCGCCCACGCCGAACGACTGACTCGACCCGACCACACAGGCACAAGAGGAGCCGCTCGCGATGAGAATCGACCCTGCCCGCGCCCTGCCGGGGCGCGATACGCCGATGAAGATCAGCGGCATTCATGGCGTCAATGGGCGCTCCCTGGTCCCGCCGTTCGCGGAGCACCTGCGCGAGATCGTACTGGGCCTGGGCTGCTTCTGGGGGGCCGAACGGCTCTTCTGGCGGCTGCCCGGCGTCCACGTCACGGCGGTGGGCTACGCCGGCGGCGTCACGCCGCACCCGACCTATGACGAGACCTGCACCGGCCAGACCGGCCATGCCGAGGTGGTGCGGGTGATCTTCGATCCCGCCGAGCTGGATCTCGAGCGGCTGCTGCAGGTGTTCTGGGAGGCCCATGACCCGACGCAGGGCGACCGCCAGGGCAACGACATCGGCTCCCAGTACCGTTCGGCGATCTACGCAACCGATGACCACCAGCTGGCGGTGGCCAAGCGCACCCGCGATGCCTATCAGCGAGCACTGCAGCGAGCCGGCGGCGGCAGGATCACCACCGAGATCGCTCCGCTCGAGGCGTTCTACTACGCCGAGGAGTACCACCAGCAGTACCTGGACAAGAACCCCGGGGGCTACTGCGGCCTGCGCGGTACCGGCATCAGCTGTCCGATCGGGTGACCCGGAGTCGGTCCGGCCATGCCTCCTGGCCCGCGGGGCTGGCCCAGTCCTCGAGTTGCCGGCCCACCCGGCGTGACAGCCAGGACCGCAGGCCCCCGTCGCGCCACTCGATGAAGCCCACATGGCCGCCATGCCGGGCGATCTCCACGCGTACCGATGCCGAGGGGTGTGGCAGGCGCTCGAACAACCCCGCCGGCATGAAGGGATCGTCATCGGCGTGAAGCAGCAGGGTGGGGAGTTCGAGCTCGCCGAGCAGCGGGCCGGCCGAGGCGCGTCGGTAGTAGTCGGCGGCGCCGTCGAAACCGTGCAGCGGCGCGGTGACGGCGTCGTCGTAGGCGCGCAGGCTGTCGAGTCCGGCGAGCCGGCGTCGATCCAGCGGCAACGGCAGCTCACCGGCCCGCAGCCGCCGTGCGACCTTGGCCTTCAGCGAGGCCAGCAGATGGCGCTCGTAGAGGCGGGAGAACCCCTGGTGCAGGGAATCGGCGCAGGCCGCCAGGTCCAGCGGGGCGCCGATGGCGATGGCGCCGGCCAGGTCGAGGCCATCGCCCCCCTGTTCGGCGACCAGCTTGACCAGCATGTTGGCCCCCAGCGAGACCCCGGCCGCGACCTTGAGGGCGCGCGGGTAACGGTGGGCGAGATGACCGATCAGCCAGTAGGCATCGGCGGTATCGCCGCTATGGTAGGCCCGTGGCAGCCGGTTGGGCTTGTCGCCGCAACCACGGAAATGCATCAGCACGGGGCGCCAGCCCAGCCTCGCGGCCGTGGCCAGCAGCAGTCGCGCGTATGGCGAGGCGAAGGAACCCTCCAGCCCGTGGAAGAGCAGGAACAGGGGGGCGTCTTCCCGGGCCGGGGCCGGGTGCGCCCAGGCCAGCTCGACGAAGTCGCCATCCGGCAGCTCGAGGAGCTCGACGTCGCGCTTCACGCCGGGACGCGGCAGCAGCCGCGGCAGCAGGGTCTGGACGTGGCGGTTGGCGAGCCCCGGCGGTGGTCGGAAGGTGGCGAGATGCAATCGGCCGGACATGGCGGTGTCACTCGGCGTCGTGAAGCGTCAGGTTGTCGGGCCCCTGGGCGGTGACCAGCACGTTGTCCTCGATGCGGACGCCGCCGTGGTCGGCCAGCCTCTCGACCCGCTGCCAGTCGATGTCGCGGCTGTCCCGGAACCGCTCGAGCAGCATGGGTATGATATACAGCCCCGGCTCCATGGTGACCACCATCCCCGCTTCCAGTTCCCGTGTCAGGCGCAGGGCCGGATGGCAGGCCGGTGGAGAGAGCGGCGTGCCGTCGGCGGCGACCCGTCCGCCCGGGTCATGGACCTGGAGGCCGAGCAGGTGCCCCAGGCCGTGTGGGCAGAAGGCGCGGGTGATGCCGGTGGCTACCGCCGCGTCCGCGGAGCATCGTACCAGGCCGTGCTCGACCAGTAGCGTGCCGAGCCCCGCATGCATCTGCTCATGGAGTGCGACGTAGCTCAGCCCGGGGCGCAGTGCCGTGACCAGCCGCCGCTGCAGCGCGGTAACGCCCTCGACCAGTGGGGCGAAGATCGGGTCTGCATCGGGGCCGGGCCAGGTACGGGTGATGTCGGCGCAGTACCCCCGGTAGCGATGCCCCCCGTCGAGCAGCAGGCCGTTGCGCCTGGCCGGCGTGTCGATGTCGTAGTGCTGATAGTGCAGTACGCCGCCGTGGGCATTGATGCCGACGATGTTCTGATAGGGCAGGTCGCTTTCGCGGCTGCGGGTGGCCCCCAGGTAGGCGAGCTGACAGTCGAGCTCGGCGCCACCGGCCAGGAAGGCCTCCCTGGCCGCCCGGTGGCCGGCCAGGGCCCGCCGGTTGGCCTCGCGCAGGCAGGCTACCTCGTAGTCGTTCTTGCGCACGCGCAGCTCGTCCAGGCGCGCCGTCAATGCCTCGGGGTTGGCCTCGGCGCCCAGCGCCGAGGCCAGCGCGGCACTGACCTCGCCGAGTACCGCGAAACGCCCGGCGGGCAGCGACGGCGGGGGCGTCTCGGCGCGCAACTCGACCTCGAAGGCCTCGACCCAGGCCTCCTCGGGCAGCCGAGGCATCAGGTGCCAGAAGTCTTCCGGGGCGTGAAAGTAGAGCGTCGGCCGGTGATCCGGGCGAACCAGGAGCCAGCTGTGCGCCAGGCCGGCCATCGGCACCCAGTGCAGGAAATGGCCGTAGGCGGCGAAGCTGGCGGTCTGGTCATCGGCGAAGTGGCGGTGGGCATGACCGCTGTAGAGCAGCACTCCATCGTAGCCTTCGGTGCCCAGGATGTCGGCGTAGGCCCGGGCCAGGGCGTCCAGGTGGCGCCCTTGGGCGGCGGCGAGGTCGGGGGCGATCATCACGGACTCCGTCATCGGTCATGGGTCATGGGTCATCGAGGGGTTAGGGAACATCATCAGTATCGACCCGGGTGGGCAGGCTCTGCCACAGGGCCTCCAGGCCCGAGTGGCGGGGGGCAGGGTGCCGGTAGAGGCGGATCTCCAGCGGCACCTGCCAGCGGGCATCGCCGGCGAGCACCAGCTCGCCGTGCTCGAGGGCCGGGCGCACCAGGCGTTCCGGCAGCCAGCCCAGGCCGTAGCCCAGGCCGATCAGTTCCTTGATATTGCCGCTCTGGATGCTCTCGTTGAGCACCCGGAAACCGGGCGCCTCGCCGAGTCGCGTCAGGTGAGCATCGATGGCGGCCCGCATCAGCCCGCGCGGGTGGAAGGCGATCAACGGCAGCGCCTCCCGGGGGCCGGTGCCCAGGCGAAAGCGAGGGCGGCCCTCGCCATCCGGCACCGATAGCGGCACCAGGCGCTCGTGACCGACCAGCCGATACTGGCAGCCTTGGCGGTCCACCGCCGGAAGCTCATCGTGGCGCGGCCAGTAGCAGAGCGCCAGGTCGCATTCCCCACGGGCCAGCGCCTGGAAGTAGTCATCCACCAGCCAGCCGGTGGCGCGCAGGTAGGGCTCCAGGGGAGGCTCACCGTGATAACCGTCGAGCCACTCCGACAGGAAGTGGCCCAGCAGGCTCTGGGGGGCAGCCAGGCGCAGCCGGTTGGCCTGGGCCTCGGCGAGGCGCGCCAGCCGCTCCCGGGTATCGCGTAGCCGTTGACTCACCTGCTCGCACAGCCCCAGGAACTCCTCACCGGCGGGAGTCAGGGAGAGCGGCAGGGTCTGGCGATTGACCAGGCTGGTGCCCATCTCCTCCTCCAGCAGCTTGATGCGCCGGGAGAAGGTCGGCTGGGTAACATGGCGCTCCTCCGCCGCCCGCGAGAAGTGTCGGGTGCGAGCCAGGGCGATGAAGTCTTCCAACCAACGAACTTCCATGATTTACCATTTCTTCCGAATATATTTTCGTTGTTGTTGTAAAAATCAGTAGATAATGCCATCAAGCTGTCGGGGAGACTATAGCCGCCCTTCCTCCACGGCATGGCAGGCCACCCGGCTGCCGTCGGCCTGGGGTCGCAGTACCGGCACCTCCCGGCGGCAGCGCGGCTCGGCATGGGGGCAGCGACCATGGAAGACACAGCCCGAGGGCAGGTTCACCGGAGTCGGCACCTCGCCGGTCAGCCTGATCGGCTGGGGCCGGTCGTCCTCCAGCCGGGGGATCGCCGACAGCAGCGCCTGGGTATAGGGGTGCCGAGGGGTAGCGAACAGCGTCGCCGTGGTGGCCACTTCGCAGACCGTGCCCAGGTACATCACCGCCACTCGGGTGCCGAAGTGCTCGACCACCGCCAGGTCATGGGTGATGAACAGGTAGGTGAGATCGCGCTCGCGCTGGGCATCCATCAGCAGGTTGAGGACCTGGGCCTGGATCGAGACGTCCAGCGCCGAGATCGGCTCGTCGGCGACGATGAACTCCGGATCGACCGCCAAGGCTCGCGCAATGGCAATGCGTTGCCGCTGGCCGCCGGAGAATTCGTGGCCGAAACGCCCCCCCCAGTCCGGCTCGATGCCCACCGCGGCCATCACCTCGGTCACCTTGTCCCGGACCCGCCGGCGGTCCCAGTCCGGATGATGCAGGCGAATCGGCTCCTCCAGGGTCTGCTGGATGGTCATGCGTGGATTCAGCGAGGCGTAGGGGTTCTGGAAGATCATCTGCATGCGCTTGCGGTAGGGCAGCAGGGCCTTGGGCGAGAGCCGGTCGATGCGCTCGCCGGCGTAGCGGATCTCGCCGGCGGAGGGCGAGATCAGTCCCATCACGGTGCGCGCCACCGTGGACTTGCCGCAGCCCGATTCGCCCACCACGCAGAGTGCCTCGCCGCGCTGGATGGCGAGGTCCACGCCATTGATGGCATGCACGAACTCCCGGTGACGCACCAGGCGTCCACCCTTGAAGCGCAGCTGGTCGAGGAAGTCGCCGGAGAGCGAGAAGCGTTTCCGGAGACCGCGGACCTCCAGCAGAGGGGGGGGAGACCCGGGGGAGGCCACGTGCTGGGCCTGGGCCTCGGTCAGGGTGGTCATCGGGCTTCCTCCTCGGCGGGCCTGGCGTCCAGGGCCAGCATCTCCGCGACCATATGGCAGGCCACCCGGCAGTTGCCGGAGGCGACGAAGTCGGGCACCCGCTCGGCACAGGCGTGACGGGCGCTGCCATCGGCACGGTGCATGAAGTCACAGCGCGGATGGAAGGCGCAGCCCGGGGGCAGTTGGGACAGCGATGGCATGCTGCCGCGGATCTGGTTGAGGTGGCTACCCGGGGTGGCCATCTGGGGCAGGGCGTTCATCAACCCCTGGGTGTAGGGGTGCTGGGGGTCGTTGATGATCTCCCGGGTCGGCCCCTGCTCGATGACCCGGCCCGCATACATCACCAGCATGCGTTGGGTGACCTGGCTGACCACCCCCAGGTCGTGGGTGATCAGGATCAGGCCGACGTTGTGCTTCTCGCACAGCTCCCGCAGCAGCGCCATGATCTCGGCCTGGATGGTGACATCGAGGGCGGTGGTCGGCTCGTCGGCGATGATGATGTCCGGATCGAGCAGCAGGGCGATGGCGATGATCACCCGCTGGCGCATGCCCCCCGAAAGCTCGTGGGGGTACTGGTCGAGGCGCGTCGCCGGCGATGGGATCTGTACCTGCTGGAGCTTGTGCAGGGCGACGGTCCGTGCCTCGCGGCGGGAGATCCGGCGGTGGGCCTTGAGACACTCGACCATCTGCTCGCCGATCGAGAGTACCGGGTTGAGGGTCATCAGCGGGTCCTGGAAGATCATCGAGATGCGGTTGCCGCGGATCCGGCGCAGCCCGCGCTCGCCGAGGCCGGTGAGTTCCTGGCCGTCGAAGCGGATGCTGCCGCCGGCGATATGGCCGGGCCTGGCGATCAGGTTGAGCAGGCTGAACGCGACCACCGACTTGCCGGCGCCGGATTCGCCGACGATTCCCAGGCGCTCGCCCCGGTCCAGGGTGAAATTGACGTCGCGCAGGGCGCGTACCTCGCCCTGGCGCAGGGCGAAGCGCACGTCCAGGTCGCGAACTTCGAGAAGTGCCATGGGATGCTCCTTAGCCCTTGTAGAGACGGGGGTTCATGACGTCACGCAGCCAGTCGCCGAGCAGGTTGATCGACAGCACCAGCACCACCAGTACCGCCCCGGGGACCAGGGTGATCCACCAGGAGCCGGACTGCAGGTAGTCGAAGCCGGCCTTGATCAGCGAGCCCAGCGAGGGGTGGGTCTCGGGCATCCCCAGGCCGAGGAAGGAGAGGGCGGCCTCGGAGATGATCGCGTTGGCGACCTGCACCGTGGAGATGACGAAGATCGGCGTCAGGGTATTGGGCAATACATGGCGGAACATGATCCGCCGGCTCCCGAGCCCCATCACCTTGGCGGCGTCCACGTACTCCTTGCGCTTCTCGCCCAGCACCGAGGCGCGTACCGTGCGCGCGTACTGGGGCCACTCGGCCAGGCCGATGATCAGGATCAGCATCAGGACCGCATGGTTGCTGTAGAAGCCGCCGCCCAGGGTGGCCTTGACCACGGCCCCCACCACGATGGCCACCATCAGGGTGGAGAACGACAGCTGGATGTCGGCCAGGCGCATCAGGAAGGCGTCGATGCGGCCGCCCAGGTAGCCGGCGAGCAGGCCGAACACCACCCCCAGCAGGGCCTGGAGCAGCACGGCGCCGAAGCCGATCAGCAGCGACACCCGGGTGCCGTAGAGTATGATCGACCAGAGGTCGCGTCCCTGGGCATCGGTGCCCAGGGCATAGCGGGTATCGGCACCATCGATCCAGAACGGGGGCAACTCCGAGTTGAGGATATCGATCTGGGCCAGGTCGTAGGGATCGGTGGGGGCCAGCCAGGGAGCCAGCAGCGCCATGGTCACCAGGGCCAGCAGGATCGCCAGGCACAACTGGGCCCCCCAGTCGCGCTTGAAGCTGTAGAGCAGGTAGGAGTCGCGCAGCCGCTGCCAGCGGCTCGCGGCGGGAGTCGAGGTCGTCATGCGGGCTTGCCTGTCAGTTTGACGGTGGGGTTCACCAGGCCATAGATCAGGTCGACCAGGGTGTTGGTGATCACGAAGATGACGCCGACGATCATCAGGTAGGCGACGATCAGCGGAATGTCGGCACGATGAATGGCATCGAGGAACATCAGCCCCAGGCCGGGCCATTGGAAGACCGTCTCGGTGAGGATGGTGTAGGCGACCATGGTGCCGATCTGCACCCCGCCGACGGTGATCACCGGCAACATGGTGTTCTTCAGCGCATGCAGGAAGTGGATGCGGCGCGGGGCGATCCCCTTGGCCCGGGCAAACTTGACGTACTCCGACTGCAGCACCTCCATCATCTCGGCGCGGATCAGGCGGATGAACAGCGGCAGCATGATCGAGGCCAGGGCGATGGAGGGCAGCACCAGGTGCTTGAGGCCGCCGAGGCTGGCCAGGTTGGTGTCCCAGTGGCCGACCACGTGCACCAGGTCCTGTCCCCGGCCGAAGGAGGGCATGCTGCCGCGGGTCGACAGCGCGGCGTTGAGCCAGCCTCCCCAGGCGGAGGACTCGGGGAAGAGGGTCACGGTGACGCCGATGGAGAAGATCTGGATCAGGATGATGGCGGTGAGGAACACCGGGATCGAGATGCCGACGATCGATACCCCCATGAAGAAACGCGAGAGCAGCGAGCGCGGCCGGATGGCGCTGTAGACGCCGATGGGCACCGACAGCAGCACGATCAGCAGGGTGGCACCGAACACCAGCTCCAGGGTCGCCGGCAGGTGGCGGGCGATCACCTCCAGGGCCGGCTCGCGATAGAAGTAGGAGTAGCCGAAGTCGCCCTGCAGGGCATTGCCCGCGAAACGCAGGTACTGGACATGGAAGGGGGCGTCGAGCCCCAACTGGTGGCGCAGGGCGGCGCGTTCGCTCTCCGGTACCGACTGGCCGACCATCTGCTGGATGGGATCACCCAGATGATCCTGGATGGCGAAGGCGATGACGCTGATGACGAACATCACCAGCAGGGCGTGCATCAGCCGCTTGGTCAGGAAGGCGATCATGGCATTTGCCTGTCAGGGAGGGGGCGGACGAAAACCGCCCGCCCCGATCCGGGGCGGGCGATGCGGGGCCGGGGCTAGTCGCGGCCGATGACCAGGTCACCGAGGTACGGGAAGTCGGTGGCATTGACCACCGGCTCGATGGCCACCCCCTCGCGGGCACCATAGGCGAGATTCTGCCAGTGCAGCATGACGAAGCCGGCGTCCTCATGGAGCATCGCCTCGGCGTCGCGCAGCATGGCGTTGCGCGCCTCCATGTCGGTCTCGCCGTCGGCCCGGGCGACCAGGGCGTCGAGTTCCGTATTGCAGTAGCCGCCGTAGTTGTACTGGCCGGCACCGGTCTCGGCATCGATACAGGCGGTCAGGTACTGGAAGAAGTTGGCGCTGTCCTCAGTGTCGGCATGCCAGCCGATCATCGCCGCGTCAGAGCTGCGGGTGTCGTACTCCGGCCAGTACTGGGCCAGTGGCATGGTGCGCAGGTTCACGTCGATGTTGATGCGCGCCAGCATGTTGGCGATCGCCTGGGCGATCTGGGCGTCGTTCACGTAGCGGTTGTTGGGGGCGATCATGTCGATGCCGAAGCCGTCGGCGTAACCGGCCTCTTCCATCAACTGCCCGGCCCGCTCCAGATCGTAGCGCGGGGGCAGCTCGGGGTTGTGACCCGAGTAGCCGCTCGGGGAGAACTGGGCGGCCGGGGTGGCGAAACCGCGCATCAGGCGGTCGGCGATGCCTTCCTGGTTGATGGCATAGGCCACAGCCTGGCGGACCCGCGGATCGCGGAAGGCCTCGACACGCTCCTCGTTGAGCTGGAAACCGATGATGCGGGTGCCGGAGATCTCCACGAGGTCGACCCCCTGTGCCTGGCGGACCCGATCCAGGTCGTTGGGTGGCACGGCATCGATGAAGTCGACACCGCCGGAGAGCAGGGCGGCGACCCGCGCGGCATTCTCGGCAATGGGGGTCAGCACGATGCGCGAGACATTTCCCTCGCTGCCCTCGTCCCAGTAGTCGGCGAAGCGTTCGAACTCGACCCTCACCCCCTGGCGTCGCTCGGTGACGACGAAGGGCCCGGTACCGGAAAGGTGGCGGGAGGCGAAGGAGTTGCCGGCCTTGACGATCTGCGCCTTGTCCTGACCGGTGTCGGTGGTGCCGGTGTAGAACTCGCGATCCAGCGGAAAGATATAGGTGGCCAGGTTGAGCAGCAGCGGGTAGGGCTCATGGGTGGTGATCTCGAGGGTGTGGGCATCCACGGCATGCGCCTCGGCGATCGGTTCGAAGATGGCCCGGTAGTCAGGGCTTTGCTGGAGTCGCTCGATGGTCCACACCACGTCCTCGGCGGTGAAGGCATTGCCGGTATGGAAGGTCACGCCCTCACGCAGCGTCATGCGCAGCGTGGTCTCGTCCACCTGTTCCCAGTCGCTGGCCAGGCGCGGCTCGAAATCGAAGTCCTTGGTCCAGCGTACCAGCGGATCGAAGGCGAGATGCGAAAGACGCAGCATGCCGCCGGAGAGCTGTTCGTGGAGATCCAGTGTCTCCGGATCGGCGCTGTAGCCGATGCGCAGGGTCTCGGCGGAGACGCTGGCGGGGAGGAGGGCGCTCGCCGCGGCGGCGCCGATCATGCAGGCCAGTACGGTCTTCTTGAAGCTCATGTTGTTCCCTTGTGAAAGGTTGTTATGCCTTCTATCGACGGGAACTACCTTAGTGAGCCGGTTCTGGCGGAGACAATCGAAATAATGACTGGCCTCATGCGCGGCCTGCATCGGCACGGCAGCGCGGCAAGTGGCGCCTGCTTCGCCCTCAGTCGCCGGTGGGGGTCAGCCGGTCGATGCGATAGAGGGTGGTGGCCTGGTCGAGGCCGGAGACCGTGCAGCCGAGGTCCTTGACGCGTCCGTCGGCCAGGCCATAGACCCAGCCGTGCACCGCCAGCTCCTGGCCGCGCTGCCAGGCGTGCTGGACGATCTTGGTGCGACACAGGTTGGTGACCTGAGCCTGGACATTGAGCTCGCACATGCGGTCGATCTGGGCATCCCGGTCGAGGGGGGCCAGCTCATCGCGGTGGCGGGCATAGAGCTCGCGTACCGAGTGCAGCCAGATGTCCACCATGCCGTTGTCGCCACCTTCGACCGCGGCGCGTACCCCGCCGCAGCCGTAGTGGCCGACCACCATGATGTGGCGCACCTTGAGTACCTCCACCGCGTACTGCAGTACCGACAGGGCATTGAGGTCATTGTGATGGAGCAGATTGGCCACGTTGCGATGGACGAACACCTCGCCCGGGGGCAGCGAGATGATCTGGTTGGCCGGTACCCGGCTGTCGGAGCAGCCGATCCACAGGTAGTCGGGGTTCTGCTGCTGCGAGAGTCGCGAGAAGAAGCCGGGATCCTCCTGGCACATGCGCTCGGCCCAGGCGCGGTTGTTCTCGAGCAGGTCCTGGATGTCGTTGTTCATGGCGGCATTCCTCGAGTGGCGGTGTTGGGTGGAGGCGGCAGCCCCTTTTACCGCCACACCCGCGAGCGGTCAACCGCCGACTCTCCCGAGGGGGCGGCGGGGCTGGTATCATCGCCGCATTCCGTTTCCAGGGCCGCCAGGCGGCCCTTCCCGATCAGGAGAATCACGTGTCCGAGTTCGACTACGATCTTTTCGTCATCGGTGCGGGCTCCGGCGGCGTGCGTGCCGCCCGCACCGCGGCCGCGACCGGAGCCCGAGTCGCCGTGGCCGAGGATCGCTACCTGGGCGGTACCTGCGTCAACGTGGGGTGCGTGCCCAAGAAACTCTACTCCCAAGCGGCCCATTTCCATGACGCCTTCGAGGATGCCGGCGGCTTCGGCTGGCGGCTGCCGGCGGCGCCCGAGTTCGACTGGGCGACCCTGCGCGACAACAAGATCGGCGAGATCAAGCGACTCAACGGCATCTATGGCCGCCTGCTCGACGCCGCCGGGGTACGCCTGATCAACGGCCGCGCCCGGGTGCTCGACGCGCATCGGGTGGAGGTCGCCGGCGAGACCATCAGTGCCGCCCGGATCCTGGTCGCCGTGGGCGGCTGGCCCTGGGTGCCCGAGTTCCCGGGCAGCGAGCTGACGCTGGACTCCAACCAGATCTTCGACCTCGACGCCTTCCCGCGCCGCTTCCTGGTGCTCGGCGGTGGCTACATCGCCGTGGAGTTCGCGAGCATCTTCAACGGCCTGGGCAGCGAGACCCACCTGGTCTATCGCGGCGAGCTGTTCCTGCGCGGCTTCGACCATGAGGTGCGCGAGTTCGCCCGGGACGAGATGGCCAAGAAGGGCGTCAACCTGCACTTCGAGGCCAACATCGAGGCGATCGAGCGGCTCGATGGAGGGCTGCTGGTGACCCTGACCAACGGTGAGCGGCTCGAGGTCGATGCGGTGCTGGCCGCCACCGGCCGCAGGCCGCACCTCGAGGGGCTCGGCCTGGACGGTCTCGAACTGACCGACACTGGCCACCTGCGGGTCAACGACCGCTTCGAGACCTCGGTACCCTCGATCCTGGCGCTGGGCGACGTCACCGGCGGTCCGGAGCTGACCCCGGTGGCGCTGGCCGAGGCGATGCACCTGGTGCAGCACCACTTCGGCGAGGCGCCGCCGAAGACTCCGCTCGACTACCGCAACATCGCCACCGCGGTGTTCTGTCATCCCAATATCGGCACCGTGGGACTCTCCGAGGAGCAGGCCCGGGAGCAGTACGGCGATATCCGTGTCTATACCACCGACTTCCGTCCCCTGAAGCACACCCTGTCCGGCAGCAGCGAGCGTTGCCTGATGAAGCTGATCGTCGATGACGAGAGCGACGTGGTCGTCGGTGCCCACATGGTGGGCGAGGAGGCGGGGGAAGTGATCCAGGGGATCGCCATCGCCGTGCGTGCGGGGCTCGCCAAGGCAGACTTCGACGCCACCGTGGGGATTCACCCCACCGGCGCCGAGGAGTTCGTCACCCTGCGGACCCCGACCCGCCGCTGAGTCGCGGATCGACCATCACACGCCGCCCACGGGCCGCCTCGTGGGCGGCCCGTCGACGTTACGGAAAGGGGAAAATCGTCACCGGCCTGACACATGAAACGGACTAGACTCTTGGAGAGAGGCGCCGACTCGGTGCATGGTCGAGCCTAGTATAATTTTCTATTATGGATAGCAGGCAGCAGGATAATGCTTGCTTTGAAATGTGATAAGCCGCTGTTATAATGTTGGGAAATTCGCTACAGCGAAACACCGTCATGAATGCAACCACCGAGCCCTTTACACCCTCAGCCCAGTTGGCGCGCCCGAGCGTCGCCGATGCCGTGGTCGGCTTCGACGCGATGCCCCTGTTCATCCGCAAGCCCAACCCCGATGACGGCTGGGGAATCTACGAGCTGGTCAAGTCGTGTCCCCCGCTGGATGTCAATTCCGCCTACGCTTACCTGCTACTGGCCACCCAGTTCCGTGACACCTGCGCGGTGGCCACCAACGAGGAGGGCGAGATTGTCGGCTTCGTCTCCGGCTACGTGAAGAGCAATGCCCCGGACACCTATTTCCTGTGGCAGGTGGCGGTGGGCGAGAAGGCCCGCGGCACCGGTCTGGCGCGCCGTCTGGTCGAGGCCGTCATGTCCCGCCCCGAGCTGGCCGAGGTCCACCATCTCGAGACCACCATCACCCCCGACAACCAGGCCTCCTGGGGGTTGTTTCGTCGCCTGGCCGATCGTTGGCAGGCGCCGCTCAACAGTCGCGAGTACTTCTCCACCGATCAGCTCGGTGGTGAGCACGACCCCGAGAACCTGGTGCGTATCGGTCCCTTCCAGACCGATCGTCTCTGAATCACCCCGCACTATCCTGCCTGGCGTGTGGCCGCTGGCCGGCCTCGCCATGCCTATCCGATTCGTCTTCTCCCAAGGAGGTCGCCCGATGCAGACCCAGATCCTCGAACGCATGGAATCCGAAGTCCGGACCTATTCCCGCTCCTTTCCGGTGGTCTTCACCAAGGCCCTGAATGCGCGCCTGACCGATGAGGACGGTCGCGAGTACATCGACTTTCTCGCCGGTGCCGGCACCCTGAACTACGGCCACAACAACCCCAAGATCAAACAGGCGCTGCTCGACTACCTGGCCAGCGACGGCATCGTTCATGGCCTCGACTTCTGGACCGCCGCCAAGCGCGACTACCTCGAGACCCTCGAGGAACTGATCCTCAAGCCGCGGGGCCTGGAGTACAAGGTGCACTTCCCGGGGCCGACCGGGACCAACGCCGTCGAGGCGGCCATCCGCCTGGCCCGCGTGGCCAAGGGCCGTCACAACATCGTCACCTTCACCAATGGCTTCCACGGCGTGACCATGGGGGCCCTGGCCACCACCGGCAACCGCAAGTTCCGCGAGGCCACCGGGGGCATACCCACCCAGGGGGCGGCCTTCCTGCCCTATGACGGCTACCTCGGCGAGCACACCGATACCCTCGACTACTTCGAGAAGCTGCTCGGCGACAAGTCCGGCGGCCTCGACGTGCCGGCCGCCGTGCTGGTCGAGACGGTGCAGGGGGAGGGCGGCATCAACGTGTCCGGCCTCGAGTGGCTCCAGCGCCTGGAAGGCATCTGCCGCGCCCACGACATCCTGCTGATCGTCGACGACATCCAGGCCGGCTGTGGACGTACCGGCAAGTTCTTCAGCTTCGAGCATGCCGGTGTGACCCCCGACATCGTCACCAACTCCAAGTCGCTCTCCGGTTACGGCCTGCCGTTCGCCCACGTGCTGATCCGCCCCGAGCTCGACAAGTGGAAGCCAGGGCAGTACAACGGCACCTTCCGCGGTTTCAACCTGGCCTTCACCACCGCCGCCGCGACCCTGCGCCATTACTGGAGCGACGACAGCTTCGAGCGTGACGTCCAGCGCAAGGGCAGGGTGGTCGCCGACCGCTTCCAGAAGATCGCCGCCTGGATCGGCGAGCAAGGCATCGAGGCCTCCGAGCGTGGCCGCGGGTTGATGCGCGGCATCGACGTCGGCAACGGCGAGATCGCCGACAAGATCACCGCCAAGGCCTTCGAGAACGGCCTGGTGATCGAGACCAGTGGCCAGGACGGCGAAGTGGTCAAGTGCCTGTGCCCGCTGACCATCACCGACGAGGATCTGCTGGAAGGCCTGGATATCCTCGAGGCCAGCGTCAAACAGGCGCTACGCTGATAATCTGAAGGGCCGTTCGCCGATCGAGCGGCGGCCCGGTCATCGACACCTTGCACATCGGAGTTCAACCATGATCGTTCGCAATCTCGAGGAAGCGCGCCAGACCGACCGCCTGGTCAAGGCCGAGAACGGCAACTGGGACAGTACCCGCCTGTCGCTGGCCGACGATGGCGGCAACTGTTCCTTCCATATCACCCGTATCTACGAAGGCACCGAGACCCATATCCACTACAAGCACCACTTCGAGGCGGTCTACTGCATCGAGGGCGAAGGCGAAGTGGAGACCCTGGCCGACGGCAAGATCTGGCCGATCAAGCCGGGTGACATCTATATCCTCGATCAGCACGACGAGCACCTGCTGCGTGCCAGCAAGACCATGCACCTGGCCTGCGTCTTCACGCCAGGCCTGACGGGGCACGAGGTACATCGCGAAGACGGCTCCTACGCACCGGCCGAGGCCGACGACGCCAAGCCGCTCTGAGCTCCAGTGGCGTGAAGCGCTTCGGCCATCGCCCCCGGTTCGCATGAGCCGGGGGCGATGCCATCTGGGGCCGGCAGGATTCCCCGGGGCCGATACAGGGGCATCGGGCTGCACCATTGGTTGGACACGGTGTCGGATACCGGACCGGCGAGCGACACTTGCCGTGCGGCTCATTCGACCGCCATCAGTTCGCATAATGTATATTATGTTAAATTATCCATGGGGCGATGTCCCCTTGCGGGGTCAACCCAACCTCGACGGCCCGGTATGTGGCGTTGGACAAGGCAGCCAGCGACTCCTTATCATCACGCCACCACTTACAGGATCTTCCTCACCCCATGCGACAACCCCTGCTGCACACCGGTGCCCTGTCCCTCGCCCTGCTGTTGTTCGGCTGCGCGACTCCGAGCGACCGACCCGAGCCGGAACCGGTACTGACACCCGATGAATTCGCGACGCGTATCGACCGCCTGGAGACCGAGATGGTCTCGCGCTGTGATGCGCAGCACGAGCTGCTGGCCACCCAGGTCCAGCGCCAGGAGCTGAGGGATACCGACCTGCGGGAGTTCGGCAGCCTGCTGCGCCACCTGCGGGCCGATATCGAGCGGCTGGAGCGTGTCGATGGCGAGCCGGTCGTCGTGTCACGCGAGTGCGTGGCCGATGAACTCGGGTTGGCCAACAAGGCCGTGGTCGGTCGCAGTGAATGGATCGGCCTGCCCGATGTCGGTACCTACCTCAAGGCACGGGTCGACTCCGGCGCCAACACCTCCTCGCTATCGGCCACCGACATCACCCGCTTCGAGCGTGACGGCGAGGACTGGGTCCGCTTCAAGCTCGGCCTGGGCGAGAATGACGTGGCGGTCGAAGGCGTCCGTGACGACTGGATCGAGGCACCGGTAGAGCGTCGCGTGCGTGTCCTCCAGGCGGCCGGCCAGACGTCGCGGCCGGTGGTCAGCCTGCTGATGACCCTGGGGCCGATACGGGAGACGGTGGAGTTCACCCTCAACGATCGCTCACATCTCAACTACCCGGTGCTGCTGGGGCGGCGATTCCTGATGGATATCGCGGTGATCGATGTGGCCGAGAGCTATCTACATGAACGACCGGAGTTCCCCGGCGGCCGTCCGGCAGAGGAAGCCGAACACGACGAGGCCGGGGACCAAGATGACGAAGAAGCCTGAAACGCCGGCTGGCCAGCCGCCCGCCCCTTCCAAGGATGACCCATGTCACGACTGCCCTTCTATCTGATCGTCGGCCTGCTGCTGGTGGTCGGTATCGCCATCAGCGTGCATCGCCACGTACAACTCGAGGTGCCTTGGACGCCCGGTGAACAGCGCCAGGTCTGGGAGGTCGAGGCGCTGGTCAATTTCAACGCCCAGGGTGGCCCGGTCATGGTCGATATGGCGCTGCCCACCAACCAGCAAGGCTACCGCCTGCTGACCGAGAACACCGCCTCTCCGGGCTATGGCCTGGCCTTCCTAGAGGACGAGCGTGGCCGGCGCGCCCAGTGGTCGATCCGCGACGCGGCCGGCAGCCAGCAGCTCTACTATACGGTGCAGCTGCTGGTGGCCCCGGGATCGCGGGCCCCGGAGGTCGAGTCCCCGCCCCTGCGCCGCGACATCGTCTGGGAGCGCCCCTACGACACCGCCGCGGCCCAGGTAATCGAGCGAGCCTGGGGCCGCAGCGCCGACGCCTTCTCCTTCGCCCGCGAGCTGATCCGCGACTTCGGCGACGAACGCCAGGGCGAGAACGTCCGCCTGCTGTTGACGCAGTTCGAGCGCAGCCCCCTGCTGGTGCGTCTGCTCAATCAGGCCGGGGTGCCGGCCCGGGAGGTCAGCGGCCTGGTGCTCGAGGATGGCCGGCGGCGCCAGAGCCTGACCTCGTGGGTGCAGGTATTCGCCGAAGACGAGTGGGCACTGTTCAACCCGGCGACCGGAGCGCGGGGCCGTCCCGACAACCTGCTGCTCTGGGAGTCCGCCGGGCAGGCGGTGCTGGAGGTCCAGGGGGCAACCAACTCCCGGGTCAGCTTCTCGATGCTCACCCACAACCAGCCCGCCGCCGCCGCGGTGCGCAACCAGTTGGCCGACGACACCCTGCTCAACTTCTCGATCCACAGCCTCCCGCTCGAGGAGCAGGCACTGTTCCAGACCATCCTGCTGATCCCCATCGGCGCGCTGGTGGTGGTGATCCTGCGGGTGCTGGTCGGCATCAAGACCTCGGGTACCTTCATGCCCGTGCTGATTGCGCTGGCCTTCATCCAGACCACGCTGATCACCGGGCTCGTCGGCTTCCTGCTGGTCGTCGCCGTGGGCCTGGTGATCCGAAGTTACCTGTCCCACCTGAATCTCCTGCTGGTGGCGAGGGTCACGGCGGTGATCATCACGGTGATCGCCATCATCTCGCTGTTCTCGGTGCTCTCCTACCGCTTCGGCCTCAATGCCGGCCTGACCATCACCTTCTTCCCGATGATCATCCTCTCCTGGACCATCGAGCGGATGTCGATCCTGTGGGAGGAAGAGGGGCCCAAGGAGGTGCTGATCCAGGGCGGCGGCAGCCTGCTCACCGCGGTGCTCGCCTACCTGGCCATGAACAACCCCTGGATCCGCCACATCACCTTCAATTTCCTGGGGGTCCAGCTGATACTGATGGCACTGATCCTGCTGCTCGGCAACTACACCGGCTACCGGCTGCTGGAGCTGCGCCGCTTCAAGCCCGTCACCGAGGATTGAGCCCCATGTGGACGACCCCCGACAAGCTTCGCGCCAAGGGCATCATCGGCATGAACCGGCGCAACATCCGCTATATCGGTCGTTACAACGACCGGCGGCTCTATCCGTTGGTGGACGACAAGCTCAAGACCAAGCTGCTGGCCCAGGAGTATGGCATCACCACGCCGGCGCTGATCGGCACCGTGACCACCCAGTTCGGCGTCAAGCATCTGCGCGGCATGCTCGAGGGCCACCACGGCTTCGTCATCAAGCCGGCCAAGGGCAGCGGCGGCAAGGGGATTCTGGTCATCGAGCAGAGCGCCGGCGATGTCTACATCAAGCCCAGCGGCGCCCAGATCAGGCTCGAGGACATCGAACGCCACGTCTCCAACATCCTCTCCGGGCTCTACTCCCTGGGCGGGTCGCCGGACGTGGCGGTGGTCGAGGCGCTGATCAACTTCGACGAGCGACTCTCCGAGTACACCTACGAGGGGGTACCGGACATCCGGGTGATCGTCTTCAAGGGCTACCCGGTGATGGCCATGATGCGCCTCTCCACGGCGGACTCCGACGGCAAGGCCAACCTGCACCAGGGGGCGGTGGGTGTGGGGCTCGACATCACCAGCGGGACGGCCATCCGCGGCGTGCAGTTCGACCGCACCCGCCACGATCATCCCGATACGGGCCACGAACTGATCAGCCTGCGGATCCCCGACTGGCGCACCCTGCTGCTGCTCGCCGCCGGCTGTTACGAGATGACCGGGCTCGGGTATCTCGGCACCGACATGGTGCTCGACCGGGATCGTGGCCCCATGCTGCTGGAGCTCAATGCCCGCCCCGGGCTGGCCATCCAGATGGCCAACGGCGAGGGGTTGAGGCCTCGCCTCGACCTGATCGAGCGACAGCCGGAAGGGGGCTCACCCGAACAGCGAGTGGCCTTCGCCCAGCAGCACTTTGCCCGCCAGAGCGAGCTGCGCGAGGCCGAGCCGGAACCCTCTGCCGTTGCCGTGGGCTGACGCGCCGACTGGCTCCCCCGCCCCCCGACGCGTAGACTATTGCATTCCACTCAGCTACCGCATGGCCGCCATGACCGACTCCCGTGCCCTGATGCATCAGGCCGAACGGCAATGCCAGCGCCGCGGCGTTCGCTTCACGCCGATTCGGCGACGCGTGCTGGAGATGATCGCCGACTCACCCGGTGGCCTCAAGGCCTATGACCTCCTCGACAGGTTGGCCACGGAGCATGCCGCGGCCCGGCCGCCGACCATCTACCGTGCCCTGGAGTTCCTCATCGACCAGGGGCTGGTGCATCGCATCGAGTCGCTCAACGCCTACGTGGCCTGCCCCTGCCCCGAGCATGCCCACGGCTTCCAGTTGCTGATCTGTCGCCATTGCGGTCGGGTCGAGGAACTCCACCTGGATGACGTCAATGCCCAGTTGGCCCAGCGCGCCCGGGACCTCGGGTTTCGCGTCGACCGTCAGACCATCGAGCTGCTCGGCCACTGCGAGGCCTGCCTGCAGGCGGTCGCCGGTAAGCAGTGAGTGCCCCGCCCTTCCCTTCGCACACAGGAGCCCGCATGAGTGACACCTTCAAGCGCCTCGAGCAGGCCAGCGTCGATAGCCGGCACCCGCTGGAGGAGATTCTCGCTTCGGTCCGCTTCAACGCCGAGGGACTGATCCCCGCCATCGCCCAGCAGCACGACAGCGGCGAGGTGCTGATGATGGCCTGGATGAACCGTGAGGCGCTGGAGGAGACCCTGAAGACCGGGCGGGTCTGCTACTGGTCGCGCTCCCGGGGCAAGCTGTGGCGCAAGGGGGAATCGTCCGGCCAGCAGCAGCATCTCGAGCGTGCGGCGCTGGATTGTGACGGCGACACCCTGCTGCTGCAGGTCGAGCAGACCGGTCCCGCCTGCCACACCGGTCGACGCAGCTGCTTCTATGTGGCGCTCGAGGGGGACCGCGCACGCATCACCAGTGCCCCGCTGATCGACCCGGCCACCCTCTACGGCGCGTCCGGCAAGCAGGAGTGAGCGAGGTGTCCCGCTTCGCCGGCCGCTGGCGTCGCCTCCCGGGACTGGCCGCACGCCTCCTGGGGCTGGTGATGATCGGGCTGGTGACGGCCTACCAGTTCACGCTCAGCCCGCTGCTCGGCCCCCGCTGCCGCTACTGGCCGAGCTGTTCCCGCTACACGGTGGAGGCGATACGCGTGCACGGGCCGTTCAAGGGGGGCTGGCTGGCGGTGAGGCGCATCGTGCGCTGCCACCCCGGCAGCGACGGCGGCATCGACCCGGTCCCGGGCGGGCCCAGCGAGCAACTGTGCCGCGAGGACGACGAGCTGGACGAGAACTTCCGTTGCCGGCGGCATGATGGCCACCGCCAGGGATGACCGCTCAGGCCGCTTCCTGCTCCGCGACCTCGTAGATGCGTGCCAGCATGCTGTTCAGGCCGTTGCTGCGGGTCGGCGACAGGTGCTTGTCGAGCCCCAGGTCCCCGAGGAAGTGCGGGCTGGTGGCGCGAATCTCGGTCGCCGGGCGGTCGTTGTAGATGCGCATCAGCACGGCGATCAGCCCGGAGACGATGGCGGCATCCGAGACGGCGTCGAAGTGGATGACGCCCTCCTCGTGGCGATGGTGGATCCAGACGTTCGACTGGCACCCCTGAATCTTCCGCTCGGGGGTCTTCCACTCCTCGGGGAAGGCGGGCAACTGCTTGCCCATGTCGATGATGTACTGGTAGCGATCCATCCAGTTGTCGAACATCTCGAATTCATCCAGCAGCTCCCGCTGGGCCTGTTCGGCGGTGATCTCGGAACTCATGACGCCTCCTTTGAAGGGGTTGTCACCATTATAACGTGTCGGGATCGCCATCACGATCGCTGACAACGGCACAGCTCGTCAGGCCGTGCGCCGACTGCTGACGATGCCACTCCTCGTCCTCGGCATGCAGGTAACGGGCCGTGGTATCGAGCCGGGCGTGGCGTGCGGTGCCGGCGAGGTAGCGCAGCTCCACCCCGGCCTGGGCCTGGTGGGTCAAGGCGGTATGCCGCAGCCAGTGCGGCGTGGCGCGACGCAGGCGCAGCACCTCGGCCCGGGCGCCCTCCCCCCGCTCCCTCTCCAGCGTGGCGGCGGCGTCGCGGAAGGTCTCGCGGATCAGCCGATAGAGCCGATTGTCGCCGAGGCCGCGCCTGCCATCCAGGGCGCGCAGCAGCGGGCCGTCGTCATCCGGCCCCGGATGCGGCGGCAGCCCCAGCGCGGCGCGCCATGCCTCCAGCAGGACCAGCATGTCGGGCGGCACCGGGATCCGTGCCGCCTTGTCGCCCTTGCCGATCACCCGCCACCACCAGCGCCCTTCGCGGCGCACGAAGTCGCCCATGCGTGCCGCAGCCATCTCGCCGATCCGCGGAGCCAGCAGGTAGGCGAAGCCGAACACGAAGCGCCGGCGCTCGGCCTCGAAGCAGCGCCGTGGTGAGACGCCCTCCTCCCGTGGCCTGGAAAGCCAGCCCCACAGCCAATCCCACAGCGGCTTCTCCAGGTAGCGCTCGATCCCGCCCTGGCGGTTGTCGAGCCGTCGCCGCTTGTCGCGCATCAGCCGGAAGGGATTGTGGGCGACCCAGCCGGCCTCGACCAGCCAGGCGAAGAGCCCCTGCAGGATCACCAGGCTCTGGCGGCGGCTGGCCGGCGACAGCGGGCCGCGAAAGGGGCGCCAGTCGGGGCTGTGACGCGGACGCGACGGCCCCACCCACTCCGCGACCGGGCGCGGGTCGGCGAGGAAGGTCTCGAAGGCGTCGAGGTCATCGCGCCGGAGATCGCCGAGCCCCCTGCCCTGCACGGCCAGCCACAGCAGCAACCGCTCGGCCTCGCGGCGATAGGCGGCCCGGGTACGCGGGCTCGCGCGGTATTCCGCCAGCCACCGCGCCACGGCCTCGGCGTCATTGCCGGCCTGGATATGCGCCGCCGGACGCCTCCCCGCCACGGCAGGCAGCATGACGTCACCTTCCGCCGGGGCCAGCCCTCCTTTCCCGTCCTGTTGCATGCGGCTCCTCCCATCGCCTCCCGCTTGTTCTCACGGCATCGCCGGGCGGATTGTCCGGCGCTGCCGCCAATTAATCAAGATAAGCCGCGTAATCTTGCTTTTACCCGTCATGCAATAAATAAAATTACATTTTACGTATTATGTAATAATCTTCCACGATACGGCCGCATGGGGTATCCTGCGTCCGAAGCCGGGGGCGGCGGCCACCCGGAGACCTCGGCGGTGCCACCCGACCGAGCGACCGACCAGGAGAACGGCATGGCACGCAGTGGAGTGCGGTACGAAGATGTGCAGCGGGCGATCGATGACCTGCTGGCCCGGGGCGAGTCACCCAGCGTGCAGAAGGTACGCGAGGTGCTGGGAACCGGGAGCTTCACCACCATCAGCGAACATCTCCGCCTCTGGCGCACCCGTCGCGAGGAGAACCGCGACCTGCCCCCGCCGCGGGGCATGCCCGAGGCGCTGCAGGCGCTGGCCGAGGCGCTGTGGGACAGGGCCCAGGAGGCCGCCGGGGAGGCGTTGACCCACTACCGCGAGGAGGCCAACCGGCAGGTCGAGGCCGCTCGGGACGAGGTCGCCGAGGCGCGGCGCCAGGCGGAGGATGCCGAGCAGCGCGAGTCGGCCCTGGCCAGCCACCTGGCCAGCACCGAACGACGACTGGAGGAGCGCAGTGCCACCCTCGCCCGCGGGGAGGCCGAGCGCGAGGCGCTGGCCGAGCAGCAGGCACGCCTCACCGCCCGCACCGAGCAGCTCGAGGAGCAGTTGGAGCGCCTGCAGCTGGAGAACGAGCGTCAGGCCCGCGAGCACCAGTTGGCACTGACGGAGCGCGAGACGCAGCAACGCGAGCGGCTGGCCCAGGAAGAGCAGCGCCACGAAAGCGCCGAGGCCCGCCTGATGGCCCTGCTCGACGAGGCGCGCCAGGAGCGACAGGCGGCCGAAAAGGCCCATGCCGCACGCGCAGGGCAACTGGAAACGCGACTGGAACGCCTGCAGCAGCAACTCCAGGAAGCGCGTCGCGAGTTCGCCGAGGAGGAGAAGCGCCACCGCGAGACCGGCTGGGAGCGCGCCCGTGCCGAGGAGCAGGCCAGCACCCTGCGCCACGAGCAGGCCCTGCTCCAGGCGCGTATCGACGAACAGAAGCGCTTGCTGGAGGATCAGGCGCGGCGGCTGCGCGAGCTCGAGGCCCAGCTCAACCGCTGCCTCTGGCAGACCCCGGTGACGGCCCGGGGCGATGAGGCCGCCCCCGACGAGGCCGAGCCCGACAACGACGAAGGCCCCGCCGAAGCGGAGCCTTCAGAGAAAGGATCAGATACTAACAGGGAGCGCTGATTTGCGTTGCGAGCGATGAGAGGCTGGTCGCCGCCGGAGCGCAGCAACCGGAGTTGACTGGGTGCTCAATGAGGATTGTGAGCACCGCCGGCGGCCAGGATGGCTAGATTCGTTCCCTACAAATCAACGCACTTCCCACATCCATGTGGGTCGTCGAGCGCAGCAGGAAATCAGTGCTTCCTAGCGGTAGTAGGCGTTGGTCGTGTCCGTATGGTCGGTCACGTCGCGGATCCCGGCGAGTTCCGGGATGCGCTCCATCAGGGTCCGCTCGACGCCCTCCTTGAGGGTCAGGTCGACCGCCGCGCAGCCCTGGCAACCGCCGCCGAAGGCCAGTACCGCCACCTGGTTCTCGGTGAGCTCGACCAGCTTGATCTCGCCGCCGTGGGCGGCGAGACCGGGATTGATCTCGCTGTAGAGGATGTAGTTGACGCGATCCTCCAGCGGACTGTCGGCGTTGACCTTGGGCATCTTGGCGTTGGGCGCCTTGATGGTCAGCTGGCCACCCATGCGGTCGGCGTTGAAGTCGACCACCGCCTCCTCGAGAAACGGGAGGCTGTGCTTGTCGAGATAGACGCCGATCTTCTCGAGGTCCAGGCGCACGTCGCTGGGCTCCTCCTCACCGGGGCGACAGTAGGCCAGGCAGGTCTCGGCGTAGGGCGTCCCCGGCTGGGTGATGAAGATACGCACGGCAATGCCCTCGACGTTCTGCTTCTCGAGCAGCTCGGCAAGGTAGTCCTGGGCGCTGTCGGTGATCTGGATGCTATCGCTCATGGTGTTCTCGCTGGTCGGGCCGCGGCCCAGTCGGGCAGGCCGTAAGTGACATATCCCTCATGGTAAGCAAAACCGGCCCGCGAGACAATCCCGACCATTTTGGTCGGCTTTTGATCGGCCCTGCCCTCGCGGCGCCGCATTTGTTAACATACGGGCCGACTCGGCCCGCCCAAGAAGACGCCCAGAGGCGCCCGCCCGGCCGGCTACCCGTGACTTCGCTGGAGATCGACCCGACCCATGGCCGCCGTTCCCACCGCCCTGACCGCCACGCTCACCGACAGCCTGTCCCGGCGCATCCTGATGCTCGACGGGGGCATGGGGACCATGCTGCAGAATGCCAGCCTCGCGGAAGCCGATTTCCGCGGTGAACGCTTCAGCGACTGGCCCTCCGATCTCAAGGGCAACAACGACCTGCTGGCGCTGACCTGCCCCGACCTGGTGACCCGCATCCACCGCGAGTACCTGGAGGCCGGCGCCGACATCGTCGAGACCAACACCTTCAACAGCACCCGCCTCTCCCAGGCCGACTACGGCATGGAGGACCTGGTCCCCGAGCTCAACCGCGAGTCGGCGCGCCTGGCCCGCGCGGCATGCGATGCCGTGGCCGCCGAGACCGGCGTGCCGCGCTACGTGGCCGGGGTGCTGGGGCCGACCTCGCGCACCGCCTCGCTGTCGCCGGACGTCAACGACCCGGCCAAGCGCAACGTCACCTTCGACCAGTTGCGCGAGAACTATGTCGAGGCCGCCGAGGCGCTGATCGAGGGCGGCGCGGACCTGATCCTGATCGAGACCATCTTCGACACCCTCAACGCCAAGGCCGCGATCTACGCCCTGGAAGAGGTCTTCGAGGCCCGTGGCGAGCGGCTGCCGGTGATGATCTCCGGCACCATCACCGACGCCTCCGGACGCACCCTCTCGGGCCAGACCACCGAGGCATTCTGGAACTCGGTACGCCACGCCCGGCCGCTCTCGATCGGCCTCAACTGCGCCCTGGGGGCCGAGGAGCTGCGCCCCTACGTGGAGGAGCTCGCGACCAAGGCCGACACCTTCGTCTCGGCCCACCCCAACGCCGGCCTGCCCAACGAGTTCGGCGAGTACGACCAGACCCCCGAGGAGATGGCGGCCATCGTCGCCGAGTTCGCACAAAGCGGTCTGGTCAACATCATCGGCGGCTGCTGCGGCTCGACGCCCGAGCATATCGCGGCGATCCACCGGGCGATCCAGGGCATGGCCCCGCGCCGGGTGCCCGAGCGGCCCCGTGCCTGCCGGCTGTCGGGCCTGGAGCCCTTCAACATCGAGGCCGACTCGCTGTTCGTCAACGTCGGCGAACGCACCAACGTCACCGGCTCGGCACGCTTCAAGCGGCTGATCGTCGACGAGGACTTCACCACCGCCCTCGAGGTGGCGCTGGAGCAGGTCGAGAACGGCGCCCAGCTCATCGACATCAACATGGACGAGGGGATGCTCGAGTCCGAGGAGGCGATGGTGCGCTTCCTCAACCTGATCGCCGGTGAGCCCGACATCGCCCGGGTGCCGATCATGATCGACTCCTCCAAGTGGACGATCATCGAGGCGGGCCTGAAGTGCGTGCAGGGCAAGGCGGTGGTCAACTCGATCTCGATGAAGGAGGGCGAGGACGCCTTCCGCGAGCAGGCCACCGTCTGCCGGCGCTTCGGCGCCGCCGTGGTGGTGATGGCCTTCGACGAGGTCGGCCAGGCCGACACCTTCGCCCGCAAGGCCGAGATCTGCGAGCGCGCCTACCGCATCCTCGTCGACGAGCTCGACTTCCCGCCGGAAGACATCATCTTCGACCCCAACATCTTCGCCATCGCCACCGGCATCGAGGAGCACGACAACTACGCCGTCGACTTCATCGAGGCGACCCGCTGGATCCGCGAGCACCTGCCCCACGCCCTGGTCTCCGGCGGGGTCTCCAACGTCTCCTTCTCGTTCCGCGGCAACAACCCGGTGCGCGAGGCGATCCACTCGGTGTTCCTCTACCACGCCATCCGCGCCGGCCTGACCATGGGCATCGTCAATGCCGGCCAGCTCGCCGTCTACGACGACCTGCCCGCCGAGCTGCGCGAGGCGGTGGAGGACGTGGTGCTCAATCGCCGCAGCGACTCTACCGAACGGCTGCTCGACCTCGCCGACAAGTACAAGGGCGACGGCAGCGGCGGCGCCCGGAAGGAGGACCTCGAGTGGCGCTCCTGGGAGGTCGAGAAGCGCATCGAGCACGCCCTGGTCAAGGGCATCACCGCCTTCATCGAGGAGGACACCGAGCTCGCCCGCCAGCGGGCCGACCGCCCCATCGAGGTGATCGAGGGGCCGCTGATGGACGGCATGAACGTGGTCGGCGACCTGTTCGGCGCCGGCAAGATGTTCCTGCCCCAGGTGGTCAAGTCGGCACGGGTCATGAAGCAGGCCGTGGCCTACCTGATCCCGTACATCGAGGCCGAGAAGAGCGAGCTCTCTACAGAAGATCAGCAAGCCAAGGGCCGGATCGTCATGGCCACGGTCAAGGGCGATGTCCACGACATCGGCAAGAACATCGTCGGCGTGGTCCTGCAGTGCAACAACTACGAGGTGATCGACCTCGGCGTGATGGTGCCCGCCGAGAAGATCCTGCAGACCGCCCGCGACGTGAACGCCGACATCATCGGGCTCTCCGGGCTGATCACCCCCTCGCTCGACGAGATGGTCCACGTGGCCCGGGAGATGCAGCGCCAGGGGTTCGAGACCCCGCTGCTGATCGGCGGCGCCACCACCTCCAAGGCCCACACCGCGGTCAAGATCGAGCCCGGCTACGAGCATCCGGTGATCTACGTCACCGACGCCTCGCGGGCCGTGGGGGTGGCCGGCAAGCTGCTCTCGCCGGGCCTCAAGGAGGCCTATGTGGCCGAGATCCGCGCCGAGTACGAGTCGGTGCGCGAGCGCAATGCCCGCCGCCGCCCCAAGGCCGCCGACCTCAGCTACGAAGAGGCATGCCGGCGCAAGCCGGCGATCGACTGGACGAACTACACCCCGCCCCGTCCCGCCGTCACCGGCCTCATCAGCTTCGATGACTACGACCTCGACGAACTCGTCGAGCGCATCGACTGGACCCCCTTCTTCATGAGCTGGCAGCTCGCCGGCAAGTACCCGAAGATCCTCGACGACGCCGTGGTCGGCGAAGCGGCGCGCAGCCTCTTCCAGGACGCCCAGGCGATGCTGCGCAAGCTGATCGACGAGAAGCGCATCCAGGCCCGCGGCGTGATCGGCCTGTGGCCGGCCAACAGCGTCGACGACGACGTCATCGAGGTGTATGCCGACGAGTCGCGCACGGAGGTGATCGAGCGGTTGCACCATATCCGCCAGCAGACCACCAAGAACCGCGACGGGGTGTGTCACAGCCTGGCGGACTTCATCGCGCCCCGCCATGACGCCAACGGGGAGCCGTGCGGCAAGCCGGACTGGATCGGCGGCTTCGCGGTCACCGCCGGCCACGGCGTCGAGGAACTCAGCAAGGCCTACGAGGCCGCCGGCGACGACTACAACGCCATCCTGGTGCAGGCGCTGGCCGACCGCCTGGCCGAGGCCTTCGCCGAGCGCCTCCACGAGCGGGTGCGCAAGGAGTACTGGGGCTATGTGCCCGAGGAGTCGCTCGACAACGCGGCGCTGATCGGCGAGAAGTACCAGGGCATCCGCCCGGCGCCGGGCTACCCGGCCTGCCCCGACCATACCGAGAAGGCCACCCTGTTCCGGCTGCTCGAGGCCGAGGTCCACAGCGGCCTCGCCCTCACCGAGAACTTCGCCATGTGGCCCGCCGCGGCAGTCGCGGGCTGGTACTTCTCGCACCCACAGTCGAAGTACTTCTCGACGGGCAAGATCACCCGCGACCAGGTCGAGGTGCTGGCCCGCCGCAAGGAGATGACGCTCGAGGAGCTCGAGCGCTGGCTCGCGCCTGTGCTCTCCTACGACCCCGCCTGAGCCAGGCGCCGGGCCCGTCCGCGGGCGGGCCCGCCCTACCACCGACGGAAGACGGATGCTGCCCGAGACCACCCGCCGCCAGACGATCCTGCGCCTGGCCCTGCCGATCATCGCCGGGATGCTCTCCCAGAGCCTGCTCAACCTGATCGATGCGGCCCTGGTGGGCTCGCTGGGCGAGGTTCCCCTGGCCGGTGTCGGCATCGGCGGCTACGCCATGTTCCTGATCACCGCCGTGGTCTTCGGGCTCTCCTCCGGGGTCCAGGCCCAGACCGCCCGCCGCCACGGCGAGGAGGACTGGGGGCGGCGAGCCATGGCGCTCAACGCCGGCCTGCTGATCGCCCTGGCGGTCGCCGGTCCGCTGGCACTGCTCTGCCTGTGGCAGGCACCGCGGCTGCTGGCGATGATCAACCAGGACCCGGAGGTCAATGCGGTGGCGGTGGCGTATTTCCGCTGGCGGGTGGTCTCGCTGGTGCCCGTGGCGATGATCTTCTGCTTCCGCGGCTACTGGAACGGCATCCAGCAGACCGGCATCTACCTGCGCATCATCCTGATCATGCACCTGGTCAACGTGGTCGCGAGCATCGGCCTGATCTTCGGCCATCTCGGCCTGCCGGCCATGGGCGCCGCCGGCGCCGGGGCCGGTACCGCCCTCTCGCTCTACGTCGGCCTGGCGATCTGGGCCCTGCTCAGCGCCCGTCACGCCACCACCAGCGGTTTCCTGGCCGGCCTGCCGCGCCGGCTGACCGTGTTCACCACCCTGCGCCTGGCCACGCCCCACTCCTTCCAGCAACTCTGGTTCGCCGCCGGCTATGCCGTGCTGTTCTGGATGCTCGGGCGCATCGACACGCCCAGCGTGGCGGTGGGGCACGTGCTGGTGAACCTGTCGCTGCTGCTGATCCTGCCCGGGGTGGGCCTGGGCATGGCGGCGATGAGCCTGGTGGGCCAGGCGCTGGGGCGGCAGGCGCCCCGGGACGCCCATCGCTGGGGCTGGGAGGTGGTCCACCTGGCCTGGCCCTGCCTGGCGGCCCTGGCCCTGCCCATGGCGCTCTTCCCCGACGCGGTGCTGGGGCTCTTCCTGCACGACCCGGCGCTGATCACGCTGGGCCGGGTGCCGCTGCAGCTGACCGCGGCCATGATCGTGCTCGATGCCGCCGCCCTGGTGCTGGCCCAGGCGCTGCTCGGCGCCGGCGCCAACCGCATGGTGATGACGGCGACCCTGACCATGCAGTGGCTGGTGTTCCTGCCGCTGGCGTGGTGGGTCGGCGTGGTGCTGGAGCATGGCTTGCTCGGCATCTGGTGGGTGCAACTGGGGTATCGCTGCCTCAATTCGGCCTGGTTCGCCTTGATCTGGCAGCGGCGGCGCTGGTTGCAACTGCAGGTCTGACCCCGACCGTAATAACTCTTAACTCGAATTCTATGATCATTTATTCTTTCATAGAATATAGGAAGAGGAGTATGGTGCCTTCACGGCATATTCTCCTTCACCCGCTCCGACAGCAGGACACGCCTGAATGTATCGGTACGACACCTACGACCAGACCCTCGTGGATGAGCGCGTCGCCCAGTTCCGGGACCAGATGGACCGTCATCTGGCCGGCCGCCTCGGGGAGGAAGAGTTCCGCCCGCTGCGACTGCAGAACGGCCTCTATATCCAGAAGCATGCACCCATGCTGCGCATCGCCATTCCCTATGGCATGCTCGGCAGCCATCAGCTCAGGCGCCTGGCCGCCATAACGCGTCGCTACGACCGTGGCTATGCCCACTTCACCACCCGCCAGAACCTGCAGCTCAACTGGCCGGCCCTGGAAGACGTGCCGGATATCCTCGGCGAGCTCGCCGAAGTCCAGATGCACGCCATCCAGACCAGCGGCAACTGCATCCGCAACACCACCAGCGACCAGTTCGCCGGCATCGCCGGTGACGAGGTGGAGGATCCTCGGCCCTGGTGCGAGCTGATCCGCCAATGGTCGACCCTGCACCCGGAGTTCGCCTTCCTGCCGCGCAAGTTCAAGATCGCCGTCTCCGGTGCCGCCGAGGACCGTGCCGCCATCCAGGTCCACGACATCGGCCTGCGTCTGTGGCACGACGACCGCGGCGAGCTGCGGGTGAAGGTGCTCGCCGGGGGTGGCCTGGGCCGCACGCCGATGATCGGCGACGTGGTGCGCGAGGACCTGCCCTGGCAACACCTGCTCACCTACCTGGAAGCCTGCGTGCGGGTCTACAACCAGTTCGGCCGCCGCGACAACAAGTTCAAGGCGCGCATCAAGATCCTGGTCAAGGCGCTGGGCATCGAGGAGTTCCGCCGCCGCGTCGAGGCCGAATGGGCCCACCTCAAGGATGGCCCCCAGACCCTCACCGCGGCCGCGGTGGAGGCCGCCCGCGCCCACTTCCCCGAGCCCGAGCGGCGTCCGGTCGCCGAGGCCGCCATCGCCGACTTCGAGCGGTTACGCGCCGAGAACCGCGCCTTCTCGCGCTTCGTCACCAACAACGTCACCGACCACAAGGTGCCGGGCTACAAGGCGGTGACCCTGTCGCTCAAGCGTCGCGAGCACGCCCCCGGCGACGTCACCGCCGACCAGATGGAGGCCGTCGCCGATCTCGCCGACCGCTTCAGCTTCGGCGAGATGCGGGTCACCCACGAGCAGAACCTGGTGCTCTCCGACGTGCCGGTGGACGAGATCGAGCCCCTGTGGCGGGAACTCGAGGAGCTCGGCATGGCCAACCCCACGGTGGGCACCCTCAACGACATCATCTGCTGCCCCGGCGGTGACTACTGCGGCCTGGCCAATGCGGTGTCGATCCCCATCGCCCAGGCGCTCCAGGAGCGCTTCGAGGACCTCGACTTCCTCTACGACCTGGGGCCGCTGGACCTCAACATCTCCGGCTGCATGAACGCCTGCGGTCACCACCACGTCGGCCATATCGGCATCCTCGGCGTCGACAAGAAGGGCGAGGAGTACTACCAGATCTCGCTCGGCGGCAACGCTACCGACGACGCCTCGCTCGGCAAGATCCTCGGCCCCTCCTTCTTCCGCGAGGACGTGCCCGAGGTGATCGACAAGGTGCTGCAGGTCTACGTGGAGCAGCGGCATGAGGACGAGCGCTTCCTCGACACCTATCGCCGAATCGGCCTCAAGCCGTTCAAGGAGCGGGTCTATGCCTGATCAACAGCTGGAACACGCCCGCACCCTGATCAAGATGGGCCAGCCGGAGCAGGACGAATGGGCGCTGTCGCGCCTCGAGGAGGGCCTGCCGGCCCGCCGCCCGGTGATCGTGCCCCTGGCGCTGTGGCAGGCGCACCGTGACGACCAGGGCCTGGCGCCCTGGCTGGCCAGCGATACCGAGCTCACTCCCGAGCTGGCCGAGGAGCTTGCCCACGCGCCGCTGGTCGCCATCGACTTCCCCGCCTTCACCGACGGCCGCGGCTACTCCCTGGCCCGGCTGCTGAGGGAACGCCATGGCTACGAGGGCGAGGTCCGCGCCATCGGTGACGTCCTGGTCGACCAGCTGTTCTACATGACCCGCTGTGGCTTCGACGCCCTGGCGCTGCGCGAGGACCAGCACCTCGACGACGCCCTGCGCGCCCTGGGTGCCTTCAGCGTCAGCTATCAGCCGGCAGTGGACCAGGCCGAGGCCCTCTTCGAGCGCCGCCTGCGCGAAAACGGCGGCGCCTGACTGCCGGGCCGGCCCCCGGATCAGCCCCGACCGTCAACCGCGGCGCTTCTGCTGCCGTTCGCGGTTGGCCGAGCGGGCCCGCTCGCTCTTGCGCAGCATCACCCAGGTCGCACCCAGGCCGCCGTCGGCCTGCCCCGCCGAGACAAAGGCCTGGACCTCCTCGAACTGGGCCAGCCACTTGGCGAGGTAGGAGCGCAGCACGTTGGGCGCGCTGTCGATCTCGCGGCCCCGGCCATGGATGATCAGCACCGAGCGCAGGTCATGGTCGCGGGCCTCCCGGATGAAGGGCGGCAGGGCCCGCCGGCACTCCTCGAGGGGGCGACGCAGCAGGTGCAGGTGGGCCTGAGCCGCATAACCGCCATGGCGCAGGCGATCCACCACCCCCTGCTGGATGCCGTCACGGCGGAACTCGAGCGGGTCGAAGGGCGGCAGCAGGTCGACGAAGTCGTCGGAGAGGAAGTCGCGGCCCTGCGGCTCGGCGGCGGCGCTCTCCCGGCGGGCCAGCTGGGCCTCGCTGGGGCCGCGCGCGGCACGGCCGGGGTCGGCCCGGTTGCGTGCCCGCCCGAGGGGGCGCACATCATCCATCAGGGCCCTGAAATCCAGATCATCGCGTGCCGACTGTGTCATGGGCCACCTCCCGGTCGTCAGGGGAATCTCCATCCTAGCAGAGCCTGTCGGACGGCTTAAGCCGGACAGCGCCGCCCGCCCATGGCACGATGGTCTCTTACCGGCGCGCCCGGAGCGACCATGACACGACTGCGCCTCCTGCTGTTGACCCTGCTCGGCCTGCCACTCGCCGTGGCGGGCTGGCTGTGGCTGACCCTGCTCAGTCCCTTCACCTATGACCCGCCCGACGACCTGCCGGCCATCGCCGAGGGGCGCCATGAGGTGTTCGTCTACGGCACCCTGCGCGCGGGACTGGTGCGCTGGGTGGTCATCGGCCGCATGGGCGAGTCGGAACCCGCTGTGCTGGAAGGCTTCCGCCGCGAGGGGCTCGATCTCAGCGAGGCCCCGGGGGAGCGGGTCGAAGGCGAGGTGATCGAGGTGAGCGCCACCGAACTCGCCCGGCTCGACCGCTACGAGCGACTGGGGCTCCGCTACGAACGGGTCGTCCTGCCACTCGCCGATGGTCGCGAGGCCTGGGTCTATCGTCGCCTGCCCGAGGAGACACTCTCGGAGGCACGGTTGTGACCCGGCCTGGCGGCCTTCTACAATAGCGCCACTTTATCTCTGATCACCGCCCCGCCCCTCCCCGCCGGGACCAAGGAGTCCGCATGACCGCCATCACCCTCTACCACAACCCCCGCTGCTCCAAGTCGCGCCAGGCGCTCGCCCTGCTCGAGGAGCGCGGCGTCGAGGTCAGGATACGCCGCTACCTCGACGACCCACTGAACGATGCCGAACTGCGCGACCTGATGTCGCGACTCGATGCCGACGGCGCGGCGCTGGTGCGCACCGGCGAGCCGGAGTGGAAGACGCTGGACGTCGACCTTCAGGACCAGGAGCAGGTCATCGCGGCGATCGTCGCCCACCCCAGGCTCATGCAGCGACCCATCGCCGATGATGGCGAGCGCGCGGTGATCGGCAGGCCCCCGGAGGATGTTCTGGGCCTGATCGACGGACACTGAGCGCCCGCCTCCTTCTCTTCCCCTCATTCGCCCCTGGAGCCCCGATGAGCGCCCCCCTGCCCTATGTGCTGATCCTCTACTATTCCCGTCATGGCGCCACCCGGGCCATGGCCGAACAGCTCGCCGCCGGCGTCGAGTCATGCCGCGGCGTCGAGGCCCGGCTGCGTACCGTGCCGCCGGTCTCCCCCACCTGCGAGGCCGTGGACCCGGAGATCCCCGCCGAAGGGGCCGTCTACGCCAGCCTCGACGATCTGCGCCACTGCGCCGGCCTGGCCATCGGCAGCCCGACGCGGTTCGGCAACATGGCCGCTCCACTCAAGCACTTCCTCGACGGCACCAGCGAGCTGTGGCTGGGTGGCGCCCTGGTCGACAAGCCGGCCAGCGCCTTCACCTCCACCTCCAGCCTGCACGGTGGCCAGGAGACCACGCTGATCTCGATGCTGCTGCCGCTGCTGCACCACGGCATGGTCTATGCCGGCCTGCCCTACAGCGAGACCGAGGTGATGGACACCACCAGCGGTGGCACCCCCTACGGCGCCAGCCACCTGGCCGGCAAGCGCAGCGACCGCCCGCTCGACGATCTCGAGCGCCACCTGGTCCGCGCCCAGGGGCGCCGCCTGGCCAGGCTCACCCTGGCCCTCGACGCCATGCGCCGGGAGGCCCAATGAGACAGAGGCTCGAAGGGCTCGAGGCCCGGCACGGCCTCGATACCCTCACCGCACGCTCCCGCCAGCTGGTGCTCGGCAGCTATGTCCTGCTGCTGCTGCTGATGCTCTACCGGGGTGTCGCCGTGCAGAGTGAAGCGGGACACCTCGGGCCGCTGGTTGCCTTCGTGCTGCCGCTGGTGCTGTTCCTGCCGTCGATCCTCGGCCGCCGACCGCGGGGCCATGCCTGGCTGGCCTTCGTCAGCCTGCTCTACTTCACCCAGGGGGTGATGGTCGCCACCCTGCCGGGCCAGGGACTGCGCGGCCTGCTCGAGGCCCTGGTGTCGCTGGCCCTGTTCACCGGCTGCATGGGCTATGCCCGCTTCCGCAGCCGACAGCTGCGCGCCGCCTAGCCGGCTGCCCTGGCCCAAGAAAACGTCTGCCGTTGCCATGAAGGTGTTGAGCTCTACCCCGCGAGCGGCGACCATGGAACAAATCTCGAGGAGAACGACATGACACGCAACATCGCCGATATCCGACGCGACTATGAGGGGGGAAACCTGGACGAGCCCCAGGTCACCACCGACCCCATGGTGCTGTTCGACGAGTGGCTGGCGCTGGCCCTGGAAGCGGAAGGCGAGGACGGCAACACCATGACGCTGGCCACCGCCGACAGCCAGGGACTGCCCCATGCCCGGGTGGTGCTGCTCAAGGGTGTCGACGCCCAGGGTCTGGTCTTCTACACCAACTACCACAGCCACAAGGGTAGCGAGCTCACCAACGTGCCCCATGCGGCCCTGGTGTTCTGGTGGCCCTCGCTGTCGCGGCAAGTGCGCGTCGAGGGGCGCGTGGAGCAGGTCAGCGAGGCGGAGTCCGATGCCTATTTCGCCAGCCGCCCCCGTGCCAGCCAGTTGGGTGCCTGGGTCGCCACCCAGAGCGTGGTGATTCCCGGCCGCACCTGGATCGAGGAGCGCGAGCACCGCTTCGAACAGGCCTACGAGGGCCAGGAGATTCCCCGGCCGGTGCACTGGGGCGGCTACCGGGTCATTCCCGAGATGATCGAGTTCTGGCAGGGCCAGCCCAGCCGCCTGCACGACCGGATCCGCTACGAGCGGCGCGACGGCCAGTGGAACCACTTCCGCCTGGCCCCCTGAGCCGGACCATCCGCGGGCCTGCCCACAGCGGGCCCCCTCCTCAGTCGGGCTGGCTCTCCAGGCGATGCCGCTGCCACTCGCTCTCCGGCTCATTGAGCCGTAGCACCGCATCCACCACCTGCTCCTCCATGTTGTAGCGGCAACGGAACCCCAGGTGCTTCATCAGCGCCCGCATGGGATGGTTGTCGACCATGATCTTGCCGATCATCTCCAGGGTACCGACGCTCCGGCAGTAGCCGATCATCTTGTTCATCAGCAGGCTGCCGATGCCGAGCCCCTGGAGATCGTCGCGGATGATGATCGAGAACTCGGTACGGATGTTGTCCGGGTCGTTCCACACCCGCACCACGCCCAGCATCTCCTTGCTGCCGTCGTCCCGCGGGTGCTCGGCGATGAAGGCCATCTGCCGGTCATAGTTGATGTGGGAGAGGATCGACAGGTCGCGCTGGGTCAGGTCCGACTTGTTGTGGAAATAGCGGAAGCGGATGCTCTCCTCGGACAGCTGGGTGTGGAAACTGGTGATCAGCGGGGCATCCTCGGCGCGGATCGGCCGCACCTCCACCTCCCAGCCGTTGCTGAGGGTGACCCACTCGCGCAGCTCTTCCGGGTAGGGCATGATCGCGAAACGTGCCGGGGCACCCAGGTCCAGGGCGAAATCCAGGGCCACCATGCCGTCGCGATTGAGCAGCAACGGGTTGAGCTCCAGGCCACGCAGTTCCAGCAGGTCGCTGGCCATCTGCGACAGCTTGACCAGCATCTCGCAGAGCCGCTCGATGTCCCGGCCCGGGTCGCTCGAGTGTTCGCGGATCAGGCGCGCCGCATGGGTACGCCCGATCATGTCCTCCGCCAGGCGCATGTTGAGCGGCGGCAGCGCCACCTGGCGGTCGGCGAGGATGTTGACCTTGTAGCCGCCGATGCCGAACACCACCACCGGCCCGAACACCGGGTCGCGGGTGATGCCGGCACAGAGCTGCATCGAGTGCTTGCCGCGCTGCATCGGCTGCAGACAGTACTCGCGGATCTCGAAGGCGGGAAACTTCTCGGCCACCTTCTCCTCGAGCCGGCGCATGCCCTCGGCGACCTGTTGCGGCGTTGCCAGGTCCTGCAGCAGGCCGGCGGAGAGCTTGTGGGGGTGCTTGCGGTAGCGGAACGGCCGGCAATTGCCCTCGTGCACCACCTTGAGCGCCATGGGACCGTCGAAGTCCGCCGCGGCGGACGCGCCCGCCTCCGGCGTCGTCACGTAGCGGCTGGGGGCCACGGGGATGCCGTAGGCCTCGAGCACCTGGGCGGTCTCCGAGTGGGCCAGGCACTCGCGCCCGTTGGCCCGGGCCTCCGCGATCAGGGTGCGGCAGCGCCGGCGGATGTCCGCGGTGGTGGTGAACGGCAGGCTCGGCGGGGTCTCCTGCAGCAGCGCCTGCACACGCTGGTAATCGACCATGTGCATGAAGGCCTTCACCGCCTTCTCCGGCGAGAGGTAGGTGGGAATCCCGGCCAGGTTGCATTCGTGGCGTGCCGACAGCGCCTCTTCCAGCCCCATCCAACTGGTCAGCAGGTTGCGCCGGAAGCGCTTGCGATGGGCGATGATCGCCTGGGCCGTGGTCTTCGACGGGGCCAGTCGGGTCGGGGCGTGGACCACCAGCACGGCGTCGACGCCGGCATCGGCGGCGACGATCTCCAGGGCGTCCACCAGCTTCTCCGGGGTGGCGTTGCCCCCCAGGTCCACCGGGTTGTCGCCGGGGCGACTCATGTCGAAGCCGCCTTCGAGCAGCGCCCGGTGGGTCTCTTCGCTGAAGCCGGCCAGCTTGCCGCCGGCGCTGATCAGCTTGTCGATGGCCAGCAGCGCCGGCCCCAGGCCGTTGGAGACGATGGCCAGACGATCGCCGCGCAGCGGCTTCATTCGCGACAGGGTCTCCAGGGCGTCGAACAGCTCGTCGGAGTCATTGACCCGCACCACCCCGGCCCGGGCGAAGGCGGCATCGAAGAGCTGGTCGCGATTGGCCACCCCTGGGGTCGGCGGCAGGCCGGTGAGGTCCGACTCTGCGGTGCGCCCGCTCTTGATCGCCAGCACCAGGCGATGCCGGGAGGCGTCGCGCAGTGCGGTCATGAAGTGCTGGGCATCGAGGATGCGCTCCAGGTGCAGCAGGATGGCCTGGGTCGGCGCATACTGGTTGATGTAGTCGAGGAGATCGGGGAGCATCACGTCGACGCTGTCGCCGACGGTGATCAGGTGCGAGAAGCCGATGCCGCGCCCGGCGGCCCAGTCGATCATGGCATTGCCGAGCATGCCGGACTGGCCGAGGTAGGCGACCCGGCCCGCCTTGACCGGCTGGCTGGCATAGGAGGCATTGAGCCTGCGCCCGGGCACGATCAACCCCATGCACTCCGGCCCCAGCACCCGGATCCCCGACTCGCGGGCGGCCGCCAGCATGCGACTGCGGATCGAGCCCTTGTCGCCGTGGTCGTCGTCGAGATGGGCGCCGCCCGAGAGTACCAGCGCAGCCTTGACGCCGAAGCGCCCCAGCCTGGCGATGCGTCCCGGCACGGTCTCGACCGGCGAGCAGATCACCGCCAGGTCCGGTATCTCGGGTAACTGCGCGACACGAGCGACACAGGGCTGGCCGAAGACCGATGCGTACCCCTTGGGGTTGACCGCCCAGACGGCACCGGGAAAGCCGGCCTCCTGGAGGTTGCGGATCACCAGGCCGCCGAGGGAATGGGACTTCTCGGAGGCGCCGATCACCGCCAGGGTGCGCGGCTCGAAGAAGTGGCGCAGGAAACGGGTGCTCAAGGCTCTCTCCCCGGGATGTCTCCCGTGACGGCTGGTTCCGATGGTTGCCTCCTGTGTACGACCTATTGACACTGTCGTGCAAGGGGCGACGACGATTATCGTGACGCCATTCCCCCTGGAGCCCACGCATGATCACCGCCTTCATCACCCACCCCGATTGCCAGCTGCATCACATGGGCCCCGAACACCCCGAGAGCCCCCTGCGACTGGAGGCGATCCGGGCGCGGCTGTCCCTCTCCGGGGTGCTGCAGCAGACCATGCAGTCGGATGCCCGGGAAGCCTCCCGGGAGGAGCTCGCCCGGGTGCACCCGCTGCGACACCTGCAGGCACTCGACAAGTGCGTGCCCGAACAGGGTATCGTCTCCCTGGACAGTGATACCCTGATGAATCCCGACAGCCTGCAGGCCGCACGCATGGCGGCCGGCGCGGTCATCCGCGGCGTCGACCAGGTGTTCCGTGGCCAGGCCGACAACGTCTTCTGCGCGGTGCGCCCGCCGGGCCACCACGCCGAGGCCACCGATGCCATGGGCTTCTGCTTCTACAACAACGTGGCGGTGGGGGCGGCCCACGCCAGGGCGAAGTACGGCGCCCGCAAGGTCGCCATCCTCGACTTCGACGTCCACCAGTGCAACGGCACCATCGACATCTTCAAGGATGACCCCGAGGTGCTGGTCTGCACCAGCTTCCAGTACCCCTTCTACCCCTGGCGCTACCTGCGCAGCGAGTGGCAGAACGTGGTCAACACCCCGCTGCCGGCCGGCACCGACGGTGCCGCCTTCCGCCGCGCCGTCGAGGACGACTGGCTGCCGGCCCTGCACGCCTTCAAGCCGGAGATCGTGCTGGTCTCGGCGGGCTTCGATGCTCACCGTGAGGACGAGATGGCCGAGCTGTGCCTCGAGGACGAGGACTTTCACTGGGTCACCCGCCTGGCCATGGAGGTCGCCGCCCTCTATGCCGACAACCGCCTGGTCTCGGTGCTCGAGGGCGGCTATCACCTGGAATCCCTGGGGCGCAGCGTCGAGGCACACCTCAAGGCCCTGCTCGGCCAACCCTTCGACACCTGATGGCGTTTCCTGCGGGTGGGAAACCCGCCACCGGTCATTCCTTCGGCTGGGCATGTCGCAATCGCCACCATTGCGGGTCGTTCATGCGAGGCGAGGGGCAGCCGTTGTGGTAGGCTGGTGGAAATTCTGTTTCCGATAGTGAACCGCCCATGACCGCCACCACCGATCAGGACGCTGCCCTGCGCATCGCCTCGGGGCGCAAGCCCTTCGTCGAGCCACTGCGCCTCGGTGAGCGACTCAAGGAGATCCGCCTCGCCAACCAGTGGACCCTGGAGGACGTGAGCCAGCGCACCGGGCTGGCGCGTTCGACGCTTTCCAAGATCGAGAACGACCAGATCTCCCCCACCTTTACCGCCGTGCAGAAACTGATCGGCGGGCTCGGCATCGACCTGCCGCAGTTGCTCTCTCCGCCCCGGGCCCAGACGCGCACCATGGGCAGGCGCGACCTGACCCGTCGTGGCCACGGCCAGCAGCACCCCACCCCCACCTACGAGCACGAGCTGCTCAGCTGTGAACTGGCCCAGAAGCGCATGATCCCCTTCAAGACCATCGTGCGGGCGCGCAGCTTCGACGAATTCAGCGAGTGGGTGCGCCACGACGGCGAGGAGTTCCTGATGGTGCTCGACGGCGAGATCCTGCTCTACACCGAGTTCTACGAGCCACTCCAGCTGGTGCAGGGCGACAGCATCTACTTCGACAGCGACATGGGCCACGCCCTGGTGTCGCTCAGCGAGGAGGATGCCGTGGTGCTCTCCGTCTGCACCCGGGGCGAGAACTCTCCATGAACGACCAGGTAGGCTCCTAGCGGCGGTCGCCCGGTCGCCGCGGGGGCACGGCGTCCAGGTCGAGGCGCTCGCCGGCGTTGATCGCCTGGAAGTGACGCCCCTTGGCCCGGGCGATCAGCAGCACCCCGAAGCGCTCGGCGAGTTCCACCCCCTTCTGGGTCACGCCGGAGCGCGACACCAGCACCGCGATGCCCATCTGGGCCACCTTGAGCACCATTTCCGAGGTCAATCGGCCGGTGGTGTAGAAGATATCCGCATCGGCGCTTGCCGCCTCCCCCAGCCACTGGCGCCCCGCCAGGGTATCGACGGCGTTGTGACGCCCCACGTCCTCGACGAAGTCCAGCACCACATCTTGCCGGCACAGCGCGCAGCCGTGCACGGCGCCGGCGCTGCGGTAGGTCTCGTTATAGGCGCCGAGGTTCTCGAGCAGGCGGTAGAGCACCGACTGGCGCAACCGGGTGGCCGGCAGGGCCTTGAGCGAGGTGGCCTCGAGCAGGCGGCCGAACACCGTGCCCTGGCCGCAGCCGGTGGTCACGGTACGAGTCCCCAATCGTTCCTCGAGGTCCTCGGGCAGATGCCGCGTGACCACCGCGGCGGCCTCCACCTCCCAGTCCACATGCACCGCCGCGAGGTGCTCGCGCTCGGCGAGAAATCCCTGGTTGCGCAGGTAGCCCACCACCAGGGCCTCGGGGTCGGCCCCCAGGGTCATCAGGGTAACGATCTCGCGCCTGTTGAGGTAGACGGTCAGGGCGCGCTCGGCGGCGATCGCCTGGCGACGGGGCTCGCCGTATTCGTCGAGCACCTCGATCTCCAGGGTGGCGGGCAGGCGCGCCTGGCTCAGGCTGATGTCGTGCATCACGGCTCCTGGACAAAGCGTTGATTGACGATGATGGCATTCCCTCCGCCTAGTGTCTTTACTGAAATGACAACTTTGGCGAGAGCGACATCCATGACCCACGCCAGCAGCCACCGCCCCCTGAGTCTCGATCTGGCGAGCGAGTCCCGGCGTGTCAAGGGCTTCCCCTCCACCCAATGGCGGATCGTCGACCTGACCCCCGGGGATGGCGGTCCCTGGGTGCTGACGCTGCAGCTCTACCTCACCGAGCGCGCCGCCTACCGCTTCAACCTCGACGCCGGCACGCCCCAGCTGTTCGTGCGCTGCGGCGAGAGCAGTGGCGAGCCTCGTCCCTCGGCGATCACGGCCAGCCAGGACGTCGCGGCTTCCTGGCTCGATGGTGAGCAGCAGGTGCTGGAGGTGGCTATGCCGCTGGCGCTCCAGGCCTGGCTCGAGGCCTATCTCGCCCGTCATGGCGAGGCCCCGGACGAGGGACGCAAGAAGAAACGCCCGGGGGCGGGCCGTGCCCGGGAGCAGAGCGCATGAGCCGCCTGAGCCGCTGGTCGCGCCGCAAGCTGGGCGAGGAAACCGATGGCGTCGAGGCACCCGACACGGCACGCGCTGCGGTCGAGCAGGCACCGGAGATCGAGACGGTCGACCCCGAGGCGCCGGCCCCCCCGCCCCCGGAGCCCGGCAGTCTCGACCACACCCTGCCCGACCCCGACACCCTCCCCCCCGGCAGCGACTTCACGGCATTCCTGAGGCAGGGGGTCAGCGACGGCCTGCGCCGGCGCGCCTTGCGACGGATGTTCTCCGGCGACCATTACGGCATCCGCGACGGCCTGGACGACTACGACGCCGACTATCGGGAACGCCTCAAGCCCCTGGCCGGCGAACTGGCCCAGCGTCTGAGGCAGTGGACCCGCCAGGCGAGCGAACCCGAGACGGCAGACGATGCCCCCGAGGCGATCGACGATGCCGAGCTCGCCGAAGACGGAGCGGAGCGTCGCCGGGAAACGCCCGCCTGTGCCGACGAGAACGCCGACGACGCTCGACGGGAGGCCGACTCGTCCGACGGGGCTGGCGCATCGAGGGAGGATTAGACGAAGGATGGTCTGGCAGGATGCCGAAAACCAACCAGACTGCAACATTAGCATTACCAGACAATAACAAAGTATCACTGACCGTGAGGTGGCATGAACCAGCGCATCGAGATGCTACCGGTGGACGACACCGGCAACCGTCTGGCGCGGGAGGCGGCGCACCGCCGGATCTCCTGGCCTATCAACCTCACCCCGTCCAGCGTCGCCTATGTGAGCGCGGGACACGCCCTGATCCTGGGCAACGAGCGGGACGCTCGCCGGGCCGCCCGGGAACTCCGGGGGCGGGGGCTGGCCTCGCTCACGCTCGCCATCACCGGACCCGCCGATCCGGAAACGGAAGCCGACGACGAGACCCTGCTCGCCGACACACGCAGCCTAGCCTGCCAGACCCTGACCCGCGAGCAGGCCGCGAGCCTGCGCGTGGAGGGCTATCTGGGACGCTTTTCGGTCACGCTCGGCCGGGAGCAACCGTTGAACCTGGGCCGGGCACTGGTCGACCGCGAGTACTTCGACCTGGTGCTGGACCTCGGCGAGACTCCGATCCTGGCGCTGGAGTTACCGCCTCCCGGCTATGTCACCCTGCGCTGGGCCGAGCCCGATCGTGCAGCCCGGCTCGAGGCCTTCGCCGACCTGGTGGGCGAGTTCGACAAGCCACGCTATTTCCAGCTCAACCACGATCTCTGCGCGCACTCCTCCAGCGGCAACACCGGCTGCACCCGTTGCCTGGAGGTCTGCCCGGCCGATGCCATCGCCAGCCGGCAGGGGCGCATCGAGGCCTGGATCGAGATCGACCCCTTCCGCTGCCACGGCGTCGGCAGCTGCAGCAGTGCCTGCCCTACGGGGGCCATCCAGTTTCGGCTGCCGGAAACGCATCGCCAGCAGGAGACCCTGCTGGCCTGGCTCGAGGCCTATCGCCAGGCCGGCGGCACCCTGCCGGTAGTGCGTTTCGTCGCAGCCGACCACCAGGCCAGCGACGACGATCCGGCCGGCCATGTTCTCGACGTCCCGCTCGAGGAGCTGGGGGCCGCAGGCCACGATCAATGGCTGACCGCCCTGGCGGGCGGCGCCGCCGAAGTACGCGTCCAGCGCCATCCCCGGATGCCCGAGCGGCTGACCGCCTTCATCGACGACCAGCTCGCCCTGGCCCGGGCCCTGCTCGAGGCGCTGGGACATTCGCCCGAGCGCGTCACCGGCCTCGAGGCCGGCGACACGGCCGGCCGCGACGCCCTGCCGGCGCATCCGCCCCTGGTCGAGACACCCCTGGCCTTCGATACCGCCGGCAAGCGCGATCACCTGAACGCCGTGCTGACCCGACTACTCGAGTGTGGCAAACCCGACGGCCGGCGCCATGCGATGCCCGCGGGGGCCGCCTATGGCGGTCTCGACGTGGACAGTGCCGCCTGCACCCTGTGCATGGCCTGCGTGGCGGGTTGCCCCACCCCCGCCCTGGCGGCCGGCGGCGACAGCCCGCGGCTGAGCTTCCGCGAGGCCGACTGCGTGCAGTGCGGGCTCTGTGCCGAGGCCTGCCCGGAGGATGCCATCACCCTGCTCCCCGGCTTCCTGGCCGACCCTGCCCGGAGCGAGCGCCGGGTATGCCACGAGGAGGAGGCCTTCGACTGCATCCGCTGCGGCAAGCCCTTCGCCACCGCCGGCACCATCGCCACGATCAAGGCCAAGCTCGCCGACCATCCCTACTTCGCCGGCGATGCCCTGTCCCGTCTGGAGATGTGCGAGGACTGCCGCGTGCGGGATGTGTGGCGGGAACTGGCGCGGGATCCCGAGTCGCAACTGAAGGTGTGAGCCCATGACCGACACTCTCCTTCCCCCGACCGAGCTCGACGAGTTCCATGCCCTGCGGGCCGACGTCTACCGGCTGCTGGCGCGGCTGTTGCGCGAGGCACCGGACCACGTCCTGCTCGACTGGCTCGCCGGACTGGAAGTCGAGGACGACGACAGCCCCCTCGCCACTCACTGGCGCGAGCTCATCGCCTCGGCACGCGACGCCGCCGTCGAGGAACTGACCCGCGCCCACTTCCGCCATCTCGTCGGCGTCATCCAGGGCGACGTGACCCCCTACGCCTCCTGGTACCGCAACGGCGAACTGATGGACACGGCGCTGGTGACCCTGCGCCGGGATCTCAAGGCGCTGGGCGTCGAGCGCAACGAACGGACCCGCGATCCGGAGGATCACCTGGCCGCGCTCTGCGAGGTGATGGCCCTGCTCATCGAGGCCCGCTCCCCCGCCGAGGCGCGGTTCTTCATGACCCACCTGGCGCCCTGGGCCGGGCACTGCCTGGCCGACCTGGCCGCGGTCGCGTCGCCCTTCTATTCACGGCTCGGCCGTCTCGGCCGGGCCTTCACCGACACGGAAGAGGCGCTGCTCGCCAGCGAGGCAGCGCAGGACCCCGTCAGGCTCGTCGAGCCCTGAACGCCATCATCGCGAGAGCGCCCATGAACACGACAACAACACCAGCTCAAGGCCACGGCATGACAGAGGAGACTCCCATGAACAAGACTCGCAACCCCCAGCGGCGCCGTTTCCTCAAGACCCTCGGAGTCGGTACCGCCGCCGCCGGGGCAGCGGCCGCCGTCGGTCATGTCACCCTGGTCCAGGCCGAGACCGCCGCCGGACCACTGGCCGACACCTCCCGCCAATACCGGGAGACCGATCATATCCGCGCCTTCTACGCCACCCTGCGGGACTGACGGCTCGACAGCCAGGAGATCACAGCCATGCGTCTGACTCGTAAAAGCGATGCCCCGAAGGTTGCCGGGCTGGGCATATCCCGCCGCCAGTTCCTCAAGCGCAGCGGTGCCACCACCGGCGGCCTGGCCGCCGCCGGCTTCATGGGCGCCCCGATGATGCGCCGCGCCGAGGCCGCCGACCAGACGCCGGCCTCGGATGCCGAGGTCGAAGTGAAGCGCACCATCTGCTCCCACTGCTCGGTGGGCTGTGGGGTCTATGCCGAGGTCCAGGAGGGCATCTGGACCCGGCAGGAACCGGCCTTCGATCACCCGATCAATCGCGGCGCCCACTGTGCCAAGGGGGCGTCGCTCCGCCAGCACGGCCATTCCAGCCGGCGTCTCAAGTATCCCATGAAACTCGTCGACGGCGAGTGGCAGCGGCTGAGCTGGGACGAGGCCATCGACGAGATCGGCGACAGGGTGCTGGCACTGACCGAGGAGCACGGCCCCGACAGCATCTACTGGCTGGGATCGGCCAAGTTCAACAACGAACAGGCCTACCTGATGCGCAAGTTCGCCGCCCTGGCCGGCACCAACAACACCGACCACCAGGCGCGCATCTGCCACTCCACCACCGTCGCCGGGGTGGCCAACACCTGGGGCTACGGGGCGATGACCAATTCGCTCAACGACATGCAGAACAGCAAGGCGATCATGTTCGTCGGCTCCAACCCCTGCGAGGCCCACCCGGTGGCCCTGCAGCACATCCTGCTGGCCAAGGAGCGCAGTCACGCCCAGATCATCGTCGTCGACCCGCGCTTCACCCGCACCGCGGCCAAGGCCGACAGCTTCGTGCGCATTCGCCCCGGCTCCGATGTGGCCTTCATCTGGGGCCTGCTGTGGCATATCTTCGAGAACGGCTGGGAGGATCGCCAGTACATCGCCCAGCGTGTCTACGCCATGGACGAGGTACGCGAGGAAGTGGCCAACTTCCCGCCCGCCGAGGTCGAGCGCATCACCGGCGTCCCCGAGGCGGTCATGCGCGACACCGCCCAGCGCCTGGCCGACAACCGACCCGGCTGCATCGTCTGGTGCATGGGCGGGACCCAGCACACCACCGGCAACAACAACACCCGCGCCTACTGCATCCTCGAGCTGGCGCTCGGCAATATCGGCAAGTCCGGCGGTGGCGCCAACATCTTCCGCGGCCACGACAACGTCCAGGGGGCCACCGACCTGGGCCTGATGTCCCACTCCCTGCCCGGCTACTATGGCCTGGCCGAGGGAGCCTGGGAGCACTGGGCACGCGTCTGGGACCTCGATCTCGACTGGCTCAAGAGCCGCTTCGACCAGACCGAGTACGCCGACGGCCTGCCCATGTACAGCGATGGCATCACGGTGTCGCGCTGGGTCGACGGGGTGCTCGAGGAGGAGGAGGCCATCTCCCAGCGTACCCGGCTCAAGGCGATGTTCTATTGGGGACACGCGGTCAACTCCCAGACCCGCGGCCCCGAGATGCAGAAGGCCATGCAGCAGCTCGAGATGATGGTCATCGTCGACCCCTACCCCACCGTGGCCGCGGTGATGCACGACCGCAGCGACGGGGTCTACCTGCTGCCGGCGGCCACCCAGTTCGAGACCACCGGCAGCGTGACCGCCACCAACCGCTCGCTGCAATGGCGCGACAAGGTCATCGAGCCGCTGTTCGAGTCCAAGCCGGACCACGAGATCATGTACCTGCTGGCCCGCAAGCTGGGCTTCGGCGACGAGCTGGTCAAGAATTACGAGATGAACGGCGACGAGCCGCTCATCGAGGATATCACCCGGGAGTTCAACCGCGGCATGTGGACCGTGGGCTACACCGGCCAGAGTCCGGAGCGTCTCAAGGCCCACCAGCAGAACTGGCACACCTTCAGCTTCCGCACCCTGCAGGCCGAGGGCGGCCCCGCCGACGGCGACTACTACGGCCTGCCGTGGCCCTGCTGGGGTACCGCCGAGATGGGCCATCCCGGCACGCCGATCCTCTATGACACCAGCAAGCCGGTCTCCGAGGGTGGCCTCACCTTCCGCGCCCGCTTCGGGATCGAACGCAACGGCGAGAACATCCTGGCCGACGGCGTGTTCAGCGAGGGCTCCGAGCTCAACGACGGCTATCCCGAGTTCACCGACGCCATGCTCAAGGACCTCGGCTGGTGGGACGACCTCAGCGCGGAGGAGCAGGCGGAAGCGGACGGCAGGAACTGGAAGACCGACCTCTCCGGCGGCATCCAGCGGGTGGCCATCGCCCACGAGTGCGCGCCCTTCGGCAACGCCAAGGCGCGCTGCAACGTCTGGACCTTCCCCGACCCGATCCCCAAGCATCGCGAACCGCTCTACACCAGCCGCCGCGACCTGGTCGCCGACTACCCCACCTGGGACGACGTGACCTCCCACTACCGGCTGCCGACGCTCTACAAGAGCATCCAGGACAACGACAACTCGGATCGCTATCCGATCATCCTGACCTCCGGCCGCCTGGTCGAGTTCGAGGGCGGCGGCGAGGAAACCCGTTCCATGTCCTGGCTCGCCGAGCTGCAGCAGGAGATGTTCGTCGAGATCAACCCGGCGCTGGCCAACGAACTGGCGGTGGCCGACGGCGACGACGTCTGGGTCGAGGGCGCCGAGGGCGGCCGGGTGCGGGTCAAGGCGCTGGTTACCCCACGGGTCGCCCGCGAGGTAGCCTTCATGCCCTTCCACTTCGGTGGCATCTTCCAGGGCGAGAACCTCCACGGCCGCTACCCGGAGGGTTCCGCGCCCTATGTACTCGGCGAGGCGGCCAATACCGCCACCACCTACGGCTATGACTCGGTGACGCAGATGCAGGAGACCAAGTGCACCCTGTGTCGTATCGAGAAGGCCAGCTGATTGCGCTCGTAACCAGGAGATTCCCATGGCTCAGATGAAATTCATGTGCGACGCGGAACGCTGCATCGAGTGCAACGGCTGCGTCACCGCCTGCAAGAACGCCAACGAGGTCGAATGGGGCATCCAGCGGCGCCGGGTGGTGACCCTCGACGACGGCGAACCCACCGAGGTGTCGATCTCGGTGGCCTGCATGCACTGCGACGACGCCCCCTGCATGGCGGTCTGCCCCACCGACTGCTTCTACAAGACCGACGACGGCATCGTGCTCCACGACAAGGACCTGTGCATCGGCTGCGGCTACTGTCTCTATGCCTGCCCCTTCGGCGCCCCGCAGTTCCCGCAGCAGAACGCCTTCGGCGAGCGCGGCAAGATGGACAAGTGCACCTTCTGTGCCGGCGGCCCGGCGGAAACCAGGGAGGAGGAATACCAGAAGTACGGCGCCAACCGCATCAGTGAGGGCAAGCTGCCGCTGTGCGCCGAGATGTGCTCCACCAAGGCGCTGCTCGCCGGCGATGCCCAGACGGTGGCCGACATCTTCCGCCAGCGCGTGGTCCAGCGCGGCCACCCGGACGGCGCCTGGTCGGGCAACCCCCGCGCCGACGCCGACAACCTCGCCTATGACGCCACCCACCAGGGGTAAGGAGGCACCATGTTCGTTTCCCATGCATGGCCCGGTCTCTGGCGGATGGCGGCGCTGGCCCTGGTGCTGCTGGTCGGTCTGGGCGTCACCCAGCCGGCGCTGGCCCAGGCCGACCCGGACCGCGAGGCGGCCACCGCGGTCGGCGGCGTGTCGCCGGAGACCTGGCGCCAGGTACGCAGCGGTGAGACCGGGCCCAACTTCCGTGACAGCCGGGCCGAGTCCACCTACAACCTGGTCAACGCCAGCGGCGAGACCTGGCGGCAGTTGCGCAACCGTTGGGTCTCGCCCTTCGGCCTGATCGCGATCGGCGGCATGCTCGTGGTGATCGCGCTGTTCTACGTGATCGTCGGCCGCAAGGACCTCAGTGCGCCGCGCACCGGTCGCAAGCTGCTGCGCTGGCCGTTGGTCGTCCGTGCGATCCACTGGACGGTAGCGACCCTGTTCATCGTCCTGGCGCTGACCGGGCTCAACCTGCTCTACGGCAAGTTCGTCTTCCGCCCCCTGTTCGGCGACGCCGTCTGGGCCGGCATGATCTCGGCCTCCAAGGTGGCGCACAACTACCTGGGCCCGCTGTTCGGCATCCTGCTGATCGTGCTGCTGGCCCGGGTGCTGAAGCACAACTGGCCCAAGAAGCATGACCTGGAGTGGTTCAAGAAGGGCGGCGGCATGGTCGGCAAGGCACATGTCGATGCCGGCTTCGCCAACGGCGGCGAGAAGGTGTGGTTCTGGCTGCTGGCCACGGTGGGCATCGTGGTGATCGCCAGCGGTTTCGTGCTCGACTTCCCCAACTACGGCCAGGGCCGCGACACCATGCAGTGGGCCAACATCATCCACGCCGTGGGCGCGCTGGGGCTGACCGCCGTGGCACTGGGCCATATCTACATCGGCACCATCGGCTCGGAGGGCTCGCTGGAGGGCATGGCCACCGGCTATGTCGACGAGACCTGGGCCAGGGACCACCACAACCTCTGGTACGAGGAGGTCAAGGACCAGGCGATTCCCGAGGAACGACTCGCCGCCGGTGGCCAGCCCTCCGGCGGCAGCGAAGAACCGACACCCCGCTCGGGATGATCCACCAGCTTCATCGCGACGCTTCGACACCGCCTTCGGGCGGTGTCTTTTGTTATGCTGGCAGCATTGCGAACACCACCAAGATGCAGGGAGACACGCCATGCAGCATCTCGACGACAACACCCGCACCGAGCTGGAAGCCGCGGCCTTCCGTCGCCTGCTCAAGCACCTCGACGACAACAAGGACGTACAGAACATCGAGCTGATGATCCTGGCCGACTTCTGCCGCAACTGCCTCTCGAAGTGGCTGGTCGCCGCCGCCGAGGAGCGCGGCGCCGAACTCGACTACGAGGCGGCGCGAGACCATGTCTACGGCATGCCCTATGCCGAGTGGAAGGCGAAGTACCAGCAGGAAGCCACGCCGGAGCAGCTCGCGGCCTTCGAGGAGCGGCAGGCACGCAAGAAGGCGCAGGCGTCGAACGAGGGCGAGAAATAAGATGAGCGATCCGATGATTCCGCTGCGGGTGGCGGTGCTGACCGTCTCCGACACCCGCACCGACGAGACCGACCGCAGCGGCCAGGCCCTGGTCGAGCGCCTCACCGGCGCCGGCCATCGGCTCGCCGACAAGCAGATCGTCATCGACGACGTCTACCGCATTCGGGCCGTGGTGGCGGGCTGGATCGCCGACCCCGAGGTCCAGGTGATCCTGACCACCGGAGGGACCGGCTTCACCGGCCGCGATTCCACGCCGGAAGCGGTCTCGGTGCTGCTCGACAAGCAGATCGAGGGCTTCGGCGAGCTCTTCCGCCACCTCAGCTGGCAGGAGATCGGCAGCTCCACCATCCAGAGCCGCTGCCTCGGCGGGCTGGCCAATGCCACCGTGGTGTTCTGCCTGCCCGGCTCCACCGGCGCCTGCCGCACCGCCTGGGACGGCATCCTCGCCGAGCAGCTCGACAGCCGCCATAAACCCTGCAACTTCGCCAACCTGGTCATTCCCGAGCGAGGCCAGCATGGCTGAACTCAAGCCCGTCGAGGCGGCGCTGGCGGCCTTGCTCGACGGCGTCGTGACCACGGCGGCCGAGGAGCTCGCCGTCGAGTCGGCCGCGGGGCGGGTGCTGGCCGAGGCGGTCACCGCCCGCTTGGATGTTCCCGGCTTCGACAACAGCGCCATGGACGGCTACGCCCTGAATCACCGCGATGCCGGGCAATGGCTGCCGGTGAGTCAGCGCATCGCCGCCGGCTCTCCGGCCGTACCGTTGGCCCCGGGCAGCTGCGCGCGGATCTTTACCGGCGGTGAGCTCCCCCACGGGGCCGACTGCGTGGTGATGCAGGAGCGGGTCGAGGTGGAC
>NZ_PNRE01000023.1 GCF_002879645.1 Halomonas heilongjiangensis | reverse complement strand
GCGGTAGAGGAGCGTCGTGTAAGCCGACGAAGGTGAGTCGAGAGGCTTGCTGGAGGTATCACGAGTGCGAATGCTGACATGAGTAACGACAAGGGGAGTGAAAAACTCCCCCGCCGGAAGACCAAGGGTTTCTGTTCGACGCTAATCGGAGCAGAGTGAGTCGGCCCCTAAGGCGAGGCCGAAAGGCGTAGTCGATGGGAAACGGGTCAATATTCCCGTACCTCACATGGTTGCGATGGGGGGACGAAGAAGGCTAGGTGGGCCAGGCGTTGGTTGTCCTGGTGAAAGCCGGTAGGCTGGGATCTTTGGCAAATCCGGGATCCCCAGGCCGAGAGGCGAGACGAAGGCACTACGGTGCCGAAGTCATCGATGCCACGCTTCCAGGAAAAGCCTCTAAGCTTCAGATCATGTGGGACCGTACCCCAAACCGACACAGGTGGTCAGGTAGAGAATACCCAGGCGCTTGAGAGAACTCGGGTGAAGGAACTAGGCAAAATGGTGCCGTAACTTCGGGAGAAGGCACGCCGCGTTAGTGTGAAGGCCCTCGCGGCCGGAGCACGAGGCGGTCGAAGATACCAGGTGGCTGCAACTGTTTATTAAAAACACAGCACTCTGCAAACGCGCAAGCGGACGTATAGGGTGTGACGCCTGCCCGGTGCCGGAAGGTTAATTGATGGTGTTAGCGCAAGCGAAGCTCCTGATCGAAGCCCCGGTAAACGGCGGCCGTAACTATAACGGTCCTAAGGTAGCGAAATTCCTTGTCGGGTAAGTTCCGACCTGCACGAATGGCGTAATGATGGCCACGCTGTCTCCACCCGAGACTCAGTGAAATTGAAATCGCAGTGAAGATGCTGTGTACCCGCGGCTAGACGGAAAGACCCCGTGAACCTTTACTACAGCTTCACACTGGATGCTGATGTTGCTTGTGTAGGATAGCTGGGAGGCTTTGAAACCCGGACGCCAGTTCGGGTGGAGCCAACCTTGAAATACCAGCCTGGCATCATTGGCGTTCTAACTCAGGTCCGTGATCCGGATCGAGGACAGTGTGTGGTGGGTAGTTTGACTGGGGCGGTCTCCTCCTAAAGAGTAACGGAGGAGCACGAAGGTACCCTCAGCACGGTTGGAAATCGTGCAGTGAGTGCAAGAGCATAAGGGTGCTTGACTGCGAGACAGACACGTCGAGCAGGTACGAAAGTAGGTTCTAGTGATCCGGTGGTTCTGTATGGAAGGGCCATCGCTCAACGGATAAAAGGTACTCCGGGGATAACAGGCTGATACCGCCCAAGAGTTCACATCGACGGCGGTGTTTGGCACCTCGATGTCGGCTCATCACATCCTGGGGCTGAAGTCGGTCCCAAGGGTATGGCTGTTCGCCATTTAAAGTGGTACGCGAGCTGGGTTTAGAACGTCGTGAGACAGTTCGGTCCCTATCTGCCGTGGGCGTTGGACGTTTGAGAAGAGCTGCTCCTAGTACGAGAGGACCGGAGTGGACGCACCTCTGGTGTTCCGGTTGTCACGCCAGTGGCATTGCCGGGTAGCTATGTGCGGACAGGATAACCGCTGAAGGCATCTAAGCGGGAAGCCTCCTTCAAGATGAGACGTCCCCGAGGCCTCGAGCCTCCTGAAGGGCCCAGCGAGACCAGCTGGTTGATAGGCCGGGTGTGGAAGCGCTGCAAGGCGTTGAGCTAACCGGTACTAATGGCCCGTGAGGCTTGACCATATAACACCCAAGAGGTCTGTGATCGCAGACGATTGCGGATACGCCGAGACGATCGCGCCAGCATGATTCATACGTTTTTCGCCTGACGACCATAGCGAGCGGGAACCACCTGATCCCATGCCGAACTCAGTAGTGAAACCGCTCAGCGCCGATGGTAGTGTGGGGTCTCCCCATGCGAGAGTAGGTCATCGTCAGGCATCTATTCAGAGAAAACCCCGAGTTCGAAAGAGCTCGGGGTTTTTTCATTCCTGCGCGATGGATTTCCGGGGGGGCGAGAGTTCCGCTAGAATGTGCCTTTTCCCGCCAGGGGCATGAAGCATGACCATCGGTGACCTGATACGCCTGCTGAGCGATGGCGAGTTCCATTCCGGTGAGCAGCTGGGCGAGCGCCTGGGTGTGTCGCGGGCGGCCGTATGGAAGCAGTTGCGGAAGCTGGAGTCGCTGGGGATCGCCATGGAGGCGGTGAAGGGGCAGGGCTACCGCCTGGCTGAGCCGATGGAGCTGCTCGATGGCGGCGAGATCGTGGCGGGGCTGTCGCGGGGCGCGCGACAGCACCTGACGCGCCTGTTCGTCGAGGAGACGCTGCCCTCCAGTAACGCCTTCATCCGCGAACGCTTCGAGCAGGGGGCCGGTCATGGCGAGGTCTGCCTGGTGGAGCAGCAGAGTGAGGGCCGCGGGCGTCGCGGGCGCGCCTGGACGACGCCCTGGGGCCGGACGCTGATGCTGTCCCTGGGGTGGCGTTTCGAGTCGGGCGTGGCGGCACTGGAGGGGCTGAGCCTCGCCATCGGCGTGGTGCTGGCGAAGGTGCTGGAAAGCCGCGGGGCGAGACCGCGGTTGAAATGGCCCAACGATGTGTTGCTGGAGTCGCCGCAGGGCGAGCTTGGCAAGCTGGCCGGCATCCTGGTGGAGATCAGTGGCGATGCGGCTGGCCCCTGCGAGGTGGTGGTGGGCATTGGCATCAACGTCGACCTCCCGGCCGACTTCCGTGCCGGCATCGACCAGCCGGTGGCCGCGGTGCGCGACCAGGCGCCGGACATCTCGCGCAATGCGCTGGCGGTGGAGCTGCTCGAGGGCTTGCTGCCGCTGATGGCGAGCTTCGAGCAGCAGGGCTTCGCGGCTTGGCAGGGGGAGTGGAATGCTCGCCATGCCTTCGTCGGCCAAGAGGTGGATATCCTGCGCGGCGGGGAGCGCGAACCGGCCATCGCCGAAGGGGTGGACGAGGCCGGCAACCTCTGGGTCCTGCAGGGGCAGCAGCGCCGGCGTCTGGCGGGAGGGGAAGTCAGCGTGCGTGGTCGCCCATGATCCTGGATCTCGATATCGGCAATACCCTGTCCAAGTGGCGGCTCAAGGATGCCGACAGCAGCGAGATCCGCTCGCGCGGCGCCGTCTGGACTCGCGAGGAGTGGCGCCCCGGCTCGGACATTCCGGACCTGGACGTGGTGGAGGCGGTGCGCATCTCCAGCGTGGCGCGCAGGGCGGTGCTCGAGGAGACCGTGTCACTGCTGCGTCGCCGGGTCGGAGCGGTCCATGTGGCGCGTTCCGCTCCCGAGGCCCTGGGCGTCACCAACGGCTACGAGGAGCCGGGCCGACTGGGTGTGGACCGCTGGATGGGCACGCTGGCCTGCTACCAGCTGGCCGGTGGGTGCTGCAGCGTCGACTGTGGCAGTGCCATCACCGTCGACTTCGTGCTGCCGGGAGGCCGACACCTCGGCGGCTACATTCTCCCCGGGCTGCGCCTGATGAAGGAGAGCCTGAAGCTCGGTACCCGCAACGTGGCCATCGACCCGGACAGCGAGGCCGAGGAGCTGCTGGGACCCGGTACGCGCACCGTGGAGGCGGTCAACCATGGTATCTACATGGCGGCGGTCAGTGCGGTGAATCGTATCTACAGCGAGGTATGCGACCGGGAAGGCGTGCCCTTGCCGATGCTGCTCACCGGAGGGGATGCGCGGGTGATCTCGCGGGGCATCCAGGTCCCCCATGCGGTCTGGCCGGATATGGTCTATGCCGGGCTCGAGGCCTGTTTTCCGCTGACCGCCGCCGAGAGGGCGGGAAGGATGTCCGGGGCGCCGCGCGTGCCGTCGCCGGTCTCCCTGGAAAAGATACGTGCCGGGCTTGCATTCTCGATGCTGCTTTGACACAATGCGCCGCGTTCCGAAGCGAAGAGGGGGTGCGGAAAGGCGAGCTTCCTCGGTCAAGATAACTGAGAAAACAGTCACTTGACATCGGGCATGAAGGTGGTAGGATATGCCGCCAGTTGGAGGGGTTCCCGAGTGGCCAAAGGGAGCAGACTGTAAATCTGCCGCGAAAGCTTCGAAGGTTCGAATCCTTCCCCCTCCACCAGAATTCGCCGGCACCGGGCTTGGTCGGGTGGTGGCAGCAAGAGTGGGTAGGCGGGCATAGTTCAATGGTAGAACCTCAGCCTTCCAAGCTGATGATGCGGGTTCGATCCCCGCTGCCCGCTCCAGACATCGATGGTGTGATGTCGCAAGGTTGCGCTCATGTAGCTCAGGGGTAGAGCACACCCTTGGTAAGGGTGAGGTCGACGGTTCAAATCCGTCCATGAGCTCCATATCGAAAAGGCGAGCCCAGGCTCGCCTTTTCTCTTTCTTCCCGAGTCCAGGCTGTGCAGGGAAGGGGTTGCCAGGTGAAGCGGCTTTCGCTATCATGGCGCCCGCTGTAGTGCAGGCCGCTCGCAAAGGGTGGTTGCGGAGCAGATACAGGCCAGTAGCTCAATTGGCAGAGCAGCGGTCTCCAAAACCGCAGGTTGGGGGTTCGATTCCCTCCTGGCCTGCCAGTCTTCCCCAGGCTGGCGTTATTTTATATACTTTCATGTTTCGATTGCCGCGCCCTGAGGAGTCTCGTTTTCATGAAGCATAGCGCCGAGGTGCAGGAGTCGCGCCACGACGGGCTCAAGTGGGCGGTTGTCGTCACTCTGCTGGTCCTGGCCGTTGTCGGCAATACCTACTTCGCCGATCTGGCGCTCCTCTATCGCGTGCTGGGCGTCGTCGCCCTGAGCATTGTGGCGGCGCTGGTTGCCCTGACCACGACCCGGGGGCGCGAGCTCACCGAGCTGGCCAGGAGCGCGAAGAAGGAGATCCAGCGTGTGGTGTGGCCGACGCGCCCCGAGACCGTGCAGACCACGGGTATCGTGCTGGTGGCCGTGCTGGTGGTCGGTCTGATGCTGTGGCTGATCGACACCCTTCTTGGCTGGGCGATGTCCGGCGTCATTGGTTAGGAGTTTCCATGTCCAAGCGTTGGTACGTCGTGCACGCCTACTCCGGCTTCGAGAAGCATGTCATGCGCTCGCTGATCGAGCGCGTGAAGATGCATGGCATGGAGGATCGCTTCGGCGAGATCCTGGTGCCCACCGAAGAAGTCGTCGAGATGCGTGATGGCAAGCGCCGCAAGAGCGAGCGCAAGTTCTATCCCGGCTACGTGCTGGTCGAGATGGAGATGGACGACGAGACCTGGCACCTGGTCAACGAGACCCCGCGCGTCATGGGGTTCATCGGCGGGACCAAGGAGAAGCCTGCGCCGATCACCCAGAAGGAGGCCGATGCCATCCTGCGTCGGGTGAAGGACGGTACCGACAAGCCGCGCCCCAAGACCATGTTCGAGCCGGGGCAGTCCGTGCGCGTGGTCGATGGGCCCTTCGCCGACTTCAATGGGGTGGTGGAAGAGGTCAACTACGACAAGAGTCGCCTGCAGGTCAGCGTGCTGATCTTCGGTCGCTCGACCCCTGTCGAGCTGGAATTCGCGCAGGTCGAGAAGGAATAGCCTCTCGGCCTGACGTTTGCGATGCGGCCGCCGGGTCGGCCGCGTAACCCGGGGAGCCGCAAGGCGCTACTACCCAACTGGAGTCCAACATGGCCAAGAAAGTACAGGCTTACATCAAGCTGCAGGTCGCAGCTGGCAAAGCCAACCCGAGTCCCCCCGTGGGCCCCGCGCTGGGTCAGCACGGTGTCAACATCATGGAGTTCTGCAAGGCCTTCAACGCGGCCACCCAGGACATCGAGCCGGGTCTGCCGACTCCCGTGGTCATCACCGTCTACTCCGACCGCAGCTTCACCTTCGTCACCAAGACCCCGCCCGCCGCGGTCCTGCTGAAGAAGGCCGCTGGCATCAAGTCCGGCTCCGGTGAGCCGAACAAGAAGAAGGTCGGTACCGTGACCCGTGAGCAGCTCGAGGAGATCGCCAAGACCAAGGAGCCGGACCTGACGGCTGCCGATCTCGATGCCGCGGTGCGCACCATTGCCGGTAGTGCCCGTAGCATGGGCCTGAACGTGGAGGGTCTCTGATCATGGCTAAACTGACCAAGCGCGCCAAGCTGATCCAGGAAAAGGTCGATACCGCCAAGGTGTACTCCCTCGAGGAGGCCGTGGCGCTGCTCGCCGAGCTGTCCACCGTCAAGTTCAAGGAGTCCCTGGACGTCGCCATCAACCTGGGCGTCGACCCGCGCAAGTCCGACCAGGTCGTGCGTGGCGCCACCGTCATGCCCAATGGTACCGGCAAGGACGTGCGTGTCGCCGTCTTCACCCAGGGTGCCAACGCCGATGCCGCCAAGGAAGCCGGTGCCGATATCGTCGGCATGGACGATCTGGCCGAGCAGGTGAAGAAGGGCCAGCTCGACTTCGACGTGGTCATCGCCTCGCCGGACGCCATGCGGGTGGTCGGCCAGTTGGGCCAGATCCTCGGTCCGCGCGGCCTGATGCCGAACCCCAAGGTCGGTACCGTGACCCCGGACGTCGCCACCGCGGTGAAGAACGCCAAGGCCGGTCAGGTGCGCTTCCGTACCGACAAGAACGGCATCATCCATACCACCCTTGGCAAGGTCGACTTCGATGCCGCCGCCATCCAGGGCAACCTGGAGGCGCTGGTCGCCGACCTCAAGCGGCTCAAGCCGAGCTCTTCCAAGGGGATCTATTTCAAGAAGGTGACCCTGTCCACCACCATGGGCCCGGGCATCACCGTCGATCACTCCGCGCTGGTCTGAGCGGCGGTTCGACGGCAACAGGCAAGAACTTTGCGGTCCCCGTGCACGGTTGCAGAACGTGCCGGCGGGGCACCGTCAAAGACCGCAGGCGCCGCCCCTCATCGAGAAGGGCGGCTTAATCTTCCCTCGGGAAGGCCTGCGCAGATGGTGTGCCGCCAGACATCTGGTGAGCACCATCACCCAGGACTTCCGCCCCGCTGCTCGCGCGCCGGGGCGGGAGAGATGGTAACCACCGGAGTCCTCGTTCGAGGTTCCGGCACGAAGGAGTGATCACTGTGCCACTAGCACTCGAAGGCAAGAAGGCGATTGTTGCCGAGGTCAGTGCAGCCGCCAAGGACGCTCTCTCCGTCGTAGTTGCCGATTCTCGTGGCGTCACGGTCGAGAAGATGACCGGTCTGCGCAAGCAGGCCCGCGAGAATGGCGTGCAGATCCGTGTTGTGCGCAACACCCTGGCACGCCGCGCCCTGTCAGGCACCCAGTGGGAGTGCCTGAACGACAGCTTCGTGGGCCCGACCCTGCTGGCCTTCTCCACCGAGCACCCGGGCGCCGCCGCCCGTCTGTTCAAGGAGTTCGCCAAGCAGGATCAGAACTTCGAAGTCAAGGCGCTGGCCTACGAGGGCGAGCTGATCCCGGCGACCGACATCGACCGTCTGGCAACACTGCCGACCTACGATGAGGCGATCGCCAAGCTGATGTCCGTCATGAAGGAAGCTTCTGCCGGCAAGCTGGTCCGTACCCTCGCCGCGCTGCGCGACCAGAAGCAGGAAGCCGCCGCCTGATCGGCGAACTCTGCTGCGCAGCCCGAATCGAACATTGAATCCTCGAGCTATCGGCCTACCGAAGCTCCCGCAAAGTTAGGAACCTGAAAATGGCACTGACCAAAGAAGACATCATCAACGCCGTCGCCGACATGTCCGTCATGGAAGTCGTCGAGCTGATCGAAGCCATGGAAGAGAAGTTCGGCGTCTCTGCCGCTGCCGCCGTCGTGGCCGGCCCGGCTGCCGGTGGCGAAGCCGCCGCCGAAGAGCAGACCGAGTTCGACCTGGTGCTGACCGCTGCCGGCGAGAAGAAGGTCAACGTGATCAAGGTCGTCCGCGAGATCACCGGCCTGGGCCTGAAGGAAGCCAAGGGCGCCGTCGACGGCGCACCGGCGACCATCAAGGAAGCCCTGTCCAAGGACGAGGCCGAAGCGGCCAAGGCCAAACTGGAAGAGGCCGGCGCGAGCGTGGAGCTCAAGTAATCCTTGTGCCCATGGCTTCACGCGCTGCGTAAGCTTCCACGGCTGGTGGCGGGACACCCGCTGCCGGCCTTTTTCTGTTGTCACTGGCCTCTGCATGAGCAGAGCCGCCAGCCGAATTCCGAAGGCGAGCAACCCGACGCGGTGCTTGCCTTCATCGCCTGACGGAGCCGCTCCCGTCGGGTGGCGCCGACCACGCATCGGTCACCCATGGTGAACAAGCTGGGGAATACAGATGGCTTACTCATACACTGAGAAAAAACGCATCCGCAAGGATTTCGGCAAACTGCCCCAAGTGATGGATGTGCCCTACCTGCTGGCCATCCAGCTTGATTCCTACTACGACTTTCTCCAGCAGGACCGCTCGCCCGAGGAGCGCCTCGAGATCGGTCTGCATGCGGCCTTCAAGTCCGTGTTCCCGATCGAGAGCTTCTCCGGCAATGCCGCCCTGGAGTACGTCAGCTACCGTTTCGGCACTCCGGCCTTCGACGTCAAGGAGTGCCAGCTGCGTGGCGTCACCTATTCGGCTCCGCTGCGTGTCAAGGTTCGCCTGATCATCTACGACAAGGAGTCGTCGAACAAGGCGATCAAGGACATCAAGGAGCAGGAAGTCTACATGGGGGAGATCCCCCTGATGACCGAGAACGGCACCTTCGTCGTCAACGGCACCGAGCGGGTCATCGTCTCCCAGCTGCATCGTTCGCCCGGCGTGTTCTTCGACCATGACAAGGGCAAGAGCCACTCCTCCGGCAAGCTGCTCTATTCCGCCCGGGTGATCCCCTACCGCGGCTCCTGGCTGGACTTCGAGTTCGACCCGAAGGACAGCGTCTTCGTGCGCATCGACCGTCGCCGCAAGCTGCCGGCGACGGTACTGATGCGTGCGCTGGGCATGAGCGCCGAGGAGATCCTCGACGAGTTCTTCGAGACCAGCACCTTCCACATCGAGAAGTCCGGCTTCTCCGTGGAGCTGGTGCCGTCGCGCCTGCGCGGCGAGACCGCCACCTTCGACATCAAGGACGGCGAGGGCAACCTGATCGTCGAGGAAGGCCGTCGCATCACCCAGAAGCACATCCGTCAGCTGGAGAAGGCCGGCCTCGAGCGCCTCGAGGTGCCGATGGAGTACCTGTTCGGCAAGACCCTGGCCCGTGACCAGGTCGATCCGAACACCGGTGAGCTGATCTGCGAGTGCAACAGCGAGATCATTCCGGAGCTGCTGGAGAAACTGGGCCAGGCCGGCATCACCACGCTCGAGACGCTCTACACCAACGATCTCGACTGTGGTCCCTTCGTCTCCGACACCCTCAAGCTGGACACCACCGGGTCCCAGCTCGAGGCGCTGGTCGAGATCTATCGCATGATGCGCCCCGGCGAGCCGCCCACCAAGGAGGCCGCCGAGACCCTGTTCCACAACCTGTTCTTCACCGAGGATCGCTACGACCTCTCCGGCGTCGGTCGCATGAAGTTCAACCGTCGCCTGCGCCGTGACGCCGATACCGGCTCCGGCGTACTCGACCAGCGCGACATCCTCGACGTGCTCAAGGAGCTGATCAACATCCGTAACGGCTTCGGCGAAGTCGACGATATCGATCACCTGGGCAACCGTCGTATCCGCTGCGTCGGCGAGATGGCCGAGAACCAGTTCCGCGTGGGGCTGGTGCGGGTCGAGCGTGCGGTCAAGGAGCGTCTCTCCATGGCCGAGAGCGAGGGCCTGATGCCCCAGGACCTGATCAACGCCAAGCCCGTCGCCGCGGCGGTCAAGGAGTTCTTCGGCTCCAGCCAGCTCTCCCAGTTCATGGACCAGAACAACCCGCTCTCCGAGGTCACCCACAAGCGCCGCGTCTCGGCGCTCGGCCCGGGCGGCCTGACCCGCGAGCGCGCCGGCTTCGAGGTGCGTGACGTCCACGCCACCCACTACGGCCGGCTGTGCCCGATCGAGACCCCGGAAGGGCCGAACATCGGCCTGATCAACTCGCTGGCCACCTACAGCCACACCAACAGCTACGGCTTCCTCGAGACGCCGTACCGCAAGGTGGTCGACCGTCAGGTGACCGACGAGGTGGTGCACCTCTCGGCGATCGAGGAGGGCGACTTCATCATTGCCCAGGCCTCGGCCACCGTCGACGAGTCGGGCAAGCTGGTCGACGACCTGGTGCAGGTTCGCCACAAGGGCGAGACCACCTTCATGCGTCCCGAGCAGGTCACCCTGATGGACGTTTCCCCGCGCCAGGTGGTCTCGGTGGCGGCGGCGCTGATCCCGTTCCTCGAGCACGACGACGCCAACCGCGCCCTGATGGGCTCGAACATGCAGCGTCAGGCGGTGCCGACGCTGCGCGCCGAGAAGCCGCTCGTCGGTACCGGCATGGAGCGTTTCGTGGCCCGCGACTCCGGGGTCTGCGCCGTGGCGCGTCGCGGCGGGGTGATCGACTCGGTCGACGCCAAGCGTATCGTGGTGCGCATCAACGAGGACGAGATCATCGGCGGCGAGGCCGGCGTCGATATCTACAACCTCACCAAGTACGTGCGTTCCAACCAGAACACCTGCATGAACCAGCGCCCCATCGTGCGCCCCGGCGACGAGGTGGCGCGTGGCGACATCCTGGCCGACGGCCCGTCCGTGGACATGGGCGACCTGGCGCTGGGCCAGAACATGCGCATCGCCTTCATGCCCTGGAACGGCTACAACTTCGAGGACTCCATCCTGCTCTCCGAGCGGGTCGTCCAGGAAGACCGCTTCACCACCATCCACATCCAGGAGCTGACCTGTGTGTCGCGCGACACCAAGCTGGGGCCGGAGGAGATCACCTCCGATATCCCCAACGTCGGTGAGTCGGCGCTGGCCAAGCTCGACGAGGCCGGGGTGGTCTACATCGGCGCCGAGGTCGGGCCGGGCGACATCCTGGTCGGCAAGGTCACACCCAAGGGCGAGACCCAGCTGACCCCGGAGGAGAAGCTGCTGCGGGCGATCTTCGGCGAGAAGGCCTCGGACGTGAAGGACACCTCGCTGCGTGCCCCGACCGGCATGCGCGGTACCGTCATCGACGTCCAGGTGTTCACCCGCGACGGCGTGGAGAAGGACTCCCGGGCACTCTCCATCGAGCAGATGCAGCTCGACGAGGTGCGCAAGGACCTGCAGGAGACCTACCGCATCGCCGAGGACGCCACCTTCGAGCGTCTCAAGCGCACCCTCTCGGGGCAGGCGGTCCACGGCGGTCCGCGGCTGAAGAAGGGCGACATCCTCTCCGACGACTACCTCGAGGAGCTGCCGCGGCAGCAGTGGTTCAAGCTGCGCCTGCAGGACGAGGCGCTCAACGAGCTGCTGGCCCAGGCCGACGAGCAACTCGAGAACCGTCGCCGCGAGATGGACGAGCGTTTCGAGGACAAGAAGCGCAAGCTGACCCAGGGCGACGACCTCGCGCCGGGCGTGCTGAAGATCGTCAAGGTCTACATGGCGGTCAAGCGTCGCATCCAGCCGGGCGACAAGATGGCCGGTCGTCACGGTAACAAGGGCGTCATCTCGGCGATCATGCCGATCGAGGACATGCCCTTCGACGACAATGGCGAGCCGGTCGACGTGGTGCTCAACCCGCTGGGCGTGCCGTCACGGATGAACGTCGGTCAGATCCTCGAGACCCACCTGGGCCTGGCGGCCCGCGGCCTCGGGGTGAAGATCGAGGGCATGCTGCGCGAGGCCCGCGACCAGCAGGTCGGCCAGCTCCGCGACTTCCTGGGGCAGGTCTACAACACCGAGGGGACCCGCATCGAGGATCTCGACTCGCTGGCCGACGACGAGGTGATCGCCCTGGCGAAGAACCTCCAGGCGGGCGTGCCGATGGCCTCGCCGGTGTTCGACGGCGCCAAGGAGAGCGAGATCAAGCACCTGCTCAAGCTCGCCGACCTGCCGGACTCCGGCCAGATGGCCCTCTACGACGGCCGCACCGGCGACGCCTTCGACCGTCCGGTGACCGTCGGCTACATGTACATGCTCAAGCTCAACCACCTGGTGGACGACAAGATGCATGCGCGCTCGACCGGCTCCTACTCGCTGGTCACCCAGCAGCCGCTGGGCGGCAAGGCGCAGTTCGGCGGGCAGCGTTTCGGCGAGATGGAGGTCTGGGCCCTGGAAGCCTACGGCGCGGCCTACACCCTCCAGGAGATGCTCACGGTCAAGTCCGACGACGTGGAGGGGCGCACCAAGATGTACAAGAGCATCGTGGATGGCGACCACACCATGCAGGCGGGCATGCCGGAATCCTTCAACGTGCTGGTGAAGGAGATCCGCTCGCTGGGCATCGACATCGAGCTCGAGAGCTGAGGCGGCCGACGCTTCACAGAATGACGGTCCGCGGGGGTGGCAACGCCCCCGCCCATGACAACTCCGCAGCGGAGCCGACCCCATGAAAGATTTGGTGAAAGTCCTCAAATCGCAGTCTCAGTCCGACGAGTTCGACGCGATCAAGATCACGCTCGCGTCGCCGGACATGATTCGCTCCTGGTCATTCGGCGAGGTGAAGAAGCCCGAGACCATCAACTACCGCACCTTCAAGCCGGAGCGTGACGGCCTGTTCTGCGCCAAGATCTTCGGCCCGGTGAAGGACTACGAGTGCCTGTGCGGCAAGTACAAGCGCATGAAGCACCGCGGCATCATCTGCGAGAAGTGCGGCGTCGAGGTCACCAAGGCCGCGGTGCGCCGCGAGCGCATGGGCCATATCGAGCTCGCCTCGCCGGTCGCCCACATCTGGTTCCTCAAGTCGCTGCCGTCGCGCATCGGCATGTTCCTGGACATGACCCTGCGTGACATCGAGCGGGTGCTCTACTTCGAGAGCTTCGTGGTCATCGACCCGGGCATGACCACCCTCGAGCGCGGCCAACTGCTCAACGACGAGCAGTACTTCGAGGCCCTCGAGGAGTTCGGTGACGACTTCGACGCCCGCATGGGCGCCGAGGCGGTCCAGGCGCTGCTCAAGGACATCGACCTCGAGGAGGAGATCGACCGCCTGCGCGAGGAGATCCCCCAGACCAACTCCGAGACCAAGATCAAGAAGCTCTCCAAGCGGCTCAAGCTGCTGGAGGCCTTCTACAACTCCGGCAATGCGCCGGCGTGGATGGTCATGGAGGTGCTGCCGGTGCTGCCGCCGGACCTGCGTCCGCTGGTGCCGCTGGACGGCGGCCGCTTCGCGACCTCCGACCTCAACGACCTGTACCGCCGGGTAATCAACCGCAACAACCGCCTCAAGCGGCTGCTCGACCTCAATGCGCCGGACATCATCGTGCGCAACGAGAAGCGCATGCTGCAGGAGGCGGTGGATGCCCTGCTCGACAACGGCCGTCGTGGCCGGGCCATCACCGGCTCCAACAAGCGCCCGCTGAAGTCCCTGGCCGATATGATCAAGGGCAAGCAGGGGCGTTTCCGCCAGAACCTGCTGGGCAAGCGCGTCGACTACTCCGGCCGCTCGGTCATTACCGTGGGCCCGACCCTGCGCCTGCACCAGTGCGGCCTGCCCAAGAAGATGGCGCTGGAGCTGTTCAAGCCGTTCATCTACTCCAAGCTGCAGACCCTGGGGCATGCGTCGACCATCAAGGCCGCCAAGAAGATGGTCGAGCGCGAGCTGCCCGAGGTGTGGGACATCCTCGCCGATGTCATCCGTGAGCACCCGGTGCTGCTCAACCGCGCCCCGACCCTGCACCGCCTCGGCATCCAGGCCTTCGAGCCGCTGCTGATCGAGGGCAAGGCGATCCAGCTGCACCCGCTGGTGTGTGCCGCCTACAACGCCGACTTCGACGGTGACCAGATGGCGGTGCACGTGCCGCTGACCCTGGAAGCCCAGCTCGAGGCCCGGGCGCTGATGATGGCCACCAACAACGTGCTGTCACCGGCCAACGGCGAGCCGATCATCGTGCCCTCCCAGGACGTGGTGCTGGGCCTCTATTACATGACCCGCGAGCGCATCAACGCCAAGGGCGAGGGCATGGTGTTCGCCAACCTCAACGAGGTCGAGCGCGCCTTCGGCACCCAGAACGTCGAGCTGCATGCCCGGGTCAAGGTGCGCCTGACCGAGTACCTGCCCGAGGAAGAGGACGGCGAGCTGGTCAAGAAGCAGACCATCTTCGACACCACCGTGGGGCGTGCGCTGCTGTTCCGCATCCTCCCCAAGGGGGTGCCCTTCGAGCTGGTCGACCAGCCGATGAAGAAGAAGGCGATCTCGAAGCTGCTCAACGAGGTGTACCGCCGCGCCGGCCTCAAGCCGACGGTGATCTTCGCCGACCAGCTGATGTACACCGGCTTCCGCCTGGCGACCTGGTCCGGCGCCTCGATCGGCGTCAACGACTTCGTGATTCCCGAGGCCAAGGCCGAGATCATCGACGCGGCCGAGGACGAAGTGAAGGAGATCGAGGATCAGTTCTCCTCGGGTCTCGTCACCGCCGGCGAGAAGTACAACAAGGTGATCGACATCTGGTCCAAGGCCAACGACAAGGTGGCCAAGGCGATGATGGCGGGGATCTCCAAGGAGACCGTCACCGATCGCGACGGCAACCAGGTCGAGCAGGACTCGTTCAACAGCGTGTTCATCATGGCCGACTCCGGCGCCCGGGGTAGTGCCGCCCAGATCCGTCAGTTGGCGGGCATGCGCGGCCTGATGGCCAAGCCGGACGGCTCGATCATCGAGACCCCGATCGTCGCCAACTTCCGTGAGGGCCTGAACGTCCTCCAGTACTTCATCTCGACCCACGGCGCGCGGAAGGGCCTGGCGGACACGGCGCTCAAGACCGCCAACTCCGGTTACCTGACCCGTCGCCTGGTCGACGTGGCCCAGGACATGGTGATCACCGAGTCGGACTGTGGCACCGAGAACGGCCTGACCCTGCACCCGGTCATCGAGGGCGGCGACATCATCGTCTCCCTGGCCCAGCGCGTGCTGGGTCGTGTGGTGGCCCAGGACGTCATCGACCCGGCCACCGAGGAAGTGCTGATCCCCCGCGGCACCCTGCTCGACGAGGCCTGGTGTGCCGAGCTCGACACCATGGGCGTCGACGAGATCGTGGTGCGCAGCGCGATCAGCTGCGAGACCGCCCACGGCGTCTGTTCGGCCTGCTACGGCCGCGATCTGGCGCGTGGCCACCAGGTCAACATCGGCGAGGCGGTGGGCGTCATCGCCGCCCAGTCGATCGGTGAGCCGGGCACCCAGCTGACCATGCGGACCTTCCACATCGGCGGCGCGGCATCGCGCGCCTCGGCGGTGGACAGCGTCCAGGTCAAGCACGGCGGCCGCGTGCGCCTGCACAACATCAAGTACGTCGAGCGCGCCGACGGCAAGCTGGTGGTGGTTTCCCGCTCCAGCGCCCTGGCGGTGGCCGACGATCATGGCCGCGAGCGCGAGTACTACAAGCTGCCCTACGGTGCCGAGCTCTCCGTCAAGGACGGCGAGGCGGTCGAGGCCGGCCAGGCCGTGGCCAAGTGGGATCCCCACACCCACCCCATCGTCGCCGAGGCCGAGGGCCAGGTGCAGTATGCGGACATGGACGAGGGCCTGACCATCCACCGTAGCGTGGACGAGATGACCGGCCTCTCCTCCATCGAGGTGATCGAGGCCGCCGCCCGCCCCCTGACCGGCCGCGACAAGCGTCCGATGATCCTGCTGTCCGACGAGGCCGGCAAGCCGGTGACCGTGACCGGCTCCGACACCCCGGTGCAGTACCTGCTGCCGGGCAAGGCGATCGTCACCGCCGACAACGGTTCGAAGATCGGCGTCGGCGAGATCGTCGCGCGTATCCCCGTGGAGGCGTCCGGCAACAAGGACATCACCGGGGGTCTGCCGCGGGTCGCCGACCTGTTCGAGGCGCGCAAGCCGAAGGAACCGGCGATCCTGGCCGATATCAGCGGCGTGATCAGCTTCGGCAAGGAGACCAAGGGCAAGCGGCGCCTGACGATCACCCCGGAAGGCGGCGGCGATCCGTTCGAGATGCTGATCCCGAAGTGGCGCCAGATCGCGGTGTTCGAGGGCGAGAGCGTCGAGAAGGGCGAGGTGATCTCCGACGGGCCGAGCAACCCCCACGACATCCTGCGTCTGCTGGGCGTGGCGGAGCTGGCCAAGTACATCACCGCCGAGATCCAGGACGTCTACCGCCTGCAGGGCGTGGGCATCAACGACAAGCACATCGAAGTGATCGTGCGTCAGATGCTGCGCAAGGTGGAGATCACCGATTCCGGGGATTCGGATTTCATCCCGGGCGACCAGGTCGAACTGGTTCGGGTGCTCGAGCAGAATGCCTTCCTCGAGAAGGCGGAGAAATTCCCGGCCAAGTACCAGCGGGTGCTGCTGGGTATCACCAAGGCCAGCCTGGCCACCGAGTCGTTCATCTCCGCGGCCTCCTTCCAGGAGACCACGCGGGTGCTGACCGAAGCGGCGGTCACCGGCAAGCGCGACTACCTGCGTGGCCTCAAGGAGAACGTGGTGGTGGGACGCCTGATCCCGGCCGGTACCGGCCTGACCCACCACGCGGAGCGCAAGCGCAAGCGTGAAGACGCCGACCGCCTGCTCCACCCGTCGGCCTTCGATGTCGAGCAGGAACTGGGCGCCCAGCTCACCGCGCTCGACTCGGACGACGACGAGATCTGACGCCGCGGGCCGCGGGCCTGGCGTGCTCCCCCGCGGGGGTGGGCGCCAGGCTTGACGGCCGGGCGCGTCAGCCATTAGAATGCGCAGCCTTTAACAGTGGGGTGGGTGCGCCCGCGCCCGCTGGAAAGGCAGCGTAGTACAGGAAAGCGAGCGGCTACCTCGCTTCCGCGAAGGCAACCCATTGGAGCAATAGATGGCAACGATCAATCAGCTCGTGCGCAAGCCGCGCAAGCGCCCCGTCAGCAAGAGCGACGTGCCGGCGCTGCAGGCCTGCCCGCAGAAGCGCGGGGTCTGCACCCGCGTCTACACCACCACCCCGAAGAAGCCGAACTCGGCCCTGCGTAAGGTCTGCCGTGTGCGCCTCACCAACGGTTTCGAGGTCTCTTCCTACATCGGCGGTGAAGGCCACAACCTGCAGGAGCACTCCGTGGTCCTGATTCGCGGCGGCCGTGTCAAGGACCTTCCCGGTGTGCGTTATCACACCGTGCGTGGCGCCCTGGACACCTCCGGCGTGCAGAACCGCAAGCAGGGTCGCTCCAAGTACGGTACCAAGCGGCCCAAGGCGTAAATCGGGTGGCTCAGGCCAACCCTACGGAACACATGGCATCGGTCTGATAAGAGTAAGGTCGAGCGCCGCCGCAGGCGGTCGTCTCGGGTTTACCTGAAGGACCCTTTACAGAGGGCTTATCATGCCTAGAAGAAGAGTTGCGGCTAAGCGCGAGATCCTGCCGGATCCCAAGTTCGGAAGCGAGCGCCTGGCGAAGTTCATGAACCACCTGATGGTCAGCGGCAAGAAGTCCGTAGCTGAGCGCATCGTCTACGGTGCGCTGGACAGGGTTGCCGAGCGTAGCAAGGAAGAGCCGCTGGAGATCTTCGACAAGGCGCTGGAAGCCATCCAGCCCATGGTCGAGGTCAAGTCTCGCCGCGTCGGCGGTGCGACCTATCAGGTGCCGGTCGAGGTGCGTCCCTCGCGTCGTCAGGCGCTGGCCATGCGCTGGCTGGTGGATGCCGCCCGCCGTCGTGGTGAGAAGACCATGGTGCAGCGTCTGGCCGGCGAGATGCTGGATGCCGCCGAAGGCAAGGGCTCGGCCGTCAAGAAGCGTGAAGACGTGCATCGCATGGCGGAAGCCAACAAGGCCTTCTCGCACTATCGTTTCTAAGTGCAGCGCTTCTAACGCATCGCCAATCAACGGGGAGTTCCAACGTGGCTCGCAAGACTCCGCTAAATCGTTACCGCAATATCGGTATCGTTGCACACGTCGACGCCGGCAAGACCACCACGACCGAGCGCGTCCTGTTCTACACCGGCCTGTCGCACAAGGTCGGTGAGGTCCATGATGGTGCCGCCACCATGGACTGGATGGAGCAGGAGCAGGAGCGTGGCATCACCATCACCTCCGCCGCGACCACCTGCTTCTGGCAGGGCATGAACAAGCAGTTCGATGAGCACCGCATCAACATCATCGATACCCCGGGGCACGTCGACTTCACCATCGAGGTCGAGCGTTCGCTGCGCGTGCTCGACGGTGCCGTCGTGGTGCTGTGCGGCTCGTCCGGCGTCCAGCCCCAGACCGAGACCGTGTGGCGTCAGGCCAACAAGTACGAAGTCCCGCGCATGGTGTTCGTCAACAAGATGGACCGCACCGGCGCCGACTTCTTCATGGTGGTCGACCAGCTCAAGGAGCGTCTCGGCGCCAATGCCGTGCCGATCCAGATCAACTGGGGCACCGAGGAAGACTTCAAGGGCGTCATCGACCTGATCGCCATGAAGGCCATCCTGTGGGACGAGGATAGCCTCGGCATGAGCTATGAGCTCGTCGATATTCCCGCCGAGCTTCAGGAGACGGCCGAGAAGTACCGCGAAGAGATGGTCGAGGCGGCCGCCGAGGCCTCCGAAGAGCTGATGGACAAGTATCTCGAGGGTGGTGAGCTGACCATCGAAGAGATCAAGGCCGGCCTGCGTCGTCGCACCCTGGACAACGAGATCGTGCTGGTCACCTGCGGCTCGGCGTTCAAGAACAAGGGCGTGCAGGCGGTGCTCGATGGCGTCATCGAGTACATGCCGTCACCCACCGAGGTCAAGGCCATCGAGGGTGAGCTCGACGACAAGGATGGCACCATCGCCACCCGCGAGGCGGACGACAGTGCGCCGTTCGCCGCGCTGGCGTTCAAGATCGCCACCGACCCCTTCGTCGGCACCCTGACCTTCATTCGCGTCTACTCCGGGGTGCTGAAGTCCGGTGACAGCGTCTACAACTCGGTCAAGCAGAAGAAGGAGCGCGTGGGGCGTATCGTGCAGATGCACGCCAACTCCCGCGAAGAGATCAAGGAAGTGCTGGCCGGCGACATCGCCGCCTGCATCGGCCTCAAGGACGTCACCACCGGTGACACCCTGTGCGACCTGAACGACAAGATCGTTCTCGAGCGCATGGAGTTCCCGGATCCGGTGATCTCGGTGGCGGTGGAGCCGAAGTCCAAGGCCGACCAGGAGAAGATGGGCGTGGCGCTGGGCAAGCTGGCCCAGGAGGACCCCTCGTTCCGCGTCAAGACCGACGAGGAGACCGGCCAGACCATCATCTCCGGTATGGGCGAGCTGCACCTCGACATCATCGTCGACCGCATGCGTCGCGAGTTCAAGGTCGAGGCCAACATCGGCAAGCCGCAGGTCGCCTATCGCGAGACCATTCGCGGCACGGTCGAGCAGGAAGGCAAGTTCGTGCGTCAGTCAGGCGGTCGCGGTCAGTACGGCCATGTCTGGTTGCGCATCGAGCCGCTGACTGCGGCAGACAAGGGCGAAGACGAAGAGTTGCACTTCAAATTCGCCTCCGAGATCGTCGGCGGTGTGGTTCCCAAGGAATACGTGCCAGCCGTCGAGAAAGGGGCCTACGAGCAGCTGCAGAACGGTGTCATCGCGGGCTACCCGATGATCGACGTCAAGGTTACGCTGTACGATGGCTCCTACCACGACGTGGACTCCAACGAGACCGCGTTCAAGGTCGCCTCTTCCATGGCGATCAAAGAAGGTGCCAAGAAGGCCAGGGCCGTGCTGCTGGAGCCGGTGATGAAGGTCGAGGTCGTGACTCCCGAGGACTTCATGGGTGATGTCATGGGCGACCTGAACCGCCGTCGCGGTCTGGTGCAGGGCATGGATGACTCGTCTGCCGGCAAGATCATCCGCGCCCGGGTTCCGTTGGCTGAGATGTTCGGTTACGCGACCGATCTGCGTTCTCAGACCCAGGGCCGCGCAAGCTACGTCATGGAGTTTGCGGATTACGAAGAGGCGCCGTCCAGCGTCGTTGAAGCCGTCATCAACCAAAACGGTTAACCGTTAGCTAACGTAAAGGGGTTAAAGCAGTGGCTAAGGAAAAATTCGAACGTTCCAAACCGCACGTCAACGTCGGCACCATCGGTCACGTCGACCACGGCAAGACCACGCTGACGGCGGCCCTGACCCGCGTCTCCGCCGAGGTGTTCGGTGGCGACTGGCGTGAGTTCGACACCATCGACAACGCTCCTGAGGAGCGTGAGCGTGGTATCACCATCGCCACCTCTCACGTCGAGTACCAGTCCGAGCAGCGCCACTACGCGCACGTCGACTGCCCGGGGCACGCCGACTACGTCAAGAACATGATCACCGGTGCGGCCCAGATGGATGGCGCCATCCTGGTGGTGTCCGCCGCCGACGGCCCCATGCCGCAGACCCGCGAGCACATCCTGCTCTCGCGTCAGGTTGGCGTGCCGTACATCGTCGTGTTCCTGAACAAGGCCGACATGGTCGACGACGAAGAGCTGCTCGAGCTGGTCGAGATGGAAGTCCGTGAACTGCTGTCCGAGTACGACTTCCCGGGTGACGACACCCCGATCATCACCGGTTCCGCCCTGATGGCCCTGGAAGGCAAGGACGACAACGGCATGGGCACCACCGCCGTTGCCAACCTGATCAAGGCCCTGGACGACTACATCCCGGAGCCGGAGCGCGCCATCGATCAGCCGTTCCTGATGCCGATCGAGGACGTCTTCTCCATCTCCGGTCGTGGCACCGTGGTCACCGGCCGTATCGAGCGCGGCATCGTCAAGGCCGGCGAAGAGATCGAGATCGTCGGTATCCGTGACACCACCAAGACCACCGTCACCGGTGTCGAGATGTTCCGCAAGCTGCTCGACGAGGGTCGTGCGGGCGAGAACGTCGGCGCCCTGCTGCGCGGCACCAAGCGTGACGATGTCGAGCGTGGCCAGGTCCTGGCCAAGCCGGGCACCATCACCCCGCACACCGTCTTCGAAGCCGAAGTCTATGTGCTGTCCAAGGAAGAGGGTGGTCGTCACACCCCGTTCTTCAAGGGCTACCGTCCGCAGTTCTACTTCCGTACCACCGATATCACCGGTACCTGTGAGCTGCCGGAAGGCGTCGAGATGGTCATGCCGGGCGACAACGTCAAGATGGTCGTCACCCTGATCGCTCCGATCGCCATGGACGACGGCCTGCGTTTCGCCATCCGTGAAGGCGGTCGTACCGTCGGCGCCGGCGTCGTGGCCAAGATCGTTCAGTAAGTCCCCGGACTGCTGGATCGATCGAAGGGGGCTCCGCGAGGAGCCCCCTTTCTGCGCACCGCGGCGAGTGATTGACACTCGTCCGCGGCGTGCCTATAATGCGCATCCTTTGAATGCGTGGGTGGACGGCTCGCGCCGTCGAGATCCATTGGAGTTTAGGGCAAATGCAGAACCAGAAGATTCGCATTCGGTTGAAGGCTTTCGACCATCGCCTGATCGACCAGTCCGCTGCGGAGATCGTTGAGACCGCCAAGCGTACCGGCGCCCAGGTTCGTGGTCCGATTCCCTTGCCGACCAATCGCGAGCGTTACACCGTGCTGATCTCGCCGCACGTCAACAAGGACGCGCGCGACCAGTACGAGATTCGCACCCACAAGCGTGTACTCGACATCGTCGAGCCCACGGAAAAGACCGTTGACGCCCTGATGAAGCTCGACCTCGCCGCTGGCGTGGACGTGCAGATCAAGCTCGACTAAGACCACACTAGACACTCGCGGCCCAGCGCTCGTGCGACCCCAGGGGTCGGTATGGGCAGCAGCCGCCACGCCGGGATGGCGTCATACAACGTGCTAGTGGAATGCTCTGGAAAGGGCAGCCATAGCGGGTGATAGCCCCGTACACTAAAGGAGACTGAGAATGACTATCGGTTTGGTCGGTAGGAAGGCCGGGATGACCCGCGTCTTCACCGAGGATGGCGCATCCGTGCCCGTGACCGTGATCGAGGTTGAGCCCAACCGCGTGACCCGCGTGAAGTCCGTCGAGAGCGACGGCTACGCCGCGGTTCAGGTGACAACCGGCTCCCGCAAGGCCAAGCATCTGTCGAAAGCCCAGGCCGGGCTGTTCGCCAAGGCAGGTGTCGAGGCCGGTCGTTCGCTGATGGAGTTCCGCCTGGCAGCAGGCGACGAGGCTCCGGAAGTGGGCGGCGAACTCACCGTATCCCTCTTCGAAGCTGGTCAGATCATCGACGTGACCGGCACCTCCAAGGGCAAGGGCTTCCAGGGCGCCGTCAAGCGCTGGAACTTCCGCACCCAGGACAATACCCACGGCAACTCCCTGTCGCATCGCGCGCCGGGCTCCATCGGCATGTGCCAGACTCCGGGCCGCGTGTTCAAGGGCAAGAAGATGGCCGGCCAGATGGGCAACGTGCGTTGCACCGTCCAGAGCCTCGAAGTCGTCCGCGTCGATGCCGAGCGTAACCTGCTGCTGGTCAAGGGTGCCGTTCCCGGTGCCACCGGCAGTGACGTCGTCGTGCGCCGTGCCGTGAAAGCTGGCTGAAGGGGATATAACCGATGAATCTGAATCTTGCTGCAGGCGCCGGTACCGTCGAAGTGTCCGACGCCACCTTTGGCAAAGAATTCAACGAAGCGCTGGTGCACCAGGTCGTCACCGCCTATCTGGCCGGTGGTCGTCAGGGGACCCGCGCTCAGAAGAACCGTTCCGACGTGCGTGGCGGCGGCAAGAAGCCGTGGCGTCAGAAGGGCACCGGTCGTGCCCGTGCCGGTACCATCCGTTCGCCCCTGTGGCGCAGCGGCGGCGTGACCTTCGCGGCCCGTCCGCAGGACCACTCCCAGAAGGTCAACCGCAAGATGTACCGCGCGGCGATGCGTTCGATCCTCTCCGAGCTGGTGCGTCAGGAGCGTCTGGTCGCCGTCGACGAGATCACCGTCGAGGCGCCCAAGACCAAGCAGCTGGTCGCCAAGTTGGCCGAGCTGGGCCTGGAGAAGGTGCTGATCGTCACCGAAGAAGTCGACGAGAAGCTCTACCTCGCCGCCCGCAACATCCCCAACGTGGATGTGGTGGACGTGGCTGCCGCCGACCCGGTGAGCCTGGTCGCCTTCGACAAGGTGCTGGTCACCGTCTCCGCCCTGCGTAAATTCGAGGAGAAGCTGGCATGAACCAGGAGCGTGTATTCAAGGTTCTGCTTGGTCCGCACGTGACCGAGAAGGCCGCCATGGCTGCCGAACGCAACCAGTACGTGTTCAAGGTGGCCAGCGACGCGACCAAGCCCGAGATCAAGAAGGCCGTGCAGGCCCTGTTCGGCAAGAAGGTCGACCGCGTTCAGGTGCTGAACGTGAAGGGCAAGACCAAGCGCACCGCGCAGGGTCTCGGTCATCGCCAGGGGTATCGCAAGGCCTACGTGACACTGGCCGCCGGCGAAACCCTTGAAGACTTCTCTGGCGCCGAATAAGGGCAGGAGTACGGATCATGGCAATCGTCAAGACTAAACCCACATCCGCCGGTCGTCGCCACGTCGTCAAGATCGTCGGCGAGGAGCTGCACAAGGGTCGGCCCTATGCGCCGCTGCTCGAGAAGCAGTCGCGCTCCGGTGGGCGTAACAACAACGGTCGCATCACCACCCGTCACGTGGGCGGTGGGCACCGTCAACACTACCGGATCATCGACTTCAAGCGCACCAAGGATGGCGTTCCCGCCGTCGTCGAGCGTCTCGAGTACGATCCGAACCGCAGTGCCCACATCGCGCTGCTCAAGTATCTCGACGGCGAGCGCCGCTACATCATCGCCCCCAAGGGCGTGAGCGCCGGCGACCGTCTCGAGTCCGGCGTCAACGCGGCGATCAAGAAGGGCAACGCCCTGCCGTTGCGTAACGTCCCGCTGGGTTCCACCGTGCACTGCATCGAGCTCAAGCCCGGCAAGGGCGCCCAGCTTGCCCGCAGCGCCGGGACCAGCGCCCAGCTGGTCGCCCGTGAAGGCAACTACGCCACCCTGCGTCTGCGCTCCGGCGAGATGCGCAAGGTGCTGGCCGAGTGCCGTGCGACCCTGGGTGAAGTGAGCAACTCCGAGCACAGCCTGCGTCAGCTTGGCAAGGCCGGTGCAAAGCGCTGGAGAGGTGTGCGCCCGACCGTTCGCGGCGTGGCCATGAACCCGGTGGATCACCCGCACGGCGGCGGCGAAGGCCGCACCAGCGGTGGTCGTCACCCGGTGACTCCGTGGGGTGTCCCTACCAAGGGCCACAAGACCCGCAAGAACAAGCGCACCGACAAGCTGATCGTCCGTCGCCGCAAGGCACGGAACTGAGAACTTACGCCAAGACATTAAGAGGTAACGGCTGTGCCACGTTCACTGAAGAAAGGTCCCTTCATTGACCTTCATCTGCTGAAGAAGGTTGAGGCTGCAGTGGAGAAGAACGACCGCAAACCGATCAAGACCTGGTCGCGTCGTTCCATGATCCTGCCCAACATGGTCGGGCTCACCATTGCAGTCCATAACGGTCGCCAGCATGTCCCGGTGCATGTCTCCGAGGAAATGGTTGGCCACAAGCTGGGCGAATTCGCTGCCACCCGCACCTATCGCGGTCACGCGGCGGACAAGAAAGCCAAACGGTAAGCCAGAGAGGATTGAGAGATGGAAGTCACAGCTAAGCTGCGTGGCGCTCGTTTATCCGCCCAGAAGGCCCGTTTGGTGGCTGACCAGGTGCGCGGTAAGCCGGTCGCCGAAGCGCTGGACCTGCTGACCTTCTCACCGAAGAAGGCTGCCAAGCTGGTCAAGAAAGTGCTGCAGTCCGCCATTGCGAATGCGGAAGAAAACAACGGCATGGATATCGACGAGCTGCGTGTCTCGACCATCTGCGTCGATGAGGGCATGACGCTCAAGCGTATCAAGCCGCGCGCCAAGGGCCGTGCGGATCGTATCTTGAAGCGCACCTGCCACATCACCGTCAAGGTAGCCGAGAAGTAGGAGTCGACCAGATGGGTCAGAAAGTACATCCGACAGGTATTCGGCTGGGTATCGTCAAGGACCATACCTCGGTGTGGTACGCCGAGCGCGGTGCCTACGCCGACAAGCTGAACAATGATCTCGAAGTACGTCGCTTCCTCGAGGAGCGCCTGAAGAATGCATCCGTGAGCCGCATTCACATCGAGCGTCCGGCCAACAACGCCCGTATCACCATTCACACTGCCCGTCCGGGCATCGTGATCGGCAAGAAGGGTGAGGACGTCGATCGTCTGCGTCGCGAGGTCACCGCGATGATGGGCGTGCCCGTGCACGTCAACATCGAGGAAGTCCGCAAGCCGGAACTGGATGCCAAGCTCGTCGCGCAGAACATCGCCGGCCAGCTCGAGCGTCGCGTGATGTTCCGTCGCGCCATGAAGCGTGCCGTGCAGAACGCCATGCGTCTGGGTGCCGGCGGCATCAAGGTGCAGCTCTCCGGCCGCCTCGGCGGTGCGGAAATTGCCCGCACCGAGTGGTACCGGGAAGGTCGTGTTCCGCTGCACACCCTGCGTGCGGACATCGACTACGCCACCTACGAAGCCAAGACCACCTACGGCATCATCGGTGTCAAGGTCTGGGTCTTCAAGGGTGAAATCCTCGGGGGCATCGAGGAGGTCCGCGCCAAGGCGAAACAGCCGCAGGCCGCACCCTCCAAGAAGAAAGGTTCCAGGTAAGGGGAGAGCGAGTCGATGTTACAGCCCAAGCGTATGAAATTCCGCAAGATGATGAAGGGCCGCAACCGTGGTCTGGCCCATCGCGGAAGCAAGATCAGCTTCGGGGAATACGGCCTCAAGGCTACCGGTCGCGGCCGCATCACGGCGCGCCAGATCGAAGCCGGCCGTCGTGCGATCACCCGTCACGTCAAGCGTGGCGGCAAGATCTGGATCCGCGTCTTCCCCGACAAGCCGATTTCCAAGAAGCCGCTCGAAGTCCGTATGGGTAAGGGCAAGGGCTCCGTCGAGTACTGGGTCGCCCAGATCCAGCCGGGTCGGGTCCTGTACGAGATCGAGGGTGTGTCCGAAGAGCTGGCCCGTGAGGCCTTCTCTCTCGCCGCCCAGAAGATGCCCCTGTCCACCACCTTTGTGAAACGGACGGTGATGTGATGAAAGCCCAGGAAATTCGTGAAAAGTCAGTCGAGCAGCTCCAGGAGCAGCTCTTCGAACTCCTCCGCGAGCAGTTCAACCTGCGCATGCAGAAGGCCACCGGCCAGCTGAGCCAGACTCATCTGCTCAAGCAGGTCCGTCGGGACATCGCCCGCGTGAAGACTGTGCTCAACGAGAAGGCAGGTGACTGAGATGGCCGAAGAGAAGAAAGCCCGTACGCTCACCGGCAAGGTGGTGAGCGACAAGATGGACAAGTCCATCGTCGTGATGATCGAGCGCCGTGAGCGTCACCCGATCTATGGCAAATACGTCAAGCGCTCCACCAAGCTGCACGCCCATGACGAGGCGAACCAGGCGAAGGCCGGCGACACCGTCTCCATTCAGGAGTGCCGTCCGCTGTCCAAGAAGAAAGCCTGGACGCTGGTCGAGGTGGTCGAGCAGGCCAAGGGCTGAGCTCGGCGAGAGCAGTCAGATTAGGTTTGGAGAAAACCGATGATTCAGACTCAGACAATGCTGGATGTCGCCGACAACAGCGGAGCGCGCCGGGTGCAGTGCATCAAGGTGCTCGGCGGTTCACACCGTCGCTACGCTCGCGTGGGTGACATCATCAAGGTTACGGTGAAGGAAGCCATTCCGCGTGGCAAGGTCAAGAAAGGCCAGGTCCTCAAGGCGGTGGTGGTTCGCACCCGTAGTGGCGTCCGTCGCCCCGACGGTTCGCTGATCCGCTTCGACGGAAATGCGGCGGTTCTGTTGAACAACACCAACGAACAGCCGATCGGTACCCGTATCTTCGGGCCGGTAACTCGTGAACTTCGGAACGAGAAGTTCATGAAGATCATTTCCCTGGCGCCCGAAGTGCTGTAAGGAGCGAGGCGGATATGCAAAAGATCAAACGTGACGATGAAGTGGTCGTCATCGCCGGCAAGGACAAGGGCAAACGTGGCACGGTCAAGCGCGTCCTCAAGGACGAACGCTTCGTCGTGTCCGGTGTGAACATGATCAAGCGTCACACCAAGCCCAACCCCATGGCGGGTAAGCAGGGCGGTATCGTCGAGCGCGAGGCTCCGATTCACGCGTCCAATGTTGCCATCTTCAATCAGGAGACCGGTAAAGCGGATCGCGTCGGCTTCCAGGTGAAGGAAGACGGTACCAAGGTACGTATCTACAAGTCGACGCAGACGCAGATCGACGCCTAACGCGAGTCGGGTAGCAAAATGGCGAACTTGAAAGAACGTTATCAGAACGAGGTGGTGGCTCAACTCAAAGAGCAGTTCAGCTACGCCAACGTGATGCAGGTACCCCGGATCACCAAGGTGACCCTGAACATGGGTATCGGCGAAGCGACCAGCGACAAGAAGCTGATCGACAATGCCATCGGCGACCTGGAGAAGCTCTCCGGTCAGAAGCCGTTGGTGACCAAGGCGCGCAAGTCCATCGCGGGCTTCAAGGTGCGTGAAGGCTGGCCGATCGGGATCAAGGTGACCCTGCGCTCTCAGCGCATGTGGGACTTCCTCGATCGCCTGGTGAATATCGCGATCCCCCGCGTTCGTGACTTCCGTGGTCTCAACCCGAAGTCCTTCGACGGTCGTGGCAACTACTCCATGGGGGTGCGTGAGCAGATCATCTTCCCTGAGATCGAGTATGATAAGATCGATCGGATTCGTGGTCTGGATGTCACCATCACCACCACCGCCAACACCGATGAAGAAGGTCGTGCGCTGCTGAGCGCGCTGAACTTCCCGTTCAAGAAATAAGGGTGGGATCATGGCAAAGAAGAGCATGGTAGAGCGTGAGCTCAAGCGCACCAAGCTGGTGGCGAAGTATGCCGCCAAGCGCGCCGAGCTCAAGGCGGTCATCCAGGACGTCAACGCTTCCGATGAAGAGCGCTTCGAGGCAACGCTGAAGCTGCAGCAGCTGCCGCGCGACTCCAGCCCGGTGCGCCAGCGCAACCGCTGCCGTATCACTGGCCGTCCGCACGGCTACTACAACAAGTTCGGCCTCGGTCGCAACAAGCTGCGTGAAGCCGCCATGCGTGGCGACGTCCCTGGACTGAAGAAGTCCAGCTGGTAACGCCACGTAGAATCATCAGGAGCGCAACGTAAATGAGCATGCAAGACACTCTGGCGGATATGTTCACCCGTATCCGCAATGCGCAGATGGCCACCAAGGAGACGGTCACCATGCCGTCCTCCAAGCAGAAGGTCGAGGTGGCCCGCGTATTGAAGGAAGAGGGTTACATCAACGACTTCGCGGTGTCCGAAGGTGCCAAGCCCGAGCTGACCGTGACCCTCAAGTATTTCGAGGGCAAGCCGGTCATCGAGCACATCCAGCGGGTTTCCAAGCCGTCCCTTCGCTCCTACAAGGGCAAGGACGCGCTTCCGAAGGTCGCCGATGGCCTGGGTATCGCGATCGTCACCACCTCCAACGGGGTGATGACCGATCGTGCGGCTCGCAAGGCTGGTGTCGGTGGCGAAGTCATCTGCACCGTATTCTAGGAGTTTGGAATGTCCCGCGTAGCCAAATATCCGGTTAAAGTGCCCAGCGGCGTCGACGTCAAGCTCGACGGCGACCAGCTGACCGTCAAGGGCGGCCAGGGCACCCTGTCCATGACCGTTCACGCCGATGTGGCGATCGGTCAGGAGGACGGACAGCTGACCTTCGCCCCGAGCGAGACCGCCAAGAGCTGGGCGATGGTCGGTACCACCCGTGCCCTGGTTCAGAACCTGGTCACCGGTGTCTCCGAGGGTTTCACCAAGACCCTCGAGATCAACGGCGTCGGTTATCGTGCCCAGGCAAAGGGCCAGACGCTCAATCTTACACTGGGCTTCTCGCACCCGGTCGACTACACGCTGCCTGACGGTGTCGTGGCGGAAACGCCGAAGAACACCGTGATCGTGCTGAAGAGCGCGGACAAGCAGCGGCTCGGCCAGGTCGCCGCGGAAATCCGCGCCTTCCGTCCGCCCGAGCCCTACAAGGGCAAGGGTGTCCGGTACGCCGACGAGCAGGTGCGTCGCAAAGAAGCCAAGAAGAAGTAAGGCAGGGTTATGAACGCGAAGAAAGAATCTCGTCTCCGTCGTGCCCGCCGCGCTCGCGCCAAGATCCGCGAGCTGGGCGTGTATCGCCTGTGCGTCAACCGTACCCCCCGCCACATCTACGCGCAGATCATCTCGCCGGATGGTGGCAAGGTCCTGGCCAGCGCTTCCACGCTGGACAAGGCCCTGCGTGAGGGTGCGACCGGCAATGCCGACGCCGCCGCCAAGGTGGGCGCACTGATTGCCGAACGCGCCAAGCAGGCTGGCATCACCCAGGTGGCCTTCGATCGTGCCGGTTTCAAGTACCACGGTCGTGTGAAGGCCCTGGCCGACGCCGCTCGTGAAGGCGGCCTGGAATTCTAAAGGGTTTTTACGATGGCGAAGAACGAACAGCAAAGCGGCGATCTGCAGGAAAAGCTCGTGCAGGTCAACCGTGTCGCCAAGGTGGTCAAGGGTGGCCGTATCTTCGGTTTCACCGCCCTGACCGTCGTGGGCGATGGCAAGGGTCGTGTCGGCTTCGGCCGCGGCAAGGCGCGTGAAGTGCCGGTCGCGATCCAGAAGGCGATGGACCAGGCGCGTCGCAACATGATCAAGGTGAACCTCAGCGGTGGCACCCTGCAGTACCCGGTCAAGGCCCGTCACGGTGCCTCCAAGGTATACATGCAGCCGGCCTCCGAGGGTACCGGGATCATCGCCGGCGGCGCCATGCGCTCCGTGCTCGAGCTGGCCGGCGTCCACGACGTCCTGGCCAAGTGCTACGGCTCCACCAACCCGGTGAACGTGGTGCGTGCGACCGTCAACGGTCTGGCCTCCATGCAGTCGCCGGATGACATCGCCGCCAAGCGCGGTCTGTCCGTCGAAGCGATCACGGGGTGAATACCATGGCAGCAACACTCAAGGTGACCCAGACCCGCAGCACCATCGGCGTCCTGCCCAAGCACAAGGCCACCATGAAGGGCCTCGGGCTGCGCCGCATCGGTCATTCGGTCGAGCTGGAAGACACCCCCGCCGTGCGCGGCATGATCCACAAGGTCAACTACCTTGTGCGCGTTGAGGGAGAGTAATCCATGAAACTCAATAGCCTGAGCCCGGCTCCGGGTTCCAAGCACGCCGAGAAGCGCGTCGGTCGTGGCATCGGCTCCGGACTGGGCAAGACCGGCGGTCGCGGTCACAAGGGCCAGAAGGCCCGCAGTGGCGGCAGCGTCAAGCCCGGTTTCGAGGGCGGCCAGATGCCGCTGCAGCGTCGTCTGCCGAAGTTCGGCTTCACCTCGATGAAGTCGCTGGTTTCCGAAGAGGTGCGCCTGGGCGAGCTGGCCAAGGTCGCCGGTGACGAGGTCACCCTGGCCACCCTCAAGGAGGCCAACGTGCTCAAGGACGCCACGCTGCACGCGAAGGTGATCCTTTCCGGCGAACTGAACAAGGCGGTCACCGTTCGCGGCCTCAAGGTCACCAAGGGTGCCCGTGCCGCGATCGAAGCCGCCGGTGGCAAGGTAGAGGACTAAATGGCCAAGTCAGGAAAAATGCCGGCGATGGGCAGCGGTCTGAGTGAACTGTGGGCGCGTCTGCGCTTCGTGCTCCTCGCCATCGTGGTCTACCGTATCGGTGCCCACATCCCCGTTCCCGGTATCAATCCTGACCAGCTTGCTGCCTTGTTCAGGGAGCAGCAGGGCACCATCCTGGGCATGTTCAACATGTTCTCGGGTGGCGCCCTGGAGCGCATGAGCATCATGGCGCTGGGCATCATGCCCTACATCTCGGCGTCGATCATCATGCAGCTGCTGACCGCGGTCTCGCCCCACCTCGAGCAACTCAAGAAGGAGGGCGAGGCCGGCCGCCGCAAGATCAGCCAGTACACCCGCTACGGCACCGTGGTCCTGGCGCTGGTCCAGGCCACCGGCATGTCGGTGGGCCTGGCCAGCCAGGGCATCGCCTACACGGCCGACTTCAGCTTCTATTTCACCGCCATCGTGAGCTTCGTGACCGGTGCGGTGTTCCTGATGTGGCTGGGCGAGCAGATTACCGAGAAGGGAATCGGCAACGGCATCTCGCTGCTGATCTTCGCCGGTATCGTCGCCGGCCTGCCCGGCGCCGTCGGCCAGGCCTTCGAGCTGGCCCGTAACGAGGGCGCCTGGAACGTGTTGCCGCTGCTGGCCCTGTCCGTGCTGGGTATCGCCACCGTGGCCTTCGTGGTGTTCATCGAGCGCGGCCAGCGCCGTATCACGGTGAACTATCCGCGTCGCCAGGTCGGCAACAAGATGTATGCCGGCCAGAGCAGCTACCTGCCGCTCAAGGTGAACATGGCGGGCGTCATTCCGGCGATCTTCGCCTCGAGCATCCTGCTGTTCCCGGCCTCGCTGGGGCAGTGGGTGGGAGCCGGCGAAGGCATGGAGTGGCTGCAGCGTGCGTCCCAGGCCCTGGGCCCTGGGCAGCCGCTGTATATCTTGCTTTTCGGCGCGGCGGTGGTATTCTTCTGCTTCTTTTACACAGCGCTGGTCTTCAATCCCAAGGATGTCGCCGACAACCTCAAGAAGTCGGGGGCCTTCCTGCCGGGGATTCGCCCGGGCGAGCAGACCGCTCGCTACGTCGACAAGGTCATGACGCGTCTGACCCTGTTCGGTGCCTTGTACATCACTGCGGTTTCCCTGATGCCCCAGTTCCTGATCGTGGCGTGGAACGTGCCGTTCTTCTTCGGCGGTACCTCGCTGTTGATCGTGGTGGTGGTGATCATGGACTTCATGGCCCAGGTGCAGTCGCACCTCATGTCGCACCAGTACGAGTCGGTGATGAAGAAGTCCAACCTGAAAGGCTACGGTAGCGGCGGCATGATGCGCTGAGGCGCGCCGCCGGCGACTTGGCGCGCCGCGGGCTGAGGTGTCGGCTCGCGGCGCGAGCCAACTTTGGAGATGGAACGATGAAAGTTCGAGCTTCCGTGAAGAAAATGTGCCGTAACTGCAAGATCATTCGTCGCAATGGCGCCGTGCGCGTCATCTGCAGCGAGCCGCGGCACAAGCAGCGTCAGGGCTGAACCTGAAGGCTGTGCTAGACCGGGTGCCGGCATGCCCCTTGCCCTCTGGTAGGGAAAGGGGTATGCTGTTGCGCCTTTTGTAGATGACCAATCGAGCAAGCCGCTCAAATTTCGGAGTAAGCTGATGGCCCGTATTGCAGGCGTCAATATCCCGGACAACAAGCATGCGGCGATCTCGCTGACCTATATCTTCGGGATTGGCCGTACTCGCGCTCAGGAGATCTGTGCCGCGACCGGCATCGCGCCGACCACCAAGATCCAGGAACTGTCCAGCGAAGAGCTGGATGCCCTGCGGTCCGAAGTCGGCAAGTATACCGTTGAAGGTGACCTGCGCCGTGATGTCACGCTGAATATCAAGCGTCTCATGGACCTGGGTTGCTACCGTGGTCTGCGTCATCGTCGTGGTCTTCCGCTGCGTGGTCAGCGTACCAAGACCAATGCGCGTACCCGCAAGGGCCCGCGCAAGCCGATCCGCAAATAACACGCACGTTCTGGCGTAAAGACAGGAAGAAACATCAACATGGCTAACCCGCGTAGCAACCGTAAAAAGGTTAAAAAGCAGGTGGTGGATGCCGTTGCGCATATCCACGCCTCTTTTAACAACACGATCGTGACGATCACAGACCGCCAGGGCAACGCTCTCTCCTGGGCGACTGCCGGTGGTTCGGGTTTTCGTGGTTCTCGCAAGAGCACCCCGTTCGCTGCTCAAGTGGCAAGCGAACGTGCAGCGACCGCTGCAGCCGAGTATGGTGTGAAAAACGTCGACGTGCTGGTCAAGGGCCCCGGTCCTGGCCGTGAATCCGCCGTGCGCGCCCTCAATGCCGCCGGCTTCCGCGTGCAGAGCATCACCGACGCGACGCCCATTCCCCACAATGGCTGCCGTCCGCCGAAGAAACGCCGCGTATAAGGAGACAGATTCATGGCTCGTTACATTGGACCGAAGTGCAAACTGTCTCGTCGTGAGGGGACCGACCTCTTTCTGAAGAGCGGTGTCACTCCCTTCGAGAAGAAGTGCAAATCCGAGCAGATCCCGGGTGTGCACGGCCAGCGCCGTCAGCGTCTTTCCGACTACGGCTTGCAGCTTCGCGAGAAGCAGAAAGTACGCCGCATGTACGGCGTGCTCGAGAAGCAGTTCCGCAACTACTACAAGGAAGCGGCCCGTCTCAAGGGCGCGACCGGCGAGGTGTTGCTGCAGCTTCTCGAATCCCGACTGGACAACGTCGTCTACCGCATGGGCTTCGGCTCGACCCGCTCCGAGGCGCGTCAGCTGGTCAGTCACAAGGCGATCGCCGTGAACGGCCGCACCGTCAACGTGGCTTCCTACCAGGTCAAGCCCGGTGACGTGGTGTCCGTGCGCGAGAAGGCGAAGAACCAGGCGCGTATCCAGAACGCCCTGGCGATCTCCGCCAACCGCGGCGATGTCGCCTGGATCGAAATCGATGCCAAGAAGATGGAAGGCACTTTCAAGGCTCTGCCTGAACGCGGTGACCTGACTGCCGACATCAACGAAAACCTGATCGTCGAGCTGTACTCGAAGTAATCGCCTCCGGGTGATGCCGGGCCCGCGGTGCGGGCCCGGTGACGAGTACCGAGTATCCGTTTGGCAGCCTGAAAGGTGTTCATATGCAGCGTTCAGTGACAGAGTTTCTCCGTCCTCGCGACATCAAGGTCGAAGAAATCAGCGCACATCACGCGAAGATCGTGCTCGAGCCCTTCGAGCGTGGTTTCGGCCACACCCTGGGCAATGCACTGCGTCGCATCCTGCTCTCGTCCATGCCCGGCTGTGCCGTGGTGGAGGCCGAGATCGCCGGTGTCGATCACGAGTACAGCGCGATCGAGGGCGTCCAGGAAGATGTCATCGAGATCCTCCTGAACCTCAAGGACGTGGCGATCAAGATGCACAGCCGCGACGAGGCGGTGCTCTCGCTGAACAAGCAGGGCCCGGCCGTGGTGACCGCGGGTGACATCGCCCTCGACCATGACGTCGAGATCGTCAACCCCGAGCACGTCATCGCCCACGTCAACGAAGGCGCCGAGCTGAAGATGCAGCTCAAGGTGGCGCGCGGCCGCGGCTATGAGCCGGCGGATGCACGCCTCGGTGCCGACGACGAGTCTCGTGCCATCGGTCGCCTGCAGCTGGATGCGACCTTCAGCCCCGTGCGCCGGGTTTCCTACTCGGTCGAGGCCGCGCGTGTCGAACAGCGCACCGACCTCGACAAGCTGATCATCAGCCTGGAGACCGACGGCACCCTGGATCCGGAAGAGGCGATCCGTCGCAGCGCGACCATCCTGCAGGAGCAGCTGGCCGCGTTCGTCGATCTGGAAGCCGACAAGGAACAGGAAGTGGAGGAGGAGGAGGATCACATCGATCCGATCCTGCTGCGCCCCGTAGACGATCTCGAGTTGACCGTCCGCAGTGCCAACTGCCTGAAGGCCGAGAATATCTACTACATCGGCGATCTGATCCAGCGCACCGAGGTGGAGCTGTTGAAGACCCCGAACCTCGGCAAGAAGTCCCTGAACGAGATCAAGGACGTTCTGGCAGCCCGTGGTCTGTCCCTTGGCATGCGGCTGGAGAACTGGCCGCCGGCAAGCCTGAAGGACGACAAGGCCTCCGCGTGAGCGTCGACCCGAGTCCCAGTTTGGTAAGGAATCACAACCATGCGTCATCGTAAGAGTGGTCGTCACCTGAATCGCACGAGCTCGCATCGCCAGGCCATGTTCAAGAACATGAGCGTGTCGCTGATCGAGCACGAAGTGATCAAGACAACCCTGCCCAAGGCCAAGGAGCTGCGTCGCGTCATCGAGCCGCTGATCACCCTGGCCAAGCAGGACAGCGTCGCCAACCGTCGTCTGGCCTTCAGCCGCACCCGCTCGAAGGAAGCGGTCGGCAAGCTCTTCAACGAGCTGGGTCCGCGTTACGTCGAGCGTCCGGGCGGTTACGTCCGTATCCTCAAGTGCGGTTTCCGCACCGGCGACAACGCGCCCATGGCCTTCGTCGAGCTCGTCGATCGTCCGATCGTCGAGGACGAGGACGTCGCCGTCGAGGAGTGATCCCCGGCAGCGGGCTTCGGCCTGGCAGCGCAATAGAAAAACCGGCTCCCGCAAGGGGCCGGTTTTTTTCGCGCGGGGCAAGGCCGGCTGATCTTGGTGCGTGCAACGCTCACACGCTGTGAACCCCTCCCTGGGCGCTCCATTCTTCATCCTTGAAGAATGAGGTTCGCTTTTGCACGCGCCAAGCGCCGGCCTGCACCGGCGTTGGCGAGCGCCGCGCGCAGCTACGCAGTGGTCTCCGGCTCTGCCTGGTGGTGCTCGGCCCGGGCCAGCAGCGGCTTGAGGAAGCGCCCGGTGTGCGAGGCCTCCATGCGGGCGACCTGTTCCGGGGTGCCCTCGGCGATGATCCGCCCGCCGCCGGAGCCGCCCTCGGGGCCGAGGTCGATGAGCCAGTCGGCGGTCTTGATCACGTCGAGGTTGTGCTCGATCACCACGATGGTGTTGCCGTGGTCGCGCAGCCGGTGCAGCACGGTGAGCAGCTGGCGGATGTCCTCGAAGTGCAGGCCGGTGGTCGGTTCGTCGAGGATGTAGAGGGTCTTGCCGGTGTCGCGCTTGGCCAGCTCGCGGGCCAGCTTGACCCGCTGGGCCTCGCCGCCAGACAGCGTCGTGGCGCTCTGGCCCAGGCGGATATACGACAGGCCCACATCCATCAGCGTCTGCAGGCGCCGGGCGATGGCCGGCACCGGGCTGAAGAATTCCAGCGCCTCCTCGACGGTCATCTCCAGTACCTCGTGGATGCTCTTGCCCTTGTAGGCGATCTCCAGGGTCTCGCGGTTGTAGCGCTTACCCTTGCAGACGTCGCAGGGCACGTAGATGTCGGGCAGGAAGTGCATCTCGACCTTGATCATGCCCTCGCCCTGGCACGCCTCGCAGCGCCCGCCCTTGACGTTGAACGAGAAGCGGCCCGGCTTGTAGCCCCGCGAGCGGGCCTCCTGGGTGCCGGCGAACAGCTCGCGGATCGGCGTGAAGATGCCGGTGTAGGTGGCGGGGTTGGAGCGCGGCGTACGACCGATCGGGCTCTGGTCGATGTCGATCACCTTGTCGAGCTGATTCAGGCCCTCGATGCGCTCATGGGCCTCCGGCGTCAGGCTGGTGGCCTTGTTGAGTTCGCGGGCGGCGATCGGCATCAGGGTGCCGTTGATCAGCGTCGACTTGCCGGAGCCGGAGACCCCGGTGACGCAGATGAACAGCCCGAGCGGCACGGTCAGGGTGACGTCCTGCAGGTTGTTGCCGGTGGCGCCGACCAGGCGCAGCACCTTCTCCGGGTTGCCGGGGATGCGCCAGGGTGGCACCTCGATGCGGCGGGTGCCGGCCAGGTACTGGCCGGTCAGCGATGCCGGGGTGGCCATGATCTGCTCGGGGGTGCCCTGGGCGACGATGCGGCCGCCGTGGACCCCGGCGCCGGGTCCGATGTCGAGCACGTGGTCGGCGGCGCGGATGGCATCCTCGTCGTGTTCGACCACGATCACGGTATTGCCCAGGTCGCGCAGGTGCTCGAGGGTCTTGAGCAGGCGATCGTTGTCGCGCTGGTGGAGGCCGATGGAGGGTTCGTCGAGGATGTACATCACCCCCACCAGGCCGGCGCCGATCTGGCTGGCCAGGCGGATGCGCTGGGCCTCCCCGCCGGAGAGGGTGTCGGCGCTGCGCTCCAGGTTGAGGTAGTCGAGCCCGACGTTGACCAGGAACTCGAGGCGGGCGTGGATCTCGTTGATGATCTTGACCGCGATCTCGCCCCTGCGGCCGGGCAGCGTGAGCTCCCTGAAGTAGCGCAGGGCCTCGCCGATCGGCAGGTGGACGATTTCCGGCAGGGGGCGGTCGTCGATATAGACGTGCCGCGATTCCTTGCGCAGGCGCGAACCGTGGCAGGTCGGGCAGGGCTGCACGGCGACGTAGCGGGCCAGCTCCTCGCGGACCATGCTCGACTCGGTCTCGCGGTAGCGGCGCTGCATGTTGGGCAGCACCCCCTCGAAGGGGTGCTCGCGGGTCACCTTGCGGCCGCGGTCGTTGACGTAGTGGAAGGCGATCTCGTCGCTGCCACTGCCGTGGAGGATGATCTCGCGCTCGTGGCGGGCGAGGTCCTGCCAGGGGGTCTCCAGGGTGAAGCGATAGTGCTCGGCCACCGACTGCAGCTGGTTGAAGTAGTAGACGCTGCGGCGATCCCAGCCCTTGATCACGCCCTCGGCCAGGGACAGCCCGGGGTGGCTGATCAGCTTGTCCGGGTCGAAGAACTGCTGCACGCCCAGGCCGTCGCAGGTGGGGCAGGCGCCGGCCGGGTTGTTGAAGGAGAACATGCGCGGCTCGAGCTCGGCGATGGAGTAGCCGCACACCGGGCAGGCGAAGCGCGCCGAGAAGTTGATGTCCTCCTGCTCGCCGTCCATGAAATGGATCACGGCGACGCCGTCGGCCAGGTTCAGGGCGGTCTCGAAGGATTCCGCCAGGCGCTGGGCCAGGCCCTCGCGCACCTTGATGCGGTCGACCACCACGCTGATGTCGTGCTTGCGGTTCTTGTCCAGCGGGGCGATATCATCGAGCTCCAGCACCTGGCCATCGACCATGGCGCGTACGAAGCCCTGGGCGCGGAGTTCGGCGAGCAGCTGCAGGTGCTCGCCCTTGCGCCCCTTGACCACGGGAGCGAGCAGCATCAACTTGCTGCCCTCGGGCAGGGCCAGCACCTGGTCGACCATCTGCGAGATGGTCTGGGCCTCGAGGTCCTCGCCGTGCTCCGGGCAGCGCGGCGTGCCGGCACGGGCGAACAGCAGGCGCAGGTAGTCGTAGATCTCGGTGATGGTGCCCACCGTGGAGCGCGGGTTGTGGGAGGTGGACTTCTGCTCGATGGAGATCGCCGGCGAGAGGCCCTCGATATGGTCGACGTCGGGCTTCTCCATCATCGACAGGAACTGCCGGGCATAGGTGGAGAGCGACTCCACGTAGCGTCGCTGGCCCTCGGCGTAGAGGGTATCGAAGGCCAGCGACGACTTCCCGGAGCCGGAGAGCCCGGTGACCACGATCAGGGCGTCGCGGGGCAGTTCCACATCGATCTGCTTGAGGTTGTGGGTGCGGGCACCCCTGACCAGAATCCTGTCCATTCCCACCTCGAGACGCACGGCAAAGGCTCGATTATACGTCCACCGCCGCATCACCGGCAAAAGCGTTGCCGGCGAGCGGCTTTCCCTGGGGGGCGGCGAGCCGCTAGAATGTGCGGTCCACCAACGGGTAGACGATGCCCGCTCACGGAATGCCGAAAACCCTATGCGAAAGGTCACTGGACTGCTGTTAGCCACCGAACGGCGCGCCATCGCCGGCCTAGCCGGCCTCTATGCCACGCGCATGCTGGGGCTGTTCATGGTGTTGCCGGTCCTGGCGCTGTATGCCGACGACCTGGCCGGCGCCACGCCACTGCTGGTGGGCCTGGCGCTGGGTATCTACGGGCTGACCCAGGCGGTGTTGCAGATTCCCTTCGGCCTGCTCTCCGATCGCCTCGGTCGCAAGCCGGTGATCGCCGCCGGGCTGCTGCTGTTCCTGCTCGGCAGCGTGGTCGCTGCCCAGGCGGACAGCATCGGCGGGGTGGTGCTGGGGCGCTGCCTGCAGGGCAGCGGGGCGGTGGCCGCGGCGATCATGGCATTGCTCGCCGATCAGACCCGCGAGCAGATCCGCACCGCGGCCATGGCGACCATCGGCCTGTCGATCGGCGTGGCCTTCGCCGTGGCCATGGTGCTCGGGCCCTGGCTGGCGTCGTGGCAGGGGTTGTCGGCGGTGTTCTGGTTCACCGCGCTGCTCGCCGTCCTCGGGCTGGTGGTGCTGTGGAAGCTGGTACCGCCGGCGCCACGCCGGTTGCGCCACCGCGACGTGGGGCTCGACCGTGACCAGTGGCGGGCGATCGTCGCCCGCAGCGACCTGTGGCGGATGGACCTGTCGATCTTCGCCCTGCACCTGATCCTGATGGCGATCTTCGTCGCCGTGCCCTTCCGGTTGCTGGAGGCGGGCATCGCCCTCGAGCGCCATGGGCTGACCTACCTGGGGATCATGGTGCTGGCCTTCGCCTTCATGGTGCCGCTGGTGATCGTCGCCGAGAAGCAGCGACGCATGAAGGCCATGTGCCTGCTGGCGATCGCTGCCATCACCCTTAGCCTGGGCGGGCTGGCGGGGCTCGCCGCGGGGTGGTGGGGGCTGTTCGGCTGGTTGTTGCTGTTCTTCACCGCGTTCAACCTGCTCGAGGCCACGCTGCCCTCGATGCTCAGCAAGCTGGCCCCGGCCGGGGCCAAGGGCACCGCCATGGGCATCTATTCCACCAGCCAGTTTCTCGGCGCCTTCCTGGGCGGGGTGCTGGGCGGTTTCCTGGCCCAGCAGTGGGGGCTGTCGGCGGTCTTTCTCGGTTGTGCCCTGCTCGGCCTGGTGTGGTTGGCGCTAATGGCCGGCATGACGGCCCCCCGGCACCTCTCCAGCGAGGTGGTGGCGCTGGAGGGCGAGCCCCATGGCGACGCGCTGGAGACGCTGATGGCGCATCTCGCCGAGGTGGCCGGGGTCGAGGACGTGCTGGTGGTGCCCGAGGAGCGGCTGGCCTACCTCAAGGTGGATCGCCAGCGCCTCGACGAGGAGGCCCTGACGCGGCTGATTGAGTCACGGAGGGGCCACAGCGACGCCTGAGCGGCGTATGATCTGACACAGGGCGCCGTTCGCGCCACGCATTCCACCGCATCACGAATTCACGACAGCAAGGAGTCCCACATGGCCCGCGGCGTCAACAAGGTCATTCTCATCGGCAACCTGGGGCAGGATCCGGAAGTTCGCTTCATGCCGTCCGGCAATCCGGTCGCCAACCTGCGCCTCGCCACCACCGATACCTGGACGGACCGCCAGAGCGGCCAGCGCCAGGAGCGTACCGAATGGCACACGGTGGTGATGTTCAACAAGCTCGCCGAGATTGCCCAGCAGTACCTCAAGAAAGGGGCGCGCATCTACATCGAGGGGCGGCTGCAGACCCGCAAGTGGCAGGGCCAGGACGGCCAGGACCGCTACAGCACCGAGATCGTCGCCAACGACATGCAGATGCTCGATTCCCGCAGCGGCGGTGACTTCCAGGGTGGCGGCACGGCCCAGCAGGGCGGCGGCATGGCCCAGCAGGGCGGCGGTTATCCGGGCGGGCAGCCGCCGCCCCAGGGCGGCTACGGCAATGCGGCCCAGCAGGGTGGCGGCTTCGGCGGTGGCCAGCCCCAGCAGCGCCCGGCTCCGCAGCCGGCACCGGCGCCCCAGCAGGGCGGCGGCCAGCAGGGCGGCAACTATGGTGCTCCCGATCCGGGCAGCTTCGATGACTTCGACGACGAGATCCCGTTCTGAATGAGCTGCAACTGATGCCCGGGCGGCGTTGGAACCCGAAGGAGACGCCGTGAAGCTGCTGATACTCGATGCCGGCCACTGCCTGAGCCTGGCGCTGGTCCGGGAGGCCAGCCGACGTAGCGATACCGAACTGGTCATCGAGGTGGGCCTCGCGCTCGACGCGGGGCGGCTCGAGGAGATCGCCCCCGATGCCCTGGTGATTCCGCCCCTGGCGCGGCCGATCAGTGCCGAGCCGGCCGCCGTCACCGCCCATGCCGAGGCGGTGGAGGCGTGCATGGAGGCCTGTCTGGCGGCCGACGTGCCGCTGGTGTGGTGCGTCTCCGACCAGCTCTACCAGGATGGCTTCGAGGCGCCGATCGACGAGCATGTCATCCCCGCCCCGCGGGATGAGAGCCTGCGCCGGCTGGTCGCCACCGGCGCTCGTATCCGCGCCGAGCACCCGCGGCACCTGATCGTGCGGCTGGGGCCGCTGTTCGCCCTGGAGGGCAGCAACGCCTGGCTGAATGAGCTGATCGATACCCTGGTGGCGGGGGGAGAGCTGCGCGGCGAGTCCGACGTGACCTTCTGCCCGACCTCGGCGGATGCCGTGGCCATGGCGTTGATCGGCATGCTCCAGCAGCAGCACTGCGGTGCCGGTGCCTGGGGCAGCTACCACCTGGCCGGTACCGAGCCGGTCAGCGCCTACACCTTCATCTCCATGGTGCGCACCCAGTTGGCGACCCGCCTGGAGGGCCGTGGCGAGCGCCTCGAACTGGGCGGCGTCAAGGCGCTGCACCACCACCACGACCAGCCGTTGCGCCGGGTGCTCAACTGTCGTCGGGTGCTGGCGGTGTTCGGCGTGCACCAGAAACCCTGGCGGCTGGAGCTGGGGCGCATGCTGGATGCCTGGTGCCGGGCCAACGACCGCAGCCGCTCCGACGCGGAGGTCGAGGAGTGACCATGAACGTGCTGCGTAGCCTGCTGTTCTATGCCGGTTATTTTCTGGCCATGTTGGTCTGCGGGGTGTTGTTCCTGCCGGTATCGCCCCTGCTGCCGCTGGCCAAGCGCTACCGGCTGCTCAATCTCTACAACCACTTCATCATCGCCTGGTTCCGCCTCGCCTGCGGGGTGCGCTACGACGTTCGCGGGCGCGAGCGGTTGCCCGAGGGGCCCTGCGTGATCCTGGCCAATCACCAGTGTGAATGGGAGACGGTCTACCTGCAGCTGATCAAGCCGCCGGTGTGCACGGTGCTCAAGCGCGAGCTACTCAACATTCCACTGTTCGGCTGGGGGCTGCGCCTGCTGCACCCCATCGCCCTGGATCGCTCGAAGCCGGCCCGGGCCATGCGACAGGTGCTCAGCCAGGGCAGGACGCGCCTGGAGGAGGGGCTGTCGGTGCTGATCTTTCCCGAGGGCACCCGGGTGGCACCGGGGAGCCGCAAGCGCTACAACAAGAGCGGTGCGGTGATCGCCTGTCGGGCGGGCAGGCCGGTGGTGCCGGTGGCCCACAATGCCGGCGAGCGCTGGCCGGGCAGGCACTGGGTGAAGAACCCCGGGCGGCTCTCGCTGGTGATCGGCGAGCCCATCGAGACCGTCGGGCGCTCGCCCGAGGAGGTGCTGGTCGAGGTGGAGGCGTGGATCGAGGCGCGGCTCGTGGAGATCTCCGAGGTGCCCCGGCCGCCGGTGCCGGAAGCGGCCCCGGCGGCCGAGAAGCCGATGGCCTGACGCACCGCTCGCCGGTGGTCACGACGCAAGAGGCGCCCCAAGGGGCGCCTCTTGCGTATCGGCCCGGCTCCGCCGGGTCAGTCGCGGAACTTCTCCAGCACCAGGCAGGCGTTGGTGCCGCCGAAGCCGAAGCTGTTGGAGAGCACGCGTTCGACCTTCACGCCGTCGCGTCGCGTCGTGACGATGTCGAAGCCGTCGGCCTGCTCGTCGAGGGTCTCGACGTTGGCGGAGGCGGCGATGAAGTCGTTCTCCATCATCAGCAGCGAGTAGATCGCCTCCTGCACGCCGGTGGCCCCCAGGGAGTGGCCGGTCAGCGACTTGGTGGAACTCATCGCCGGGGTGCTGTCGCCGAACACCTCGCGGATCGCCTTGAGCTCGGCGACATCGCCCACCGGGGTGGAGGTGCCGTGGGTGTTGATGTAGTCGATCTCGCCGTCCACGGTGGCCAGCGCCTGACGCATGCAGCGTGACGCACCCTCGCCGGAGGGCGCGACCATGTCGTGGCCGTCGGAGGTGGCGCCGTAGCCGGTCACCTCGGCGTAGATCCTGGCGCCGCGGGCACGCGCGTGCTCGAGCTCCTCGAGCACCAGCATGCCGCCGCCACCGGCGATGACGAAGCCGTCGCGGGCCTTGTCGTAGGGCCGCGAGGCCTTGTCGGGGGTGTCATTGTAGTGGGTTGACAACGCCCCCATGGCGTCGAACAGGCACGACAGGGTCCAGTGTTCCTCCTCGCCGCCACCGGCGAAGACCACGTCCTGCTTGCCCATCTGGATCTGCTCCATGGCGCTGCCGATGCAGTGGGCCGAGGTGGCGCAGGCCGAGGAGATCGAGTAGTTGACGCCCTTGATCCTGAACGGCGTGGCCAGGCAGGCGGAGACGGTGCTGCCCATGGTGCGGGTGACCCGGTAGGGGCCGACTCGGCGCAGGCCCTTCTCGCGCATCACGTCGGCGGCTTCGACCTGGTTGGCGCTGGAGGCGCCGCCGGAGCCGGCGATCAGGCCGGTGCGCTCATCGGAGACCTGCTCCGGGGTGAGGCCGGCGTCCTCGATGGCCTGGGCCATGGCAACATAGGCGTAGGCCGCGGCGTCGCCCATGAAACGCCGCAGCTTGCGGTCGATCAGGGCATCGAGGTCGATGTCGACGCTGCCGGCCACCTGGCTGCGAAAGCCGCGCTCGGCGTACTCCTCCTTGAAGCGAATGCCGGAACGCCCCGCCTTGAGCGCCTCGAGAACCTGTTGCCGGTCGTTGCCCAGGCAGGACACGATGCCCAGGCCGGTGACTACCACTCGTCGCATGGAAGCCTCCTGATCAGAAGTTCGCGGTGGAGGTGAACAGGCCGACGCGCAGGTCATTGGCCTGATAGATGTCGCGGCCATCGACGGACACGGTGCCGTCGGCCATGCCGAGGATCAAGCGCCGGGTGATGATGCGCTTGATGTTGATCCGGTAGGTGACCTTCTCTGCTTCGGGAAGGATCTGGCCGGTGAACTTGACCTCGCCGCAGCCCAGCGCCCGGCCACGCCCCGGGTGGCCCAGCCAGCCCAGATAGAAGCCGACCAGCTGCCACATGGCATCGAGGCCCAGGCAGCCGGGCATCACCGGGTCGCCGGGGAAGTGGCAGTCGAAGAACCACAGGTCGGGACGGATATCCAGCTCGGCGATCAGCTCGCCCTTGCCGTGATCGCCGCCGTCTTCGTAGATGCGCGTGATGCGGTCGAGCATCAGCATGTTGGGGGCCGGCAACTGCGCGTTGCCCGGGCCGAACAGCTCGCCGCGTGAGCAGGCCAGCAGTTCTTCGCGATCAAAGGAGTGTTGCTTGGTCACTGAGTCATTCCGTGAGTCGACATTGTTGTATGCCGCGAACGGCATGCTGCCGCCGAGCGGCCCGACTAGTCTACTGTCCGTGGCCCGGGAATGCACGCCGGGCCGCAGGCGTTGAAACTCGCCGGCCCTCGCCGGGTTACAGTTATGCGGCCGGCGGCCGATATCGGGTGGTACGAATATACCGCCCGCGCCAGGCGCGATGCCATCCACCCGCCCGAGCCGAGTCTTCCCCATGTGGCCAGCCTTCTCGCTCAACCGCCCGCTGCTCTGGACCGGCCTCGCCGCCCTGTCGGCGAGTATCTGGCTGCCCGGCGTCGCCCTGCGCCTGGCGGCCGCCTCCCTGGTGGCGCTGGGGCTGATGGACGCCTGGCGACAGGTGCGCCTGGAGCACCAGCGTGCCCGGCTGGGCCAGGATGCCCTGGCGCTGTCGGAGGACGGGGTGATCATCACCGACGCCGACAACCGCATCCAGGCGGTCAACCCCGCCTTCACCCGCATCACCGGCTACACCGCCGAGGAGGTGCGCGGCCGCAACGCCACCACCCTTTCCGCCCCGCGCCACGACAAGGCCTTCTTCGAGCGCTACTGGCAGACCCTGCGCAGTACCGGGCGCTGGGAGGGGGAGATCTGGAACCGGCGCAAGCATGGCGACGAGTACCCCGAGTGGCTGCGGGTCCGGGCGGTCAGCGACGAGCAGGGGCGCATCACTCACCACGTCTGCCTGTTCACCGACATCTCGCTGCACAAGGCCCGGGAGCGGGACCTGCGTCGCATCGGCTTCGAGGATCCGCTCACCGGCCTGCCCAACCGTCGCCGCCTGCATGACCTGCTCGACTCCCGGCTGCGCCACCTGCGGGCCGGCGAGAGCCTGGACATGGCGCTGATCGACATCGACGGCTTCAAGTCGATCAACGACGGCCTGGGGGTGGAGATGGGTGACCGCCTGCTGGCGCGCTTCGGCCAGCGGCTCGCCGGCCACGTGGCCGGCGGCGTGGTAGGCCGCCTCGGTGGCGACGAGTTCATGGTGATCCGCACCACCACCTTCGACGACCATGACAACTGGATTGCCGGCCTCCAGGCCCACCTGGGCGAGCCCTTCGAGATCGAGGGGCACTCGCTGCGCTTCGGCCTGACCATCGGCAGCTGCCGGGCGCCCGAGGACGGCCGCGAGTCCGGCGTGCTCTTCCAGCGGCTGGAGTCGGCGCTCTATGCCGCCAAGCGCCATGGGCGCAATCACAGCCAGCGCTTCCGGCCGGCGCTGGACATGCAGGACAGCCCTCAGCTGGGGCTGGTCAACGAGCTGCGCCATGCGCTGGCCACCGGCACCCAACTGGAGCTCCACTACCAGGGGCAGCATCACCTGGCGGATGGTGCCCTGGTCGGCCTCGAGGCGCTGCTGCGCTGGCGTCATCCGCGGGACGGCATGATCTCGCCGGCGGACTTCATCCCGCTGGCCGAGCGCCACGGCCTGATGGCCTCGCTGGGCAACTGGGTGATCGACCAGGCGCTGGCGCAACTGGCGCGCTGGCGGCGTCTCGGCATGCCCGAGGTGCCGGTGTGGATCAACGTCTCGGCGCTGCAGATGTTCCAGGGCGAGCTGGAATCGGCGCTGGCCGCCGGGCTCGCCAGGCACGGCATATCGGCCGAACGGCTCGGCCTGGAGATCACCGAGTCGGTGCTGCTCGACGAGCGGGCCGGCGATATCGCCCCGCGCCTCGGCGTGCTGCGCGAGCGTGGCCACCCCATCGCCATCGATGACTTCGGCACCGGCTATTCGTCGCTGGGCTACCTCAAGAAGCTGCCGCTGGACAAGCTCAAGCTCGACCGCGCCTTCATCAAGGCCCTGCCCGACGATCGGGCCGACGCGGCCATCGTCGGCGCGGTGCTGGCCATGGCGAGGGGGCTCGAGCTCGAGGTGATCGCCGAAGGGGTGGAAACGATCGCCCAGCGCGACTTCCTGCGGGCGGCGGGCTGCTCCCTGGTGCAGGGCTTCCTCTATGCCCGTCCGCTGCCGGCGGAGCGGCTCGAGGCGCAGTGGCAGGAGCACGAGTCGGCCGGAGGCTCGCCGGACGGCGCCCGGGTGGCGGCGGAAGCGACCGCCTAGCCTCCGGCGCGGCGATGGCCAGACGGGGGTGGCCCTGCCGGTCACACGGCCCCGGTCTGCGGGGCCGGTCGTGCGCCGGGCTTGGCCAGCAGCAGGTGGCAGGTGCCGATGGTGCGCTCGAGGAAGCCCCCCTCGCAGTAGCAGAGATAGTAGCGCCACATGCGGATGAAACGCTCGTCGTAGCCGAGCCTGCGTACGGTCTCCAGGTTGGCCTCGAAGCGGTGGCGCCACTCGCGCAGGGTGCGGGCGTAGTGCAGGCCGATCTCGTCCAGCGCCAGCACGTTGAGCGAAGTGCGCCGGGCCAGGCCGTCGAGGATGGCGCGGTGCGAGGGCAGGAAGCCACCGGGGAAGATGTAGCGCTTGATGAAGTCCATCTCGCGCTTGGCCGCCTCGAAGCGCTGGTCGCGGATGGTGATGGCCTGCAGCATGGCCAGGCCGTCGTCGCCGAGCAGCCGGTCGAGGGTCGCCAGGTAGGTATCCAGGTAGTGATGGCCCACCGCCTCGATCATCTCCACCGAGATCAGCCGGTCGTAGCGCCCCGTGAGCTCCCGGTAGTCCTGGCGAAGCAGGGTGATCCGTTCGCCCAGGCCCTCGGCCTCGATGCGCCGGGCGGTGTGGGCGTACTGCGCCTCGGAGATGGTGGTGGTGGTGACCCGGCAACCCCGGGTCTTCGCCGCGTGGATGGCCAGCCCGCCCCAGCCGGTGCCGATCTCCAGCAGGTGGTGGCCGGGGTGCACGTCGAGCCGGTCGAGCATCAGCTCGAGCTTGTGGGTCGAGGCCTCCTCCAGGCTGGCCTCGGGGTGGGGGAAGACCGCGCTGGAGTACATCCAGTGCTGCCGGTCGAGGAAGGTGGCGAAGAGGTCGTTGCCGATATCGTAGTGGGCCGCGATGTGACGGCGGGCCCCCTGGCGGGTGTTGCGCTGCAGGGCGTGCAGCGCGCCGAGCAGCCAGCGCCCCAGGCGGGCGGTGCCGTTCTCCAGCTCACCGTTGACCCGCTCCAGGTTGATCGCGAACAGCCGGATCAGCGCCACCAAGTCATCGGCGTCCCAGTCGCCGTCCATGTAGGCCTCGGCGGCGCCCACGGTACCGCCCAGCGCGACACGCTTCCAGACCCGGCTGTCGCGTATCACCAGGGTCACGGCGAGATCGCCGCCCTGGCCCAGGCGATGGCGCTGATGCCCCTCGATCAGGGTGATGTCACCCCCCTCCAGGCGGTCGAGCCGGGCCAGCAGGCGCGGCTTCAGCCAGCGGGTCGGGCGATCGGCATCGGCCGGGACCGGGCGGGCTGGGGTGGCGGAGCGAAGCGTATTCACGACGAGGTCTCCTCGCGACGGGGGTGGTCATGGACGGGCACACGCTTGAGCCAGAGCCGGAGCGCCTCGAAGTGGATGCCGGCGAGGGTCTTGGCGCTCATCCAGGGCTGGCGGGCCAGGGTCGCGAGCAGCACGCGGCGGGTCGCCGGCCGGCCTTCGAGCGTCAGGGTGGCGTCGAAGTGGCGCTGCCCCGCCTGCCAGGTCTCCATGTGCATCGCCAGCCGCTCGCCCGGGGTGGTGAAGCGCCAGCGGTAGCTCATGTCCATGGGGTGGAAGGGCGAGACGTGCAGCGTCTTGGCGAACTCGGCGGTGTGGGCATGGCGGTGCGGCGACACCGCGCAGGCGTAGCGGGCGCGTTCTCCCCAGGGGGTGTTGGTCACCTCGCCGAGCACGGCGCACAGCTCGCCGTGGGCATCGTAGGCGTAATAGAGCGAGAGCGGGGTGAAGCCGACCCCCAGGGTGCGCAACTGGGTGAGCAGGCAGATGCGCCCATCGGGGGCGAAGCCGAGCCGGCGCGCCAGTTCCTCGCGCACCGCGTCATCGAGTGGCCGGTCGTGGGGGGCGAGATAGTCCTCGCGGCGGAAGCGGGCCAGGGCCGGGCGCCGGGCGCTGAAGCCGGGCACGCCATCGAACAGCTCGGGCAACTCGTCGAGGTCGAGCCAGGCCATCCATACCCCGTAGGCGAAGGCATGCCGGCGCGGCAGGAAGCGCCGGTGGCGCAGGCTGCCACGATAGATCCGCGAGCGCGGGGCGTCGATCATCCGCAGGCCTCCGGTGCGACGATCCGGCCCACCGGGGGGGCGCCCATGACAGTCGCGCGGGGCGTGTCATCCTCGTCGCAGCCCAGGGCCCGGGCGACGCGCAGGGCGCTCCAGACGCCATCCTCGTGGAAGCCGTAGCGCCAGTAGGCGCCGCAGAAGTGAGTGCGTCGCCCGGGGCCGGAGATCTCGCCGTGACGCGCCTGGGCGGCGTGGCCGGCGAGGGTGAACTGGGGATGGGCATAGGTGAAACGGCCCAGCACCCGGGCCGGGTCGATGGCCTGGCCGTCGTTGAGGGTCACGCAGAAGGTATGCGGGGCGTCCAGGCGCTGCAGGATGTTCATGTCATAGGTCACCGAGACCCGCGCCGCCTCGTCGCGGCCATCGAGACGATAGTTCCAGCTCGCCCAGGCGCGCCGGCGGCGCGGCAGCAGCCGGGTATCGGTGTGCAGCACCACCTCGTTGTCCCGGTAGGGCAGCGCACCGAGCACCTCACGCTCGGCCGGCGTCGGGTCCTCGAGCAGCGCCAGGGCCTGGTCGGCGTGGCAGGCCAGCACCGCCTGGTCGAAGGACTCGTCGCCGGCGGCGGTGCACACCCGCACGCCATGTCGGTCGCGCTGGAGGTGGTGCACCGGCGTGGCCAGGCGGATGCGCTCGGCGTAGGGGGCGGTCAGTGCCGGGATGTAGCTGCGTGAGCCGCCCACCAGGGTGTACCACTGGGGTCGGTCGTCGATCGACAGCAGGCCGTGGTGACCGAAGAAGCGCACGAAGAAGAGCAGCGGGAAGGCGCGCAGGTCGCCGATGCTGGCCGACCAGATGGCCGCCCCCATCGGCAGCAGGTAGCGCTGCTGGAAGTCGGCGCCGTAGCCGCGGGCGTCGAGCCAGGCGCCGAGCGTCATGGCCGGCTCCAGGCCGCCGGCCTCCAGGGCCAGTGTCGCCTCGCGGTTGAAGCGCAGGATGTCGCCCAGCAGGCGGTAGAAGCGCGGGCGCAGCAGGTTGCGGCGCTGGGCGAACAGCGAGGACAGGGTGTGGCCGTTGTATTCGAAGTCCCGGGCCGTCTCGTGCACCGAGAAGCTCATCTCGGTGGCTTGGCTGGCCACGCCGAGCCTCGACAGCAGGCGCCGGAAATGGGGATAGGTCCGGTCGTTGAAGACGATGAAGCCGGTATCGATGGCGTAGTGGCGCCCCTCCAGCGACACATCGATGGTGGCGGTATGGCCGCCCAGGCGCTCGGCGGCCTCGAACAGGGTCACCTCATGGCGACCGGAGAGGTACCAGGCCGCGGCCATGCCGGCGATGCCGCTGCCGATCACGGCGACGCGTTGGGCGCCATTCCGCTGGCGCGACGGCGGGAGGAAGGGGGCGGTCATGGGCGTGGCTCCGGTGCTCCCTGGCCTGCCGCGGCACGGGTCAGGCGCAGGCCGAGACGGTGGCGCAGGCCCGGCGGCAGGATGCCCAGCAGCCGGATCGGCAGGGTGAGGCGGCGTGGGAAGTGGATATCGAGCCGGCGCCTTGCCAGCCCCGTGAGGATCGCGTCGGCGGCCGCCGGGGCGGTGATGCGCATGGGCATGGGGAAGTCGTTACGCGCGGTCAGTGGCGTCTCGACGAAGCCCGGGTGGATCAAACTGATGTCGATGCCCTCGGCATGCAGGTCAAGCCGCAGCGACTCCATGAAGTGGCTGAGCGCCGCCTTGGATGCCCCGTAGGCCGCGGCCCGCGGCAGGGGGAGATAGGCCGAGGCGCTGGAGGTGGCGGCGAGCAGCGGCCGCCCGCCCTCGGCGCGGGCCCGGCGCAGCAGCGGCAGGGCGGCGTCGACACAGTGCAGGGCGCCGAAGAGGTTGGGCGCGAAGACCCGCTCGACGAGGTCCAGGTCGAAATCGCGGGCGTCGAGGTATTCGCAGGTGCCGGCATTGAGGATCACCAAGTCCAGGCCGCCGAAGGCCCCGGCGAGACGCTCCCCGGCCCGTCGCACGGCGGCGCGGTCGCTCACGTCGAGGGGCAGCGGCAGGGCGTCGTCCCGGCCGCCGGCGAGTTCGTCGAGCGCCGACTCGCTGCGAGCGCTCAGGGCGACCCGGTGCCCCTGGGCGAGCAGCCGCTCGGCGAGGGCGCGGCCGATGCCCGAGGTCGCCCCGGTCAGCCAGATGCGCTGCCTGCCATGCCATGCCGTCATGCCTCGCCCCTCGATTGTTGCGCGCCGCCAGGCGCCTCGCTGCATCCCCGGCCGCTCATCGGCCCAGGCGGTGCTTAACCAGTCTCACCGCGCCACCCAGCAACGGCAGGTGCTCGTAGACCAGCGCGCCGGCATCGAAGTAGTCGCGGTGTCGCGCCACCCGGCCGGCGTCCTCCGGTGCGAAGTCCAGCCGCGAGCAGCCCTCCACCGCGATCGTCCGGCCGCCATCGAGTCGCGGGTGCACCAGCTGCATGGTCCAGGTGACGAAGGCGGTGTCGCCCTGGCGTTGCCGGTGGTGAAAGTCGAACCGGCATGATGTGACGTTCTCGTACAGGGTGGTGAAGTAGGCTTCCAGCGCCTCTCGACCCTCGATGCGGTGCAGGGGGTCGACGAAGGATACGTCGCCTGTGTAGAACATGTATAGCTTTTTTGTACATGTTTTGTCTAGTTTATTGAAGAAGGCGCAGAAGGCCTCCAGGGCGGGGTCCCGGTGCATGGCGATCTCCTCCGGTGGGGTGGGCGGGGTTCAGGCCGGCTTGAGGGCCTTGAAGGCGTCCAGGGTGCGGGCCCGGGCGGCCTTGTGGTCGACGATGGGGGGTGGATAGTCGAGGTCGCCGAGCGGGTCACGCGGCGGCGCATGACGGGCCCGGGCAGGCACTCCGGCCAGCTCGGGCAGCCACTCGGCGAGGAAGGCGCCGTCCGGGTCGAAGCGCTGCGACTGGGTGGTGGGGTTGAAGATGCGGAAGTAGGGGGCCGCATCGGTGCCGGTGGAGGCCGCCCACTGCCAGCCGCCGTTGTTGGCACAGAACTCGCCGTCGACCAGGTGGCGCAGGAAGAAGGCCTCGCCGCGGCGCCAGTCGATCAGCAGGTGCTTGGCGAGGAACATGGCGGTGATCATGCGCAGGCGGTTGTGCATCCAGCCGGTGGTCACCAGCTGGCGCATGGCCGCATCGACGATGGGATAGCCGGTACGCCCCGCGCACCAGGCGCGAAAGCCGGTGTCGTCGTCGCGCCAGGCGAGGGCCTCGGTGGGAGCCTGGAAGGCGCGGCGGCGACAGACCCGGGGAAAGCCGAAGGCGACGTGTCGGTAGAATTCCCGCCACACCAGTTCGTTGACCCAGGCCGTGAGCCCCGCATCGCCTTCGTCGAGGCTGCCGTCGTTCTCGGCCAGCACCGCCTGCAGGCACTGGCGATGGGAGATCATGCCGAGCGCCAGATAGGGTGAGAGCTCGCTGGTGCCGCGGATCGCCGGGACGTCGCGGCGGTGGGCATAGTGGCGGCCGCGAAAGCGCAGGAAGCGCTCGAGCCGGTCGGCGGCCGGCTGCTCGCCGGCGGGCCATGTCCGGCCGTCGACCGGGGTGTCATCGAGCTCGGGTAGCCCGGGCAGCGGGTCCGCGGCGATGGGCAGGCGCGCCTGGGGCGTGGGGGCGTCACTGAGCGCCAGCCGTTCGGGCGTGAGCCGGCGCTGCCAGGCCTTGGCGAAAGGGGTGAAGACCCCATAGTAGTCGCCCTTGCCGGTCAACAGCTCGCCGGGGGCAAAGGCGACGCTGTCGTGATGCCCCCGCGCCGCCAGCCGGGCGGACGCGAAGGCGCCGATCACCGCCTCGTCGCGGCGCACCTCGTCGAGGGGATACTCGTGGTTGAAGTGCAGTGCCTTGGCGCCGGTGTCCCGGGCGATGGCCAGCAGCGTCGCGGGGGCTTCGGCGAAGTCGTCGAGCTCGCGATGGAGCAGCGGGATGCCGAGACCCTCGAGCGAGGCCTTGAGTGCCGCCACGCCACGGGCCCAGAAGTCGAGCTTGTTGGCGCCGTGGCCATGGCGCTGCCAGTGGGGCAGGCAGCGCAGGAAGACCGCGATCACCGGCCCCTGGCGGGCCGCGGCGGCCAGGGCGCGGTTGTCGTGGATGCGCAGGTCGCTGCGGAACCAGATCAGCACGGGGGCGGGCATGGGTGGGCTCCGTCGGTCGTTCAGCGATCCCGGATCAGTGACCCCAGGCGGGCGATGGCCTGGGGCAGGTCGTCGCCCAGCACTTCGACCCGGCTCGGGTCCAGATCGCTGGCCCGTATCCGGGCCACCGGACCACACAGGGCCAGCGGGGCATCGAGCTGCTCGGCCAGGCGCGGTAGCTGGCGCCGTATCAGATCGGCACGTTCGGCCTTGCCGCTGGCCAGCAGCAGGGCCGAGGCATGGAAGCGCTCCATGGCCAGCGGCAGCTCGCTGAAGGGCAGCGGGGCATCGAACAGCTGCACCCGATAGCCGTCGTCGCTGGCGGTCAGCGCCGCCAGCAGCATCCACAGCGGGCCGGGATCTTCCGGCAACTGGCCGATCAGCACCAGCGGTCCGGTGGCGGTCTGGTTGGCATGATAGAGCCGGGTGCCGATACGGGTACGCAGGAAGGCCTCGAGGGTACGGCGCTGGAGCAGGGCGCCGAGCTGGTCGTCCCAGTGCTCTTCCCGCTCGCGAATCACCGGCTGCCAGAGTTCGGCGACGCAGGTCGTCACCGGATAGAGGGCCAGGCTCTGGTTGAACAGGATCTCCAGCCGAGGCAGGTCGAAGGCCTCCAGGGCCGCGACCAGCTGGTGACGCTGGCTCGGCCAGTCGCCGGCGGAGGGGGCCGGCGACTCGACCGGCTCGGGCTGTTCGAGCAGTTCCCGCACCTGGCTGACCGGCACGCCACGGTTGAGCCACTGCAGGATGCGTTCGATGCGGTCGATATCGTCGCGGGCATAGAGGCGATGGCCCTTGGGCGTGCGGCGGGGACGGATCAGGCCGTAACGGCGCTCCCAGGCCCGCAGGGTGACCGAATTGACGCCGGTCAGCCGGGAGACCTCCCGGATCGGATAGAGCGGCGTGTCGGCCGGGTGGGTCGCCTTGTCACTCATGGACGGCTGTGCCTCTTGCTGATCGCTTGCCCCGCCGGTGTCGAGGCGGCCGGAGTTCAGGGGCTGATTTTGTACAAGTCACTGTCAATGTACAACATGGGGCCGGGTATTCGCCTCGGCGTGTCAGCCGGACGCGGGCTCGCCGGCCTGCTCGGCGATCACGGCGGCCAGGGCCTCGACGAAGGCCGGATGCTCGCCCACCGGCGGCAGCAGCTGCAGCGCGATGCCGGGGTGGGCGTCGGCCAGGGCGGCGACCTGCCCGGGCACGTCCTTGCGCAGGTGGCGTCCCGCGGCGAAGAACAGCGGCAGGATCTCGGCCCGCTCGACACCGGCCGTTGCCAGCTCGGCCACGGTGGTCTCCAGGGAGGGTTCGCTGAGCTCCATGTAGGCGAGCCGCAGCGGGGTCTCCAGGCGTCGGGCCAGCGCCTCGGCCAGGCGCTCGAAGGGGGCCCGCCAGTGGGGGTCGCTGGAGCCGTGGGCGAGCAGGATCAGGGCGTAGGGCATGCCGAGCAATCTCCTATGGGTGAGGCGGCGTGGCGTGTCAGGCGTCAATCGCCACCAGGGTGCCGCCGAGATGGTGACCCGACAGCCAGGCGTCCTCGACCCTGGGGCCGCGCCAGCCATCGCCGCACAGGGCCAGGCCATCGCTGCCCAGGCGGTGGTCGCGGTTGACCGCCTCGCCGCGGGCGAAGACATCCGGCTGGGCGAAGCGCCAGCGGTGGGCACCGAGTGATCGGGGGCGAGGCATCTCGCTGCCGGCGGGCAACACGGCGGCGAAGGCGGCCAGCAGTTGCCGGGCCACCTCGTCGGTATCGGCCTCCAGTCGCGCCTGGCTCCAGTCGAGATGGGCCAGCAGGGTCAGGCTCTCGCCCTGGTCGGCCCGGCCGGGCTTGTGGTCGTTGCGGCTGACGAAGCGCAGCGGCCCCTGCCGGACCTGTACCGCTTGCCAGGCATCGTCGACCCCGGGCAGGCTGGGCAGCGGCGAGTCGAGCAGGGCCCAGGCGGCCCAGCAGGGGCGCTGTATCACCGCCTCACAGGCAGCGGCCAGGGCCGGGTCGTGGGGCTCGACCAGGGGCCCGGCCTGGGACGAGGGGACGGCGACCACCACCCGGTCGAAGGGGCCGTGGCGAGTCTCGCCCTGGTCGACCAGCCACCACTGCGCAGCCTGGCGCTCGAGCCGCACGATGCGGGTCTCGCCGATCAGGTCCAGGCCGTCGGCCAACTGGCGGGTGACGGCGCTCATGCGCGGGCTGCCGATGAAGCGCTCTCGGCCGTCGCGATGGCGCCGCCAGCCGCCTTCGTCCGCCTGCCAGAGGGCCTCGGGCCAGGGCGCCGCTCGGCCGGCCGCTCGCCAGGTCTCGACCTGGCGACGGAAGGCGTCGTCGCGCACGCTGAAGAACTGGGCGCCCAGGTCGACCACCGCACCGGGCAGGCGGCGACTGGACATGCGGCCACCGGGCCCTCGCGCCTTGTCGAAGAGCACGACCCGTCGGCCGGCGTCGTGCAGGGCCCTGGCACAGGCCAGGCCGGCGATACCGGCGCCGATGATCGCCGTGGTGTGTGGAAGGCTCGTGGGCATCGCAGGCTCGCGCAGAAGGGCTTTTCAGCTAGACTAGCAGAAGTGTACAACGACTGTATAACTCATCGGCGCCTAAGGAGGGATCCACGATGCGAGTGCTGATCACCGGGGGAAGCGGCTTCGTCGGGCAGCGATTGTGTCAGCGGCTCAAGGAGGCCGGGCATCGTCCGCTGGTGGTCTCCCGGGAGCCGAATCGGGTGCGTGACCGGCTGCCGAGTGGCACTGACATCCGCCGTTCGGTGCTGGACTTCGTCGACACGCCGCCCGCCGCCATCGTCAACCTGGCCGGGGAATCCATCGCCGCCCGGCGCTGGAGCGATGACCAGAAGAAGCGGCTCATCGACTCGCGGGTCAACGTCACCCGCGACCTGGTGATGCTCTGCGAGCAGCTCGCCTCGGCCGGCGGGCGTGCCCCGGCGGTGATGGTGTCGGCCTCGGCCATGGGTTACTACGGCGACCAGGGCGACCGGGAGGTGACCGAGGAGACCCCGCCCCATGACGAGTTCACCCATCGCCTGTGCAAGCGCTGGGAGGATATCGCCAGTGAGGCGGTGGACTTCGGCACCCGGGTGGCACTGTTGCGTACCGGCCTGGTGCTCGATCAGGGGGGAGGCGCCCTGCAGAAGATGCTGCCGCCCTTCAGGCTGGGGTTGGGGGGGCGGTTCGGCGACGGCAAGCAGTTCATGCCCTGGGTGCACCGGGAAGACCTGGTGCGCGCGATCCTCTTCCTGCTCGACAACGAGGAGCTCGAGGGACCCTTCAACGGCAGTGCCCCGCATCCGGTGACCAACGCCGAGTTCACCCGGGTGCTGGCAAAGCAGCTGGGCCGCCCGGCGCTCTTGCCGGTGCCCGCCATCGTGCTCGAGACCGCCTTCGGCGAGATGTCGCGGCTGCTGCTGACCGGCGCCGACATGCGCCCGAAGCGGCTGCTCGACGCCGGCTTCGAGTTCCGCTTCCCGACGCTGGAGGCAGCGCTGGCCGATATCCTGGGCTGATGTCCCCCGCCGGGAGAGGGGCGCCGGGGACAGGCCGAAGAGGAGGTCCGATTCCAGGGGTGAGGCGGAATCAGAAGAACATCCAGTGAATGTTCTTCCCGCCGAACGGGTTGGCCATGGATGGCCAACCCCGGCCCTGCAAGCGGAGCAGGATGTGAGAACGCCTCAGCGCGTCTCCTCGCCCACCGTGACGATGACCCGCACGGCGTCGAGGCGCAGGCGAGCCCCGTCGATGGCGGCGTCCAGGGCGCTGCGCTCATCGCGCAGGGCCTGGAGCTCGTCGTCGCGCACCGCCGGGTTGTGCAGGGCCAGCGCCTCCAGGCGGTTGAGCTCGCCGTCCAGCTCGGTGCGCATGCGCCGCTGGGCCGCCTCGACGATGGAGGAGAGCTCCCGCTCGGCCTCGCTCTCGCCGCGGTCGATCAGCTCGCGCAACTGGTCGTGGCGGCTGCGGATCAGGTCGCGGGCCATGGCCTTCTTGACCTTCTGCAGGTTCTTCGACAGCCCGGTGAAGGAGACCTTGTCGGTGAGGCTGGCGCCGGACTCGTCGAGCAGCACCCGCACCGCGGTGGGCGGCAGGAAGCGGTTGAGGTGCAGCCGCCTGGGGGCCGGGCAATGGGTGCGGAAGACCAGCTCGGCCATCAGCCGGCCGGCGGGAATCGACGGGTGCTTGAGCAGCGCCAGGGCCGTGTTGCCCATGGTGCCGTCGAGGATGCGGCCCATCATCTCGCGCAGCAGCGGGTGCTCCCAGGAGAGGTGCTGGACGTCGTCGCGGGCCAGGGCGCGTCGCCGGGAGAAGGTGGCCGAGAAACCCTCCTCACCCTTCACCAGCCCCGGCAGGCCGTCGAGCATCTGCGGGCTCGGCTGCAGGTGGAGAAGGCCGCCGCCGAGTTCCTGGCTGTCGACGCCGAAGATGTCCAGCGCCTGGTCCAGGTAGCGCGGCAGGGCGCGGTCCTCGTCGAGCTCACGGATCGCCGTGGCCACCGTCTCGGCACGCTCATGGCGGCAGGCGTTGAGCTCCAGCAGGCGGTTGCGCCCGGCATCGCGCTCGGCCAGGCGGCTCTCGAACAGCGCCCGGGTCTCCTCGATCACCTCGGCGAGGCTCTCGTCGTCGAGCAGGGCGTCGGCCAGGGCATCGCCGAAGGCGGTGAAGATCTCGCTGCCGACCCCGTGGGGGCTGCTGAAGGCGTCCATGCCGTCGCGATACCAGCGCAGCAGCTTCTCGCCGGGGCTGCCCTCGAACACCGGCACGTGGAGCTCGATGGCATGCCGCTGGCCGATGCGGTCGAGTCGCCCGATGCGCTGCTCGAGCTGGTCCGGGTGTAGCGGCAGGTCGAACATCACCAGGTGGCGACAGAACTGGAAGTTGCGCCCCTCGGAGCCGATCTCCGAGCAGACCAGCACCTGGCAGCCCTCCTCCTCGTCGGCGAAGGCGGCGGCGGCGCGATCGCGCTCCACCAGCGAGAGGCCCTCGTGGAATACCGGGGCATGGTAGCCGCCCAGCACGCGCAGCCCCTCGGCGAGCCCCTGGGCGGTCTCGCGGTCGTGGGCGATCACCAGCACCTTGTCGTCGGCGAAGCCGCCGGCAGCGGTGTCGGCGAGCCGCTCGAGCAGCCAGGTGACGCGGGGGTCGAATTGCCACCAGGGCTCGGTATTGAGCGGGTCGTCGGCGAGCGCGCGGTACATGGTGTCCAGGTAGACGAGCACCTCGGGGTGGTCGAGGCCGGTCTCGATCAGCAACTCGTCCAGGTAGTCCTCGTCGCGTTCCAGGCGGCGCAGGACCCGGCGGTAGGACGACGGCAGCGCGAGGCGGGCGACATGCAGTCGGCGCTCGGGGAAGCCCCCCACGTGGCGGCGGCTGTTGCGGAACATCACCCGCCCGGTGCCGTGGCGGTCGAGCAACTGATCGCGCAGCTGGTCACGGGCGGCGCTACGCTGGGCCGCGCCGGCCTCGCCGTTGGCCAGGGTCTCGAGCAGCGCCAGGCTGTCGGGTTCGTCGATCACCGCGGCGACCCGCTCGCGATCACCGGCCCCGCCGGGCAGGCGCTCGATGGCGTCGATCGCCTCGGCCACCTCCACGTAGTGCGCCTCCTCCTCGCGGAAGCGCTCGACGCTGTGGTAGCGGTCCGGGTCGAGCAGCCGCAGCCGGGCGAAGTGGCTTTCCAGCCCCATCTGCTCCGGGGTGGCGGTGAGCAGCAGCAGGCCCGGCACCGCCGCCGCCAGCCGCTCCACGCAGGCGTAGCCCGGATCCACCAGCTCGTCGGACCATTCGAGGTGATGGGCCTCGTCGACGATCAGCAGGTCCCAGTCGCAGGCCTCGGCCTGGGCCTGGCGGCGAGGGTTGGCGAACAGCCAGTCCTGGCTGGCCAGCACCAACTGGCCGGCCTCGAAGGGGTTGGCCTCGCCGTGGGCCTGGCTCTGCTGTTCGTCGAGCAGGGTCACCTCGAGGGCGAAGCGGCGCAGCAACTCCACCAGCCACTGGTGGGTGAGGCTCGCCGGCACCAGGATCAGCGCCCGCTCGGCGCGGCCGGTGAGCAGCAGCCGGTGCAGGATCAGGCCCGCCTCGATGGTCTTGCCCAGGCCCACCTCGTCGGCGAGCAGCACCCGTGGGGCGTGGCGGCGGGCCACCTCGTCGGCGATGTAGAGCTGGTGGGGGATCAGGTCGATGCGCGGCCCGGCCAGGCCCAGCGCCGGGTTCTGCTCGATGCGGTGGAAGTGGTGCAGGGTGCGAAAGCGCAGGTCGAACCAGTCGTTGCGGTCGACCTGGCCGGTGAGCAGGCGGTCGCGGGCCTGGTCGAACTGCATGGTGTCGGCCAACTGGGCCTCGGGCAGTTCGCGCAGCTCGCCCCGGTCATCCTCGCCGATGTAGACGATCAGGCCGTCGACCTCCTTGCTGTCGTCGACGGTCAGGCTCCAGCCCTCGGCGGCCTGGATGCGATCGCCGCTGCCGAACGCCACCCGGGTGAGCGGGGCCTGGCGACTGCTGTAGGTGCGAGTTTCCTGGCTGGCGCCGAAGAGCACGGTGACGCTGCGGAAGTCGCAGCCGAGAATGGTGCCCAGGCCGAGTTCGGCTTCGCCGTCGCTGATCCAGCGCTGGCCGGGTGAATAGTCGCTCATGATGCCTCGGAGGATGCTGAAAACGGTGCGCTCGTTCGCCGCCATCGCCGGGATGGTGGCAACAGGGCGCGGTATCTTACAGCAAAGGCCGGCGCGGCTTAAGTGTGACGGGTGGGGTCAGTGCTTCCGCAGCCAGCCGTCGAGCTGGGCACGACTGAGCTCCCCCACGTGGCGCTCTACGGCGCGCCCCTCGGCGTCGAACAGCATGGTGGTGGGCAGCCCGGGAGACTCCGTCAGTACCATCAGCTCCTGGTGCGGGTCGAGCAGCGGGTAGCGGAACGCCAGGTCCTGTTCGTCGAGATAGCGAACCACCTGCAGCAGGTCCTCGCCCTGGTTGGCCACCACGACCGTCACGCCGTCGCGGGCATCGGCCTCGGCGAGCAACGGCATCTCGCGCAGGCAGGGGGGGCACCAGGTGGCCCAGAGGTTGACCACCACCAGCTCGCCGCGCAGCGAGCGCAGCTCGACCGGCTCGCCCTCGAGGTCCTCCAGGGCGATGTCGGGCAGTTCGCGCAGCGGCATGTCGTCGCCCAGCGGGGCCAGGGTCACCAGTACCAGCCACAGGCTCGAGCTGCCCACCACCAGGGCCATGGCGCCTATCAGGCGCATCAGGTGGGCGCGCAGGGCCCAGCCGGTCCAGATCAGTGCCGCCACCATGCCCCACAGGCCATGAAAGCCCGGCTGCCAGAGCTTGACGATGTCCAGCGGCGCGGTGACATAGGCGTCCAGGTGCAGGGCCACATGGCCGAGGCGGGCGCCGACCAGCCAGGCCAGCACCAGACCATTGAACCAGCGGGCGTGCTCGCGGCGCGGCAGGCCGAGCAGCCAGGCGCTGGCCAGCAGCAGGAGCAGGGCGGCGGCGAAGGCATAGAGACGGGGTACCGAGATCAGCACGGGGCCCAGGGCGATGGCATCCATGGCGGGGGCGAGGCTCCAGGAGAGAGGGTCGGCGTCGGCGAACAGCCGCGTTACAATGACGAGTTCGACGGCTAGCCTACTGCCAGCGTGCGAGGCTGTCACTCATACTCGTGCGGGAGCATCCATGGCCAAGCCTGCCTTCGACACCCTGCGCGCCCTGGCCATTGCCAGCCAGGCGCTGGGGTTCATTCTCATCATCACCCTCGAGACCCTGATGGGCGATGCCGCCCGACCCTGGCAGGGGGTGACCCTGGCGGCAATGGTGACGGCCGCGCTGTGGATCGCTCTGGTGCGGCTGTATCGGCGCAACCGGTCGCGCAAGGCCCTGGCGCGACGACTGGCGGACGACGACGATGATGCCGCCTGAGTGCCGCCGGCGACGTGGCCGGCTGCCCTGCTGGTTGGTCGTGCTCTCGCTGCTGGCCGGCTGTGCGGCGCCGCCGGTGGTTCGCGAGCACGGCGTGGCGCTGCGGCCCGGCGAGATCGAGGCCACGGCCCTGGGGCGCTGGGCCGGCGAGGCGTCGCGGTCGAACGGCAGTGACAGCGGCTTCGCGCTGCTGGCGAACGGCGAGGAGGCCTTTGCGGTACGGGCCCGCCTGGTCGAGGAAGCCGAGCGACGCGTGGATGTCCAGACCTACCTGATGGACGATGGGCAGACCACCCGGGTCCTGCTGCGTCGCCTGCTCGATGCCGCCGAACGGGGCGTCGCGGTGCGTCTGCTGCTCGATGATGTCGGTGCCATCGGGCAGGCCAGGCGCCTCACCGCCCTGGACAGCCACCCCAATGTCCAGGTGCGGGTCTTCAACCCGGTCGCCATCGGTCGCGACCACCTGGTGACCTGGGTGCTGGCCGCGGCACCCGCGGTCAGGCGCACCCATCGGCGCATGCACAACAAGCTATGGATCGCCGACAATGCGGTGGCGATCACCGGTGGGCGCAACTTGGGCGACGAGTACTACAATGCCGATGAATCGCGTAACTTTACCGACCTCGACCTGCTGGCGGTGGGCCCGGTGGTCGACCCGCTCTCGCTGAGCTTCGACCTCTACTGGAATCACGGCCTGGCCCAGCCGATCGGGCGCTATCATGCGATCCCGGCGGGTGCCTGGCAGGTGCTGCGTGATGAACTCGGTGGCTGGCTGGACGAGCAGCGTGAATCCCCCTATGTCACCGCGCTGCGTGACCGTCGGGGGGTGTCGGCACGCGATGCCCTGGCGGAGGCGCTCCACTGGGGGCAGGGCGAGGCTGTGTGGGATCCGCCCGGCAAGCTCCGGGTGCCTGGCCGGCCGCCCCTCGAGGCGACACTGGCCGGGGCGCTGGAAGATCGGCTGTCCGAGCTCGAGTCGCGCTTCGTGATCATCTCCGCCTATTTCGTGCCCACCGAGATCGGTACCCGCCTGCTGGCCGGACTGGTCGAGTCCGGGGTGCGCGTGGAGGTGATCACCAATTCGCTGGAAGCCGGCGACCTGCCGGAGGTCCACGGCGCCTACATGCCGCGTCGCCGCGCGCTACTCGAGAGTGGCGTGCGACTGTTCGAGTTGCGTGCCCAGCACCACCGTGGAGATGAGGCCGCCATCGGCATTTCCGGCTCCTTCTCGTCGGCCCTGCACATCAAGGCGCTGAGCTTCGACGATGAGCGGCTGTTCGTCGGCTCCTTCAATGTCGACCCGCGCTCGCTGTGGTGGAATACCGAGGTGGGGGTGCTGGTCGAGAGTACCAGCCTCAATGACGAGTTCCTGGCGCTGGCCGATATCGGCATGAGCCCGGCACTCAGCTATGAGGTCATGCTGGACGACGCCGGAGGGCTCTTCTGGCTGGCGGAAGTCGATGAGGAACTGGTGCGACTCGAGCGCGAGCCGGGCAGCCATTGGCGCCACTTCCGCGCCTGGCTGAGCCGGATGTTGCGGCTCGAGCCCTGGCTGTAAGCGTGGTTGCTCGACGTGCTGCGGACCGGGCAACGCAAAACCGCCACCCGGCATGATCCGTAAGTGGCGGTTTTTGCTATGTTCTTTGGTCGGAGTAGCAGGATTCGAACCTACGACCTCTGCCTCCCGAAGGCAGCGCTCTACCAAGCTGAGCTATACTCCGATCTTGCGTCGCGGGGCGTTGCCTCGCCGACGGAAGCGCATTATACGCAAACGCCGTCGCCGTGCAAGCCCCCGGGCGGGTATCCCGTTGTCAGGCCTGGCGATCCACCGCCACGCGGGCGAGCTCGGCCATGCTGTCGCGGTAGTCGCTGGCCGGCAGCCGCTCGAGTTGCTCCAGGGCCTTGGCAGCCATCTCCTCGGCCCGGGCGCGAGTGTAGTCCAGGGCGCCGGTCTCGCGAACGATGGCCAGTACCTCGTCGAGGTGATCGAGCCCTCCCTCGCGGATCGCCTGGCGAATCAGGCGGGCCTGGTCGGGGGTGCCGGCGGCCATGGCCTGGATCAGCGGCAGGGTCGGCTTGCCCTCGGCCAGGTCGTCGCCGACGTTCTTGCCCATGGCCTCGGCATCGCCCTGGTAGTCGAGCAGGTCGTCGATCAACTGGAAGGCCAGCCCCAGGTAACGGCCGTAGTACTGCAGGGCGGCCTCCTGCTCGGGGGTGGCCCCGGCGAGGATGGCGCCGCTGTGGGAGGCCGCCTCGAACAGCATGGCGGTCTTGCCCTGGATGGTCTCGAAGTAGGCGGCCTCGTCGGTATCCGGGTTGCCCACGTTGGTGAGCTGCTGCACCTCGCCTTCGGCGATGGTGCAGGTGGCCGCCGACAGCACGTCCATGATCGGCATCGACCCCAGCCCGACCATCATCTGGAAGGAGCGGGAGTAGAGGAAGTCGCCGACCAGCACCGAGGGAGCATTGCCCCAGGCGTCGTTGGCGGTGGCCTTGCCGCGGCGCATATGCGACTCGTCGACCACGTCGTCGTGCAGCAGGGTCGAGGTGTGCATGAATTCGATCAGGGTGGCGAGCGTCACGTGCTTGTCACCCTGGTAGCCCAGCGCACGGGCGGCCAGCAGCACCAGCAGTGGGCGCAGGCGCTTGCCGCCGCTCTGGATGATGTACTGGCCGATGGTCTCGACCAGCGGGATCCGCGAGGCGAGCTGAGCGACGATGGTGCGGTCGACGGCGGCGAAGTCCTCGGCGACCACGGCATGGATGGGCGAGGGGGCGGAAGCGTTGGTCGGCGGCGAGGCGTTGGCAGGCATGTGGGCGTTATCGACAGTAAGGAGGGGCCTTGGGTTGCCGGCCATGCTATGGGGCCCCCATGGGGGCGTCAAGGCGAAGCGGTCGGGGGGCGAGGAGAAGGGGGCGGCGGGTTGTATGGCGTCGCGGGCATGGTTATAATGCGCGGCCCACTCATCACGCTCCCTGTCAGATGGCTGCCGGAAGGGGCGCCACTCGAAGCAGGCCGATGAAGAGCCAACCCAGGATGAGTTCCGGAGAGAGAAGCATGTACGCAGTTATCAAGAGCGGTGGCAAGCAGTACCGCGTTCAGGAAGGCCAGACTCTCAAGCTCGAGAAGCTGGAAGTGCCGACCGGCGAAGCCGTCGAGTTCGACGAAGTGCTGCTGGTGGCCGATGGCGACGACGTCAAGGTCGGCGCGCCGCTGGTCGACGGTGCCAAGGTGGCCGCCGAGGTCGTCTCCCACGGCCGTGGTGACAAGGTGACCATCATCAAGTTCCGCCGCCGCAAGCACCACATGAAGCGTCAGGGCCACCGTCAGTGGTTCACTGAAGTCAAGATCACCGGGATCTCCGCGTAAGCGGTCCACTCCCCTGAACGGAGGTTTATTCCATGGCACATAAGAAGGCAGCCGGCTCCACACGTAACGGCCGCGATTCCGAATCCAAGCGCCTTGGCGTCAAGCTCTATGGTGGCCAGGCGGTAACCGCCGGCAACATCATCGTGCGTCAGCGCGGCACCAAGTTCCACGCCGGCACCGGCGTCGGCCTCGGCCGCGATCACACCCTGTTCGCCCTGAACGACGGCGTGATCAAGTTCGAGACCAAGGGTCCGAAGAACCGCAAGTTCGTCAGCGTCGTCTCTGCCTGAGAACGCGCGGATTTGCAGCAGGAAGGCCCCGCTCAGGCGGGGCCTTCTTGTACTTATATCATGGCGGTTGGGGTGGCTGGTTGCCGCCTGGAGAGTGACAGATGCAGTTCGTCGACGAAGCCTCGATCATCGTGGAAGCCGGCAATGGCGGTAACGGCTGCCTGAGCTTCCGCCGCGAGAAGTACGTGCCCAAGGGCGGGCCCGACGGTGGTGACGGGGGCCATGGCGGCAGCGTCTACCTGATCGGTGACGATGCGCTCAACACCCTGATCGACTTCAAGTACCAGCGCTTCTACAAGGCCCAGAACGGCCAGCCCGGCATGGGGCGGCAGATGAGCGGCAAGGCCGGCGAGGACCTGCACGTCAAGGTGCCGGTGGGCACTACGGTGATTGACGAGGACACCCTCGAGGTGATCGCCGACGTCACCGAGATCGGCCAGGTGGTGCTGGTGGCCCAGGGAGGGCGCCGCGGGCTCGGCAACATCCACTTCAAGTCGTCGACCAACCGCGCGCCGCGGCGCACCACCCCGGGCACCGAGGGCGAGCGCCGCAACCTGCGCTTCGAGATGAAGGTGATGGCCGACGTGGGCCTGCTGGGCATGCCCAATGCCGGCAAGTCGACACTGATCCGGGCCGTCTCTGCGGCCAAGCCCAAGGTCGCCAACTACCCCTTCACCACCCTGGTGCCGAACCTCGGCGTGGTGAAGCTCGGCACCCACGAGCACTTCGTGATGGCCGACGTGCCGGGGCTGATCGAGGGGGCCTCCGACGGTGCCGGCCTGGGGCTGCGCTTCCTCAAGCACCTGACCCGCACCCGCCTGCTGTTCCATGTGGTCGACGTGGCGCCCTTCGACGAGTCCGACCCGGTGGAGGCCGCCGAGGCGATCATCCACGAGCTGGGCCAGTTCTCGCCGGCGCTCGCCGAACTGCCTCGCTGGCTGGTGATCAACAAGCTCGACCTGCTGCCGGAAGAGGAGCGCGAGGCGCGGGTCGACGAGATCGTGCGTCGCCTCGGCTGGGAGGGCCCGGTGTTTCGCATCTCCGCCATCTCCAGTGACGGCACCGAGGCGCTGGTCCAGGCCGCCCATCGCTGGCTCACCGAGCAGCGTCGGCTGGAGAACGAGGATGAGGAGGCCGCCGAGCGCGCCCGCGAGATGCGCGCCCGCATGGAGGAGGAGGCGGTGGCCCGCACCGAGGCGCGCCTGGGCCGTAAGCGCAAGCGCAGCGATCAGGACGACGATGATGATTTCGACGACGATGACTTTGACGTCGAGGTCGAATACGCGCCTTGAGGAGTCGGTGGCCAGTCGCCGGCGCTGGTGCATCCTATGGGGTCAGACCCCGGCGGTGGCGCCGCTCGCTGGCGAAGTGCACGATGACGGTCCGGGCAGTTTGGCTGGGGTCTGACCCCATGGGGGCGACCTCGGCATCGCTCCTGCTCTGGATATAGCGGATATCACGTCAGGGTTGAGGAGTGAATGGAAAGCAACGAGCAGGTGGCGGGCCGCGAGGCGCTGAGTGGCGCCCGCCGGGTGGTGGTGAAGATCGGCAGTGCGCTACTGACCAACGACGGCCGCGGGCTCGACGAGGCGGCCATCGGCGGCTGGGTCGATCAGATCGCCGAGCTGCACCGGCGCGGCATCGAGGTGGTGCTGGTCTCCTCCGGCGCGGTGGCGGCCGGCATGGTGCGCCTCGGCTGGCAGGCCCGCCCGTCGGCGGTGCATGAGCTCCAGGCCGCCGCCGCGGTGGGGCAGAACGGCCTGACCCAGTGCTACGAGCACCACTTCGCCCGCCATGGCCTGCTGACCGCCCAGGTGCTGCTGACCCACGACGACCTCTCCAATCGCAAGCGTTACCTCAACGCCCGCTCGGCGCTGCGCACCCTGGTCGGCCTGCGCGTGGTGCCGGTGGTCAACGAGAACGATACCGTGGTCACCGACGAGATCCGCTTCGGCGACAACGACACCCTGGGCGCCCTGGTGGCCAACCTGCTGGAGGCCGACGCCCTGGTCATCCTCACCGACCAGGAGGGGCTGTTCGACGCCGACCCGCGCCACGACCCCGGGGCCCGGCTGATCCACGAGGGGCGCGCCGACGATCCGAGCCTGGCCGCGGTGGCCGGGGGCGGCGGCGCCCTGGGGCGCGGTGGCATGACCACCAAGGTCCAGGCGGCGCGGCTCGCGGCGCGCTCCGGAGCCTATACCGCGATCGCCAGCGGCCGTCAGCCGGAGGTGCTCACTCGGTTGGCCGCGGGCGAGCGGCTGGGCACCCTGCTGCGCCCGGAAGAGGCGCCGATGGCGGCGCGCAAGCGCTGGCTGGCCGGCCAGCTGCAGGTGCGCGGCACCCTGACCCTGGACGCCGGCGCGGTGAAGGTGCTGCGTGGCAGCGGCTCCAGCCTGCTGGCGGTCGGCGTCAAGGCGGTGTCGGGCCACTTCGTTCGCGGCGACATGGTGCTCTGTGTCGACGAGCAGGGGCACCGGGTCGCCAAGGGGCTGGTCAACTATGGTGCCGAGGACGCCGCTCAGATCCTCGGCAAGCCGAGCCACCAGATCGCGGCGACCCTCGGCTTCATGGAGGCGCCGGAGCTGATCCATCGCGACAACCTGGTGGTGCTGTAGCAGATGGCCCTACCAGCTCGGGGCTGATCCGTCGGCAGGCCTGCGAGGAGGCGCTATGAACCCCTCCCTGGGCGCTACCGACGCCATCCCTGGCGTAGGACCTCCTCTTCGGCCTGCCCCCGGCGCCCCTCGCCAGGGGGCCGCAGCTATAGCAAGCGCATCACGGGCTGTGGTAGAATATGCCATCCTCTCAGACACGGCCCGTGAACGATCGCTGATGTCAAGCGGTCGGCCAGATGGCCACGCCGGCGGAAAGGCTCAAACCTTCCTGCCGGATCAATACGTTATCGAAGCCGCCCAGAATCCGGCGGCGACAGAATCTCCAAGGAGACAGTTCAGTGGCAAACAGCAAGCAAGCCCGCAAGCGTGCCCGCCAGGCGGAAGGTCGTCGTGTCCTGAAGGCGAGCCAGCGCTCCATGGTGCGCACCTACATCAAGCGCGTCATCAAGGCCATCAACGGTGGTGACCACGCCGAGGCCATGACCGCCTTCCAGAAGGCGCAGCCGGTCATCGATCGCATCGCCGACAAGGACGTGCTCTCCAAGAAGAAGGCCGCACGCCTGAAGAGCCGCCTGAACAAGCGTATCAAGGCCCTGGCCGCCTGAGACTCGCCTGCTCCCTCGGGGGCGGATGTTTCTTACGGCCGGATAGGCACTTGAACAGAAAAACCGGCTGTGGCCGGTTTTTTTGTGCCCGTCACCCCGAGGTCTCCCAAGGAAGAGAGCCGTGAACGACCGCGAACAGGACCGACAGCCTCCCGTCCCGGCCCGCGACACGCCTGCCGTGCCGGCCGACGACGACCGCGTGGTGGCGCCCAAGGGCGGTGGCCTGATGCGCTCGGGGCTGGTGGTCAGCGTCATGACCCTGCTCTCGAGGGTCATGGGGCTGATGCGCGACGTGGTGGTGGCCACCCTGTTCGGTGCCGGTAGCGGCGCCGACGCCTTCTTCGTCGCCTTCAAGATCCCCAACTTCATGCGCCGCCTGTTCGCCGAGGGGGCCTTCAACCAGGCCTTCGTGCCGGTGCTCTCGGAATACGCCACCCGTGGCAGCAAGCGCGAGGTGCGCGAGCTGCTCGATGCGGTGGCCGGCAGCCTCACCGCGGTGCTGGCGCTGATCACCGCCGTCTTCATGCTGGCGGCCCCCTGGCTGGTGTGGGTCTTCGCCCCCGGCTTCGGCCGCGACCCGGCCAAGCTGGCGCTCACCGCCGACATGCTGCAGCTGACCTTCCCCTACCTGCTGCTGGTCTCGCTGACCGCCTTCGCCGGCAGCGTGCTCAACACCTGGAATCGCTTCGCGGTGCCGGCCTTCACCCCGGTGCTGCTCAACCTGTCGCTGATCGGGGCGGCGCTGCTGCTCACGCCCTTGATGGACGAGCCGGCCATGGCGCTGGCCTGGGGGGTGCTGATCGCGGGGCTCGCCCAGCTCGCCTTCCAGGTCCCCTTCCTGGTGCGGCTGGGGCTGATGCCCAGGCCCTGGCCCGATTTCGCCCACAGCGGGGTGAGGCGCATCCTGGTGCTGATGGCGCCGGCGCTGTTCGGCGTCTCGGTCTCCCAGATCAACCTGCTGCTGGACACCGTGCTGGCCTCGCTGCTGGCGCCGGGCAGCGTCTCCTGGCTCTACTACTCCGACCGCCTGGTGGAGCTGCCGCTGGGGGTGTTCGGCATCGCCATCGGTACCGTGATCCTGCCGGCGCTCTCCAAGCGGCATGCCGAGCAGTCCGGCGAGCACTTCGCCGCCATGCTCGACTGGGCGATCCGCGCCGTGCTGCTGCTGGGCCTGCCTGCGGCGCTGGCCCTGGCGGTGCTCGCCGAGCCGCTGCTGATCTCGCTGTTCCACTACGGCGCCATGACCGAACGCGACATCGCCATGGCGGCGATGAGTCTCAGGGCTTATTCCCTCGGGTTAGTGGCCTTCATGCTGATCAAGGTGCTGGCGCCGGGCTTCTTCGCCCGCCAGAACACCCGGACCCCGGTGAAGATCGGCATCATCGCCATGGTCGCCAACATGGTGTTCAACCTGATCCTGATCTGGCCGCTGGCCCACGCCGGCCTGGCCCTGGCCACGGCGCTCTCGGCCTTCCTCAACGCCGGCCTGCTGGGCTGGCTGCTCCACAAGGAGCGGGTGCTGGTGTTCCAGCCCGGCTGGGGGCGCTACGCCGTGCAACTGCTGGGCGGGTGCACGGTGATGGGCGTGGGCCTGGCGTGGCTCGCGCCCGACTGGCAGCAGTGGCTGGGCTGGGGCGTGTGGACCCGGGTGCAGTGGCTGGCGGCGCTGGTGGTGGCCGGCGCGGCGGTCTATTTCGCCTGGCTGGCGGCGTTCGGTGTGCGGGTCCGGCATTTCCGGATGAAGGGGTAGGGCCGCTTCTGCAGGCGGTGTCGGCCGGCGCTACTATCATGGGATGGCATATCACAAGGGTCGGGAGGGTCCGGCATGGACGCAGGGAACGGGAAGCGCGGGATCGATGGTGGGATCGTGCGGCTGCTGATCATCGTGCTGCTGGGGGTGGGGCTGATCAGCGTGCCCTGGCTGACTCACAGTCGGCTGGTGGCGGGCGAAGAGGCCGTCGACGCGGCCTGGGCCGATGTCGAGAGCAACCTGCAGCGCCGCGCCGACCTGGTGCCCAATCTGGTGCGCAGCTTGCGGCAATACATGACGCACGAGAGCGAGACCCTGGTGCGCCTGGTCCGTGAGCGTGCCGAGGCGTTGAGCGAGGCGCTGGGGGAGGCCCACGAGATCGAGACCTCGCGGATCGCCGGGCTGGATGCGGCCCTGTCCCAGGACCTCGGCCGGCTGATGCGGCAAGCCGGCGAGCATCCCGACCTGCGCTCCGGCGACCAGTTCCTGCGCTTCCAGGCCCAGCTCGAGGGCAGCGAGAATCGCCTCAATGTGGCGCGCATGCGCTACAACGAGGCGGTGCGTGAGTACAACGCCGGCCTGCGCGGTTTCGTGGGCCGCTGGGTCGCCGAGCCGATGGGGCTGCGGTCGCGGGACTACTTCGAGGCGAGCCCCGCCGCCACCGAGCCCTTCGCGGTGGAGTTCTAGCCGTGGCCGTCGTGCCGGTGGTCGGCGCCGGGCTGTTGCTCCTGGCGCTGCTGCTGGCCGGGCGGGGGTGGCGCTTGGCCTGGTGGGGGCCCCTGGGGCTGGCGGCGCTGGTGCTGCTCGGCTCGCCCTGGTGGCCGCGGGGCCCCGAGCTGGTGGAGGATCGGGTCGGGCTGCTGGCGGACGCCGAGCGGGAGCGCCTGAGTGACTACCATGCGCTGCTGGGGGCCGATCACGGCATCGACTACCGGGTGGTGATCGGGCGTGAGCTCGGCGACCTGGATCGCTTCGCCGTCGACCATTTCCGGCGCCACGGGCTGGGGGCGGGCGGGGACGCCGGTCGGGGCCTGCTGCTGGTGCTGGACGTGGCGGCCAACGAGGTGCGCCTCGAGGTGGGGCATGGGCTGGAGGCGGTCTTCGTCGATGCCTTCGTCGCTTATGTCGAGGCGCGGCAGATGACCGAGTTCTTCGCCGTGGGGCGGGTGGCCGACGGCATCCTGGCCAGTACGGAGCTGATCGTGGCGCAGGCCGAGACCGCCGAGGGCGAGGTGCTCCCGGCCCTCGCGGGCAGTGGGGGGGCCGGGGCACGCATGCCGGCGCGCCTGGGGGAGGGGGCCACGGCTGCCGACGAGGCACAGGTGGTGATCGCCGATGGTGCCACGCCGCACGATGTGCTGGCGGCCTATCGCCGCGCCATGCAGCAGCGCAACGACAACCCCGAGCTGGCGATCTACGGCCGCGAGACGCGACGCATGCTGGCCGACTGGGTGATGACCCCGGCGCAGATGGACAACATGGCACGTAGCCTGGCGGGCTGTCCGGTCGCCCGGGAGCTGACCGCCGCCGACGCCCGTCGCGTGGTGCTGCTCGCCCCCGTGGCCGAGCGCCGCTGCCCGCCGTACTTCTTCGTTCGCGAGGGCGAGGCCTGGCGCCTGGACCTGGCCGGCATGATGCAGGCCGTGCGTTTCGGCCGCGACAATCGCTGGCGCCTGGAGGTCGGGGCCCTCGGCCCCTACGGGTTCGGTTTCGAGGGCATGGCGCTGGATGCCAATGGCTATCCCGTGGTGCCTTAGGTCGGCCCGGGAGCGGCGCAGGGCAAAGACCAACCGGCCGCGGCTGTCAAGGGACCGGCTGTCCGGTATAATCCTGCACTTTACATGTTCCAACCTCTACGGGGCCCGTGGCGATTCCCATGCGAGTGATTCGAGGACTGCACAATCTGCGCGAGGAGCATCGCGGCTGCGTGGCCACCATCGGCAACTTCGATGGGGTGCACCGCGGCCACCAGGCGATCCTCGACCAGTGCCGCGAGCAGGCCGCCGTGCTCGGCCTGCCGGTGACGGTGGTGGTCTTCGAGCCCCAGCCCCGCGAGTTCTTCGCCGGTGACCAGGCCCCGCCGCGGCTGACCCGCCTGCGCGAGAAGGTGCGCCTGCTGGTCGAGGCCGGCGTCGAGCGCATCCTCTGCCTGCCGTTCAACGACGCCCTGCGCAGCCTGACCGCCGAGGAATTCATCGACCGGGTGCTGATCGACGGCCTGGGCGTGCGCCACCTGGTGGTGGGCGACGACTTCCGCTTCGGCTGCGACCGCCGCGGCGACTTCCACCTGCTCACCGAGGTGGGCGAGGCGCGGGGCTTCAGCGTCGAGCACACCCGCACCTTCACCCTCGACGACGAGCGCGTCTCCAGCAGCCGGGTGCGCACCCTGCTGGCCAGCGGCAACTTCAGCGGCGCGGCGCGCATGCTGGGGCGCCCCTACCGCCTGGGCGGCCGGGTGGTGCCCGACCAGCAGCTCGGCCGCACCATCGGCGTGCCCACCGCCAACCTGCCCCAGCCGCCCCGGCCGCTGGCGCTGCAGGGCGTCTATGCGGTGATCGGCGAGCTGCCCGACGGCCGTCGCCTGCGCGGCGTGGGCAACATCGGCTGGCGTCCCACCCTGGGGAGTCAGCGCCCCGTGCTGGAGGTGCACCTGTTCGATTTCGATGGCGACCTCTACGGCCAGCGACTGACGGTCTTCCCCTGCGCCAAGCTGCGCGGCGAGGTGAAGTTCGCGGATTTCGACGCCCTCAAGCATCAGATCGGCACCGACCTGCAGCGTGCGCGGCGGTACTTTCTCGAACACGCTGCCGCCGGCGAGCAGGCGGCGGACGACACCCTTCCTCTGGCATCGGCGCCCTTGGCGCGCGAGGCCGTGATTTCCGATTCCTCGGCGGGCCTGCCCGCCGACCACGACGACGGCTGACCCCCAGGATATGAGCGACTACAAGCACACTCTGAACCTGCCAGAAACCGACTTTCCCATGCGCGGCATGCTGCCCAAGCGTGAGCCCGAGCGGCTGGCCCAGTGGGACAAGCTGGATCTCTACCATCGCCTGCGCGAGGAGCGCCGGGGGCGGGAACTGTTCGTGCTGCACGACGGCCCTCCCTACGCCAACGGCAGCATCCATATCGGTCACGCCGTCAACAAGATCCTCAAGGACATCATCGTCAAGTCGAAGAACCTGGCCGGGCTCGATGCCCCCTACGTGCCGGGCTGGGACTGCCACGGCCTGCCCATCGAGCACAAGGTGGAGACCACCCACGGCAAGCACCTCGCCCCCGAGCGCGCCCGCGCGCTGTGCCGCGAGTACGCCGGCGAGCAGATCCAGGCGCAGTTGAGTGACTTCGTGCGCCTGGGGGTGGTCGGCGACTGGGGCAACCCCTACCGCTCCATGGACTTCGCCAACGAGGCCGGCGAGATCCGTGCGCTCGCCGACATGGTCGAGGCGGGCTTCGTCTTCAAGGGCCTCAAGCCGGTCAACTGGTGCTTCGACTGCGGCTCGGCCCTGGCCGAGGCCGAGGTGGAGTACGCCGACAAGCAGTCCGATGCCATCGACGTGGCCTTCCCGGCCGCCGACGAGGCCGGGCTGGCCGCCGCCTTCGGCCTGGAGGCGCTGCCCAAGCCCGCCGCCATCGTGATCTGGACCACCACCCCCTGGACCGTGCCGGCCAACCAGGCGCTGAACGTCCACCCCGAGTTCACCTACGCCCTGGTCGATGCCGGCGAACGGCTGCTGGTGCTCGCCGAGGAGCTGGTGGAGTCGTGCCTCGAGCGCTTCGGGCTCGAGGGCGAGATCATCGCCACCGCCACCGGCGAGCGGCTCGACGGCGTCACCTTCCGCCATCCCTTCTATGACCGCCTGTCGCCGGTCTACCTGGCCGACTACGTCGAGTCCGAGGTCGGCAGCACCGGCATCGTCCACTCGGCCCCGGCCTACGGCGTCGACGACTTCGTCACCTGCCGTGCCCACGGCATGGACTTCAGCGAGATCAAGAGCCCGGTGCAGGGCGATGGCGTCTACGCCGACGACCTCCCGTACTTCGGCGGCCAGCTGATCTGGAAGGCCAACCCGCGGATCGTCGAGAAGCTCGCCGAGGTCGGGGCGCTGCTGGCCCACAAGACCATCACCCACAGCTACATGCACTGCTGGCGCCACAAGACCCCGGTGATCTACCGGGCCACCGCCCAGTGGTTCGTGGGCATGGACATCGAGGGCAAGGACGGCAAGACCCTGCGGGAAAAGGCGCTGGAGGGCATCGAGGCGACCCGCTTCACCCCGGCCTGGGGCCAGGCGCGCCTGCATGCCATGATCGCCAACCGCCCGGACTGGTGCATCTCGCGCCAGCGCAACTGGGGCGTACCGATCCCCTTCTTCCTGCACAAGGCCACCGGCGAGCTGCATCCGCGCACCGTCGAGCTGATGGAGCGGGCCGCCCAGCGCGTCGAGGTCGAGGGCATCGACGCCTGGTTCCGTCTCGACCCGGCCGAGCTGCTGGGCGAGGAGGCCGCCGACTACGACAAGGTCACCGACACCCTGGACGTCTGGTTCGACTCCGGCACCACCCACCGCCACGTGCTGCGCGGCTCCCACCCCCACGGCCACGACCAGGGGCCGCGGGCCGACCTCTACCTGGAGGGCTCCGACCAGCACCGCGGCTGGTTCCACTCCTCGCTGCTGACCGGCTGCGCCATCGACGGCCACCCGCCGTATCGCGGCCTGCTGACCCACGGCTTCACCGTGGACGCCCATGGCCGCAAGATGTCCAAGTCGGTGGGCAACGTGGTGGCCCCCCAGGAGGTGATGGACAAGCTCGGCGCCGATATCCTGCGCCTGTGGGTCGCCTCCACCGACTACGCCGGCGAGATGGCGGTCTCCGACGAGATCCTCAAGCGCACCGCCGACGTCTACCGTCGCATCCGCAACACCGCGCGCTTCCTGCTCGCCAACCTCAACGGCTTCGATCCCGAGCGCGACGCCCTGGCCTTCGACGACATGCTGGCGCTGGACCAGTGGGTGGTCGACCGCGCCGCCCAGCTCCAGGCCCGCATCGAGCGCGCCTATGAGGAGTATCGCTTCCTCGACGTCTACCAGCAGGTGCACGGCTTCTGTGCCCGCGAGCTGGGTGGCTTCTACCTGGACGTGATCAAGGATCGCCAGTACACCACCCAGGCCGAGTCGGTGGCGCGCCGCAGTGCCCAGACCGCGCTCTACCAGGTGGTGGAAGCTCTGTCGCGCTGGGTGGCGCCGATCCTGTCGTTCACCGCCGAGGAGATCTTCGAGAACATCCCCGGCAAGCGCGGCGACAGCGTGCTGCTCGAGACCTACTATGGCGGGCTCTCGACCCTGGCGGACGGTGCCGAGATGGGGCGCGACTTCTGGGAGCAGGTGCTCGAGGTCAAGCAGGCGGTGAACAAGTGCCTGGAGGACGCCCGCAACGCCAAGACCATCAAGGGCAGCCTGGCCGCCGAGGTGACGCTGTTCGTCGACGACGAGCTGCGGGCGACCCTGGCCAAGCTGGGCGACGAGCTGCGCTTCGTGATGCTGACCAGCGAGGTGCACCTGGCACCGCTCGCCGACGGCCAGGCCGCCGAAGCCACCGACCTCGACGGCCTGAAGGTGGCCGTGGCGGCGAGCGCACACAAGAAGTGCGAGCGCTGCTGGCACCATCGCGAGGATGTGGGGTCGCACGGCGAGCACCCCGACCTGTGCGGGCGCTGCATCAGCAACCTGCCGGAAGGTCCCGGCGAAACCCGACACTTTGCATGAGTCGATGAGATGGCCGAGAGAGGCGAACTGAGCGTGAGCGGCAAGCGAGAGCCCCGGAAGGATACCCAGGTGGAACCCCTGCACCGCCCGCTGCGCTGGCTATGGCTGGCCGCGGCGGTGATCGTGCTCGACCTGGGCACCAAGGCGCTGGCCGCCGGCCTGCTGAGCTATGCCCAGCCGGTGGAAGTGCTGCCGTTCTTCAACCTGACGCTGCTGCACAACACCGGTGCGGCCTTCAGCTTCCTGGCCGGCCACCCCGGCTGGCAGCGCTGGTTCTTCGCCGTGATCGCGGTGGGGGCCAGCATCGGCCTGACGATCTGGATGACGCGGCTCAAGGCCGACGAGAAGCTGCTCGCCGCGTCGCTGGCGCTGATCATCGGTGGTGCCCTGGGCAACCTCTATGATCGCCTGGTACACGGCCATGTGGTCGACTTCCTCTCCTTCCACGTCGCCGGCTGGTACTACCCGGCCTTCAACGTGGCGGACATCGGCATCACCCTGGGGGCCATCGGGCTGATCTGGGAGTCCACCATCGGCGAGCGGCGCCGGGCACGGCGGCGCCAGGGCTAGCGGCGGCCACGACACGCCCCGCAGAGCGAATTCATTCACGGTTGCGGCGTCCCATGAGAGGGATCAGGCGGCAACCCGCGAGTTTCGAGAGAACGCAATGAGCGACCAACAGTCACAGGGGCATCGTATCGACGAGGGCATGGAAGTGACCCTGCACTTCACCCTCAGGCTGGAAGACGGCACCGTGGTGGACTCCACCCGCGACAAGGCGCCCGCCACCTTCCAGGTCGGCGACGGCAACCTGCCGCCGGGCTTCGAGGCACCGCTCAAGGGGCTGACCGACGGGGACACCGGCAGCTTCGAGATCACCCCGGAGCACGCCTTCGGCCAGCACAATCCGCAGAACATCCAGCTGCTCAAGCGCGACGACTTCGAGAGCGATGAACCGGAAGTGGGGATGGTAATGTCCTTCGCCGATGCCGCCGGCGGCGAACTGCCCGGCGTGATCACCCGCATCGACGACGACCAGGTGGAAGTGGACTTCAATCATCCGCTGGCGGGGCGTACCCTGACCTTCGAGGTGGAAGTGATCGACGTGAAGCCCGCCACGACCCACTGAGCGGATGCCGAGTCGACCAGGCTCACTGTAGGAGCCCAGCTCCGCTGGGCGATTGGCGCCGACAGGCGCCCTGGTGGAGGCGACCCACTCAAGGGGTCAGACCCCGGCGGAGTCGGTCAGGCTGGGTAAGTGGCACTGCGACAGACATGATGATTCGGTTGGGGTCTGACCCCATAGGGGCCCACCCCGGCGCCCGCAATTCGTTACCGGTGCGTTGAGCATCAAGGCAAGGCAACCATGCAAGCTAATTCTTTGCAGATCAAGCTGGCCAATCCCCGTGGTTTCTGCGCCGGCGTCGACCGTGCCATCGAGATCGTCAACCGCGCCCTCGATGTCTTCGGCCCGCCGATCTACGTGCGCCACGAGGTGGTCCACAACCGCTTCGTGGTCGATACCCTGCGCCAGCGCGGCGCGGTGTTCGTCGAGGAACTCCATGAGGTGCCCGACGACGTCATCGTGATCTTCTCCGCCCACGGCGTCTCGCGTGCCGTGCAGGAAGAGGCCGACCGCCGCGGGCTGCGTGTCTTCGACGCGACCTGCCCGCTGGTCACCAAGGTGCACATGGAGGTGCTGCGCTACGCCCGGCGTGGCCAGGAGTGCATCCTGATCGGCCACGAGGGCCATCCCGAGGTGGAGGGCACCATGGGGCGCTACGACACTTCCCATGGCGGCCGCATCTACCTGGTGGAGGACGAGGCCGACGTCGAACGGCTCGAGGTCAAGGAGGCGAGTCGACTCGCCTTCGTCACCCAGACCACCCTGTCCATGGATGACACCGCCCGGGTGATCGAGGCGTTGCGTGCCAGGTTTCCCGAGATCCAGGGGCCACGCAATGACGATATCTGCTACGCCACCCAGAACCGTCAGGATGCGGTGCGGGAACTGGCCGCCGGCAGCGACCTGGTGCTGGTGGTGGGCAGCCCCAACAGCTCCAACTCCAACCGGCTGCGCGAACTCTCCGAGCGGGTCGGCACCCCGGCCTACCTGATCGACAGCGCCGAGCAGATCGATGCCGCCTGGCTGGACGGGGTGACGGCCGTGGGCGTGACCGCCGGGGCCAGTGCCCCCGAGGTGCTGGTGCAGGGAGTGATCGAGCGGCTGCAGGCACTCGGCGCCGCGGCCCCGCAGGAGCTCGATGGCCGCGCCGAGACCATCACCTTCTCGATGCCGCGGGAGCTGCGTGAGCGGGTGATCGCCAGCGACTAGACTGCAGGGCGAGTGGCTGCTAACCGGCTGTCGCTGGAGCCTCAAGGACCGCAAGGCAGGAAAGCCGGGCTCAGGCCCGGCTTTTTTGGTCCCGTGCCCTATCGAGAATGAGTTTCTTGATACATACTGAAACCAAATGTAACGACACCATGGAGACGCGCCGCGTGACCGAGCAGAGCACCCGACGCAGGCCCCAGGCCCCCTCAGGCACCACCCGGCGAGCCGCCGGCTTCACGCTCATCGAACTGATGATTGCGGTAGCCGTGATCGGGATTCTCGCCTCGATCGCCTATCCCAGCTACACAGGGTACGTGGAGCGGGCCAAGCGTACCGATGCACATGCTGGACTGATGGAGGCCGCACAGCAGTTAGAACGCTGTTACACGGTACAGGCTTCTTATACTGGCTGCGCATATGCAACAACATCGCCTGATGGCATTTATTCTATTGATGCAACCATAACCAATAGTGGTGGGGGCTTTGACCTGGAGGCAAGCACGTCAGAGGAAGATGGGTGTTCGGCGAGCCTTACCCTTAACCACCAAGGAGTCAGGGGGCCAGCGGCTTGCTGGTGATGCCATGAAACCGAGAGGGTTCACTCTAATTGAGCTGCTGGTCACGCTCTCGGTTGCCGTCATCCTGGCCACCATCGCCGTTCCGGGGTTCCAAGGCATGATGGCGACCAACCGGCTGTCGGCTGATCATAACGAGATTCTGGCCGGGCTGAATTTCGCCCGGAGCGAAGCCGCCAAGCGGCGCGAGAGCGTCGTTTTCGCGATTACCAGCGAGTCACCATGGGAGTACCGCGTTTATCCAGCCGATAGTACGAGCGATGTCATGAGAAGACGGGTGGCTCGGGATGATCGCACCGCTGTGACATCTGGCTCCGTGGCGTTCAACCCTCTCGGCAGGCGGGACAACTGCACCGGCTGGACCGGGTGCACCCTCGCCGTGAGTTGGGGCGGTGGCGATAGGGTCAGCGGGATCGAGATTGGCCTGACGGGGCGGGTCAGCAAGACGGATACCATTCCCGACTAGGGCGAGGATGAAAGTGACCAAGGGGACTTCCATGAGCAGGCTTTCATCCCAGGGATTTACCCTGCTCGAGGCGCTGATTGCGGTGCTGGTGCTGTCGCTCGGCCTGCTGGGCGTGGCGGCCATGCAGCTCAAGGCAATGCAGAGTGCCCATGTGGCCTATCAGCGTTCCGTGGCGACGCTGGCCGCCCAGGATGCGGTGGAGCGGCTCTGGGTGGCGCTGGGCAAATCAGGAGGGGAGTGTCCGTCGGCAGATGACATCGATGATATCAACGATTGGGGAACCGTATGGGGCGTTTACCTGGGAGGCTTGGGTGTTGATTCCCCTGTGATGGCCACTGGCTGTGAATATACGGTTACGGTGGCCTGGGACGATGCCCGCTTCGATGGGGAAGACGTCTCGTCTCTCGTCTATGTCGTGCGGCTGCCGGGGGCGGCGCCATGAAGCAGCCAGTACGAATGGGTAATCGAATGGCAGGCTTCACCCTGGTGGAGCTTATGGTGGCGCTGGTGATCGGGCTGATCATCGTACTGGGGGCGGGCCAGCTTTTCCTGATGGGGAAGCAGTCCTACGACCGGCTGGCAGAGCTGGCGCTGCGCCAGGAATCGCTGCGCTACCTGACGGATCTCGTTTCCCTCGATATCAGAACGGCCTCGGGCGTTGACGCTGACGGCTCGACGCTGACCTTGGAGTATGATCCTGGTGTGCGGCCCAATGACCCCTACTGCCCCGGGGATGACTTGAGCCAAGTGGACTATACGTTCGACGAAGACAATTCCTCGGTCATGATTCAGGTTCAGTGCTTAGGGGGAGGGGCGTCTGGCCCCGAGGCGCTAATAGAGGGTGTCGTCGATTTGCGGTTCGACGGAGGGGATCCCCTTTTCGTCGAAGTGGGGGTGGATTTCGCGACGATGAGTGGGGAGGCTGCAAATAATGCAGTCTTCAATTTTGTGGTTGCCAGGCGCGAAGAGATTCTCTCTGGATTTTGAGTCACTGTGCATGACGAGGCGCATGCGGGGAGGGGGCGTGAAGACGCAAGGTAAACAACGAGGGGCAGTGCTTGTCGTCACACTGGTAATGCTAGTGATGGCGCTGATGCTGGGGCTGTCCAGTTTTCAAAGCGCCAGGCTGGAAGAGTCGATGTCAGGTAATTACCGTTCTTCTACGCAAGCCCTCATGGCGGCGGAGTATGGTGCGTCCGATAATGATATTTATTCTTTGCAGGGTGTGGGAAATTTGGATTTCATATCGACGTGTGATTCGGGGGTTGATTATGCCCTTCCAGATGAATGGGATGAGGATGTCCAAATTGTTTATGACCAGGATCAGTCTACCAGTCTTGGGTATCGATACAGCGTAGGTTGCCGCGAGTTTGATGACCGGCTGGTGTTGTTGGTCACTGGGTTTTTCGGTGCTGGGAACGGTTCAAGAACTATAGAAGTGGATTTCAGGAGCGAGCTTCTCCCTGCCTTCGGTCAGGGAATGCTTTCTGACTCAAATATTAGGGTTAATGGTGGGGCTACTTTGTTTGGCGATGTGCACGCCAACGGCAATGTAAGCCTAGATGTCGATGCCTCTAGTACTTCGAATATATCCGCATCTGGAAGTGCGTCTATTGGGGATGAAAAGTATGAGGGAGAGTATGAGAATGTCACCGTGACTTCTGGTGCAGATAGCGTCGAAGTTCCATCTGTGCGAGATTTCTTTGACGAGGGAGGGGTTTACGACATCGAGGAGAGCGAGCAGTTTGTAATTCTTTCCATTACGGGGAGTGGTGCTAATCAGGGGTGTAATTTTGATGGGAGTGGAGATCTTCAAGGGGTGACTTACTTTTGCCCTGGAAAGCTTGTCCTGTCAGGGAGTTTTAATAATGCCACTTTTTTTGCTGATGGAGATGTTGATCATAATGGCTCCTCAAACTTGAGTGATAGTGAGTCCGTGGATGTTGGGATATTTGCGACTGGGAATATTGAGTTTAATGGTCAGAATGATGCTTATGGTGTTTTTTGGGCAGACGGAAAAATGACCCAGAACGGCAGTTCGATAATTGGTGGCTCTATGGTGTCGGGAGGCGATATGACCCTTAACGGTGGCTTTACTTTTATATCTAATTCTGACATCGTGGTGGACTCGGTTCCTTCTGGGATTGTTAGGAACGGCTGGAGAGAAAGGGTCGTTGATACTTAGAAAAGTGGGGCCATATCTTTGATAGGTGGTGTGTGTCTGATTTTTCATTTCAGCATTCGGACTTGCCGTCGTTTTTCGCTATTCTCACCCGCCCCATATTGTTGACGATCACCCTCGCGCCTGCACCATTTCCCCCGCAAATGGTGAAGGTGCCGTTGTGTCCTCTTGACCAGCCGGTGGCCTGGTAGCGCACCGGCTGGTCGCGGTTGAAGGTGATGGCCGGGCCGTCGGTGCCTTCCAGAAGACGCAGCAGCGTCGCGTCCTGGAGGCTTGTGTTCGAGGTATTTCCCTCCACGATCGCCAGCGGCAGCGACCAGTCGCCCAGCTCGCAATGGGCGGCTTCGGCAGAGGCCACCGGGCAGACGGCGATGGTGGTGCGCCGCGTGATGGCGGTGTTGCGCGCTATGGCCAGGGCGCTCTTGAGGCGCAGGACCTCGGCGGCGACCTCGTTGCGGGCGGTGAAGTTCTGGAAGCCGGGGATGGCCCAGGTGACCAGGATGACGAGCACGGCGATGGCGACGACCAGCTCGATCAGCGTCAGGCCGCGCTGGCGGTGCTTTGCCAGCGGCTCTCGCTTGCCGGTAAGGTACAAGGCGCGCGCGGTGACGGGGCGCATGGCTCCCTCCTGGAGAGATTTCTTCCCTGGGGTGGTCACTTCACCCTACGCTTTGTCTGAAAACTGCCTGCGCTCGACCATACGGCGTTAAAAATTGGCTCAAAGTACTCATTTACACTGCGTAAACTCCGTCTTTTCGCCAATTTTTGCCTTGTCTGGTCATCGCTCGCCGACTTTTCAGACAAAGCTTAGCCAAGCTACCGAGCCTCTCTGTAAGCCATTTCGGACAATGCCTGTGAGTGAATTCCTTGTCGTGGGTGGCGGCGTCATCGGCATGATGACGACGCTGCAACTGGCCGATGCCGGCCATTCGGTGACCCTTCTCGAACGTGGCGACTGCGGTCGCGAGGCCTCCTGGGCCGGCGGCGGCATCGTCTCGCCGCTCTATCCCTGGCGCTACAGCGCGCCGATCTCGCGGCTCTCCACCTGGTCGGAGGGCAGCTACCCCGAGCTGGCGCTGCGCCTGCTGGAGGAGACCGGCATCGATCCGGAGTACCGCCAGAAGGGGCTGCTCTACCTGCGGGTCGATGACGAAGCGCGCGCCATGGCCTGGGCGCGGGACGTGGGCAAGCCGCTCGAGCGGGTCGATGCGGACTTCCTCTACGCCAAGGAGCCGCAGGCGGCCCCGGGGCTTGCCGAGGCGCTGTGGATGCCGACCCTGGGCAGCATTCGCAACCCGCGGCTGGTGCGGGCGCTGCGCGCTCGGCTGGCTGCCATGCCCCGGGTCACCCTGCGCGAGCAGTGCGAGGTCACCGGTTTCGAGTGGGCCGGCGGGCGGATCAGCGCGGTGCGTACCGCTTCCGGGGGGGTCTCGGGGGGGCAGGTGATCGTCTGCGGCGGCGCCTGGGCGGCGGGCCTGCTCGAGCGGGTCGATGTCCGGCTGCCGGTGCGTCCGGTGAAGGGGCAGATGATCCTGTTCAAGGCGCCGCCGGGGCTGGTAAAGCGGGTGGTGTTGATGGACGGGCGCTACGTGATTCCCCGGGCCGATGGCCGGGTGCTGGCCGGCTCTACCCTGGAAGAGTGCGGCTTCGACAAGAGCGCGACGAGCGAGGCCCGGGAATCCCTCTGGCATAGCGCGGTGACGATCATCCCGGCGCTGGCCGACTGTGAGGTGGAGCACCACTGGGCGGGGTTGCGTCCCGGTTCGCCGGACGGCGTGCCCTTCATCGGCACAGTACCGGGGGTGGATAACCTGAGCGTGAACGCCGGGCATTACCGCAACGGCCTGGTGCTGGCCCCGGCCTCGACCCGGGTGCTGGTGGATCTGCTGCTGGGGCGCGAGCCGATTCTCGATCCGGCGCCCTATCGAGTGGCGCGATAGCGCTACTCGGACTTCTGCTCTTCCAGATACTTGTCACGATGGGCGCTGCAGCAGAACCACTCCTCCTTCTCGCGCAGCGCCTCGTTTTCCGGCACATGGACCTTGCACCAGGTACAGCGCACCATCTGGTTGCCCTCCTGCCGTTCGTCATCCTCGAGCAGTTCCTGGCGTTCGAGCTTCCACTCCCGGTACATGCGGTAGAGCTTGAGGCCGGCGAAGAACAGCACGGCGAAAATGATCAGGCGAATGAGCAACAGGTTCATCCTTTGTGAGACTCCCTGATGAAGGGCGGCCGCCTTTGCCACTCGGCCGCCCTTGCGGGACAATGGAGGTATCCACGGATTCTCGAGAGATTTCTACGCCCATGCAAGACCTGACGCTGGTGATGGCTCAGCTGGACCCGCTGGTCGGGGACATTCCCGGCAATACCGACCGTGCCATCGAGGCGGTGCGCGAGGCCCGCATCGAGCATGGTGCCGACATCGTGGTGCTGCCCGAGCTGTTCCTGACCGGCTATCCGCCGGAAGACCTGCTGCTGCGACCCGCCATGGAGAGCCGCCTGCGCCATGCCCGTACCCGCATGGCCGAGAAGGTGGTGCGTGATGTGCTGGTGATCGTCGGCTACCCCGGTCGCCGCGAGGGACACCTCTGGAACCTGGCCGGCGCGCTCTACAACGGCGAATGGCTCGGCGAGTATGCCAAGCAGGCGCTGCCCAACTATCAGGTGTTCGACGAGCAGCGCTACTTCGCCGCGGGCACCCAGCCGCTGGTGATCGACCACAAGGGGGCGAAGCTGGGGCTCCTGATCTGCGAGGATATCTGGGACGAGGCGCCGGTGCGCCAGGCCCGCGATGCCGGTGCCGACATCCTGATCAGTCTCAACGCCTCGCCTTTCCACCAGGACAAGCCCGAGGAGCGCCTGCGCCTGCTCAAGGAGCGTGCCGCCGAGGCGGCGCGCCCGCTGGTCTACGTCAACATGATCGGTGGCCAGGACGAGCTGGTGTTCGATGGGGGGTCGGCCTGCGTGGATGCCAGGGGCGAGCTGTGCGTGCAGGCGCCCCACTGGGCGGTGGGCCTGATGCCGGTGCAGTTCGTGCACCAGAAGGGCGAGTGGGTGCCCCGGCCGGGCGAGACCGACCCCGAGGTGGCGCCGGAAGAGAACCTCTACTGCGCGCTGGTCACGGGGCTGCGTGACTACGTCAACAAGAGCGGCTTCGAGGGCGTGGTGCTGGGGCTGTCCGGCGGCATCGACTCGGCCCTGTCGCTGGCCATCGCCGTGGATGCCCTGGGCCCGCAGCGCGTGCAGGCGGTGATGATGCCCTATCGCTACACGGCGGACATCTCGAAGGAGGACGCCGCCGAACAGGCGAAGCTGCTCGGCGTCGGCTACGAGGTGCTGCCCATCGAACCGATGGTCGAGGCGTTCATGGAGACCCTCGCCGAGAGCTTTGCCGGCACCGAGCGCGACACCACCGAGGAGAACCTGCAGTCGCGCTGCCGCGGCGTGCTGCTGATGGCGATCTCCAACAAGAAGGGCCTGATGGTGCTCACCACCGGCAACAAGAGCGAGATGGCGGTGGGCTACGCGACCCTCTACGGCGACATGGTGGGCGGCTACAACGCCATCAAGGATGTCTACAAGACCTGGGTGTACCGCCTGGCCCGCTGGCGCAACACCCAGTCACCGGCTATCCCTCAGCGGGTCATCGAGCGGCCGCCCTCCGCCGAGCTGGCACCGGACCAGCAGGACAGCGATTCGCTGCCCGATTACGACGTGCTCGACGCCATCCTGGTGCGCTACATCGAGGGCGACATGAGTGCCGAGGCGATCATCGAGGCCGGCTTCGCGCGCGACGACGTCTACAAGGTGGTCAAGCTGGTCGACCGCTGCGAGTACAAGCGTCGCCAGGCCCCGGTGGGCGTGCGTGTCACCCCGCGCGGCTTCGGCCGCGACCGCCGTTACCCCATCGTCAACGGCTGGCAGCCGGGGGAATGAGAGCGGGAAGCCTGAGGCCGTAAGCTTGAAGAAAAAAACCGGCGCCGCCCTCTGGGGCGGCGCCGGTCGTTGTCGTGGTTGCCAGCGATCAGGCCGAGAGCGATTGCGCCCTGACATGCTTCGGCGCGAAGGTGCGCCCGCGCAGCTGTTCGTGGCGTGGTGCGTTCTCGAGCAGCACGGTCAGCACCTCACGGGCCCGGTCGCGCATCTCCAGGCCGAGGTAGCCCTCCACCATCACCGCCAGGGCATCGCGGGTGGCTTCGGTTTCCGGGTAGTTCTCTACCACCCAGCGGCCGCGTTCCACGGCGGCGAGGAAGGCCCCCTTGCGCAGGTAGAAGTCGGCCACGTGCAGCTCGTGACGGGCCATCAGGTTGCGCAGGTAGACGATGCGCTGCTCGGCATCCGGGGCGTACTCGCTGTCGGGGTAGAGGTTGACCAGTTCGCGGAAGTCGGTATAGGCGTCCCGCGAGGCCCCCAGGTCACGCTTGGAGATGTCGATCAGGCGCAGCCGTTCGAGGCTGAAGCGTCCGGCCTGCCAGGCGGCCAGGCCGCGCATGTAGAGGGCGTAGTCGGCCTGGGGGTGGCTGGGGTGCAGGCGGATGAAGCGGCTGGCGGCGGCGCGAGTGGCCTCCCAGTCGCTGGTCTCGTAATAGGCGTAGATCAGCTCCAGCTGGGCCTGCTCGGCGTGGTTGCCGAACGGGAAGCGGGTGTCGATGGCCTCCAGCCGGGAGATCGCCGTGGGGTAGCGGCCGCGATCCAGGGATTCACGGGCCTCTTCGTAGAGCTCGCGCTCGGCGACGCCGGCAAACTCGTCTTCCTCTTCTTCCTGGGCACCATTGCTGGCACAGCCGGCCAGCAGGGTCGTGGCCAGCAGCAGGGCGGCCAGGCGGGCAGGGGTGGTGAAAACGCGCATCGTGATCCTCGTATCAAACAACCCGGATTGGCCGTGCTAGAATCGGCCGCAAACTCGCTCACTATAAAGCACCGCGCGGCAAAACGCAGTCATCCTGCGCGACAGGCGCCGCCGCCGAACCCTTTCCGCCATCTGCATACGGGCCTCTCTCTCGCTCATGTCCCAGACCCTGGAAGCACAGCAACGCGTTCCCGATGGCATGGCCGGCCTGCGTCTAGACCAGGCCGCTGCCGAACTGTTCACCGATTTTTCACGGGAGCGTCTCAAGGGCTGGATCAAGAACGGCGCCCTGACCGTCGACGGCAGCCCCGCCAGGCCCAGGGACAAGGTCTACGGTGGCGAGCGGCTGCAACTGCTGGCCGAGATCGAGGACGATACCCGTTTCGAAGCCGAAGAGATCCCGCTGGAGGTGGTCTTCGAGGACGACGAGGTGCTGGTGATCGACAAGCCGGCGGGGCTGGTGGTTCACCCGGCCGCGGGCAACCCCGATGGCACCCTGCTCAATGCGCTGCTCTACCACTGCCCGGCGCTGGCGGCCGTGCCACGGGCCGGCATCGTGCACCGGCTCGACAAGGACACCACCGGCTTGATGGTGGTGGCCAAGACCCTGGCGGCGCAGACCGCGCTGGTGGAGCAGCTCCAGGCGCGCACGGTATCGCGGGAGTACGATGCGGTCTCGGTGGGGGTGATGACCGCCGGCGGCACCCTGGACGCGCCCATCGGTCGCCACCCGCGTGATCGCAAGCGCCAGGCGGTGAATGCCTCCGGCAAGCCGGCGGTGACCCACTACCGGGTGGTGGAACGCTTTCGCGCCCATACCCATGTGCGTTGCCGGCTCGAGACCGGTCGCACCCATCAGATTCGCGTGCACCTGGCGCACCTGCGCTATCCGCTGGTGGGTGACCCCGTCTACGGTGGGCGGCTCAAGCTGCCGGCTGGCGCCGGCGAGGCGCTGAAGACGCTGCTGCGCGAGTTTCCCCGCCAGGCGCTGCACGCCCGCAAGCTGGCCTTCGTCCACCCCGGTTCCGGCGAGACCCTGACCTTCCGCGCGCCGCTGCCGGATGACATCCTGTTGCTGCTCGACTACCTCCGCGACGACGTCGAGACCATGCGTTGAGGACCCCGCAATGAGCGATGCCCCGGACCTGCGTCCGACCCTGATCCTGCCCGACTGGCCGGCCCCCGCCACCGTGGGGGCCTTCGTCACCACCCGGGAGACCGGCCCCAGCCAGGACGACTTCGCCGCCTTCAATCCGGCCGGGCATGTCGGCGACAACGAGGCGCATGTGGCCCTGTGCCGACGCCTGCTGCAGAAGGAGCTCAAGGACGAGCGGCCACTGCTGTGGTTGAACCAGGTCCATGGCGCCCGGGTCCAGCAACGCTACTCGGCCGAGCCGCCCGAGGCCGATGCCGCGGTGGCCTTCGACCAGGGGCACGCCTGCGTGGTGCTCACCGCCGACTGCCTGCCGGTGTTCTTCTGTGATCGCCGCGGGCAGCGGGTGGGGGTGGCCCATGCCGGCTGGCGCGGGTTGGCCGGGGGCGTGCTCGAGGCCTCGGTGGCCGCCCTCGGCGTCCCGCCTGACGAGGTGCTGGCGTGGCTCGGTCCGGCCATTTCCAATGCCCAGTTCGAGGTCGGTCCAGAGGTGCAGCGGGCCTTCGTCGGCGTGCACCCCGAGACGGCCGAGGCCTTCGAACCCAGTCCTTACCGGCTCGGCCACTACATGGCCGATCTCTACAAGCTGGCGCGCCTGCGCCTCGAGCGACTGGGCGTCTCGCACATCAGCGGCGGGCACTTCTGCACCGCCTGCGAGCCGCGCTTCTATTCCCACCGCCGCGACGACGGCAAGACCGGGCGGATGGCCAGTGTGATCTGGCTAAGATAGGCCAACGTGGTACCGATCGAAGGCGCGGCTGTCCCGGCGCCGCTCTCTCACTGAACTTGATTTACATCAACCCGCATCCGCTTTCCCCGGCAGCCGCCTTGAAAGCGGCCCACCCTGACTCCATTGAGTGTGTCAAGACGAATCGACAGGGACGAGCGGCGTGTCCGAACGCGTCGCCACCCCGATGGAGGAAAGCGCATGCGTTTCGACAAGTTCACCGCCAAGCTGCAGAACGCCGTGGCCGATGCCCAGTCCCTGGCCGTGGGCCGTGGCCACAACCAGCTCGAGCCCGGCCACCTGCTGCTGGCGCTGCTCGATGCCCGCGATACCGGCGTCAAGGCACTGGTGCAGAAGGCCGGTGGCGACGCCGCCCGGCTGCGCGATGGGCTGGTGGGGCACCTCGACGACCTGCCCAGGGTCGCCCAGTTCGACGGCGAGGTGCAGCCCTCCCGCGACCTGGTCAAGCTGTTCAACCTCACCGATCGCGAGGCCCAGAAGCGCGGCGACCAGTACATCGCCAGCGAGCTGGTACTGCTGGCGGCGCTGGAGATGGGCCAGGCGGTGACCAGGTTGCTGACCCAGGCCGGCGTCACCCGCAAGGCCCTGGAAACCGCCGTCGACAGCGTGCGGGGTGGCGAGCGGGTCGACGACCCCAACGCCGAGGACCAGCGCGAGGCGCTGGAGAAGTACACCCTGGATCTCAACGAGCGGGCGGCCAGTGGCAAGCTCGACCCGGTGATCGGCCGCGACGACGAGATTCGCCGCACCATCCAGGTGCTGCAGCGGCGCACCAAGAACAACCCGGTGCTGATCGGCGAGCCCGGCGTGGGCAAGACCGCCATCGTCGAGGGCCTGGCCCAGCGCATCGTCGACGGCGAGGTGCCGGAAGGGCTCAAGGACAAGCGGGTGCTGTCGCTGGACATGGGTGCGCTGCTGGCCGGCGCCAAGTTCCGCGGCGAGTTCGAGGAGCGCTTGAAGTCGGTGCTCAAGGAACTGTCCCAGGAGGAGGGCCGGGTGATCCTGTTCATCGACGAGCTGCATACCATGGTCGGCGCCGGCAAGGCCGAGGGTTCGATGGATGCCGGCAACATGCTCAAGCCCGCCCTGGCCCGTGGCGAGCTGCACTGCGTGGGCGCCACCACCCTGGACGAGTACCGCAAGTACATCGAGAAGGACGCCGCCCTGGAGCGCCGCTTCCAGAAGGTGCTAGTCGACGAGCCCTCCGAGGAGGACACCGTGGCGATCCTGCGCGGCCTCAAGGAGCGCTACGAGGTGCACCACGGCGTCGACATCACCGACGGCGCGATCATCGCCGCGGCCAAGCTGTCGACCCGCTACATCACCGACCGCCAGCTGCCCGACAAGGCCATCGACCTGATCGACGAGGCCTCCTCGCGCATCCGCATGGAGCTCGACTCCAAGCCCGAGGAGATGGACCGCCTCGATCGCCGGCTGATCCAGCTGAAGATGGAACGCGAGCACCTCAAGAAGGAGACCGACGAGGCCTCGAAGAAGCGCCTGGAGAGCCTCGAGGAGCAGATCGGCGAACTCGAACGGGAGTACGCCGACCTCGACGAGATCTGGAAGGCCGAGAAGGCCAGCATCCAGGGGGCGGCCCAGTTCAAGGACGAGCTCGACCGGGCGCGCGTCGACCTGGAGCAGGCGCGTCGCCAGGGCGACCTGGCGCGCATGTCCGAGATCCAGTACGGGGTGATTCCCGAACTCGAGAAGAAGATCGCCGAGAGCAGCGAGGCCGAGGCCGACACCGCCAGGCACCAGCTGCTGCGCTCCAACGTCACCGAGGAGGAGATCGCCGAGGTGGTGTCGCGCTGGACCGGCATCCCGGTGGCCAAGATGCTCGAGGGCGAGCGTGACAAGCTGCTGCGCATGGAGGAGGCGCTGCACGAGCGGGTGATCGGCCAGGACGAGGCGGTGACCGCGGTGGCCAACGCCGTGCGGCGCTCCCGGGCCGGGCTCGCCGACCCCAACCGGCCCAACGGCTCCTTCCTGTTCCTCGGCCCGACCGGGGTGGGCAAGACGGAGCTTTGCAAGTCGCTGGCCAACTTCCTCTTCGACACCGAGGAGGCGATGGTGCGCATCGACATGTCCGAGTTCATGGAGAAGCACTCGGTGGCGCGGCTGATCGGCGCGCCCCCCGGCTACGTCGGCTACGAGGAGGGGGGTTACCTGACCGAGGCGGTGCGCCGCAAGCCCTACTCGGTGCTGCTGCTCGACGAGGTGGAGAAGGCCCACGCCGATGTCTTCAACATCCTGCTGCAGGTGCTCGAGGACGGCCGCCTGACCGACGGCCACGGACGCACCGTGGACTTCCGCAACACCGTGATCGTCATGACCTCCAACATGGGTTCGGACATCATCCAGCGCATGGGCGGCGACGACGCGGACTATGAGCAGATGAAGGAGATGGTGATGGCGGTGGTCGGCGACCACTTCCGCCCGGAGCTGATCAACCGCATCGACGAGGTGGTGGTCTTCCACGCCCTCGGCCAGGAGCAGATCCAGGCCATCGCCGGCATCCAGCTCGACCGCCTGCGGTCACGCCTGGCCGAGCACGACCTGTCGCTCGAGGTCAGCGACGCCGCCCTGGCGCAGCTGGCCGTGGTGGGCTTCGACCCGGTGTTCGGGGCGCGGCCGCTCAAGCGGGCGATCCAGAGCCGCATCGAGAACCCGCTGGCCCAGGACCTGCTGGCCGGAAAGTTTGCCCCGGGCGATGTCATCCGGGTCGATGCGGAGGAGGATCACCTGGTGTTTCATCACTGATACACAAAGCGTTACGCTGTCGCCCGGGCATCCGCTCGACGACTGGCTACACTGAAATCAGGTTGCGTCCTGTAACCCTATTGCCCGCCGGTCCCCCATGCCGGCGGGTTTTTTTGCGGGCACGAAAAGGCCCCGGGCCGATCGTCCGGGGCCTCGTGAGGGGCATTCGATCAGGTCGGGGCCCGCGCGTTGGACAGATGGACGCGACGCAGGCTGACGTCGTCGCCGACCAGGTGCTTCTGCAGGTCCTCGAGGGAGACGTTCTTGGTCTCGGGCATGAGGAACATCACGAACACCAGTTGCAGCAGCATCATCACCGCGAAGAAGGCGAAGACCGGGCCGCCGCTGAAGGTGCCCAGCACCCAGGGCATCACCAGGGTGATCAGGGCCGCGAAGATCCAGTGGATCGAGCTGCCGAAGGACTGGCCGCGGGCGCGCACGTGGTTGGGGAACACCTCCGAGATGAATACCCAGATCACGGCGCCCTGGCTGATGGCGTGGGCGGCGATGAACAGTGCCAGCAGCATCGGCACCTCGAGCCCCCCCAGGGCATTGCCGAAGAAGGCCCGGGAGATCAGCACCAGCGAGACCAGGTAGCCGAGCGAGCCGATGTAGAGCAGGGTCCGACGCCCCAGCTTGTCGATCAGCGACATGCCGATCATGGTGAACACCAGGTTGACCACACCGATCCCGGCGGTGGACAGCAGGGCCGCCTGACTGCCGAGTTCGGCGGCCTCGAGCACGCGGGGGGCGTAGTAGATGATGAAGTTGATGCCCGAGAGCTGGTTGAAGAAGGCGATCAGGAAGGCCAGCAGGATCGGCAGCCGATAGCGACGCGAGAAGAAGCGCGCGTGGGCGTTGCGTTCGTCGTCCTCGGCGGCGCGAATGGTGGCGATCTCCGCGTCGACGTCTGCCTCGGGATTGATCAGGCGCAGCACGCGTGAGGCTTCCTCGACGTCGTTGCGCTTGAGAATCAGCCAGCGTGGACTGCGCGGTACCCGCGTGATCAACAGGGTGTAAAGCAGGGCGGGCACGGCCTCGATGCCAAGCATCCAGCGCCAGGCGTCCTCGGTCATCAGGCTACCGATGAGGTAGTTCGAGATGAACGCCATCAGGATGCCGAAGACGATGTTGAACTGGTACATGGCGACCAGGAAGCCGCGGTACTTCGGCGGGGCGATCTCGGAGATATAGGTGGGAGCGGCCACCGAGGAGATGCCCACGCCGATGCCGCCGAGCAGGCGAAAGAGGGCGAACAGCGCCGGGTCCGAGACCACCGCTGAGCCGATGGCGGACACCAGGTAGAGCACGCCGATCATGATCAGGGTGGCGCGGCGACCGAGGGCGTCGGTGGGCCAGTTGCCGAAGATGGCGCCCAGCACGGTGCCCCACAGCGCCATCGACATGATCAGCAGGCCATGCTGGAGGTCGCTGAGGCCCCACAGGGCCTGGATGGGCTTGTCGGCGCCCGAGATCACCGCGGTGTCGAAGCCGAACAGGAAGCCGGCCAGGGCCACGGTGATCGACCATTGCACGATACGCGACATTGTCATTGTCCTCTCGAGGGGATGGCGAATAAGTGAATCGATTCATCTGGCGGCTGCAAGGCCTGTTCGGGCCTCATCGTGTGGCGTAGACGACAGGTGAATCGTGTCACTTGAGAGGCTATTACAGCAGCAAAGATCGCCGTGTGCGACTCGATCGCCCTAGACTTTGGTATAGTCCGTGGTCGGCGAAACGGCCGGAACCGCCGTGGCGAGGCCCGTACGGGCCCACTCCGGTTGACACCTTCGTGATGCTAATGGAATCTTGAGCGTTCCTGATTGCGGGCGCGGACTCCTGCGGGCGACCCCCCATTACCGCGCGAAGGGTAGGCCACCTGGCCTCTACCCGCCGAAGGACTTCCGGGTCCGGGCCAACCGCCCGACCTGGCCAACGCCCCGACGCGGCGATCCGCCGTGAAGGGAACCGCTGATTTATGTCGCGAGCGACGAGAGGTTGAGCGTCGCCGGAACGGAGCAACCGGAGTTTACAAAGTCAGTAAATGAGGATTGTGAGTACCGCCGGCGGTCAAGATGGCTAGGTTCGTTCCCGACGAACCAACGCACTTCCCACATCCGTGTGGGTCGTCGAGCGCAGCAATAAATCAGCGTTCCCGAATGAGAGTGCAGGCCCCAACAGGGCTATTTGCCAGGGTTTGGCATCAGGTGCCGGCGTGTCCGGCAGCGGCATACCGCCGCACTCGAACCCGTGACCCGATCAGCGGGCACGGATCGCACTCGAGACCTCCAGGGGAGAAACATCTGTGGAACTGCTTTCCGGCGCGGATATGATCGCCCGCTTCCTTCAGGATGAGGGCGTCGAATACATCTATGGCTATCCAGGTGGCGCGGCGCTGCACATCTACGACGCCTTGTTCCGTCAGGACAAGGTCAAGCACATCCTGGTGCGCCATGAACAGGCCGCGACCCATGCCGCCGACGGCTATGCCCGGGCCTCCGGCAAGCCGGGTACGGTGCTGGTGACCTCGGGCCCCGGGGCCACCAATGCGGTCACCGGCATCGCCACCGCCTACATGGACTCGATTCCGATGGTGGTGCTGTGCGGTCAGGTGATGAGCCACCTGATCGGCGACGACGCCTTCCAGGAGACCGACATCATCGGCGTGACTCGCCCGATCGTGAAGCACAGCTTCTCGATCAAGCACCCGACCGAGATTCCGGAAGTCCTCAAGAAGGCCTACTACCTGGCCGCGACCGGGCGTCCCGGCCCGGTGGTGGTGGACATTCCCAAGGACATGACCGCCCCCACCGAGCGCTACGAGTACGTCTATCCGAAGAAGGTCAGGCTGCGCTCCTACAACCCGGTCACCCGTGGGCATACCGGTCAGATCAAGAAGGCCGTGGAACTGATGCTCAAGGCCAAGCGCCCGGTATTCTACACCGGCGGCGGCGTGGTCACCGGCCGGGCCAGCGAGGGCTTGACCGACCTGGTCAAGCGGCTGGGCTTCCCGATCACCACCACCCTGATGGGGATCGGCTCCTACCCGCAGAGCGACCGCCAGTGCCTCGGCTGGCTCGGCATGCACGGCTCCTATGAGTCGAACATGGCGATGCACCATGCCGACCTGATCATCGCCATCGGCGCGCGCTTCGACGACCGCGTGACCAACAACACCTCCAAGTTCTGCCCCACCGCCAAGATCATCCATGTGGACATCGACCCCAGTTCGGTCTCCAAGACGGTGCGGGCGGACGTGCCCATCGTCGGGCCGGCGGCCAGCGTCATCGACGAGATGATCAGCCTGCTGCAGGGCAAGGAGGCCGCCAACCCCGAGGCCCTGGCCGAGTGGTGGCAGAAGATCGACGGCTGGCGCGAGGAACGCCGCGGCAAGCTCTATGAGCCGTCGCAACCCGGCGAGGCGATCAAGCCCCAGGAGGTGATCGAGGCGTTGTGCCGGATCACCCGCGGCGAGGCGTACGTGACCACCGACGTGGGCCAGCACCAGATGTTCGCGGCCCAGTACTACAAGTTCGACAAGCCCAACCGCTTCATCACCTCCGGGGGGCTCGGCACCATGGGCTTCGGCTTCCCGGCGGCCATGGGCATCAAGCAGAACTTCCCGGACGAGCAGGTGATCTGCGTCACCGGGGAGGGCAGCTTCCAGATGATGATGCAGGAGCTGTCGACCTGTAAGCAGTTCGGGGGCGGCGTGAAGATCGTCAACCTCAACAATGCCTCCCTGGGCATGGTGCGCCAGTGGCAGGACCTCAACTACAAGTCCCGTCATGCGCACTCCTACATGGAGTCGTTGCCCGACTTCCAGAAACTGATCGAGTCGTATGGCTTCACCGCCCTGAAGGTCGAGACGCTCGAGGAGCTCGAGCCGGCACTGGAGAGAACCTTTGCCGACAAGCACGAGCTGGTGTTCCTCGACGTCGCCGTGGATCCTCACGAGCACGTCTATCCGATGCAGGTGCCCCTGGGCTCCATGCGTGACATGCTGCTTTCGAAGACGGAGCGGACCTGATGCGCCATATCATCTCGATCCTGATGGAAAACGAACCGGGCGCCCTGTCACGCGTGGTGGGGCTGTTCTCTCAGCGCAACTTCAACATCGAGACGCTGAACGTGGCGCCCACCGAGGACCCGAGCCTGTCGCGCCTCACCGTCACCACCGTGGGCGACGACCGGGTGATCGAGCAGATCACCAAGCACCTCAACAAGCTGATCGACGTGGTCAAGCTGGTCGACCTCACCGAGGGCAACCATATCGAACGCGAGTTGATGCTGATCAAGGTCAAGGCGCTGGGGGCGGCCCGCGACGAGGTCAAGCGCACCGTGGACATCTTCCGCGCGCAGATCGTCGACGTCTCGCCGAGCCTCTACACGGTGCAGATCACCGGCGATGCCGGCAAGCTGGATGCCTTCCTGCAGGCCATGGGGCCGGTGGGCATCCTCGAGGTGGCGCGTACCGGGGTGTCGGGGATTGCCCGCGGCGACAAGGTGCTGTCCCTGTAAGCCAGGCACTGATCGGACCACCAAGGCCGTCCCTCGGGGCGGCCTTTTCAATGCTAGCGCTCCACCACCTCATCCCAGAGCGCCTGGATCAGCGGGCTCCTGAGGCGCCGCTCGAGCACGCAGAGCCCGACGTCGTAGTGGGGCAGTTCCGGCTTGACCGGCAGCACCCGTACCCGCTCCACCAGCGGACTGTTGTCGAGCACGATCTTCGGTACCACCCCGAGCCCGAACCCCAGCCCGACCATGCTGACGATCGCCTCATGGCCGGCCACCTGGGCGTAGATCCGCGGCGCGATCCCCAGTGCTCGGAACCAGGTGTTGCTGTACTCCCGTGACAGTCCCGCCTCGGAGAGAATCATCGGTACCTCGCGCCACTGCTCGGCGGAGGGCGACTCGGGGGTCGGCGGTATCCAGTGATGGTGGTCATGGGGGGCGATGAACACCAGCGGCGAGCGGGTCAGCGACTTGAAGGCCAGCGCCTCGGGCACCCGGCGGGGGCGGGGAGTGATCGCCATGTCCTCGTCGCCGCTCAGTACCCGTGCCATGGCCTCGGCCGGATCGCCGGTGTGCAGCTTGAGCTCGATGCCGGGGTGGCGGGTCCGGAATTCGCTGAGCAGCTCGTAGAGGAAGCTGTAGCTGGCGGTCACCGAGCAGTAGATGCTGATCTCGCCGGTCAGGGTGCGTGCCTCGCTCATCAGCGACAGCCGCAGTTGCTCCCACTGCTCCAGGGTGTCCCGGGCATGGTGCTGGAAGGTCTGGCCCTGGCGGGTCAGGCTGACGTGGCGGTTGTCGCGGTCGAACAGGCGCACGCCGAGGCTCTCCTCGAGCTGACGGATCGAACGGGAGAGCGTCGAGGGACTGACGTGGCAGGCATCGCTGGCGCGGCCGAAGTGCAGGGTATCGGCGAGGGCCAGGAAGTGCTTCAGGGGGCGCATGTCCATGGGGAGAGTATTGCATATTCCGGCATGTGGCGTTGCAAATATCGCGTTTTACGCAATGGGGCGGCTGGCGTAAGGTATCGCCATCGGTCGACAGAATCCCAGTGCCGCGGCAGACGGCGCGGGTGGCCATCAACGCTGAGACGATTTCCAACCGCCTACTTCAAGGAGCACAGCATGCACGTTTACTACGACAAGGACTGCGACCTCTCCCTCATCCAGGGCAAGAAGGTCACCATCGTGGGTTACGGTTCCCAGGGCCATGCCCATGCCAACAACCTGAAGGAGTCCGGTGTCGACGTCACCGTGGCCCTGCGCGCCGGTTCCTCTTCCGCCGCCAAGGCCGAGGCCGCCGGCCTCAAGGTCGCCAGCGTGCCGGAAGCCTGCAAGACCGCCGACGTGGTGATGATCCTGGCGCCGGACGAGAACCAGAAGGCGATCTACGAGCAGGAAGTCGAGCCGAACCTGAAGCAGGGCGCCACCCTGGCCTTCGCCCATGGCTTCAACATCCACTACAACCAGATCGAGCCGCGCAAGGACCTGGACGTGATCATGATCGCGCCCAAGGCGCCGGGCCACACCGTGCGCTCCGAGTTCGTCAAGGGCGGCGGTATCCCCGACCTGATCGCCATCCATCAGGACGCCTCCGGCACCGCCAAGGAGCTGGCGCTCTCCTATGCCGCCGGCGTCGGCGGTGGCCGTAGCGGCATCATCGAGACCACCTTCAAGGATGAGACCGAGACCGACCTGTTCGGCGAGCAGGCCGTGCTGTGCGGCGGTGCGGTCGAGCTGGTCAAGGCCGGCTTCGAGACCCTGACCGAGGCCGGTTATGCCCCGGAGATGGCCTACTTCGAGTGTCTGCACGAGCTCAAGCTGATCGTCGACCTGATGTACGAGGGCGGCATCGCCAACATGAACTACTCCATCTCCAACAACGCGGAGTATGGCGAGTACGTGACCGGTACCGAGGTCATCAACGAGCAGTCGCGCGCCGCCATGCGCAATGCGCTCAAGCGCATCCAGACCGGCGAATACGCCAAGATGTTCATCAACGAGGGCAACAGCAACTACCCGTCGATGACCGCGCGCCGCCGCCTGAATGCCGAGCACGAGATCGAGATCGTTGGCGCCAAGCTGCGCGGCATGATGCCGTGGATCGCCGCCAACCAGCTGGTCGACAAGTCCAAGAACTGATCACCACCGGCGGTTCAGCCCACCACGAGGGCGCGGGTATCCGCGCCCTCGTTCATTGAGGAGAGCCGTTGTGGAGGCCGGCGTTGTGGGGGCGCGGTCTGCGTGTAGAATGAGAGCATCGCCAAGTGCGAATTCATTCCGGCAATGGACGAGATGCATGAGTCAGGACCCCCGCAATACCGAGCATGAGGGCTCGCGCCCTGCCCAGGAACCGGACAGCGCGCCATCCGGCGAACGGGTCCCCCCTGCCGAGGAGGACCTGGCCGCGACCTTCGTGCGCGAGACCGAGGTCATCGAGGAGTCCATCGAGGACGGCAAGAAGGTGCGGCGCAAGGGCATCTACCTGCTGCCCAACCTCTTCACCACCTCGGCACTGTTCGCCGGTTTCTTCTCCGTGATCGCCGGCATCAACGGTGACTTCACCGCGGCAGCCGTGGCGATCTTCATCGCCATGGTGCTGGACGGCCTGGACGGTCGGGTGGCACGGATGACCAATACCCAGAGCGCCTTCGGCGCCGAGTATGACAGCCTCTCCGACATGCTCTCCTTCGGCGTGGCGCCGGCGCTGGTCGCCTTCACCTGGATATTGCAGGACATCGGCAAGACCGGTTGGGTGGTGGCCTTCCTCTACGTGGCCTGCGCCGCACTGCGGCTGGCCCGCTTCAATGTACAGGTCGGCAGTGTCGACAAGAAGTGGTTCATCGGCCTGCCCAGCCCGTCGGCGGCGGCCTTCGTCGCCGCCAGCGTCTGGACCTTCCACAGCTTCGACGCCGACGCGGTCGGCTTCAAGCTGCTGATGCTGCTGGTCGTCGCTGCCGCCGGGGTGCTGATGGTCAGCAACATCCGCTACTACAGCTTCAAGGATTTCGACCTCAAGGGGCCGGTGCCCTTCGTGGTGCTGCTGGCCATCGTGCTGGGCTTCGTGGTGATCTCGGTGGAGCCCTCGGTGATGCTGCTGTTGCTGTTCGGCGCCTATGTGGCCTCGGGGCCGGCGCTGGCGGTGATGCGCAAGATGCAGCACCCCCCTCCCGCCGGCTGAATCCGCGCCTGGACGTCCTGCTGCAACGCCCGTCTCGAACGGGCGTTGTCGCCTCCCGGGCAGCGCCCGGTTTGTCCACAGGCTGTCTGCCGGACCGGCTGTGGATGACCGTGGCTCTCCGGGTTGGAGTTTTTTTACAGGAAGGGCTTGTCGAGGCCCGGGGAAATCCGTAAAGTACGCATCCGCTGCCGGCGACGGGCAACGTTGCAGGCGGTGATGAGTGGTAGAAGTGGTTGTTCTGTTTGAGGTTTTCGAAGATTTCCTCGCTTGACAGTCACGGCGGATTCGCTAGAATGCGCCCCACTCGCTAGAGGGCCCGCTGAGGGCTCTATTCGCCAGTCATTGCTGCCATGGGCAGGATGAGGCGGTCAGCAAGACGGGAGGCAGTGCATCGCCGACCAGCGCTTGACACGCCGCGGCGAATCAGTAGAATACGCCTTCCTCGCCGGGCGCTGGGCCAC
>NZ_PNRE01000051.1 GCF_002879645.1 Halomonas heilongjiangensis | reverse complement strand
GGCCGCGGGCTGGCGATGGGCGCTTCGCTGGCGGCCGGGCCGGCGGCCCCCAGGTCGGTGGCAATGGCCTCGCCCTGCTCCTGCCAGAGTTGCCGTTCCTCCTCGCTGGCCCGGGGCGAGAACAGGCCGGTCTGCGCATAGACCAGGCCGATCACCGGGGACAGCCAGCAGGCGAAGGCCAGCGGGATGTACAGCAGGTTCTCGACATTGCCGTCGGCGATGCCGAGCGCCAGGGCGCTGATCACGAAGGCCCCGCCGGCGTTCCACGGAATCAGCGGCGAGATGAGGGTCCCGCCTTCCTCGATGGCGCGGGACAGGTTGAGGGTCGAATAGCCCATGCCGCGGTAGGTGGGGGCGTACATGCGGCCGGGCAGGGCGATGGAGAGGTAGGGGTCGCCGGCGACCAGGTTGGTGGACACCGAGGTCAGCACCGCCGAGGTCTGCAGCCCGGCGAAGCTACGCACCTTGGTCATGATCGCGCGGATGATCGCCTCCAGGCAGCCGGTCTTCTCCAGTGCGCCGCCGAAGCCCAGCGCGATGAGCACCAGCGAGATGGTCCACATCATCGACTGGATGCCGCCGCGGTTGAGCAGGCTGTCGATGGCGGCGACGCCGGTGTCGATGGAATAGCCGCTGTTGGCATAGGTCAGCACATCGTGCACGCCGACCCCCTGCACGAGCATGGCGGTGACCGCCCCGGCCAGGGCGCCGGCGAACAGCGACGGGATGGGTGGCATGCGCTTGACCGCGAGCGCGATCACCAGCACCGCCGGCAGCAGCAGCCAGGCCGAGATGGTGAAGTTCGCCTGCAGCGCGGCGGTGATGGCATCGATCCGCTCGAAGGAGGCGTTATCGTCGTCGATCAGGGTGAAGCCCGCCACCAGGTAGATGACGAAGGCGATCAGCATCGCCGGGATCGTCGTCGGCATCATGTTCTTGATATGCGAGAAGACGTCCGTGCCGGTGACCGCCGGAGCGAGGTTCGTGGTGTCGGAGAGCGGCGAGATCTTGTCGCCGAAGAAGGCGCCCGACACCACCGCGCCGGCGGTCCAGTACATCGGGATATCGAAGCCCGCGCCGATGCCCATCAGCGCCAGGCCCACCGTGCCGACCGTGCCCCAGGAGGTGCCCAGCGCCAGCGAGACGACCGAGCAGAGCAGCATGGCCGCCGCCAGGAAGATGGCCGGCGAGAGGATCGTCAGGCCGTAGTAGATCAGGGTCGGCACGGTGCCGCTGGCGATCCACACGCCGATGATCATGCCGACGCAGATCAACACCGAGACGGAGGGCAGGGACACGTGGATGACGTGAAAGATGCCCTCTTCGATCTGTTTCCAGCGGAAACCGAGTTTGACGCCGACCAGGGCCGTGATCGCCAGGCCGATGGCCAGGGGAATGTGGGGAGTGAAGTCGCCGAAATAGAACAGTTGTACCGCCAGTACCAGCAACGTCAGGACGACGGGCGTGAGCGCCAGCAACAGGCCTGGTCGTTGATAGTCGATTGGACTCTTTGGACTTGTCATGTCAGTTACCTTCGGTTTGATGTGCGTTGTTATTGCTTTGCCTTATCAAGCGTTACGCAACTTGCCGATTGTTATCGATCGACTCTCGATCGGTAGAAGCTATAACAGTGATTATTTGATAAGCAGTTGTCGGGCATTCGTATCCCCCTTGGCCGCCAGATGTCGCAAGCCCCGACCGGAAGGCCGCAAGGACACCGTGATCCAGGTGTCGTGGACAGTCGGATCGCGATAGCTGGCTACTTGGTGCTTTCATTCAGCCTTCAAGGCTCATTGTTGGTCATTTCGGCTAGGAATTGGCTCCAAATAACGCTAGATTGGTTTACCTTTGTCCTTGATATCAGTTAATGGTAGGTAATATGGCTAGCAAGATGGAGCGCCTTGACCGTATAGATCGGCGCATTCTGCACCAGCTTCAGGAACATGGACGCCTCCCCATCGTGGAGTTGGCAAACCGGGTGAACCTCACCAAGACGCCCTGTGCACAGCGCGTACGCCGACTCGAGCAGGCCGGTATCATCCGCGGCTATCGCGCCGACCTGGACCCCAAGCAACTCGGTGCGGGCCATGTGCTGGTGGTGCTGGTGACCATGGAGAAGACGAGCGAGGACGCCCTGGACCGATTCAACGAGGCCGTGCGCCTCATTCCGGAAGTGCAGGGCTGCTATATGGTGGCGGGGAACTTCGATTACCTGCTCAAGGTGAGAACCCACGATATTGCGCATTACCGTGCCGTACTCGTCCAGCAGATCGGCCGGCTGCCGAATGTTCACCAGACACACTCCTTCGTGGTGATGGAGCTCGTGAAGGACGAAGTGACGGTGCCGGTTCCCATCGATCACGTCAGCTGGCCGGAGTAGTTCACGACTCCCCGGCGGGCGCCTGGCCCGGGCGGTGACGCGGTCTCGAGGAAGGGGGCTGTCGATGGCCGCGTGCCGGCTCGACAACCCGGAGGGGGCGGCCTCGCCCGGGGCTGGGGCCCCGGGCGAGGCGGTTCAGTGGTAGCGCGGTCCGGCGCCGTCGCGCGAGGCCCGCGGGGGCAGTCGGGTGAAGCGGACCGGCGGGCTGTACTCCTCGCCTTCCGGGGCCCGCTCCGGGGCCGGCCGGACCCGCCAGCCACGCGAGGTCGCCCACTCCTTGAGCTCCCGGTAGTTGAGCAGCGGATACTCCCGCGAATAGGGGTTGGGGGACGACGAGGGGAAGGCGAAGGCCACATGGGGGTAGTGGGCGAAGGCGTCTTCGCTGTCATGGGCGGCCAGCGCCCGATCCAGGGCGGTCTGCCATGCCCGGGAGTCGCGAGGTGCTGCTGCGGAACGACTTGCATGCATCGGATTGCCCTCCGTTGATATGCCTGTTTCCGGGGCCATGAAAAACGCCCCGCCCGGCGTGGCCGGACAGGGCGTCATCATCGGGGTCGGCGGGGTCGGCCCGAAGCGCTCGGGAGCCGTGGGCCCGCCTGCAGGAGGCCGGTGGACGCGGGCGGCCCGACGGGGCCGCGCGTCGAGGGTCGGGGCTTGGTGATCCACCATGGCGATGCCTCCGGACGTCACGCCGGGGAGCGGTTCCCCGGCAGGGTCTTCGCTCAATCCCAGCTCAGCGCGCCACCCACCTGGTACTCGGTGACGCGGGTCTCGAAGAAGTTCTTCTCCTTGCGCAGGTCGATGATCTCGCTCATCCACGGGAAGGGGTTCTGGGCGCCGGGGAACTGCTCCTTGAGGCCGATCTGGGCCAGGCGGCGGTTGCAGATGAAGTGCAGGTACTCCTCCATGATCGCCGCGTTCATGCCGAGCACGCCGCGGGGCATGGTGTCCCGGGCGTAGGCGATCTCGAGTTCGGTACCCTCGAGGATCATCTGGGTGACCTCGTCCTGGAACTCGGGCGTCCACAGCTGCGGGTTCTCGATCTTGATCTGGTTGATCATGTCGACCCCGAAGTTCAGGTGCATGGACTCGTCGCGCAGGATGTACTGGAACTGCTCGGCGACGCCGGTCATCTTGTTGCGCCGGCCCATGGAGAGGATCTGGCTGAAGCCGCAGTAGAAGAAGATGCCTTCGGTGACGCAGTAGAAGGCGATCAGGTTGCGCAGCAGCTCCTGGTCGGTCTCGGTGGTGCCGGTGTTGAAGTCCGGGCGCGCCAGCGACTGGGTGTGCTTGAGACTCCAGGCGGACTTGGCGGCCACCGAGGGCACCTCGCGGTACATGTTGAAGACCTCGCCCTCGTCCATGCCCAGCGACTCCACGCAGTACTGGTAGGCGTGGGTGTGGATCGCCTCCTCGAAGGCCTGGCGCAGCAGGTACTGGCGGCACTCGGGGTTGGTGATCAGGCGGTAGAGGGCCAGCACCAGGTTGTTGGCCACCAGCGAATCGGCGGTGGAGAAGTAGCCCAGGCTGCGCTCGACGATGCGCCGCTCGTCCGCAGTCAGGCCGTCCTGGCTCTTCCACAGGGCGATGTCGGCGTTCATGTTCACTTCCTGGGGCATCCAGTGGTTGGCGCTGCCGTCCAGGTATTTCTGCCACGCCCACTCGTACTTGAAGGGCACCAGTTGGTTGAGGTCGGCGCGCGCATTGATCATCTGCTTGTCGTCGACCTCGATGCGCGCCGCCCCCATCTCCAGCTCCTCGAGGCCGGCGGCCACGTCGAGCTCGTCCAGCGACTTGCGGGCGCGGGCCAGGCGGTCCTGGTCGGCCACGGCGTAGCGAGCGGCACCTTCTCTTACGGTCTCTGCTCTCACGGTCTCTTCGCGCACGGCCTCGGCCCGGGGCTCGGCGGCGGGCTGCGGCTTGGCCACCGGGGCCGGCTGTTCGGCGACCGCGGTCTCGTCCTCGTGGAATTCGTCCCAGTTCAGCATCTGTCTCTCCCGGTATGTGGTCCGGATGATCCGCAGGAGCCCAGCCCGGGGCGCCTGTCGGCGCCATTCGCCCGGCGGAGCCGAGCTCCTACAGGTCCGTATTGCGTTACTGACAGGCCTCGCAGCCCAGTTCGTCGATATCGCCGGCCGAGGGCGGGCGCTGGCCGCCTTTGCCCTTGAGAAAATCAGCCTGCAGGAAGTCCTCGATGCCCCGCGGCTCGGGGGTGGCCGGCGCGGCGGGTGTCGGGCTCGGCTCGGCCGCCGGGGCCCCGCCATTGCTCACCGCATTCAGCGTGCCGCGGTCGACGGTGGACTTCTCCACCGAGGTGGCGCCCAGGGCGCGCAGGTAGTAGGTGGTCTTGAGGCCGCGGAACCAGGCCATGCGGTAGGTGACATCGAGCTTCTTGCCCGAGACGCCCTGGATGTAGAGGTTCAGGGACTGGGCCTGGTCGATCCACTTCTGGCGACGGGCGGCGGCCTCCACCAGCCACCTGGGCTCCACCTCGAAGGCGGTGGCGTACTTGGCCTTGAGGTCGTCCGGGATGCGATCGATGGGCTGGGCCGAGCCGTCGTAGTACTTGAGGTCGTTGATCATCACCTCGTCCCACAGGCCGCGCGCCTTGAGGTCATTGACCATCTGGGCGTTGACCACGGTGAACTCGCCGGAGAGGTTCGACTTCACGTAGAGGTTCTGGTAGGTCGGCTCGATGGACTGGGTCACGCCGCAGATGTTGGAGATGGTCGCCGTGGGGGCGATGGCCATCACGTTGGAGTTGCGCATGCCCTGCTCGGCAATCTTGTCGCGGATGCGGCCCCAGTCCTGGGTGGCGGAGGTGTCGACCTCGATGTACTTCTCGCCACGCTCGGCCCTGAGCGTCTCGATGGAGTCGATGGGCAGCACGCCCTGGCTCCACAGCGAGCCCTCGAAGCTCTCGTAGCGGCCGCGCTCGGCGGCCAGGTCCGAGGAGGCCTCGATGGCGTGGTAGCTGACCAGTTCCATGGAGCGGTCGGCGAAGGCCACGGCCTCGTCACTGGCGTAGGCGATGTCCTGGGCGTAGAGGGCGTCCTGGAAGCCCATGATGCCGAGCCCCACCGGGCGGTGCTTGAAGTTGGAGTTCTTCGCCTGGGGCACCGCGTAGTAGTTGATGTCGATGACGTTGTCGAGCATGCGCACCGCGGTGCGCACGGTCTTCCTGAGCTTGTCGTCGTCGAGCTCGCCGTCGACCACGTGCTGGGCCAGGTTGACCGAGCCGAGGTTGCACACCGCGATCTCGTCGGCGCTGGTGTTGAGGGTGATCTCGGTGCACAGGTTCGAGGAGTGCACCACCCCGGCGTGCTGCTGCGGGCTGCGCAGGTTGCACGGGTCCTTGAAGGTGATCCAGGGGTGGCCGGTCTCGAACAGCATCGACAGCATCTTGCGCCACAGGTCCTTGGCCTTGACCCGCTTGTAGAGCTTCAGCTGGCCGGTACGGGTCATCTCCTCGTACTCGGCGTAGCGCTGCTCGAAGGCGGCGCCGTAGAGGTCGTGGAGGTCCGGGCAGGTGGCCGGCGAGAACAGCGTCCACTCCTTGTCGTCGAAGACCCGCTTCATGAACAGGTCCGGCACCCAGTTGGCGGTGTTCATGTCGTGGGTACGGCGGCGGTCGTCGCCGGTGTTCTTGCGCAGCTCGAGGAACTCCTCGATATCCAGGTGCCAGGTCTCCAGGTAGGCGCAGACCGCGCCCTTGCGCTTGCCGCCCTGGTTGACCGCCACGGCGGTGTCGTTGACCACCTTGAGGAAGGGCACCACGCCCTGGGACTTGCCGTTGGTGCCCTTGATGTAGGACCCCAGCGCGCGCACCGGGGTCCAGTCGTTGCCCAGGCCGCCGGCCCACTTGGAGAGCAGGGCGTTGTCGCGGATCGCACTGTAGATGCTGTCCAGGTCGTCGGGTACGGTGGTGAGATAACACGAGGAGAGCTGGCTGCGTACGGTGCCCGAGTTGAACAGGGTCGGCGTGGAGGCCATGTAGTCGAAGCTGGAGAGCAGCTCGTAGAACTCGATGGCGCGCGCCTCGCGGTCGTCCTCGTTGAGGGCCAGGCCCATGGCCACGCGCATGAACATCACCTGGGGCAGCTCGTAGCGCACATCGTCGCGGTGGATGAAGTAGCGGTCGTAGAGAGTCTGCAGGCCCAGGTAGGTGAAGGCGTTGTCGCGGGTATGGTCGAGGGCGGCCCCCAGGCGCTCGAGGTCGAACTCGGCGAGCCGCGGGTCGAGCTGCTCGAACTCGATGCCCTTGGCCACGTAGGCGTGGAAGGCCGGCTTGTAGAAGTCGGCCATCTCGCCGAAGGTGGCCTCGTCGGCCACGCCCAGGAACGACAGCGCCTCGCGGCGCAGGTTGTCCTGCAGCAGGCGGGCGGTGACGTAGGTGTAGTTGGGCTCCTTCTCGACCAGGGTGCGGGCGGTCATCATCAGCGCCTGGGAGACGCCGTCGATGGTGACGCCGTCGTAGAGGTTCTTCAGCGACTCCTCGACGATGCGGTTGGGATCGACGTTGGCGAGTTCGGCGCAGGCGTCGAACACCAGGGTCTCGACCCGGCCCAGGTCCAGCGGACGGATGCTGCCGTCGGTCAGGGTGACGTTGAGGGTCGGGTGGGGCTTCTCGATGTCGCCGCCGGCGGCGGCACGGGCACGGGCATGCTCCTCGCGGTAGAGCACGTAGGCGCGGGCGACCTTCTGCTCGCCGGCGCGCATCAGGGCCAGCTCGACCTGATCCTGGATGTCCTCGATGTGCAGGGTACCGCCGTCGGGCATGCGGCGCTGGAAGGCCTGGGCGATGGCCTCCGACGAGTGCCGGACGAAGTCACGCACCCGCGAGGAGGTGGCGGCGTTGTCGCCTTCCACGGCGATGAACGCCTTGCTCATGGCCACGGCGATCTTGCCGGCATCGAAGGGCACCACGTCACCGGTGCGCTTGATGACACGCAGGGTGCGGGGGGCAGTGACGGAGACGGATGTCTTGTCCGGGGTTGCGGTGGTATCCATGGCGCCGAGGGTCCCTGTCTGATGATCGAAAAACACGTGAGCTAAGCCGCTGTTGACAGCGGGTGAAACGGTTGCTATGGCACAGTATATGGTGTTCGTGCCGTGACGAAACACAAGATAGTGTGCTTTCATGGCGCCATCAAGTGGATAAGTTGTGGATGGCCTGTGACCATTCGGGGGGAGTTCCGCGACGGCTTGTCAGGCCGCATGGTTGGGCCTCCCACTTCAATCTCACCGGGTTTCGTGAATGCGAAATCGTGGTTTTCGGGTATCCTTTAGCCATTGGCGGTAGTCGACTCGTTGGCGGGTGGCTTGCCGTACCCGATCACCAGCCCATCAGGACGGATACACAGGATGGATGACAGCTTGGAACCCCAGGAACAGGATCATGTGCTGATCATCGAGGACGATGAGCGGTTGGCCGGGCTGACCCGTGATTATCTGGAGGCCAACGGCTTCCAGGTCACGCTGGAGGCCGACGGTGCACGAGGCGTCGAGCAGATCCTGACACTGCAGCCGGATCTGGTGATTCTGGATCTGATGCTGCCCGGTGAGGACGGCCTGTCGATCTGCCGCCGCGTGCGCGCCGACTACCCCGGCCCGATCCTGATGCTCACCGCACGCACCGACGACATGGACCAGGTACTGGGCCTGGAGATGGGGGCCGACGACTACGTGCCCAAGCCGGTGCAGCCGCGTGTGCTGCTGGCGCGCATGCGTGCCCTGCTGCGGCGCACCGACCCCAGCGAGCCGGGGGGCGAGACGCGGCTCGCCTTCGGCAACCTCGAGATCGACAGCGCCACCCGGGAGGCCTGGCTGGAGGGCGAGCGCATCGACCTGACCAGCGCCGAGTTCGACCTGCTGTGGTTGCTGGCCAGCAATGCGGGACGGGTACTGACCCGCGAGGAGATCTTCTCCCAGCTGCGCGGCATCAAGTACGACGGCCAGGACCGCTCCATCGACGTACGGGTCTCGCGGATCCGTCCCAAGATCGGCGACGATCCCAACCAGCCGCACCGCATCAAGACGGTGCGCAGCAAGGGTTACCTCTTCGTCAGGGACAGCTGATCCATGCGGCGGGCGCTGGCCGACAGCACCTTCCTGCGCGTCTATGTGCTGCTGGCACTGGCGCTGCTGCTGACCTTCGGCCTGGCCCTCCTGGGCCTGGCCATGGTCGATCAGGTGCGTCGCGAGCATCATCGCGAGCAGCTCGCCGACGCGCCCATGCGCCTGCTGGTGGAGAAGCTCGCGGAACTGCCCCGCGACGAGCGTGAGGCCTGGCTGGAGCGCCGTGCCGAGCGGCTCGACATGACCCCGACCCTCTATCCCGTCGACTCCCTGGTGCTGAACTACTTCGATCGCACCCGGCTCGAGAGCGGCCGGGTGCTGGTCTCCTTCCGGGGCGAGCATGGCTGGCGCCTGCAGCGGCTGCTGCCCGGTGGCGACTGGCTGCTGGAGATCGATCTGGCGGGCTTGAGCGAGCAGCAGCTGCGCGGGCTCACCGAGCTGTTCGGGGAGTGGCTGAGCGAGGTGCAGGGCGCCGAACGCCAGCAGCGCCTGGAGTGGGTCTCCGGCGCCGGCATCCCGGTGACCCTGACCGACCGGGCGCCGGAAGGGCTGGATGCCCGCCAGCTGTCGCGGTTGGCCGAGGGCGAGGTGGTGATTCGCCTGCTGCCGGGGCGCTGGTCCATCACGATGTACCTGGAATTGCCGGATACCGACGGCGAGGCCCGCTGGCTCGCCATCGGGCCGGTGCAGGCCTTCGAACCGATGCCGGGGTCGCTGCAACTGCTGCTGCTGATGATCCTGCTCGGCGTGCTGGCGGTGATCATCTACCTGATCGTGCGTGGCGTGGAGGCGCGCATGGCACGGCTCGAGCTGGCCGCCACGCGCATCGCCGGCGGCCGCCTGGACACCCGGGTCAAGGTCGAGAGCGGCGACTTCCTGGGACGGCTGGGCATGGCCTTCAACGGCATGGCCACCCAGGTACAGTCGCTGCTGCGCGCCCAGCAGGACATGATTCGCGCTGTCTCCCACGAGCTGCGTACCCCGGTGGCGCGTATCCGCTTCGCCGTGCAGATGGTCGAGGACATGACCGATGATCCGGCGATTCGTCGCCAGCTCGAGGGCATCGACGGCGACATCGAGGAGCTCGACGGCCTGATCGACGAGATCCTCACCTATGCCAGGCTGGGCAACGAGTCGGTCAACAGCATGGAGATGGATACCTCGCTGGTCGACTGCCGGGCCATGGCGGAGCGGGTGATCGAGACCCTGAGCCCGCTGCATGGCCACCTGCGCTTCGAGCTGGCCGGGGGGGACGAAGTGGAGATCAGTGCCGATCCCCGTTATCTCCAGCGAGCCCTGCAGAACCTGGTCGCCAATGCCTGCCGGCACGCCCGCTCGCGTGTGCTGATCCGCCTGCATTCCGAGCCGCACCTGGTGCGTCTGGACGTGGAGGACGACGGCCCCGGGGTACCCGTCTCGGAGCGCCTGGAGGTCTTCAAGCCCTTCGCTCGCCTCGATGACAGCCGCACCCGCAGCTCCGGGGGCTACGGGCTGGGGCTCTCCATCGTGCAGAAGGTCATGACCTGGCACGGTGGCAGCGTCGCGGTCGACGACAGCCCGCAACTGGGCGGCGCCCGTTTCACCCTGCTGCTCCCGCGCCGACCCGTCACGCCGGCTTGATGCCCTCGAGCACCGCAAAGGACGTTTCCCGGGCGGTGCGCAGGAAGTCTTCCATCCAGGGGGCCTCGCGGGTCTCCTCGCGGATCGCCGCGAACAGCGTGCTCCACACCCCCTTCTCGCCCAGCGTCACGGCGCTCACGTAGCTGCGCTCCAGGTACTCGGTCAGCGCCCAGTTGGGCAGGGCGCAGACCCCGCGGCCACTGGCCACCAGTTGCATCATCATGATCGTCAGCTCGGCGGTGCGCACCTCCCTGGGGCGCACGCCGACGGGGTCGAGGAACTGGGTGAAGACGTCCAGCCGTGAATGTTCCACCGGATAGGTGATCAGGGTCTCCTCGGCCAGGTCCTCGGCAAGCACGAAGGGCCTGCCCGCGAGGCGATGCTGGCGGGCCACCGCGAGCAGGCCCTCGTAACGGAACAGCGGCTCGTAGTAGACGCCGGGCAGCGGCTGGGGATCGGCGGTGATCACCAGGTCCAGCTGTTCCCTGGCCAGCGCCGGCAGCGGGTCGAAATGATGGCCGCCGGGGATGTCGATCTCCACCTCCGGCCAGTGGTCGCGGAAGTGGTCGATGGTGGGCATCAGCCACTGAAAGCAGCTGTGGCATTCGATGGCCATGTGCAGGCGGCCCTGCTCGTTGCCGGCCAGCCGTGCCAGGTCGCGCTCGGTCATGCGTACCTGGGGCAGGACCTGCTCGGCCAGGACGAGCAGGCGCTGCCCGGCCCGGGTGAACTCCACCGGGCGGGTCTTGCGCACGAACAGCGGGGCGCCCAGGCGCTCCTCCAGGTCCTTGATCTGGTGCGACAGAGCCGACTGGGTCAGGTGCACGCGCTCGGCGGCCTCGACCAGGGAGCCGGCGTCGCGCAGGGCGACGAGGGTGCGCAGATGGCGAAGTTCCAGCATTCGATTGAGCCGATTTCATTTTAAAGATTAAGAAGTTTAGTTTGATTCACCATTCACGGCCAGCGATCCTTTATCGCATCATTCATGCAAAAAGGATCTCACCATGACCTTGGCTCATATTGCCGGCTATCCGCGCATCGGCGCGAACCGCGAGCTGAAGACGGCCACCGAGGCCTACTGGCGGGGCGAGACCGACCTCGAGGCCCTGGAAGCCACCGGCCGGGCGCTGCGCGAGCGCCACTGGGCGGCCCAGCGCGAGGCGGGGCTCGACCTGGTGACGGTGGGCGACTTCGCCTTCTACGACCAGGTGCTCGACGTCTCGATACTGCTCGGGGCGGTGCCGGGCCGCTTCGCGGCCGACGACGAGGTGGCCCGGGGCGAGGTGTCGCTGGACACCGCCTTCCGCATGGCCCGGGGGCGCGCGCCGACCGGCACCCCGGCGGCGGCCTGCGAGATGACCAAGTACTTCGATACCAACTACCACTACCTGGTACCGGAGCTGCACGCCGGCCAGTCCTTCCGCCTGGCGAGCTCCCGGCTGTTCGATCAGGTGGCGGAGGCCCGGGCCGCCGGCCACCCGGTCAAGGTCACCCTGCTGGGGCCGCTGACCTGGCTATGGCTGGCCAAGGCCCGGGACGAGGGACTCGACCGGCTGAGCCTGCTGGAGGCGGTGCTGCCGGTCTACAGCGAGGTTCTCGCGCGGCTGGCCGAGCAGGGCGTGGAGTGGGTGCAGCTCGACGAGCCGGCCCTGGTGCAGGATCTCCCCCGCGAATGGCAGCAGGCCTATGAGGCGGCCTACAGCGTGCTGGGCCGCGTGCCGGTCAAGCTGCTGCTGGCCACCTGCTTCGGCGGCCTGGGCGAGAACCTCAACCTGGCGGTGAACCTGCCGGTGGAGGGCCTGCACATCGATGCGGTGCGCGCCCCGGAGCAGCTCGAGGCGGTGCTCGACCGGCTACCCGGCTACAAGGTGCTGTCGGTGGGGGCCATCGACGGCCGCAACATCTGGCGTGCCGACCTGGCGCTGCTGCGCGAGCGCCTCGCGTCGGCCCGCATGCGTCTGGGCAAGCGGCTGTGGCTGGCCCCGTCGTGCTCGCTGCTGCACGTCCCGGTGGACCTCGAGGCCGAGACCGAACTCGACCCCGAGCTCAGGAGCTGGCTGGCCTTCGCCCGCCAGAAGCTCGACGAGGTGGTGACGCTCGCGCACCTGCTCGATGGCCGCGCCACGGCGCAGGACCGGGAGCGTGTCGAGGCCGCCACCCTGGCCCTGCAGGCCCGCCGGGACTCTGTGCGCATCCACCGGCCGGCGGTGGCCGAGCGCCTGGCCAGGGTGAGTGCCGCCGATACCGAACGTGCCAGTCCCTATCCGGTACGCGCCAAGGCCCAGCGCCGGGCTCTGGGGCTGCCGCTCTATCCCACCACCACCATCGGCTCCTTCCCCCAGACGGCGGAGATCCGTGCGGCCCGCCGTGCCGTCAAGGCCGGGGAGCTGGAGCCCGGCGCCTACGAGGCGCGGATGCGCGAGGCGATCGCCCATGCCGTGGCGCGCCAGGAGGCGCTGGGGCTCGACATGCTGGTGCACGGCGAGGCCGAGCGCAACGACATGGTCGAGTACTTCGGCGAACGGCTCGAGGGCTATGCCTTCACCCGCTACGGCTGGGTACAGAGCTACGGTTCGCGCTGCGTCAAGCCACCGGTGATCTTCGGCGACGTCAGCCGCCCCGGCCCGATGACGGTGCGCTGGAGCGAGTATGCCCAGTCGCTCACCGAGCGTCCCATGAAGGGCATGCTGACGGGGCCGGTGACCATGCTGCAGTGGTCCTTCGTGCGCGACGACCAGCCCCGCGAGACCACCTGCCGCCAGATCGCCCTGGCGCTGCGCGACGAGGTGCGCGACCTGGAGGCCGCCGGCATCCGGGCGATCCAGATCGACGAACCGGCCCTGCGCGAGGGCTTGCCGCTGCGCAGCGGCGAGTGGCAGGCGTACCTCGACTGGGCGGTGGCATGCTTCAGGCTGTCGGCCGCGGTGGCCCGCGACGCGACCCAGATCCACACCCACATGTGCTATTCGGAGTTCAACGACATCATCGCCGCCATCGCCGCGCTGGATGCCGATGTCATCACCATCGAGACCTCGCGCTCCGACATGGAGCTGCTCGAGGCGTTCCAGGACTTCGCCTACCCCAACGAGATCGGCCCGGGGGTCTATGACATCCACTCGCCGAACATTCCCGAGGTGGACTGGATGGTGCAGCTGATGGAGAAGGCGGCCGAGCGCATCCCGCCGGAGCGGCTCTGGGTCAACCCGGACTGTGGCCTCAAGACCCGCGGCTGGGCGGAGGTGGAGCCGGCGCTGGCCAACATGGTCGAGGCCGCGCGGGGGCTGAGGCGGCGCCATGGCTGAGGCCGGGCGTTGAGCGGGGAAGGGCGGTTGGCCTGAGCGCGAGGCATCGGCGGCTGGTATTCTGGGCTCGCGCAGGAATACGACACACCACGCAAGGAGCCGCCATGTCCCGTTCTGCCATGACCCTCGCCCGCCGTCTGCCGCCGCTGCTCGGCACCGCCCTGCTCCTGGCCGGCTGCGCCGCCGCCCCGAGTGGCGAGGGGCGCCCGGAGGTCGCCGACCGCACCGCCGCCGCCGATGGCAAGGTCGTGCAGCCCACGGCACCGCTGATGCCCTCGGCCTTCTTCGCCGGCGGCGCCGAGGCGTTCGTCGGCTGGCGCTGCACCCCGGCCCAGGACCTGGTCACCGCGCATCCCGACGACGAGCTGCGGCTGTGGTCGGCCCACGGCGCCTGGCGGCTGCAGCCGGCGGTGGTCGCCAGGGGGGCCCGCTACCAGCAGGGCGAACTCAGTTTCTGGAACAAGGGCGAGGAGGCGGTCGTCGAGAGCCCTACCGGGCGCCTGGCGTGCCAGGCGCACATCAAGCGCACCGCCCTGACCCGCCGGGACCGCCCCGATGTGATGTTCCATGCCCGGGGCAACGAGCCGGGCTGGATGGCCAGCCTGCCCAGCAACGAGGCCGAGATCGACCTGCTGCTCGACTACGGCGACCGCCAACTGACCCTGCCGTATCGGGTCACCACCCTGGACAACGGCGAGGGACGGGTGATCCTGGCCAGCGGCCGGGCGGACACCCCCTTCGAGCTGCGCATCGAGGGGCAGGCCTGCTTCGACGACATGAGCGGCGAGCCCTTCCCGGCCCGGGTGACCCTGACCATCGACGGTGAAACCTATCGGGGCTGTGGCCAGGGCATCGCCCCCTGATGCGGACGCGCACGACCTGTGTTCGCTCGCGACGCGCCTGAAGGCCTCTGGCTTTCGATTTTCTCGAATATAATGCGCGGATTTTTGCGCTTTTCGTTGTAAAAAATACACCTAGAATGGCGATCATTATCCTGTTAACGACACAAGGAGATCGCCATGACTACCCGCGCCCTCGTCATCACGTCCTCGATCCTGGGCAACCAGGGCCAGTCCATCGCCCTGGCCGAACACTTCTCGGCCCGCGCCGTCGAGCGCGATGGCCTCGAGGTGACCAACCGCGACCTGGTGGCCGACGAGCTGCCCCACCTCGGCCTCGCCGAACTCGGCAGCTGGCAGGTGCCGGCGGCCGAACGCACGGTCGAGCAACGCGAGCTGGCGGGCCGCTCCGATGCCCTGATCGCCGAGCTGCGTGACCACGACGTGCTGGTGTTGGCGGTGCCGCTCTACAACCTGGGCATACCGTCACAGCTCAAGGCCTGGTTCGACCGGGTGCTGCGCGCCGGCGAGACCTTCCGCTACACCGAGCAGGGCCCCCAGGGGCTGGTCGAGGGCAAGCGGGCGGTGATCCTGGCGACCCGCGGCGGGCAGTACGCCGGCACGCCGCTGGACAGCCAGACGCCGCACCTGAAGAGCATGCTCGGCCTGATCGGCATCACTGAGGTCGACGTGGTCTACGCCGAGGGCCTCGCCATGGGCGAGGGCCACCGCGACGCGGCCCTCAAGGAGGCGAGGCAGGCCATCGATGGCCTGGTCGAGTCCCTGTAAGCGGATCGATTCGTGCGCTTCGGCACCGCGGGGCGGCCAGATGGCCGCCCCGCCTCGTCATGGGCGCCGTTCAGCACTGGCTGGGTGTGCTGACGATCCAGTGGCTGGCGACGAAGTCGCTGGTGCACAGCGCCGGCTCCGGGCTGAGGATGCGTGCCCCGAGCCGCCCGATGGCATCCCGGTTGCTGCGGGTGGGCGCCGGCAGCGGCTCGGGGGTATCCAGCGGCTGCCACTCGTCCCCGTCGCGAATCGCCAGGGTGAAGCCGAAGGGGTGGAAGCCCGGGAAGCCGAGGCGCAGGTCGGTGGCCACCAGGGTCTCCCGGCCGCCGAGCTCGAGCACCTCATAGCGCAGGAAGGGGCCGGCGAACCAGTCGAGGCGGGCGCCACGCCGGCTCGCCAGCGCCACCGGCTCCAGCTCGGCGCCGCGACTGTAGGTCTCCAGTTCCGGCCGGGTATCGCCGTCGAGGAGCCCGACCAGGGTCTCGTGGTGCCGGTCGCCGTCGACCACCGTCACCCGCCACAGCAGGGTATTGAAGGGCGTCGGCTGGACCAGCCGCGGGGCCTCCTCGAGGCCGTGACCGGCCAGCACCGGCTCGAGACGCTGCTCGACGTAGGTCTTGGCGCCCATGGCGAACACCAGGTAGGTCGTGGAGAGCGCCAGGCCCCAGGTGGGGCCGCGACGTCCGTTGCCGCCGGCCAGCGCCACGCCGATGCCCACCAGCAGCGGCAGGCTATAGAGCGGGTCGATGATGAACACGATCGGCCAGGCCGTCGGGCGCATGTCCAGCGGCCACCACAGTTGGGTGCCGTAGGTGGTCAGGGCGTCCAGCAGCGGATGGGTGACCAGGCAGAGCCCGAAGAAGGCCCACCAGCGGCGGAAGGAAATGTCCCGGGCGGGAGCGAAGCGGGCGGCGACCAGGGCCAACAGGGTGGCCAGTCCCGAGAGCACGAAGAGCGAGTGGGAAAAGCCACGGTGCTCGGTGATGTTGGCCACGGCATCGCCGTAGTCGATGACCACGTCCAGGTCGGGCAGGGTGCCCAGTACCGCACCGATCAGCACCGCCTTGCGGCCCAGCCGGCGGCCGAGCACGGCACCGCCGACCGCCGCGCCCAGCGCGGCCTGGGTAAGCGAATCCATCGAGGGTAATCCTTCGGTAGCCCGGGAAGCGTCCACTATGATGCCACGCCGCCGTCGCCGGTTCCCGTCGGATCACGGCTCAGGAACTGGGGCATGCCCAAGGGGGGCCGGCCGCGAGGATGCGGGCGTGGACCGGGCAGTCGTCGCGGTGGGCGCCGGGCAGGTGGCCGGTGCTCATCAGGAACTCCCCGACGATTTCCGGCCCGGTGAAGCGGAAGGTGCGCCGGAACAGCTTGACCCAGTCGGCGTGCGTCAGCGGATGGTGATGCGCCAACCAGTCCCGGAAGCTGCCATGGCGCCGCTGCAGCTCGAGGACCACGCCGGCGTTGTGGATCACGGCATCGACCTTGAGGCGGTTGCGGATGATGCCGGCGTCGGTCAGCAGGCGCTCGCGATCGGCGTCGCCATAGCCGGCGATCCGCTCGATCGCGAAGCCCTCGAAGGCGTCTCGGAAGGCGTCGCGCTTCTTCAGCACGGTGAGCCAGGAGAGGCCCGCCTGGTTGATCTCCAGGACCAGGCGCTCGAAGAGCAGCCGGTCGTCGGCGACCGGGAAGCCGTATTCGTGGTCGTGGTAGGGGCCGTGAAACGGATGTCCCGGTGCCTGGTCACAGTAGTGGCTCATAGACTCTCTCGCGGGATTGGCAAGGGTTGTCAGGATGCCGACATCGGCGCTTGCGCTCATCACAGGAGACTACACCATGACGTCAAGGTCGTACCCGGTCCTGGCCGGCACCCTGCTCGCCCTGTCCACCTCCTTCGCCTGGGGCGAAGCCCCCCAGGTGGAGATGCACAAGGACCCCAACTGCGGCTGCTGCAGCGCCTGGGCCGAGCACCTGGAGGCGGAAGGCTTCGAGGTGCGCGTGCACGAGACCCGTGACATGCGTGCGGTGAAGCTCGAGCATGGCGTCACCCCGGAGCTGGCGTCCTGCCATACCGCCGTGGTGGACGGCTACGTGATCGAGGGGCATGTGCCCGCCGCCGATATCCGGCGGCTACTCGAGGAGCGTCCCGACGTGGCGGGGCTGGCGGTGCCGGGCATGCCCCACGGCTCGCCGGGCATGGAGACCGGCCGCTTCGACGACTACGCCGTGCTGGGCTGGCACCATGACGATCGCACGCCGACGGTCTTCAGCGACTACGCCCACGACTGAGCTCACGCATCATCATCGAAGAAGGAACCGCCATGCAGTACCTGCACACCATGGTCCGCGTCAGCGACCTCGACGCCTCGCTGCACTTCTACTGCGACCTGCTGGGGCTCAAGGAGGTGCGGCGCAAGGAGAACGAGAAGGGACGCTTCACCCTGGTCTTTCTCGCCGCCCCGGAGGACGAGGCACGCTCCACCGAGCTCCAGGCGCCGGAGCTGGAGCTGACCTGGAACTGGGACCCGGAGGCGTACACCGGAGGCCGCAATTTCGGCCACCTGGCCTATCGGGTCGACGACATCTATGCCCTCTGCGAGAAGCTGCAGGCAGGAGGGGTGACCATCAACCGCCCACCGCGGGATGGCCACATGGCCTTCGTCAGGAGCCCCGACGGCATCTCCGTCGAGTTGCTGCAGAAGGGCGACGCCCTGCCCCCGAAGGAGCCCTGGGTGTCGATGGACAATACCGGCACCTGGTGATCAATCCGGGCGCCAGGCCATGCGCCCGCTGCCGAGGAAGACGAGGGCCACGGCGCCGAACAGGTAGAGCCCCTGCAGCTCCAGGGCCCAGCCGCCGCTGCTGGTGAACTCGGTGAGCTGGTGCATATGGGCCAGGAAGATCGCCACCACCATGTTGGCGGCCATCAGCAGGCCGGCGATCCGGGTCTGCCAGCCGATCAGCGCCATCAGCGGGGCGACGACCTCGCCGAGCAACACGCCATAGGCGAGGAAGCTGGGCAGGCCCTGGCCGGCGAGGGTATCGCCGATCCAGGTCAGGCTGCCGGGATTGAGCAGCTTGGCGACGCCGTGGAGCAGCATCAGGCCGGCCACCGAGAGGCGCAGGATCAGCTTGCCGAGGGCGTCATTGTGAAGGGCATGAAGCATGACGAGGTCCTTGTCGGGCGGCAGGAGAGGGGGAATTGTCTACACGCGCCGGTTGATGCAAGCTTGGCGCCATGAGCCTCAAGGAAGATACCATGATGATCAATCGTTTAGCCAAGTCACTCGCCCTGATGTCGGGCGCCCTCATGCTGGCCGCCTGCAGCAGCCAGCCAGCCCCCGACGTCGGGGGCCGGTCGGCCGAGCTGGAAGGCCCGGTCGTGGGGCCGCGCTGGAACCTGTTGCTGGTGGGCACCGACGAGCGCCTCTCGATGCCCGAGACACCGCACTTCGTGGTCGCGCCGGACGGCAGGGTGAGCGGCAGTGACGGCTGTAACCAGCTGAATGGCCGGGTGCGACTGGACGCCAGCAATCGCATCGAGTTCACCGAGCTCGCCACCACGCGTCGTGCCTGCCCCCAGGCGGAGGACGCCCGGCGCGTCACGGCGATGATGGAGAACGCCTACCGTTACCTGATCGACCACGACCGGTTGGTGTTCTTCGGTCCGGATCAGCGGGTGTTGGGTGGCTTCCAACGCGCCAATTAGCCGCCGGTCACGCCGGCTTTCACCTTCACCAGTCCCGCGGCGATGGCACGGGACAGGTACGGGCCCAGCGGGGTGAGCAGGATCCAGGGGGCGATGACCAGGTTGATGGCCACGGCGGCGAAATAGACGTCGCTGAACCAGTGGGCACCGCTGAGGATGCGCGGGGCGCTGAGCAGCACGGCCGCCAGGAGGCCTGCCAGGGCTACCTTGCGGCCGGCGAAGCGCCACATGAAGGCGGTGAAGAGCAGCAGGTTCACGCCGTGGTCACCGGGGAAGCTCGAGCTGGAGCTGTCCTTGGTGGAGAACCCCACCATCTCGGTCACCAGGTTGGCTCCCTCGTACACCACCGTCGGGCTCGGGTGGGTGTAGGGCACCACCAGCCGGACCCCCTGGGCGATGAACACCGCGGCCAGCAGCATGGTGACGCCGGTGCCACCCCAGCGCAGCAGCCGGTGCCGTGGCTCCGGGTCGCGGCCGATCGCCCACAGGTAGATGCCCAGCAGCACCAGCAGGCTGAACACGTCGAACAGCCGGTGGTTGGTGGCGGCCACGATCGTCACCCAGAGGGTATTGACGTCCTCCAGCCAGGCATTGGTGAGGAAGAAGACGGCGTCGTCGAGCTCATCCCAGAAGGACAGCCCCGGATAGAGCCAGCTCGTGATCAGGGCCGCCCCCAGCAGATTGAAGAGCAGGATGCGGCCGAGCGAGAAGGTCGGCCTGGTCGGCGTCATCATGGAGTTCGTTTCCTCACAGGGCGGCGATCTTGTCGCGCTGTTCGACCAGCAGGTTGCGGGTGGCCTGGAAGTCGGCGAGCTTGCCGCGCTCCTTCTCGACCACCGCTTCCGGCGCCTTGGCGACGAAACTCTCGTTGCCGAGCTTCTTCTCGATGCCGCCGATCAGCTTGTCCTGCTTGTCGATTTCCTTGGCCAGGCGGGCAAGCTCCGCCTCCTTGTCGATCAGGTCGGCCATGGGCACCAACACCTCCATGTCGCCGACCAGTTGGGTGGCCGAGAGCGGGGCCTGGGCCGGGTCATCGAGCCAGTTGGCGCTCTCCAGCTTGGCCAGCTTGGCGAGGAACGGACGATTGGCCTCCAGCCGCTCGCGGTCGGCAGCGCTGCCCTTGGTCAGCAGCACCTCCAGCGGCTTGCCCGGGGCGATATTCATCTCGGCGCGAACGTTGCGCACGGCGACGATCACCCCCTTGAGCCACTCGATGTCGCGGGTCGCCTGCTCGTCGAGCTTGTCTTGCTCCGCCACGGGCCAGGGCTCGCTCATGATCGACTCGGAACCGTCGCCGCTCGCCTTGCCGGCCAGCGGGGCGACGCGCTGCCAGATCTCCTCGGAGATATAGGGCATCATCGGGTGGGCCAGGCGCAGGATCGCCTCGAGCACGCGCACCAGGGTGCGGCGGGTGCCGCGCTTGGCCGCCTCGCTCGCACCGTCGTCCCACAGCACCGGCTTGGAGAGCTCCAGGTACCAGTCGCAGTACTCGTTCCAGACGAACTCGTAGAGCGCCTGGGAGGCGTGGTCGAAGCGGAACTCCTCCATCGCTTTGGTCACCTGGGCCTCGGTCTGCTGCAGGCGCGAGACGATCCAGCGGTCGGCCAGCGATAGCTCGACCTCGCCGCCCTGACCTTCGAGAGAGGCGCCACAATCCTGGCCCTCGGCGTTCATCAGCACGTAGCGCGAGGCGTTCCACAGCTTGTTGCAGAAGTTGCGGTAGCCGTCCAGGCGGCCCATGTCGAACTTGATGTCGCGCCCGGTGGTGGCCTGGGAGAGGAAGGTGAAGCGCAGCGCGTCGGTGCCGTGGGGTTCGATGCCCTCGGGGAACTCGTCGCGGGTGGCCTTGGCGATCGCCTTGGCCTTCTGCGGCTGCATCAGGCTGCCGGTGCGCTTTTCCAGTAGCTCGTCGAGCCGGATGCCGTCGATCAGGTCGATGGGGTCGAGCACGTTGCCCTTGGACTTGGACATCTTCTGGCCCTGGCCGTCGCGCACCAGGCCGTGGACGTAGACCTGCTTGAAGGGCACCTCGCCGGTGAACTTCAGGGTCAGCATGATCATCCGCGCGACCCAGAAGAAGATGATGTCGAAGCCGGTGACCAGCACGCTGGAGGGGTGGAAGGTCGCGAGCTCCGGGGTCTTCTCCGGCCAGCCCAGGGTGCCGAAGGTCCACAGGCCCGAGCTGAACCAGGTGTCGAGCACGTCCTCGTCCTGGGTCAGGGCAACGTCGGCGGCCAGGCCGTGCTTGTCGCGGGCCTCGGCCTCGGTGCGCGCCACGTAGACGTTGCCCTCGCTGTCGTACCAGGCGGGGATGCGGTGGCCCCACCACAGCTGCCGCGAGATGCACCAGTCCTGGAGGTCGCGCATCCACGAGAAGTACATGTTCTCGTAGTTCTTGGGCACGAACTGGATGTCGCCGTTCTCCACCGCCTCGATGGCCGGCTTGGCGAGGCTCTCCACGGCGACGAACCATTGATCCGTGAGCAGCGGCTCGATGACGTCGCCCGAGCGGTCGCCGTAGGGCAGGGTGTTGTTGACGGTCTCGATCCGCTCGAGCAGCCCGGCGGCCTCCATGTCGGCGACGATCTGCTTGCGCGCCTCGAAGCGGTCGAGCCCGGCGTAGGCCTGGGGCAGGCTGGGGTCTATCTCGGGCAGCGGACGGCCCTGGATGTCGTAGGCCTCGGCCCGGGCCAGGATCGCCGCGTCCTGGGTGAAGACGTTGATCAGCGGCAGCCCCTGGCGACGGCCCACCTCGTAGTCGTTGAAGTCGTGGGCCGGGGTGACCTTCACGCAGCCCGAGCCCTTCTCCATATCGGCGTGCTCGTCGGCGACGATGGGAATCCGGCGACCCACCAGCGGCAGTTCGATGAACTTGCCGACCAGCGAGGCGTAGCGCGGGTCCTCGGGGTTGACCGCCACGCCGGTGTCGCCGAGCAGGGTCTCGGGGCGGGTGGTGGCAACGACCAGGTGGTCGAGGCCGGCGTCGGTCTTGACGCCGTCGGCCAGCGGATAGCGGAAGTGCCAGAACTGGCCCTGCTGGTCGCGGTTCTCCACCTCGAGGTCGGAGATCGCGGTGTGCAGCGTCGGGTCCCAGTTGACCAGGCGCTTGCCGCGGTAGATCAGGTCCTCTTCGTAGAGGCGCACGAAGACTTCCTGCACCGCCTGGTAGAAGCCGTCGTCCATGGTGAAGCGCTCGCGGCTCCAGTCGACGCTGGCGCCCATGCGGCGCAGCTGGCGGGTGATATGGCCGCCCGACTCCTGCTTCCACTCCCAGACCTTGTCGATGAACGCCTCGCGCCCCAGGTCGTGGCGGCTCTTGCCCTCCTCGGCGGCGACCTTGCGCTCCACCAGCATCTGCGTGGCGATGCCGGCGTGGTCGGTGCCCACCTGCCACAGGGTGTTGTGGCCCTGCATGCGCCGCCAGCGGATCAGCGTGTCCATGATGGTGTCCTGGAACGCGTGGCCCATGTGCAGGCTGCCGGTGACGTTGGGCGGCGGGATCATGATCGAGTAGGGCTCGCCCTCGCCCGAGGGGGCGAAGCGGCCGTCGGCCTCCCAGCGCTCGTACCAGCGGGATTCGATCTGCTCGGGTTGGTAGGTCTTGTCCATGGGGTCTGGATCCAGAAATGATCACCTCCGGCTAGCTAAGTGGCCGGACGGCAGGAGATGGCGACGAAAAATGGCGGTGATTATAACGCGAGGGGGCGCCTGGCGTCAGCCTCACTGCCCGCGCAGAGAGTGAGCCTCCAGCGTTGGCGGTCCCTTTGGGGTCAGACCCCGGCGGTGTCGAAGCCGCTCTTTATGTGCATGACAGAGGGCTTGCTGGTTCGGCTGGGGTCTGACCCCAAAGGGGCCATGCCGCCGACATATGCAGTGAAAATACCGCAAACGCCGGGCAATGCGGGCGGCCCGGAGGCGCTAACGTTGCTAGCCCTGGCCGCGCAGCTGATGCGCCTTGACCGGATAGCCGCGCTGCTTGTAGGTCTGCCAGCATTCGCGCTTGGCGGTCAGCACCTGCTGGTGCTGGTTGATGATCTCGGCCACCCGTTCGAAGCGCGAGAACCACTCGGGGATGCCGGGGTGCAGGTTGAGCATCGCCTGCACCCCGGCGTCCGGCGCCGGCGGGCCCTCCCAGCCGATGGTGACCGGCACGTCCTGCCCCTGCTCGCTGCCGAGCAGGGTACTGTCCACGAGGGCGTGGGGCAGGTAGGCGTCGGGACGGAAGGTCCACAGCCGGTCGTCGAGGTCCCGGGCCATGGCCTCGTCCTCGGCGTGCAGGTGCAGCCGATAGCCCTTGCCGGCGATGGTCTCGGCCAGCCGGCAGGCGAAGCCGAGACGCGCCTCCAGGGTGGTGTCGGGGAGGATGTAGAAGTCGATGCGGGTCATGCTACAGCTCGTTGCCGTTCTCCACGCTGCGGGCCTCTTCCTCGCGGTCGAGCAGGTACTGGGTGAGCAGGCCGACCGGACGACCGCTGGCCCCCTTCTGCTTGCCGGAGGTCCAGGCGGTGCCGGCGATGTCGAGGTGTGCCCAGGGGAACTTGTCGGCGAAGCGCGAGAGGAAACAGGCGGCGGTGATGGTCCCCGCCGGGCGGCCGCCGATGTTGGCCAGGTCGGCGAAATTGGACTCGAGCTGCTCCTGGTACTCGTCCCACAGCGGCAGGTGCCAGGCGCGGTCCCAGGCGGTCTCGCCGGCGTCGAGCAGGTCCAGTGCCAGGTCGTCGTCGTTGGAGAGCAGGCCGGTGGCGTGATGGCCCAGGGCGATGATCGCGGCGCCGGTGAGGGTGGCGATGTCGACCACGCTGGCCGGTTCGAAGCGCTCGGCGTAGGTCAGGGCGTCACACAGCACCAGCCGGCCCTCGGCGTCGGTGTTGAGCACCTCCACCGAGAGGCCCTTGAGGGTCTTGATGATGTCGCCGGGCTTGGTGGCGCGGCCGTCGGGCATGTTCTCGGCGGCGGCGACGATGGCCACCAGGTTGAGCTTCGGCTTGATGGCGAGTATCGACTTGACGGTGCCGAACACGCTGGCGGCACCGCACATGTCGAACTTCATCTCGTCCATGGCCTCGCCGGGCTTGAGCGAGATGCCGCCGGTGTCGAAGGTGATGCCCTTGCCCACCAGCACATGGGGGGCCTCGTCGGAGCTCTCGGCGCCCTGGTAGCGCATCACGATCAGCCGCGAGGGTTGCTCGCTGCCGCGACCCACGGAGAGCAGGCTGTGGGCCCCCAGGCGTTCGAGCGCCTCCTCGTCGAGGATCTCGACGGCGAGCGCGCCACCGGAGGCCCGGCCCAGGGCCTCGGCCTGCTCGGCCAGGTAGCGCGGGGTGCAGACGTTGCCCGGCAGGTTGCCCAGGGTGCGGGTGTAGGCGACGCCTTCGCCCACCGCCTTGCCGATGCGAGCGCCCTCGCGGGCCGCGTCGGCGTCGCCGTTCTCGCTGACCAGCAGGATGACGCGCTCGAGCCGGGGCGGCGGCGCCGGCTCCGACTTGAACTCGGCGAAGCGGTAGACCGCGCGCTGGGCGGCTTCGGCCACCATGCGGGCCTTCCAGTCGCAGACGCGGTCGGGCAGGGGCACATCGGTGAAGGCCACGGCGGCGTCATCGACCGGCAGGCCGGCGAGGGCGGTGAAGGCGGCATCCAGGGCCTTGCGGAAGGCGCCCTCCCGGCACTTGTCCCGGCTGCCCAGCCCGACCAGCAGCAGGCGTTCGGCGCTCACGCCGGGGGCGAAGGGGATCAACTGCACATTACCCAGCTTGGGGTCGAAATCGCCGCGCTCGATCACCTGGCCGATCAGCCGCTCGCTGGCGTCGTCGAGCTTGGCGGCGGTGGGCAGCAGGTCGCCATCCTTGAACACCGGTACCACGATGCAGGCCGTCTCGGTCTTGACGGGATTGCCCGTCTGAACTGGGAATTCCATGGTGTCTCCACAAGACAAGCGTAGGGGGATTCTGGATAATGCCGGCACTCGGCCGTGTCACGCCAGTGTACCCAAGGCATGGCCCGAATGCATGGAAGGCGGCTGCATGATCATCTTTCGTTACCTGACCCGTGAGATCCTGCTCACCATGGCCGCGGTGGCCGGGGTGCTGCTGCTCGTCATCATGGGGAGTCGCTTCATCCGCTACTTCACCGATGCCGCCGAGGGGGAGATCCCGGTGAGCATTCTCGGCACCCTGATGCTCTTCCATCTGCCGGGCTTTCTCGAGCTGATCCTGCCGCTGGCCTTCTTCCTCGGCATCCTGCTGGCCTATGGCCAGCTCTATCTCAACAGCGAGATCACGGTGCTCGTGGCTTGTGGCACCAGCCCCAACCGGCTGCTGCAGGTGAGCCTGGTGCCGGCCACCCTGGTGGCGGTACTGGTCGGGCTGTGCAGCCTCTGGCTGACGCCGGCGGGTGCCCTGCACAACGCGGTGATGCTCGAGGAGCAGCGCAGTCAACTGGACTTCTCGGCATTGGCACCGGGCCGCTTCCAGGACTTCGGTGGTGGCCGTACCGCCTACATGGAGTCCATGAGTAACGATCAGAGCCTCATGCAGGGCGTCTTCATCAGCGAGCGGCAGCGACGCCGCGACGGCACCCCCGAGAGCACGGTCACCCGCGCCACGAGCGGCTACCAGACGGTCGACCCGGATACCGGCAGCCGCTTCCTGGTGCTGGCCGACGGGGAGCGCTACAGCGTCGACCCGGGGCGTTTCGAGGCCGAGCGTCTGGCGTTCGACACCTATGCGGTACGACTCTCCCAGGCCGATGACATGCGCGAGCTCGACTCGCCGGAGTACGCCAGCACGGCGGCCCTGTTCACCGACGATTCGCTGCGGGCCAAGGCCCAACTACAGTGGCGTCTCGGCCTGCCGCTGATGGTCTTCATCCTCACCCTGCTGGCCATGCCGCTCTCCCGGGTCAATCCCCGCCAGGGGCGCTTCGCCAAGCTGCTGCCGGCGATCTTCCTGCATGTCGCCTACCTGAGCCTGCTGCTGGCGGCGCTGGACGCCATCGGGCGGGGGGCGCTGCCGGCGGCGGTGGGGATGTGGCCGATCCACGGGGCCTTCCTGGCTCTCGGCCTGGCGATGATGGCCCACGCCCAGCGCAAGGGGATCAGCGGATGATTGCCGATCGTTTCGACCGTTACCTGGCCCGCAACGTCCTGGCCGCCATCGTCGTGGTGCAGGTGGTGCTGCTCGGCCTCGACCTGGTGATCACCTACATCAACGACCTGGACGACGTGGAGGGTGGCTACGGTGCCTTCCAGGTGCTGCTCTATCTGCTGATGCGCCTGCCCTGGCGCTTCTACCAGTATGCCCCGGTGGGGGTATTGATCGGCGCCCTGATCGGCCTGGGCAGCATGGCCTCGAGCAACGAGCTCACGGTGATGCGCGCCGCCGGCCGTTCCCTGACCCGCATTCTCTGGGGGGTAATGAAGCCGATCATCCTGGTGGTGGTGGTGGTGCTGTTCATCGCCGAGTATGTCAGTCCGCGCACCGAGCAGTTCGCCAGCGCCTGGCGACTGGAGCAGATGCAGGGGGAGGGCGCGGTACTCACCGAGCGCGGCGGCTGGCAGCGCGAGGGCGACAGCTTCTATCGCTTCGGCGCCATCCGTGCCGACGACACCGTGCTCGACCTGACGCGTTACCGCTTCGAGGACCAGGTGCTACGCGAGGCCACCACCGCCGAACGAGCGGCCTGGCGGGAAGACCGATGGGTACTCGAGCGGGTCGAGGTGACCCGCTTCGAGAACGAACGCACCGAGGTGGAGCACCATGACACCCTGAGCTGGCAGACCAGCCTGACCCCCGAGCAGCTCAGCCGCCTGCTGCGGAGCATCAACAGTCAGGCGCCCAGCGAGCTGTGGGCCTATGCCCGCTACCTCCAGGCCCAGGGGCTTCAGGCCACCGAGCCGCTGCTGTACTTCTGGCAGAAGATATTGATGCCCCTGACCCTGGGGTCGCTGGTGCTGGTGGCGGCGTCCTTCGTGTTCGGCCCGCTGCGCAGCGTGGCCGCCGGCACGCGGGTCTTCTACGGGGTGATTACCGGCCTGACCTTCAAGTACCTGCAGGACCTGCTGGCGCCGGCCTCCACGGTGTTCGGCTTCTCCCCGGCCTGGGCGGTGCTGGCACCGACCCTGATCTGCGCCGGGGTGGGGGCCTATCTGCTGCGACGAACCGGGTGAGGGCATTCCATCCCATGCAACGACGCTTCGGCAATCTCGACGATGTCTGGCCGGCAGGGCTCGCCCGTCGGTTGGGGGCGATGCTCTACGACAGCTTCCTGGTGGCGGCGATCTGGTTGCTGATCACGGCGCTGCACCTGGTCGTCGTGAGGCAGGTGCTGGGCCTGTCGGCCGAGCAGGTCGGGGCCGGCCTGGTGCAGGTGATCAGCCTGCGGCTGCTGTTGCTGGCCGGCGCCTTCGCCTTCTTCGCCTTCTTCTGGGTACGTGGCGGCATGACGCTCGGCATGCAGGCCTGGCGGCTGCGGGTGCAGACCCTCGACGGTCGCTCCATCACCCTGGGCCAGAGCCTGGTGCGCTTCCTGGTGGGCGGCCTGTCACTGGCCGCCTTCGGGTTGGGCTACCTCTGGATCCTCTTCGACGCCGAGCGGCGCAGCTGGTCGGACATCGCCTCCGGGACCCGGGTCGTGGTGCTGCCCAGGCCCCAGCGGCGTCGCTGAGGCAACCTCGTTCTCATCCTTAGGTCGAATGAGAATGAATTTCTTCTTCCTATGCTTGCGATAGGCTATGCGAATCATTTACATTCGTCAGTGTAATCAGAGGCGAGGTGATGTCGATGTACGTGTGTCTTTGCAAGGGCGTGACTGACCACAGGATCCGCCAGGCGGTCGAGGAAGGGGCGCGCAGCTGGCGCGAGGTGCAGCGTGATACCGGCTGCGGCACCCAGTGTGGCAAGTGCGCCTGCGTGGGCAAGACCATCACCCGCGACGCCGTGATGAGCGAGATGGCGAATTCCTCCGCCGACCTGGCCTACGCGGTCTGATTGCTTCCCGGCTTCCCGGCTTCCCGGCTTCCCCGACCTCGCCGCGCGGCGAAACGTCAATCGCTATCATTCTTGTTGATTCTCTCCCAACTCTTTGTCGTCATTGGACTTTTTTGGCGTCGTGTCCAATACTGCTGGTGGTTGCAGCATGCTGGCGTGCATCGGACGATGCGCGCCGCGCTGCCACGCCTCTGACACCTGACCGCGACCACTAGGGAGAGATACGATGAAAGGCGACAAGAAGGTCATCGAGCATCTGAACAAGGCGCTCGGCAATGAGCTGGTGGCCATCAATCAGTATTTCCTGCACGCCAAGATGTACAAGGACTGGGGCCTCAAGGCGCTGGCCAAGTGGGAGTACGACGAGTCCATCGAAGAGATGAATCACGCCGACAAGCTGATCGAGCGCATCCTCTTCCTCGAGGGCATCCCCAATCTCCAGGACCTGGGCAAGCTGCAGATCGGCGAGAATACCCGCGAGATGCTCGAATGCGACCTGAAGCTCGAGCATGCAGGCCGCAAGGACTATATCGAGGCGATCAAGCACTGCGAGAAGGTCCAGGACTACGTCTCCCGCGACCTGCTCCGCGAGATCCTCGCGGACGAAGAGGAGCATATCGATCATATCGAGACCGAACTCGGCCTGATCGACAAGGTCGGCCTCGAGAACTACCTGCAGACCCAGATGCAGTCAGCCGGCGACGAGTAACCGTCGCCCCCGGCGAAGGACATGGATGCCTCCCGCCCCCCCGGCCTGGTCGTCGAGGGCGACCGGCTGCGACTCGAGGGAGACTGGACCACCCCGACCCTGGCCCTGGTTGCCGACCAGGCGCTGGCACTGAGCCGCCAGGGCCCCTGGCGACTCGAGGCCAGGGGCGTGACGCGGCTCGACAGCAATGGTGCCCGGTTGCTGGTATGGCTGGGCGACGACGCCATGCCGGCCGGCCTCGATAGCCGCTGGCAGCCGCTCCTCACCCTGGTACGGAAGGCCCTGCACGACACGCCGGAGCGAGCCCTGCCGCGCCGCGGTTGGCTGGAGGGCTTCGGTCGCCGGGTGTTGCTCTCGCTGGATCAACTGCACCACCTGCTGGCGACCCTCGGCGAGCTGTGCCTGGCCCTGCTCGCGCTGTTGCGTGCTCCCCATCGGCTGCGCTGGCGCGAGACCCTGAACGTGGTGGTGGCCAGCGGCGCCCTGGCGGTGCCGATCATCGCCCTGCTGGCCTTCCTGCTCGGTGGCGTGCTGGCCTACCAGGGCGGCATCCAGCTGCGTACCTTCGGGGCCAATATCTTCATCGTCGAGCTGGTCACCCTGACCCTGTTCCGCGAGTTCGGCCCGCTGATCACCGCGATCATCGTCGCCGGCCGCTCCGGCGCGGCCTTCACCGCCGAACTCGCCACCATGCGCGGCAACCGTGAGATCGACGCCCTGCTGACCCTGGGCATGTCACCGGTGGAGCGGTTGCTGCTGCCCAAGTGGCTGGGGCTGGTGATCGCCATGCCGCTGCTGACCGTGCTGGCCAACGCCGCCGGCCTGGCGGGCGGCGTGCTGGTGGCCGATCTCATGCTGGGGGTGGACTTCGACACCTTCCTCGCGCGGGTCCCCCAGGTGGTGGCCGGCCAACACTTCTGGGTCGGTATCGGCAAGTCGGTGGTGTTCGGCATGGTCATCGCCCTGGTGGGCTGCAGCGAGGGCATGCGCGCCCGTGGCGATGCCGAGAGCATCGGGCGCAACACGACGTCCAGCGTGGTGCAGGCGATCTTCTGGGTGATCGTGCTGGACGCCCTGTTCTCGGTGCTCTTCAACCTGATGGGGTGGTGAGATGGGGCGGCGTGACGAGAGCGTTCCGGTCGAGCTGGCGGGTCTTGAGACCCGTTTCGGCGCCCTGGTGGTGCACCAGGGGCTCGACCTCGAGGTGCGTCGCGGCGAGGCGCTGGGCATCGTCGGCGGCAGCGGCAGTGGCAAGTCGGTGCTGCTCTCGGTGATCAGTCTGCTCAAGGCGCCCCATGCCGGGCGGCTGAAGCTGTTCGGCGAGGAGGTGGACATGGCCATGAGCGAATCGCGGCTGATGCCGCTGCGCCGGCGCCTCGGGGTGATGTTCCAGCAGGGCGCCCTGTTCTCGTCGCTGACGGTGCTCGAGAACGTGATGCTGCCGCTCACCGAGCACACCCGACTACCGGCCCTCTTGATCGAGGAGTTCGCGCGACTGAAGATTGCCCTGGTGGGGCTGCCGCGGGAAGCGGCCCAGCGCTATCCGCGGGAGCTCTCGGGGGGCATGCTCAAGCGAGCCGCGGTGGCCCGGGCCCTGGCGCTGGACCCCGAGCTGCTGCTGCTCGACGAGCCCAGTGCGGGTCTCGACCCGGTCAGCGCAGCCGAACTGGACGCCCTGTTCAATACCCTTCGCCAGGCGCTGGGCCTGACCCTGATCCTGGTGACTCACGACCTGGACTCGCTGTTCACGGTCACCGACCGGGTGGCCTACCTGGGGCAGGGGCGCGTGCTGGAAGTGGCCTCGGCCCGCGACCTGACCGAGAGCCACGAGCCCGAGATCGCCCGCTATTTCGGCAATGCCCGGGCCCAGCGCTTCCGCGCGGATGCCTGATGCCGCCGGGGGGAGGAGAACGCCATGCAGACGAAAGTGAACCCGGCGCTGGTGGGTGCCTTCATGCTCGGGTTGACCGGCCTGCTGGTGGCGATGCTGGTCTGGCTGGCCGGCGAGCGCGACCAGCAGGACCATCTCCCCTATCGGGTCGAGGTGGAGGAGTCGGTGGCCGGTCTTTCCGAGCGGGCCAATGTCTCCTACCGGGGCGTCGAGGTGGGCTACGTCGAGCGCATCGACCTCAGCCGTGACCTGGCGCGGGTCGAACTGATCCTGCGGGTGGCGCCCGACTACCGGTTGCGCGAAGGCACCAGCGCCACCCTGCGTAGCCAGGTGCTCACCGGACGCACCTCGGTGGAGCTGTCCGGCGGCGATGGCCCGATGCTCGACCACGACGGCGACCGGCCGCCGACGATCGCCTACCAGCCGTCGCGGCTCTTCCAGCTCGACCAGGCGCTGGGCGAGGTACTCGACCGGGTCGATGTGATGGCCGAGCGGATGGCCAGCATCAGCGCGCGTATCGACGACCTGCTGGGCGACGAGAACCGCGAGTCGGTGTCCCGGCTGCTGGCCAGCGTCGGCCAGAGCGCCGAACGCCTCGAGCGGCTGCTCGACGACGACAACCTGGAGAGCTTCCAGGCGACGCTGCATAACCTGGAGGTGCTCACCGCCCGGCTCGAGCGCTTCTCGGGCGGCCCCCTGGAGGACCTCGACGGCCTCGGCGATGACACCCGTGAGCTGCTCGCCGGCCTGCGCGAAGCCCTGGGCGAGTTCAGCCAGGGGGCCGGCGAGAGCCTGGCGATGACGGGTGACCAGGTGCGTCGTAGCCTGGGCCGTTTCGATGAGCTGGTGGAGCAACTCGGCGACCTCACGCGTGAGCTGGAGCAGAATCCCCGGCAACTGCTGTTCGGCCCCGATCGCCAGCCGCCCGGTCCCGGCGAGCGCTGATTCGTTCACAGGGAGTGTCCCATGTCATCAAGGAAGCGACCGGATGGCCTTCGGCTACCGCTCCTGCTGCTGCTCGCGCTGCTGGCCGGCTGTGCCGCCCCCGGCAGCCGCGACGCGGTGACGCCGTTGCGCCTGGAGACCCCGGCGGCACCCGAGGAGCGACCGCCACGGTTCGCGGTGCTGAGCGTGGAGACGCCGCGCGTCATGGCCGGCATCAGCGATACGGCGCTGCTCTATATCGAGCAGGATTTCCGGCGCCGCCCCTATGTGCGATCGCGCTGGGGGGCGCCGCTGTCGCGCCAGTTGGGTGACCTGCTGGCGGACCAGCTCTCCCGCAGCGGCATGGTGGCCGTGGTACAGCGGGGGGACGCGGCCGATGTGCGGCTCGAGGTCGAGGTGCTGGAGTGGCTTCACGACTATCGTGGCGAATCCCCCGAGGCACTCGTTGCCCTGCGCACGACGCTGCGCGGCGAGCGGGGCGTGATCGACCAGTGGCGCTGGAGCGAGCGACGCGCCTTCCGGCCGGAGGGGGCGGAACCCGGCCTCGCCGCCCAGCAGGCCCTGCTGGAAGCCTGGCTCGAGGCGTTGCTCGAGCGCCTCGATACCCTCGCCGACGAGGCCCGTTGAGCCCCGCGTGAGCGCACCGCCCGCCCCCCGGGCGGCGGATGATCTACGCTGGTGCAGAGGCTGCGCGCCGCCGCACCGGTGTGGCCCCTGCTGGCGGCCCGGATCGTGAGCCCGGGCCAAGTGCTTCCCGTGTCGATGCCGCTTCGGTCGATCCTGCTGCCGTGGCGACCGGGTTGGCAAGGAAGCTGCATCCACAACAATGACAACCTACGTGGTTACGAGAGGGCTGGATCCATGCGTCGAACTTCCTCCTGCACCGCCTTGCCCGGGGCCGGCCTGCTGGCCGGTGCGCTCTGCCTGTCACTGCTCGGTGCCTCCCTGGCCCAGGCCGACGAGACCCGCATCCGCTTCCAGCTCGACTGGCGCTTCGAGGGGCCCTCGGCGCCCTTCCTGATGGCGGTGGAGCGCGGCTACTTCGCCGAGGAGGGGCTAGACGTGCAGGTGGATTCCGGCAGCGGCTCCGCCGGGGCCATCAACCGGGTCGCCTCCGGCGCCTACGAGATGGGCTTCGGCGACCTCAACGCCCTGGTGGAATTCCTCGCCGAGAACCCGGAGGCGCCCGGCATCCAGGGTGTCTACGTGGTCTACGACGGCACGCCGGCGTCGGTCTTCGCGCGCAAGGACCGCGGCATCGAGTCGCCCTCGGACCTCGCCGGCAAGGCGCTGGCCGCCCCCGCCTTTGACACCGGCTACCGCGCCTGGGGCATCTTCGCCGCCGCCAACGATCTCGACGCCGACGCCGTCGAGTGGCAGAACGTCGACCCGGCCCTGCGCGAGACGCTGCTGGTACGCGGCGACGTGGACGCCATCACCGGCTTCTACTTCACCAGCCTGCTCAACCTGGAGGGGCGCGGGCTGGGCGAGGAGGAGCTCACCATCCTGCCGTTCCCCGACCACGGCGTGCCGCTCTACGGCAACGCCATCGTCGCCAGCGAGGCCTTCTCCGAGGAGCACCCCGAGGCCGTCGAGGGCTTCCTGCGCGCCTTCAACCGGGCGCTGAAGGAGACCCTCGCCGACCCGGAAGGCGCCATCGACTACGTCTACCAGCGAGATGGGCTGATCGACGTGGAACTCGAGACCCGGCGCCTCAGGCTCGCCATCGACAGCGTGATCGATACCGAGGATGCCCGCGCCAATGGTGCCGGCGCCGTGGACGAGGAGCGGCTCGCCAATGCCATTCAACTGGTCGCCGACGCCTACGGGCTGGCCTCGATCCCCGAGCCCGAGCGGGTCTTCACCTCGCGCTTCCTGCCGCCCCGGGAGGAGCGGATGATCTTCCCCGGCCAGGGAGACTAGGCATGGCGGCCCCCTTCGTCGCCTTCGACCAGGTGAGCCTGGCCTATGACGATACCGGCAACGCCATCGAGGAGATCAGCCTGACCATCGAGGAGGGCGAGTTCGTCGCCTTCGTCGGCCCTTCGGGCTGCGGCAAGTCGACCTTCATGAAGCTCTGCACCGGCCTGCATGCGCCGACCGTGGGCAGCGTGCGGGTAGACGGCGCGCCGGTGGGCGGGCCACTGAAGATCTCCGGCATGGCCTTCCAGAACGCCAACCTGCTGCCCTGGCGCACCACGCTCGACAATGTCCTGCTGCCGCTGGAGATCGTCAGGCCGTACCGCAGCCAGTTCCGCCGGCGCCGCGCGGAGTTCGTCGGCTGGGCCCGCGACCTGCTGCGCACCGTGGGGCTCGAGGGCTACGAGGACCAGTTTCCCTGGCAGCTCTCCGGCGGCATGCAGCAGCGCGCCTCGATCTGCCGGGCGCTGATCCATCGCCCACGGCTCTTGATGCTCGACGAGCCCTTCGCCGCCCTGGACGCCTTCACCCGCGAGGAGCTGTGGTGCGTGCTGCGCGACCTCTGGGAGGCCCAGCGCTTCACCGTGGTGCTGGTGACCCACGACCTGCGCGAGGCGGCCTTCCTGGCCGACACCGTCTACGTGATGAGCCGCCGGCCGGGGCGCATCATCGAGCGGCGCGAGATCGACCTGCCGCGTCCGCGGGAGCTGGCGACGACCTACGAGGAACCCTTCACCGGCCTGGTGCAGGCACTGCGCGCGCGGATCGGCGAGATTCGCAGCCGCTGAACGAGGAGGCGACATGGCCATGAGCGAGAAGACCCGCGAGCGCCTCGCGCCCTGGGCGGCGGTGGCGGTCCTGGTGGTGATCTGGGAAGCCACCATACGCCTGCTCGAGGTGCCGGAGTTCATCTTTCCCGGCGCCTGGGCCACCGCCCAGGCGCTGGTGACCTTCGCCGGGCCCATCGGCATGCACTCCTGGCAGACCCTCTGGACCACCATGGCCGGCTTCGGCATCGGCGTGGCGGTGGGGCTGGCGCTGGGCTTCATCATCGGCTCGTCGCGCTTCCTCTACCACGCCTGCTACCCGCTGCTGGTGGGCTTCAACGCCATCCCCAAGGTGGCCTTCGTGCCGATCCTGGTGGTGTGGTTCGGCATCGGCTCGGTGCCGGCGATCCTCACCGCCTTCCTGATCTGCTTCTTCCCCATCGTGGTCAACGTGGCCACCGGCCTGGCGACCCTGGAGCCGGAGCTCGAGGACGTGCTGCGGGTACTCGGCGCACGGCGCCTCGACGTGCTGCTCAAGGTCGGGCTGCCGCGCTCGCTGCCCTACTTCTTCGCCTCGCTGAAGGTGGCCATCACCCTGGCCTTCGTCGGCACCGTGGTCTCCGAGACCGTGGCCTCCAACCAGGGCATCGGCTACCTGATGATGAGCGCCGGCTCGCAGATGCGCATGGCATTGGTGTTCGCCGGGCTGATCGTGATCAGCGCCATGGCCATGGTGATGTACGAGCTGTTCGCGTTGCTGGAGAGGCGCATGACCGGCTGGGCCCACCGCGGGCAGCGCTGATGCCGATCCACGGCATCGTCAAAAGCCGAACCGGGGCGGAAACTGGGACAGCGGGGGCTCCTTGGCCAACCACTCCTCGGCCAGGGCCTCGGCTTCTTCGCGCTGTTCGGCGGTGAGCAATTCGCCGCGGGTCTTGAGCAACCATTCTGCCGCATCATTACTCGTTTCCTCGACCATAGCGAACAGAATCGCCCATCCTTTCACTACATCCTGCTCGACTTGGCATCTTTCTTCGGTATTCGGCTCCAGATAGCACCATCCGATGCTCAGGCGAGCATCTAGAACGCCTTCTTCAGAGGCCTCAACCATCCACTCCCAGGCCTCCTCATGGCGCTCCCGCTGGCTCAGGAGAGCAGACAGGTGGTTCATCGCCGGTGGGTAGCCCCCTTCGGCCGCCCGGCGATACCAGCCTTCGGCTTCCTCTCGCCGCTCTGCCTCATCGGGGTAATCGCCATAGCCGTCATGAATCAGGTGGCCCATCCGGTACTGTGACTCCGCGTGACCGGCCTCGCTGGCACGCTCGAGCCAACTGACGGTCTCCTCCGGCTGGCCCAGGGAGTTGTAGACGTCGAACAATACGCCCATGGCGTCGGAATCCCCGGCCTCCGCCAAGGGAAGGGTCGCCTTCAGGGCCGCCTGTCGCCAGTCGTCGCCCTTGTCGGGGCAGACATCGCCCAGGCGACAGGCGCCTCCCTGGTGCAACCGCAGCATGGCATAGGGCTCGCCGTGTTCGGCGGCACGCCGGTACCACGCCAGCGCCTCGCGGGTCATGCCCATATGGCGCAGTCGGTGGATCTCGCCGAGATAGTACATGGCCTCCGCATCGCCGGCCTCGGCAGCAGGCTCCAAGTAAGGTGGAGCCTGGCTCCGGAGATGAGCGTTGTAGAGGCGCAGGCCCTCATCCTTGGCAGCCTGGGTCTCAGCATCCAGTGCCCAGCCGCTGATCGGGCTGAGCAGCAGGGCAGCGAGTACCAGGGCTTTATATCCAATGATCATCGGGGTTCCTCGTAGATCACGCGCATGCCTCCCTGCCCATCGGGCAGGTATTCGCAGTGGGCATCGGCATGACGGCCCAAACTATTGGCGGCAGCAAGATACTTCTCTCTCGTGGCTCTTGATTGACCACCAGGTAAGCCTGGACTTTCCATAAACCGATCCAATAGGTAACGGTTACGGCAGTAGCCGAGCCCGCGCACCGCATGGGTGCGCTTACCGTGACGGTCGAGCCGCAGCAGGGCCTTTTCGAACAGCCGGCTTCCCGGGTTGGGGCCGGAGGCCGGGCGAACCGACCCGTAGACGCCGCCGAGCACGCCCTCGTGAATCCAGCCCACGCAGTTGGCGATGGCCATCTGCTGCAGGTCGCGCGCCTGGGGTTCGCTAAAGCTTGTCTGCATCCCCAGGCCTCCAAGAGCGCTGTCCGCCGAACTGATCTCGAACGCTCTTGGTGGACTGCTAAGTAGCCAGAGCAGCGCGCCCAAGGCCTCGGGGGTCAGCTGCTGAACCCAGGCACGCAGTTGGCGCTCTTCCTGGCCATCACGGGAGGTCAGCACATAGGCGATCTGACCGGCCCGATCCGTCTGCGCCAGCTCATCCCGCAGTTGCCGCAGCCAGGCGCGCCCCTTGGCCATTACCAGGCCGGCATTGAGCAGGGGCATCATCAGCACATAGCCGAGGTCGCTGAGCTCGTTGAAGGCCTCGTCATCCAGCCAGTCGACACGTTCGAAACCGCTGGCCACCAGGTCGCGGTGCAGCATGGTCAGCCACAGGTCCAGGTGGCGATTGTCGAGCTCCATGGTCATGCCGCCGCCCACCCCGCGCCCGCAGAACAGGGCGGCCTTGGCCCGCAGCACGAACTTGCCATCCCGCAGGCCGAGATGGAAGTCGGCATTCCCGCCCCAGGCCACGCCGTGTTCGCGGTGCCACGCGACCATGCCCAGACTGCGCCACTCTTGCAGCTCGTCCAGCCGGTTACGCCGGGTAAAGGCATCCACCGCCTGGTGCATGGGGGCGCGCATGGCGATGTCCTCGGGCGGCTCCCAGCGTAGCTCGCAGCGATGCTCGATGCCGCCGCGGACCCCCAGGAAGGCATTGAGTTGACCGCCGATACCCAGGCGGTGCACCGGTTCATCGGCGGTGATGTTTGGTTCGCCGTCGAAGGACAGGCGCAGCGCGCCTGACATGGCCAGGCTGGCGCCGGCGAAGCCCTTGGCCACGGTCTCCAGGAGCAGGGCATAGCGCCCCAGGTCCAGCTCGCCGCCATCCTTGAGCGGCAATTTGGCATGCAGCGCCTCGTCCTCTTCGGGCAGGTCCAGTACGTTCAGGGTCAGTTCGCCACGGGCCAGGTGGTAGTCTCCCTTGAGCTTCCATTCGCGGCGCAGGGGACCCTTGGAGCTGGATGCTTCAACGCCGCCTTGTCGGGTCTCCCTCTCGCCTTCCGCAGTGGTGGTGTCGGCCAGGCGTAGCGGTTCGGGGAAGTCGAGGGTGATCAGCGATGACAGCTCTCCCTGGGTCAGCCCGATCAGTCGCAGGGCCTGGGCCTGGGCGCTGGCGTCGAACAGACGCAGGGTATCCCTGGCGGGGCCGGTGAACAGCAGGCGCTGCAGGGTTTCGCCCCAGCGTGACCTGGCGTCGGCGCTGGCCAGGCTGGCGATCTCGTAACCCGCCTCGTCGAGATAGGCATAGAACGCCTCGGGCTGGAACAGGCCCAGGTCGTCGTCGTGCCATTCTCCGCGCCAGTCGATGGGCTCGCAGCCCTTGAGGTCGAGCCAGTGCGAAAGCGCCGTTTCCGGGGCTTCCCACAGGGTCGCCGGGAGCACGCCGTCGGCGTCGAGCAGCGGTGCGATGCGATCACGCACGCCAATGCTCATATAGTCCATCAGCAGATGCAGACTGATATGGCATAACTCGCGCTCACCACCGGCGGAAGTGAATTCACGCAGTGGCCAGTCATTGCGGACGAGCATGTCGAGGCTGCGCTTTTCGTAGCCGAAGGCGTTGCGCTCATCGGCCAGGTCGGCCTGCCAGAACAGCACGCGCCGCGGACGCATGGTTTCCACGGCTTGCCTGGCGCTTTCGTGCAGGGCATCGAGCTGCTCGCTCAGCTCCTGATAACGCTCACGCTCATCGGCGAACAGGAATAGCGGCAGGGCGGTATGGCCCGCGGTGCCGGTCTGCCACTCTTCCAGCTTGGTTTCCACCGCGGCGAGCAGGTCGGCCTGTTCGCGAAGCAGGTCGTTATAGTCATCGAAGTCGCCGACCCCATCCCGCAGGGCGGTACCCGATGCGGAAGGGTTGGCCAGGGCGTATTCCGGCGTGGCGATCCCCAATGCCGCCAGTTGGAGGATGCTTTCCAGGTAGGCAGCATAAAGGGTGCCGCTGCGCAGCTCCGCCATGCGGAGCATCTCGGCGAGATGACACTGCGCACTGGCGGCATTGGGCGTCTGCGTCTCGCAGCTCTCGAGGAACGTCTGGTACTCGGCGAGAACCTCCAGCAGGGTGAAGCGCTGCTCGCGATCGTCATCTGCTTCGTGATCCACGCCCGGCACCAGTTCGTGCCGGCGCATGGCCTCCCGGCGGGTGCGACGGTAGGTCTCCAGGGCCTGCTGGATCTCATTCTCCCAGGGGCCGTAGTAGGCATCGCCGTCAACCACATAGCCCGCGCCACGGGCGGCCCGCCGTCCGGCATTGCGCAGGGCGTTAAGCTCATCCTCGAGGCGCCGTATCTCGTTGGCCTGCTGTTGGCGTTGGTAGCGCAACCGGCGTTGACGGTCGTCGGCTTCGCGCCCGGCGGGGAGAGGCGAAGTCTCGATGGTGGCATCCAGGCCGTTGTGCCAGACCCTCGCCTTGGCCAACTCCCGCTCCAGCTCGAAGTATCGGTCGCGCTCTTCGTCCGAGAGGAAACTGCCGGGGGAGGCCGGCAGGAAGCACTCCATGATGCCGGCCTTCTCGGACAACGTGGCGTTACGCCGTGCGGGATCCTCGAGGCTGGCCCATTGGTAAAGCTCATGGGCCGCCTCGTCGAGATCCTCGGCGACGTCGCGGGTGAGTAGCCAGAATCGCCCGGTGCCGACGAGGTAGAGGATATCGACCCACTCAGGCGCTTGGCAGGCCATGCGCGGCGGTGCGAAGGATTCTCCTCCACCCGGATTTGGGACGAAGGCTGGCCATTCCGTAGCGGTTTGCTGTGACACTGTGACGCCTCCCATGCGTCAGTTCACTTCCGTGTGGCGAGCGAACGCCTGCCGTGACGGCTCGGTATGTTGGGGACCCTATGCAAGTCAGCCGGGAAAAGGAATGGAGGAGGGGAAATTGACGATGGGGCTTACGGTAGTTGTCGGCAATATCCTACATGGAGTGTACCGGTCGTCACCGTCACTCTCTCGTGCCGAGTGGGAACCTGCGCCATGGATGCCTGCTCAGAACGCCTTCTCGAGCTCGAAGCGCGGCACCGGCTCGCCCTGTACCTCGACGGTCTCGGTAAACATCTCCAGCGGCCGCACCCAGAGGCCGTACTCGCCGTAGAGGGCGCGGTAGACCACCAGCGGCTCCTCGGTCTCGCTGTGGTGGGCGACGCCGAGCACCTCGTAGTGGTTGCCCTTGTAGTGGCTGTAGATGCCGGGGACGGGAAGGGGATGGGTCATCTCGGGCTCCAGGGGCTGAGGATCAGGACGCGGGGGCGGCCGCGGCGGCCGATTTCGCCAGCTGGGCCAGCACCCGCGAGGCGGCGACGAAGCCGAAGCTGCCGGTGACGAAGGTGGCGGCACCGAAGCCCGAGGCGCAGTCGAGCCGGGTCGCCTCGCCGTGCCCGGGCTTCTGCAGGCACACCTCGCCGTCGGCACTCGGATAGACCAGCTGCTCGTCAGAGTAGACGCATTCCACCGAGAAGCGCCGCTTCGGATTGCGCGAGAAGCCGAAGTCGCGGCGCAGCCGGGCGCGCACCTTGGCCAGCAGCGGGTCGTGCTCGGTGCGGGCCAGGTCCGCCACCCGGATGCGGGTCGGGTCGGTCTGGCCCCCGGCCGCACCGGTCACGGTGACCGGCAGCTTGCGCCGCTTGCACCAGGCGATCAAGGCGGCCTTGGCGACCACGCTGTCGATGGCGTCGACCACGTGGTCGGCATCCTCGGGAATCCGCTCGGGCAGGTTGGTCGGGGTGACGAAGGCGGTGTCGTCCATCACCTCGATGCCCGGCTGGATCGCCCGGCAACGCTCGGCCAGCACCTCCACCTTGGGGCGGCCGATGGTGCCGTCCAGGGCATGCAGCTGGCGGTTGACGTTGGAGACGCAGACGTCGTCGAGGTCGATCAGCGTCAGCTTGCCGATGCCGGAGCGCGCCAGGGCCTCCACCGTCCAGCTGCCCACGCCGCCCACGCCGACCACCACCACATGGGCGCCGCGGAAGCGCGCGAAGGCGCGGGCGCCGTAGAGCCGGCGAATGCCGCCGAAGCGCAGGGCATGATCGTCCGTGGCGACGTCGCGGGGATCGATGGCGGTGGACGCGAAGGGAAAGTCGGTCATGGCGGTTCGTTTCGGTCGCGGATGGGGGAAGCGAGGTCAGCTCGCGGGTTCGAGGTCGGCGCGGGGCCGGGTCAGGCGCACCCTGTCCGGCGGCAGGTGGCCGGCCCAGCCGAAGCGCCGGAACAGCGCCGTCATGCCGGCATCCAGGGCGCCGCTCAACTCGAGGCGGTGCTCCTCGACGGGATGATCGAAGGCCAGGCCCACGGCGGCGAGCAGCAGGCGGGGACTGTCGAGGCGCTCGGCGAAGAAGCGGTTGTGATTGCCCTTGCCGTGCTTGGCGTCGCCGATGATCGGGTAGCCCCGGTGTGACAGGTGGCGGCGGATCTGGTGGCGCCGGCCGGTGCGCGGTCGTGCCTCCATCAGCGAATAGCGACTGCGCGGGTAACGGTCGACCTGCACCGGCAGCTCCACGCTGTCCAGGCGCCTCACCTCGGTCAACGCCGCGAGCGCCGGCATCTCGGCCTTGGGGCGGCTGCCGTCCTCCTCGCGCAGGGGATAGTCGAGCCACTCGTGCTCGGGGCCGAGGCCGCGCACCACCGCCAGGTAGCGCTTCGCCACCCGGCGTTCGGCAAAGGCCTCGGCCAGCGGTGTGGCGATCTCCGGCGAGAGGGCGAATACCATGATCCCCGAGGTGGGGCGATCCAGCCGGTGGACCGGATAGACCCGCCGGCCGAGCTGGTCACGCAGCCGCTGCAGCAGGAAGGCGCGCTCGCCCCGCGCCAGGGCGGTGCGGTGCACCAGCAGGCCCGCCGGCTTGTGCACGACGACCAGGTGGTCGTCCTGATGAAGGATTGTCAGCGGTGGCGCCATCATGGTTCCGGCCGGTGGAGCGAGGCTGGCCATTGTCGCCGTACCGGGCGACGCTGTCACCCATGGTCGGGCAGCGGGTCGAGCAGGCAGGGGGCATGATGCCGGTAGAACGCCAGCAGTTCGCCGGCCTTGGTGTCCTCATCCCAGCCGGAGGCATAGATCTGGGCGCGGTGGGCCAGTTCGGTGTGCAGCGCCGCGTCCCCCAGCAGCCGGTTCACCTGGGCGGCGAAGTCGTCGAGGGTCTCCTCGGCGATCAAACAGCCTTCGCCTTCCCGAAGCACGTCCCGGGTGCCCATCACCGCCGTTGAAACGACCGGGGTGCCCAGCGCCAGGGCCTCCAGCAGCACCAGCCCCTGGGTCTCTGTCCGTGAGGCGAAAACGAAGGCGTCGGCGGCGCGATAGGCGGCCTGCAAGGGACCATCGCGGCCCAGGTAGCCGAGAAACAGCACCGCCCCAGCCACGCCGGCATCCCGAGCCCGGCGGGCCAGATCGGCCTGGGCCGGGCCCTCGCCGGTGACGATCAGCCGCGTGGTGGGGTGCCGGGCCAGCACCCGGGGCAGCAGGTCGATCAGGAAACCGATGTTCTTCTCATGGGCGGTGCGGCCGACGAACAGCAGTAGCCGAGCATCGGCGGGCAGGTCGTAGCGGGTGCGAAAGTCGTTTTCCTCATGGGAATGACGGAAGCTCTCCAGCGCCAGGCCGGTACCGATCACCGATATCGGCGTCGTCACGCCGTAGTGGGTGAGCGCCTCCTGCATGGCGCGGGACGGTGCCACCAGGGCTTTCACCTGGTGGCACTGGCGTACCGAGAGGCGTCGGGCGGCGAAGCGCAGCCAGCCCCGCGGCAACCAGCGCACGTAGTGGTGCAGGTACTCCTCGAACAGCGTGTGGTAGGTGGCCACCACCGGAATGCCCAGCCGGTCGCCTAGGGCGATGCCGGCATAGTGGGCCACGAAGGGGGTATGGATATGGATCAGGTCGAAGGCGTCGTCGGCGAGCAGTGGAGTGAGGGCCAGCACCTCGCGATAGTGCATCATGCGATCCTCGGGGTCGCCCGGCACCCCGCGCGAGCGGATGCGCAGGACCTCGGGCTCGTCCACCTGGCCCACCGGGTAGTCGGGGCAGATCAGGGTGACCGAGTGGCCGCGGCGCTCCAGGGCGCCGCGAAAGCTGGCGATGGAGGTGGACACCCCGTTGACGCGCGGGAAGTAGACGTCCGAGAGCATCAGGATCTTCATGACCGGGCCCTGGCTGGCAAGGTTCCGCCATCCTGGGGCAGGCGCGTGACGCGGCGGTGACAGTCTCAGGCGGGAGTGGGCTGGGCGCTGTCGCGCTCGGTCAGCGGTGCGAGGGCCAGGATGGCCTGCCGGAGCGTTGCCTTGCGCTCGTGCAGCCGAGTGCGCCAGTGCTGCAGCGCTTGCCGGGATGTTTCCGGTAGTGCCTGGCCCGGTTCCGCGTCGGTGAAGGCGTCGAGCCAGTCGAGTTGGCTGCAGAGATCCTGGAAGTCGCCGAGCCGCTCCTGGTGCACCTTGAGCCCCTCGAGCAGCCGGCGGTGGCGCTCCGGCGACAGCTCCGCCAGGTAGCGGAGGCGCTTCACCCGCTTGCGCAGCTTGTGCAGCGCGGCATCCGGGGAGGCGTCGGTCAGCGAGGTGAGCTGGGCGTCGTGGCGGGCCAGGCGTTCCCGCAACACCCGATCGATCTGCCGCTCCTGCAGGCCCGACAGCGCCTTGGTGAATCCCTTGGAGGCGATGGCGTCTCGCCACGCCAGCATGTCCCGGGCGTAGGCGCGGCGCTGCAGCTGATGGCAGAGCTCCCGGCGGGCCTCCCTGGCGCGCTCGTGGAGCCAGGCGACCAGGGGCGTGAGGGCTGGACCGGCCTCCGGCGACGGCTGGCGGGCCAGGTGTTCCAGGAACACCTCCAGGTCGCGCAGCTCGCTGGTGGCCCGGGCGTGCCGCTTGAGCCCCTTGAGGGCCCGGCCGAGCCTCGGGATCTCGATGATGGCCAGCAGCGTCTCGGCCAGCGCCCGGCTGCGGCGCAGGTTGACCCGGTACTGGTGCAGGAACTCGGGGTCATGCCCGGCGGCCACCCCCGGCTCCAGCGCCCGGATCATGCGGTACTGGTGCTCGAGCTGGTTGATGATGCGATGCCGGGTCCCCAGGTCATCGAGCCGCGGTGGCTCCGGCGCCCTGCCCTGGAAGAGGATGTGGCTCGCTTCCCTGGGCGAGAGAGTGTGGATAATCTCTCCCTGGTGACGGCCCAGCTCTCGCCAGGTGGCGATGGGCAGGGTGATATGTAAGAGGCCGCCGGTGGGTAGGCGCTTCGGCGCCTGGGCGCTCAGCCGCTGGGCGAGCTCCAGCAGGGCCGGATTGTGGCCGATCAGCGTCAGATGATCGGTATCGAGATCGGCGGCTCTGAGCCATCGGCGCAATGGCTTCTCCTCGAAGGTGTAGAGCGCCTCGTGATAGTGGGCCCGGGCGGCCAGGCCGAGTTCGGGCAGGGTGGCATCCAGACCCAACAGCGTCTGGCGCGCGCGCAGGGCGGTGCTGACATGGATCTCGCCGGTGAAGGCGCCCAAGCGCTGCAGCGGCTCCGCCATGGCGGCCACCTGGCGCTGGCCGCGGCCGCTCAGCGGGCGTTCGTGGTCGTCAGTGGCCCGCTTCGCGCGGGCATGTCGGATCAGGTAGAGATGCTTCATGGGCACCTCGCGATCATGGCTCATTCATCCCGATGGTCTACCGACGCTAGCGCGACAAGATGACGGTGTCGTGACCGGCAGGGTGGCATCGACACGCTATGCTGGAAGCTAGCGAGGCGCCCCGTTCCTCCCATGATCCAAGGAGAACGTCCATGTTGGAATTCATTTCCCATCCGGCGGACCATGTCGTGGCGATGAAGGCAGGCGGCATCGTGACGGCGCGGGAGCTGCAGCGCGCCATCGATGCCATCGAGGCCGCCAAGAAGGCGCATCCGATGATCAGCATGGTGGCCGAGATCGACGACCTGCGCTGGATGACGCTGACGGCCTTGATGAAAGATATCGGTTATGGCCTGACCCAGCTCGGCGACCTCCAGCACTACTACCGGGCCGCCGTGATCACCGACAGGGAATGGGTCAAGCATCTCGCCCATCTGGAAGATAGGCTGTTCAGGGCCCTGGAGATTCGCACCTTCCCCAAGCGCGAGCGCTCCGCCGCCATGGCCTGGGCCGGCGAATTGCCCAGGGGCGCCCACGAGGAACCCGAAGAGGACGGCTATCACGGCGCCTGAGCGTTGCCTGCAGTCCGAGCGTGCCATGAGGGGCGCCAACCGCTCCGCGGGCTAGAGGATGCCTCGGGGCGCCGTTACCGGCGCCTGGGTAGATGCCGCTGAAGCTGGTGCTTCCAGTTCCCCCCAGAGTGGCGTCGACAGGCCGCCTCGTTGTCGAACCCCACCCACCTGGCCGCGTCATCCACCCTGAGCCCCGCCTCGAACAGCGCCTGCCGCGACCACTCCCGCCACTGCCCCGGCGAGCGCACTGCCTCGGCCATCGCCTCCGGCGTGTCGAACACCCAGACGATACAGGGCGTCCCGGCCTCGGTATCCACATGGGTCACCCAGGCGAAGCCAGGCACCTCCTGCTTCGCCTGCTCGCACGCCGCGGTCAGCGACCGGATCAACTTGCGCTCCTGATAGTGCCTCGCCACTCGCATCTCCCTCGCTACCGATAACTCATGGGCCACCGCCCCGGGCAACAGAGGATACGGGACTCATCACCCGGCTTCAGCCCGCTGCGCATCCCCAGCCAAGAACCCGATACACGGACCCGCGGCCGCCTGGCCCGGGAACCGACCATCGAGCCCTGGCACGCCCTACCCGAGCACGGCTCCCTCGGCCAACAGAGCCGCACCCGCCGCAGATGTACGACGCGACCTCGCGGGTGGGGCAGCACATCGGCGAGGAGGAGCATTCCAAGCCATGAGGTATGAGAAAACTCAAGATTCGAGAAGGCAAGCCGAAGAAATCTTTAGTAGGCTGAGTGTTACTGGATGTGATCAGGCGGAGTTTCGATGTCGCCATTGGGCGACATTTTCGGCCCGCAGTGGCCAAGGTGGCGGCGTCTAGCGGGACTGCCGGGCGGTAGCGTGCCCGCAGATCGGAAAATCCATACGGGGCGGGGTTCCAGCCAGTAGGACTTCTGTGGGAGGGAGCTTGCGACCGGCAGATATCGACCCGAAACGGATGTTCGGACGAATGTTGCCGGCTCGTTTACCGAATTATGCTACCGAGGTGTACTTAAATCCTGGATTCAAGAATGGTCAGAAGGTTATGCTGGGCCAAGCAGGCTTGTTTGTTGATTTGAACATGCCGGCATGATACGCCAATAATAGAGCGTGAAGTATAATCACTGTTATGCGGTGATTTGTCAATAAAATAGAGGATATTATGACTACAGTTTTTGCGGAAGACGACGTCGAAACAGAATTTGAGAACGAAGAAGATGAAGTTGCTGTTCATTACGACATCGCGAGCTATCCTTCCGACTATACCTTGTCAGGTATCGCTCAAATGTGGAAGGATGGTGATATAGAGATCCCTGATTATCAAAGAGAATTTGTTTGGGGGATAAGGCAGTCATCTTTATTGATTGATTCTTTTCTTACAGGCTTGCCCGTTCCTCCCGTTTTCTTCTATATTGATGAAGAAAATAAAAATCTAGTAATTGATGGGCAGCAAAGAATATTGAGTGTTGTTTTTTATCTTGAGGGATATTTTGGAAAGGAAAGCACTCATGGTAAACGCTTGGTATTTAGACTGTCTGGTTTAGGTGATGGGAATCCATATAATGGTAAAAAATTTGACGAGTTAGATGAGTCAGACCAGAGAAAACTAAAGCAGGCTGTATTGAGAGCCATTAACATACGACAGCTAAATCCCGTAGGAGAGGGTACGAGTGCCTACCATATATTCGAAAGACTAAATACCGGAGGTACGCCGCTAAAACCACAAGAGATAAGAAACTGTGTGTTCAGGGGGGAGTTCAGTCAGTTATTAAAAGAAGCAAATAAAGATAAGAGTTGGCGAAAAATCATAGGAAGGCCTAATCTCGACAAGCATCAGAAAGATGTTGAGCTTTTATTGCGAATTTTCTCCTTGGTGGGTGCTTCGGATAGTTATGAAAAACCCATGAAAGAATTTCTTAATCAAGCCATGAGAAAACATCAGACTGGAGAAACTAAAAAATCAAAGAGTTTTCTTGAAGTTTTTCCTAAAGTTGCAGAGTTGGTCTTAAAAGAACTGGGGGAAAAGCCATTCCATTTAAGGGGGCCTTTGAACGTGTCTGCCCTTGACTCCTTTATGGCTGTATTGATTGAAAATTATAAAAATCTGCCAAAAATAAATATTGGAGAAAGGTTCAGAGAGCTCGTTGAAGATCAAGATTTTATAGATGATGCAACTATAAATACTACAGATACTAAAACCGTTCATAGCAGGCTTTCACGAGTTAAAAGAATAGTATTTGGTGCATAAATGACTTACACCAACCATTTTCAGCATGCGGATGATGTAATCGATCACCTAAATGGTATCGTACCTAACATTCAAGACCCCCTTGTTCGGATCAAGTATGTTGGCTTCGTTTCCGTCGCTGCCGTTACCGTATATGAGTTAGCTTTGAAAGAAATATTTATTAATTTTGCCCGCAATAAGCATAAAGTTCTAGGCAGCTTTACGGAAAATTATTTTGACAGAATAAACGGGCGCATAAAGATCAGAGTGATACAATGTGATTACATAAAAAAATTCGGAGAGAAGTATAACAAAAGGTTTGATCGTAAACTTGATGAAGCAGCAAAAGCCTACTTGTTAGCGAATCGTCGAGATATAAAAAATTCGTATACAAATCTGATTACTTGGCGCAATGATTTTGCGCATGAAGGAAAGCTTAATTCGAACACAACATATGGCGAGGTCGTTCAGGCATATCAGGATGGTAAGGAGGTTATACATTGTCTTGCTGAAACTATGAGACGATGAAATGCATAATTAAGGCGTACACAGGATTCCGGCGCCGTCGCGCCGCCTCCTGTGACGCCGGCGTTAGGAAGTCAGTGGAATCCATTCTATGCCTATGGATTGGTATGAGGCGGAGCAAGAGCAAGCTTATTCAGAGTTTGTTGATTCGCTTGCAGCTGAACTTTATGATGAATATAAAGAACTAGCGATTGAGGAGTTCGTAAGCACAAGGCTTGCATCGTATTACAAAGAGCATAAGCATATTGCTGAACAGGCAATGGCTTTTCTTAAAAAGGCTAGGTCATATCAGGACTCCGATCCAACAGCATCACTTCTGTACTCAGCCACAGCTATGGAAGTTTTACTAAAATCCGTGCTCATAAAACCAATAATTTATGGCTTGGTGCATACCGAATCGCTTGCAGAGATAGTTGCAAGTAACTTGGTTAAGCAAACAGGAGTTGATCGTTTTAAAGAGTTGGTATTCGGCATCCTTGAACACCACGTTGAGTTTGACGGCGGCATTCAAAAATATTGTCGCGATGATAGCGAAAAGCCTCTTTGGAAAGAACGTGAAGACGTTCAAAAGCTGCGAAATTGCGTGCTTCATCAAGCCAACTCCTGTACAGATTTAGAATCGAAGCTTTCGTTTGAAGTCGCATGGACCTTTGTAAATCTTACGAGCTTGCTACTGAGCAACATCGGATTCAAACTTTCAAAGGGTGGGGTAATAGTCCGTGAAGCAGAGTAGCCTAAGTTCTAGCAATCGCAGGCACAGCGACGGCCTTTACGGTGGGCCTTCGGCTCCACTGCAAGCCCGCGCGTGCTGCGGGTGTTAATGCATCAGCACGCTCTAAATGTCCGCTCTTGGCCGATTGTTGATGATTTAACTACGCGGGTGCTAGAGAGATCTAATTAACAAATCGAATCAAACGATGGGTCACAAGGTGTCTGATGTTCAGTCACGAACTTTTCTATGTAACCATGGTGTATATGAGAGATCAAATCTTATTGATGATTTTGATATAGAGGAAGCTCATGAGTACAGAGAATCCCATTAGAAGCCGCACTCGAATTGCCGTTCAATCTGCATTACAAGAAGCGAAAGCGGCAAGCAGTCTGGTGCACCCAGGTTTGATTGGACATATTCGTGAAATTCTTGTAGAGAGGATACTGAGACCAGTTCTAACACCAGAAATCCATTTTGGCACAGGAAAGCTCGTCGATGTTAAAGGTAACCTTTCAAAACAACTGGATGTTATACTCTACTCTCCTGAAATAATGCCGCCTGGCTTATACGACCATCGAACAGGTCTTTTTCCAGCGGAATCATGCCTCTATTCAGTAGAGGTTAAATCTAAGCTGAATAAATGCGGAATTGAAGAAGCAGTCAAAGGGGCTGAAAGCATCAGAAATCTTTCTTATTTATCCACGGAATATTTTTTCGGAACAGGTTATCAACAAGCTGAAACGCCATTGCCAATTTGTGCTCTATTCGCATTCGATAGCGACATGTCAGGCCCTGAAGAAAAGGAGTTTGAACGGTTTAAAGAAGTTAATGCTGGACCAACATGCGATCCACTTATCAAGGTGTTATGTATCGTAGGAAGAGGTTACTGGTGTCATTCTGATAATGGTTGGTTGCATTTCCCTGCAACTGGCGGCATCGACGAGGTTTTGCACTATATGGCCGGGACTAGCAATACAATACCAAAGTTTCTTGCCGCGAAAGGACGACCAAAGTTCGGGAATTATCTGAGTCAGGAAAGTGGAGGTGTGCCGAGACGTGTACGCGTATAAAAATGACTCTGCGGCCGATAACCAACCCGCATTACAGGTTTTTCGCGCCTGAGTTTGTCGGTTACATATATCACTGACTGCTGAAGTTTCGCTCTTGGCCGAGTGAGGAATTTTAGTCAATGCTGATGTGATGGCTGAGGCAGATGACGACCCTAAGCGGTCGTGCCAAATTTCAAACGGCATGACCATGCTACTACAATGTGGGCATTTTTATTATTTTTGATAGCAAGCAATCCCAAGTGAGCACGGAGGTTATTAATAATGAATTTAGGCATAATCATTGGGGTTAGTGAATACAAGAATGCATCTGACTTGCCAGGCTGCGTGAATGACGTTCAAGCAATAAATCAATTGCTTGAAATGTCAGATAAGTGTGACGATGTATTGCTCATTACCGAAAGTGGCTCTACACGTAGCAAACCCCTAAAGTCAAAACTTTCCGCTTTTGTCGACAAGTATTCCGTTGAGGATGTCGAGGAGCTGATCTTCTATTTCACTGGTCATGGCCTATTTGAAGACGACGAATTTTATTACGTCCTTACAGACTATGAAAGCTCTAAAAAGAATCAGACATGCTTGAGCAATGGAGAGCTTGATAATCTACTAAGGAATTTGTCGGCCAATCTCACGATCAAGATTGTTGATGCTTGCCAGTCAGGGACTCGGCATGTTAAAGATCCAGAGTCCTTCCAGAAGTATTTGGATAGATCAGAAAAAAGTTTCAATAACTGTTATTTTTATTATTCTTCACAAAACGATCAAAGCTCTTATCAAAGCAACGAAATAAGTGATTTTACAGCAGCTTTTTTGGCAGCATTCATCGATCGAAATGACCAAGAAATTAGATACAAAGATATTTTAGATAGCCTAGCAGATACATTCTCTTCGAATGCAAAGCAAACACCATTTTTCGTAATGCAAGGCAGCTACACAGAGGTTTTTGGTTTTATATCGAGTGATATATCTAGCGCAATACGCGATATTATAACCTCAGAAGTCATGGCTGAGTCAAAGCAGTTCAATGACCCGAAATCACTATTGCAGCTCATTGAAGAGGAGTCCGTGGATTACTGCAGTGAAGATGAAGCGATTGAATGTGTGAAGCTTTTACGCAAAATCGCCACTACTTTCCAATTTGAAGATCAGATATGCCAGCTATACGAGTGCAAGGTAGAGCTTCAGAGTGATTCGGGGATACCGATTTACACCGATTATCTAGGGAAATACCTATCTAAGAACGAGACCAACTATTTTGCAAGAATTGAAAAGGAGGCCAGAAACAGAGAAGTTCCGAGAAGCGCGGCTTTAGCTGGTTTTATAGCAGCAACTTCAATACTAGGCGAAGACATTCCAATGAAAACAGAGAGCTACATGGCAATTACTGGGGCTAGCTCAACTGTAGAGTTGCCATTTGATCATATATTTATGCGGTTGGAATCAAGATACCCCAACATAGACGATACCGGATGTCTTATTTTCCCTTTCCTTTCACAAACAAAAATAGCAATCCTAGCTTCCTTTTTTAGGTACAAGTCTAGGGAGTGGGGTGTAAAGCAGATAGTCCAGTCGTCATGTGAGTGGTCTGGTTATGAAGTGTACATAAAAGACAAGACTGAAGTTGAAAAAAATATTCGTGAGCTGCTAGATGGGTATGCCGAATATACATTGCATCCAATACTAGATAAGTTTGACTACAATGATGAAAGGGTCTCTTAACAAATTCATGTGTAGAAATCTAATGTCGTTATTAACATTGTTTTTTATTCCTGCGATTACGACGTTTCGTTAGCGCATGATAAGTCCCCGCACGTGCTGATAGAGAAGGTTTAGTCTATGCTGATGTAAAATGTTTGGCAGCTTCCGGCCGAAGCTGTGTGAAAACGTTAGGGGAATTCCGTGGCGGTCAAAAAATTAATCAAACATCGTACTCTCTGATTAATTCTGGAGTAGAGTGAGATGGTGAAGACTCTCCACATTTCGCGTACAAACGCCATCTTCAGGATAGCCAAGAGTTTTCACACAGCCTGGGGCCAGAGCAGACATTCCGGGAGATGCTGTTGGCACGTTCATCCAATCATAGAATAGGAAGTCGAATCACTGTACAAAGGAGGATCTGTGCCAGGAAGGAATAGAACAATTGGCTCCGTCAAGGCGGAGCTGATCACCAAATCCAGGGCTGCTGCCTTATCGGCGGTAAAAATCTTCAATGATCCTCTCATTAAGTTCAAGTCAGAAACCTACATCGTTCTGATGATAATCGCTTGGACTTATCTCATGCATGCCTACTATCGCTCCCAAGGAATTGAATATCGTTATCATCGCAAAGGGCTAAAAAGAAAGACCTTCGACAAAACGAAAAAGGGAGCGTACAAGCACTGGGAGCTGGAACGTTGCCTGAATTGCGAGCAATCCCCAATAGACAAAGATACCGCAAATAATCTTCACTTCCTTATCGGCCTTCGCCACGAAATTGAGCATCAGATGACTCGCTCTCTCGATTCCTACTTAAGTGGTCGTTATCAGGCATGTGCACTGAACTTCAATGATTACATCAAAAAATTGTTTGGTGAAAAGCATGGATTGGATGAGCATCTCACCTACAGCTTGCAATTTGTTCAGATTGCACAAGAGCAAATTCAAGGTGGAGCACCACAAGCTCAGATACCAGGAAATATAAGAGCATACATTGCGGAATTTGATGGCATATTAGACCACGATGATTACAACAGTTCAAAATATTCGTATCGACTGCTGTTTAAGAAGAAGATGGTGAACAGGCCTGGTCAAGCTGATAGTGTCATAGAATTCATCAAACCTGATTCGGAACTTGCTAAAGCAATTGATAAAGAATATTGGGTAAAAAAAGAGGTGGAGCGTCCGAAGTATCGGCCGTCAGAGGTTGCACAACTTGTCAGGGAAGCAGGATTTCCCAAGTTCCGTGTCCAGCCCGAGCACGTCAATTTCTGGAAAAGCGAGGACGCAAAGAATCCTGGCAAAGGATACGGCGTTGAGGTTTCAGGTACTTGGTTTTGGTACGAAAGTTGGGTGGAGCGATGCATAAAACTTTGTGAAGCCGGCGGCGACCGTTACAGGTGAGGGATTTTTCAACAACTCGCGGCACTCGGACGCACTATAGTGCGCCGGTGCGCTCCGTGTTAGAAGAGGAGAGAACAATGAGAATGGGTTTGTTAGTCGCTGTATCAGCCGTCGCCACTCTAGTGGGATGCGCCACGTCCAAAGAGGTATATCTCGCTGACGGATCTAAAGGCCACAGCATTAGCTGCGATGGCGCCGTTCAAAACTTTGGTAGTTGCCTTGAGAAAGCGGGAGAACTCTGCGGGACACAAGGGTATGTGGTTTTAAACCAATCCGGCGAAGCGGTTCCCTTCTCTACTGCATCAGGCGGTTATACCGCTACATCGCTGGCGGCATCTGGTGGGTTTCAAGCGCAATCCGGCGCAATCATTACGCGTAGCATCTTCGTTAAGTGCAAATGACCCCTTGCAAGCAGCGCTTCGCTTGCTTACATCCGGCCCATCACATTAACCGTTAGGTAATGGAGAGATTCAGTGCTGAGTGAAGGTGATAGATTGGAGTTGATTGCACAAGCAGCTCGATACTGCAAAAGAGTTCGCGATATGGGAATGCCCAGGTCCTGTTACGCCAAAGCGATTCGTGAGCCCATATTTTTCTTGTGGGAAAAGAAAGCCAGAATGAATAAATATGCTTTAAGCAGGTTTCGATCAAACGCTGCGAAAAATATTCCAAACAATGGCGGTGGGCTTATCTATGATCATGCCATTCCTTTCAGGTACACACTTGAACGAATTCTAAATCTCGAATCCATTGACGCTGAATCTGTTCGGGTGTGTCTGGCTCAATATCTGGTCACCTGCACTCTCACTAGAATGGAAAATTCGCTTCTCAATAAGTCCGGATTGGCTTATAGAATGCCCGAAGATTGGGATGGAGTCGATCCGCTTTGTCGATACAAGGTGGTTGGCATTGAAGTTTACGAACAGAATTTAACCCCTAAGATTATCTAACACATATGAGTCTCAAGCGGACGTCGACTTTGCCGCCGCCGCTTAGCTTCCCCGTCATATCAGGATGCGCTGAAGGCCAGCTTCTGGCCGGATGGAGAGCTTTAGCCTACTCTGACGGAATGGCTAGGGCAGTTGACGACCGAGGCTGTGTGAAAACGCTTGGAGCGTCTCGGGCCGGTCATAAATTGATCAAAAATGGTGCTCTCTCGCGCATTCTGAGGCAGTTGCAAGGCAAATTCTCTCCAGATTTCGCGTACAAGCACCTTCTTCAGGAGAGCCGAGGAGTTTTCACACAGCCTGGACCCAAAGCCGACATGGCGGTAAATGCTGCTGGCACGCTCATCGGTGTTATGCAGTCGGCACAATGATTGGTGTTGAACAAATGCTGAACAGTTAGAGTAACAAGTTAACTCACAAGGAGAATAAACATGAGCTTGCAAAATGAAATAGATCAAACAATTCAAGCTTTAAATAATCTGGGAGTCGCTCTGAAAAACAATGAGATGCTGGATGAAGAGGCAAGAGAGTTTTGCATACGATTACTTAGGTTCAATATTGAGCAGGCAGGAGGTTTCTATGCTGCAGCTGGTGTGCCTTCGTCAGTTCCCAGAGGAGGATCTCAAAGTTCGAATAGCAATACAAAGTGCCCCCATTGCAATAATGATATTTATGTGAAAAAGACTCCATAGCTAGGGGTGGGCGGAAAATGGACTGGAGTGTCGTAGGGTCAGGCCTGGCTGGCTCATTAATTGGTGCAGGAGTTGCATTAATATCGGTTATAATTTCTCACACTTTAAATGCAAAAAAGGATGAAGAAGATCGAGAGAAGGAATTATTTAATTACAAGCAGGCGCTCCATGATGAATTAGACGTGTTTTGGAAGGCTTACAAGGAAGGCATTGGTGACAAGCTATCTGCGGCGGAGGATAATTATGCCCTCACTGATTTTTATCCGGAGATTAGCACTCCTTTTGTGATCTACGAAGGAAACGTAGATATGCTAGGCAGAATTAAAGATCATGAATTGAGAAAACTTATCGTTAATGTCTACAGCAGTATCAAGACTTTGCTTGGTCAACTTTCTCTCCATAATGAACTGCTTGTGAAACATGAAAATGCCTACTGGGAAAAGGAAGGAACCACAGATCCCAGTTTGGAAAAGCGATTCCAAAACATCGATCAAAGCATCAGTGCTAGTACTAGACTTTTGGTTTCTAGAAACAAAGAAATTAAAGAAGCATTAGATGCTTTGTTAAGAGAATTTAATAAGCATGGAGTGTTGTCCAATTAGCTCTAATAAGTCAAAGCACTCGGGCCTCGCTGTGCTCGGCCGGTGTTTGAAACGTTAGGCAATAAACAACTACTAAATCAATGAACCATCAGGAGGATACTCGATGAAATACTTGCCCCCCGGCCGGATTGATGACTTCGCCCGCTCCTCTATCGCAAACCATCTCGAGGAGGCCTGGCATGAACGAGTCAAGGAACAGATCGATCAATATCGCGATCTCGCACGTTTCCTCGATCCTTTGGATGCAGACGACACTGCGGCACGCGAGGTCATTCCGTGGACCGGATTTCCTCGGATTTACGACGCGTGGCTCAATATCGACAAAAACCCGGATCTGGTGGAACGTGCCCGACGGATGAATCGCGCCCACCGCTCGGCAGAAATCCTGAATGGCTTCACGTATGTGAAATTTGGTGACCGCTTCTTCCAGGTTCCGGCGGACCCCACCAACGGCTGGATGCTCATCCCGGAGATCGACGGTGAGCCCTCCTTCCAAGACGCCTTCTCCTTGGTAGAACGTCCCCAGGACGAGTACCTGGAATGGTTTGTCGTGCGCGACCCGGTCACCAATCGGATCACGCGCATCGACTTCACAGCGGAAGCACCGGAGTACTGGGAGACCCTCGCCGAGGGAGATCCAGATCTTGCCCAGGAGCTCTACTCCGAGCTCTTGGGCTTTAATGTCCCCAAGGAGGATCTGTTCTTCCAACACGACGTGCTATGCCCGGAGCTTGTGCGGGTCAGCGGTCGACTCCAGATCGTCGGCCACGTTCGCCTCACGGGTTATGAGGCGGGTCAGTACAACCGCTGGAACAAGTGGAACACGGAGCGTGGTGCCGTACACCTTACCCAACGCAACAACACGTTGTTTGCCGAGATCAACCTTGCCGCCCGCGCCACGCAGCGATTCGCCATCCGCCCTGATCTGGGCGCTAACGTCGATCGTTTCGCCCTCACGGCTTGCGGCGGTTACGGCGCCTTGAACAGGAACTCGGATCCTACGATCGGCCAGTCGGTCAACACCCTGGCCCTCAGCGGGTTTCAGGTCATGGTCTCCAATCCGATCGGCCTGTACATCGGAAATATCGACGTCAGTGGCTTCCGCGATCCCGATGGCAACGCGGTGGAACGCGATGAAATCCTCACGGTCCATCGCGGCACCTTCGAGGACGAAGACGGGCTCGCACGCGTCCTGCGCTTCTCCGTCCATCCCCCGGCTGGCGCGGACTACGGTCTCGAGTCCTGCGCCATTGACCGCCACCCCCTGTCAACCGGTGGACCGGTTGCCCGCCAGACCACCGTGGTCATCCACGGAATCGCAACGCCGGCGAGTGGAGACAACCCACTGGCCGAATGTGCTGCCAGGGCGTGTGCACACCCGACAAAAGACCCGCAGTACTTCCTCGCGATCGATCCCGACGCCGACTGCCCGGCCAACGACGACGAACGCTGGATGGAGGCTCCGGTCACCCTGGCGCCCGACGAGTCCCGGATGACCGCGGTTAGAGGCGCTCCGAGGACCTCCGGCGAGAGGATGGGCTGATGGAGCCGTTGCTGGATGCCACAGATATTCAGGGACATGTGTTCCCGGGGTTCGGGACTAGCCATTCCGTAGTAATCGCTTTACAGCTCCGGGCGCCGGCAGAGGGACGTGCGGCGTTGGGCCACCTGCTGCCCGAAGTGACCACGATGGCTGACAGCCTTCACCTGAAAGGCTCGCGGCGGGAGGCCGCGGTCGCAGGCCTTCCACGCCCAATGCAGCAAATCCCGTTGCTAGCTCTCTCCATCGCAGCAACGGCCCTGCGCGCTTGGGGCCATGACACCAGCGGGTTTGACCTCAGCTTTCACATGGGAATGCGCGCTGATGCGGCTTCGCTTGGCGACCCTATTGGACAAGACTCCATACCGGTAGATTGGACGTTTGAGACTTCGGAGGACGACCGGGTCGATGTGCTGCTTATCGCCGGGCACTCGGAACGCGTGCCCTTGGAGCAGGCCGTCGAGCGCTGGCTGTCGATGCTCGCGCCCCACTGGACACCCGTGCTCATCGAGTACGGGCGCCGGCGCGCCGGCGACAAGGAGTTCTTCGGCTTCAAGGATGGCATCTCACAGCCTGCGATGCGCGGCGTCACTCCAGGCGGCGAGTTCGTCAGCCGGCGAGTGATCGCTGCCGAGGATCCAAGGTCTGAGCTTTTCGCCAAACCGGGCCAATTGCTCATCTGGCCCGGCTCCTTCCTCTTCGGCTACCCCTGTCAGACGTCCAGCCTCACGCAGCCCGGAGCAAAGATGCCGCCGCCTGTCCCATGGATGCGCAACGGCTCCTACCTCGTGTTTCGCCGGCTCCTGCAGAACGTCCGCGTGTTCCGCGAAGCGGTGACCAAGATGGAGCAGCACCTCATGGAGCAAGGCGAGAACGTCCCCGAGGGGTGGGTATCCGCCCATCTCGTGGGACGCTGGCCCGACGGCACACCGCTTACGGCTTCGCCCGAGAACGCCGACCCGGACATTAGCGACGATCAAAACCGCATCAACAACTTCCGGTTCTTCGCCTCCCTGAGCCCGACGCCGCTGGCAGGAGGCGGGGATCCCCCGGAGACCATCCCCGCAGTCCCTCCCGACCCGTTGGGGTTCGGTTGTCCTCGTGCCTCGCATATCCGGCAGGTCAACCCTCGCGATGGTATCTCCGAGATCGGGCAGGAACACCATTCCGGCAAGCTCATGCTGCGTCGTGGTATTGCGTTCGGCCCCGAAGAAGAGGAAATGTCAGACGCGGACCGCGGCCTGCTTTTTCTTTCCTATCAGACATCGATCGTCGAGCAGTTCAAGTTCGTGCAGGTCAATTGGGCCAACGCTACACAGCGCCCCACCGGGGACGGAGCCGATCCGATCATCGGTCAGAATGGGACACTCGACAATGAGCGCCGCATCCAGCTTTTCTCGCCCAGCCGGCGCCAGCAACGGTGCCCGCTCGATGGACGCTGGGTTGTCGCGACGGGCGGTGGCTACTTCGTTGTGCCTAGTATCGGTGGTTTAAGACATCTGCTACATGTCGACGAAGAGTCGCCTAGTTGATCCTTGGAAGTTATTGGCTATGCCGAGCACAATAAATGAGATCATTTGCTCGTAGGATATCCTTCAAACCAATTGGACGTTAATAGGATCAAATGATGTGGGACTGGAGATACCCTGTTGACGACATGCGGAAAGAAGTTAGGAAAGCCCGAAGCAATGGGGACAGCCTTGTTGCAATCGACAGCATTGACAATCTTCTGGACGAACTAACCAGCTTGTATAGCCGCCTAGAAGCCGAAGAGAGCAGGTCGCCTGAGGATGGATCTAGAGAATTGAGTGAGTTTATTGAAGACCAGAAAGCCGTAATCTCTGGGACTTATGAGCATGCCAAACAATATGCGAACGTGATTATTCTTGGCGGCTATGCCGGTCTGTTTGCTGTATGGAATTTCACTAGAGACTCCCTAGAGAAGTGGCAGGTTCTATCCGTCGGGCTCTGTGCTCTGATTTCGTTACTGATCTGTATTACTTTCGAGATTTACGGTTCGTGGCTTCGCGCAACCCAGGTTAATAATCAGGTGTTGGAACTGGAAAGGCTCAGAAGCTTCATCAGTTTCCTGCCGACTATGGCAAATCTGAAATGGCCAGAATTCAGCGCTTCATGAAACTGTGGCCGTACATCTTCTTTACTTCTGTGGGTTTCGCGCTGATAGCAGCACTGATACTACTCTATTCTTTTGTTGATGGTCTCATTGCTGGCCTCTATTAACAATCCGCGTAAGGCGGACGACTTTCAGCCGCCGCTTAGTTTAGCGTTATGTGAAGAAATAAGATGGGAGGAGCCATGTGAATTTTTCTAGATTTGACGTCATCAAGGCCCTTTTCATTGCTACAGTGGCTTCTGGTGTTTTATTTGGTTGTGATACTCAAAGTGATTCGATGAGTTCTAGTAATGTTTCCGGTTCAGAGGATATGACCAAGCAGGAGGCCATCTCACATCCACGAGAAGGCTACTCAATATCCGCCTCAACTCAGCTAGATAACAATAAACTTCTGCTGGAGTTTGCTACAAACATACCAGGCACAATTGAGATAATGGCTGGTATCAGTATATCTAATCAGGCTCCAGATGACGTTTGGATTGGAAAAATCAACGTGTTAGATTAGCGAATGGGACTGGGAAGATTACATTCGATGTAAGCGATCTTCCGTCTGGTTAATACGAGGTTGAGGCAACTTTTTATCCTCGCTTGGGCTTTCAGGATGAAGTGTCAAAATTGTCCGGGGTAGACGAAAATATAGAGTATAAACACCCAATTTCCCTGAAGGGTTCCGGCGAGCCAGCGGAAGTGAAGGCACAGCGCAATGAGGATCAAAAGTGGGTTATAGAGAATATTATCGTTGGCTCAGAGTGGGAGCCTGAATTTTGGAAGAGTCGCTTTGGTCAATGGGAAGAATTTCCTGTCACAACACGGAACCCAGACATCATTTCCAACTATAACTTTGAATCCTTGGATATGACAATAATCGTAAACACCTTAAAGATTAAGTAGTTACTTGGAGAATGGCGCAGGATGGCCTATGAGTGCTTGTACATAGCAAGGCTAATTCAGCCGACGCAAAAAGCCGCGCGGCTGATTATCGACGTTATATCAGCTCGCGCTGAACGTCCGCTGTTGGCCGGTTTCTGTCTGCCAGTAATTTCTTTATTAGCCTGTGCTTCCCTATTGACGGTTCCTCAAAGAATCTTTCCCTCAAATAGATGGCTCATCTATTGAATGCCGCTACAGCGGCTCCTGCAAGGTGTTTCGGCCAGGATGATGCGACGAATTTTGCCATTCTGCCCTCTTCAATCGCGCAGAAAATCTGCGCTCCCACAACCCCAAGTTGCAGACTATTCTGGCCGAGTAAGTAACCTTAGCCTATGCTGATGGGTGTTTAAGGTAGTTGACGACCCAGAGCGGCCATGCCGGCAAAGGCAGCATGCGTGGTGATTGGTGTTATTTGGCTGAGCTATACTTAATGTTTGCTAACTTCAGTAGGTTAGGAGACAGACCAGCGCGCGGTATAACATTGTTGAACGCGCATGCGCGTTCAAGTCAGTTGCAAGCACGCCGTCTCATACCTGTTGGGCCTCATCCTACAGGCGAAGAGGGAGATAACCGTGGAACCGTCTGAGCGGAAAGATGTGTGGGCCGCCGGCGACCTCTATGAACCCTATGTGGGGCGCTGGAGCCGACAGGTGGCCAAGGCGTTTTTGGACTGGCTAGCGGTGCCAGAAAAACAGGCCTGGCTGGATGTCGGATGTGGAACCGGTGCCTTGACCCAGACCATCATCGAGACTGGAAATCCAAGCTCGGTCATCGGCATCGATTCTTCGCCCGGCTACACCGAGTACGCGAAGGCGCGCATCGCGAGTCCATACGTGCGCTTCGAGGTCGGGGACGCCCAGTCACTCCCCATTGATACAGCGAGTCTGGACGCCGCCGTTTCAGGCCTTGTCTTGAACTTCGTGCCACGGCCGCCCCAGGCAGTTGCGGAAATGGCTCGGGTTGTGCGTCCGGGTTCGGTCGTTGCGGCGTATGTCTGGGATTACGCTGGGAAAATGGAGCTGATGCGTTACTTCTGGAATGCGGCAGTTGCCTTGGATGCTTCGGCAATCGACCTCGATGAAGGCCGTCGTTTTCCGATCTGCCAACCGACACCGCTTACCGAACTGTTCGCGCAGGCCGGATTGAGCGAAGTCGAGGTATGTCCGATCGATGTCGCCACCGACTTCCGCGATTTCGACGATTATTGGTCCCCATTTCTCGGAGGACAAGGGCCGGCGCCTGGCTACGCAGTGTCGTTGAGCGACGATCGTCGCGCGGTGCTCCGGGAGCGGATTCGATCCGAACTCCCGCTTTCGAAGGATGGGTCTATCCACCTCATTGCCCGTGCATGGGCCGTTCGAGGACGTAAGCCATAGCGGCGGCCCAACCAGGTGCTCCATTCGACGTCGCCGCTGACGCGGCAACGCGCCTGAGCTTGGACGTTAAATCAGGATTTTCTGAACGTTCAATTCTGGCCGTATAGAGAACTTTAGGCGCGCATGATGGAAGGGCTGGTCACCTGGCGGTGGTCACTTCAGATCCACCGGCCCCTCACCCGCCAGGCGTGATCGCGTCGTCGACCCGCACCCGGACATAGGAACCTGGCGCCTCCTCGATGGGGGGGAAGCGCTCGCCACCGGGCTCGCGAGCGGGGACCTGGCCTCCGGCGTGGCGCTTGATCCAGTGGCGCCATTCCGGCCACCAGGAGCCCGGATGGTGGGTCGCCGAGGCCAGCCAGCGCTCGGGATCTTTCGGCAGGTGGCCATAGGTCCGGTAGCCATACTTCGGCGAGCCGGCCGGGTTGATGACCCCCGCGATATGGCCGGAGCCGCCGAGCAGGAAGCGGGGACGCCGGCCGAGCAGGTGCGCGCCGCGGTAACAGGACTGCCAGGGGGCGATGTGATCCTTTTCGGTCGCCACGAAGAACGTCGGGATGCGCACCTTGCCCAGATCGATGGCTTCCCCCGCCAGGGAGATGCCCCCGGGTTCGGCGAGGCGGTTCTCCAGGTACATGTTGCGCAGGTAGAAGCTCTGCATGCGCCGCGGCATGCGGGTGGAGTCGGAATTCCAGTAGAGCAGGTCGAAGGCCTGGGGCTCGCGGCCGAGCAGGTAGTTGTTGATCACGAAGCCCCAGATCAGATCGGCGGACTGCAGCAGGTTGAAGGCGTTGGAGAGATGCGTGCCCTCCAGGTAACCGCGCTGCTCCATGTGCTGCTCCATGTAGCGGATCTGCTCCTCGTCGATGAACACCTCCAGCGGCCCCACCTCGCTGAAGTCGAGCAGGGTGGTGAAGAAGGTGGCGCTGTGCACCCGCTCATCGCCCCGGGCGGCCTGATGCGCCAGGGTGCTGGCCAGCAGGGTGCCGCCGATGCAGTAGCCGATGGTGTTGAGCGTCTCCTCGCCGGTGACCTCCGCCACCACCTCCATGGCCTTGAGGGTGCCCCGGGTGAGGTAGTCGTCGAAGGCCACCTCGGCATAACGTTCGTCCGGATTGACCCAGGCGATGACGAAGACCGTCATGCCCTGTTCGACGGCCCAGCGGATGAAGGAGCGCTGCGGGGTCAGGTCGAGGATGTAGAACTTGTTGATCCAGGGCGGGACGATCAGCAGCGGCCGGCGGTCGACCGTCTCGGTGGCCGGCGCGTACTGGATGAGCTGCATCAGCTCATTCTGGTAGATGACCTTGCCCGGGGTCACCGCGATGTTCTTGCCCAGCTCCAGCCCGGTCGAATCGCTCTGCTTGATGCGCAGCAACCCCTCGCCCCGCGCCAGGTCCTCCATCAGGTTGGCCATGCCCTGCAGCAGGTTGGCGCCGCCGGTGTGCACCGTGGCCTCGATCACCTCCGGATTGCTGGTGGCGAAGTTGCTGGGGGCGAGGGCGTCCATCAGCTGTCGGGCATAGAACTCGACCTTCACCCGCTCGTCGCGGTCCAGGTCCTCGGTGACCTCATGCACCCCCTTCAACCACTGCTCGGCGGTCAGCTGGTAGGCCTGGCGCAGCATGTCGAAGAAGAGGTTTTCCTCCCAGCCCTTGCCCTTGAAGCGCCTGTCCCGCGGGGCGGGCTCGAGGGCCGGTGACGGCGCCTCGCCGAACAGGCGCTGTGTGGTGTTCTGCCACAGCGTCGTGTAGCCCTGCCACAGCTGCTGCTGGACCTCCAGGGCGCGTTGCGGATGGAGCAGGAACTGCTGGCCCAGACTGGTCAGCGCCTTGGCCGCGACCGCCGGGTCGGGCAGGGTGAAGAAATCCCCGCGCGTCTGACGCTCGAGCCAGCCCTGCCAGGCCAGGGACGACCCGGCCGACAATCGCTCGAGGGCCTCGGCATAGCGCCGTGCCAGCTCGTCGGGTTGATCGCCTGGCTTCGCTGACGACGGTTTCGGGTCATTCATGGCCTTGCCCCTTGGTGAGTGCGACTCGATGGCGGCGTCGTCCGATCCATGGCCGGAGGCAGGTCGACGCACCAGGGCTGATGCGCTGACCTATCTGCCGCCACCTATCGTTTCAGTATCGTAGGGGCTGGGGGAGACGCAACCGTAGCGCCGTCATCCAGCTAGGCTTGTGGTGAAGGGACCAGGAGTCTTCCAGGAGGCGAACGTGGACGAAGACCTGAGCAGGATGACGCGCGAGGAGCTGCTGGCCGAGGTCAGGACGCTGCGGCAGGCGATCCGCGAGCATCGCGACTGCAGCGGGCACGACCTCTGCTGGCATCATCCGGCACTCTGGAGCCTGTTGCCCGAGCAGACGGACCCGGTGCCGGTGGTACCGGAATGGCCGGCGTTCATGCGGGGCTGCATCAAGTATCGTCAATCCCTGGACGAGCAGGCGCCCGACGCCCCGCGCTCTGACGAGCCCTATCAGGAGTGATCGCCAGGGAGGGACGTCATCCACACTCGCCAGTCGGGAGGCGGTCGCCATGCTCGGTGCCGCCGGCGATCACCGCCTTCCTGGAGGCCTCGAGCGTCGAGGCGGCGATCCGCAATGCGGTCTCCCTGGGCGGCGACGCCGACACCCAGGCCTGCATGGCGGGGGGCATGGCCGAGGCCTTCCATGGTGGCCTGCCCGAGGAGTTGCGCCGCGAGACCCTCGCCAGGCTGACGCCCGACCTGCGCGCGGTGGCGGAGGCCTTCGAGGCCCGCTTTCTCCTGACCTGAGGGTGACCGCACCTCTGGGGCGTCGATAAAGCGGGGAGTGGCGGGACGGCGGGAACCCCCTCGTCGCCTGTTGCGTCCCTGTGGACGCCGGGGCTCCCGGCGCATCGCAACCGGACCCGAGAACGCAGGGGGATGTCATGATCATTGCACGCTGGTATTGCCAGGCCCGCTTCGGGCACAAGCAGGAACTGATCGAGAAGACCCGGGAGTGGTGGTCGACCATCGGCCGCGAGATCGGCCAGACCGACTACACCATCACCACCGGGAGTGTGGGCGTCGCCGAGTCGGTGATCGCCGTGGACCTGCGGGTGGCGGACATGGCCACGCTGAATGCCCAGTGGGACAAGCTCGCCGAGCGCGCCGATCACCGCGAGTGGGGCAAGGCGATCGAGTCCCTGGTGGTGAGCGGCTCCACCCGTTGGGAGATCTATCGCGTGGTGGAGTGAGTCTCGCCGAGGAGCTCGCTGGCCGCCCACTGGAGGGTATCGATCAGGGCGGTTGTCGAGCCCCATCCTGATGGTGGTGATCAAGCGGTGGACTGGATGGCCAGCCGCCGTACCTCCACATGGGAGAGCCAGGGCAGGTCGCGGGCGCTGGCCTCCAGCTTGGTCACCACGGCCTGGCTCTCCAGGGGAGCCAGCTCGTCCAGGCAGGCCACCACCGTCACCGCGCCATCCAGGTAGTGCAGGTCCAGCATCTCGATCATCGGCCAGCACTCCAGGTGCGACCAGCGCATCGCCAGTTCGCGTTCGACGTCGGGACGCAGCGGCAGCCCGGGGAAGCGACTGGGGTCCCCCTCGCCGGCATCGTCCTCCGGGTCGATATGGAAGGTCAGGTCGGTGAGGGCGGGGTAGGCGCGGCGCAGCCGCCGGCTCACCTCGTTGCCGATCTCGTGGCCCTCCGAGACGCTGATCCGCGGGCCCACCACCACGTGCAGGTCGAGCATGGCGCGCCCCGCCGACTGTCGGGTGCGCAGATCGTGGACCCCTATCACCCCCGGGACGTCCAGCGCCACCCGGTGCATCCTGGCCTGTTCCTCCATGGGCAGGGCGGTATCGACCAGTTCGCGCCCGGATTCCCAGAGCAGGTCCCAGCCGACCTTGCCGACCAGCAGGCTGACGATCACCGCCGCGACCGCATCCAGCCAGCCGACGCCGAGCTGGGCCGCGACCAGCGCCACCAGCACCACGGCGGTGGAGAGCACGTCGGAGCGGGAGTGCCAGGCGTTGGCTTCCAGCAGGCGGGACTTCACCCGCTTGGCGACCCGCATGGTGACATGGAAGAGCGCCTCCTTGGCGAGCAGCGCCACCAGGGCCAGCAGCATGGCCCAGAGGCCCGGCGGGGAGATCATCGTCGCCGAGAACAGGCGGTGCAGGCTCGACCAGGCGATGCCGCCGGCGACGAAGATCAGCACGCTGCCGAGCAAGAGGGTGGCGAGGGTCTCGATGCGACCGTGGCCGTAGTGGTGGTCCTCGTCCGGCCCCTGGCGGCCGTAGTGGGTAGCGGCCAGCACCAGGCCGTCGGTGACCAGGTCGGAAAAGGAGTGAATGCCGTCGGCAACCAGGGCCGCCGAGCCCACCAGGGCACCGACGATCACCTTGGCCAGGCCCAGCAGGCCGTCCAGCCAGGCAGCCAGGTAAGTGACGCGTTGGGCATCACGGTAGTCGTCTGGGTGTGACGTCGCCATGTCGACCCTCGTCGAATCAGCCTCGTTTCGGCAGGGCCCCGATTCTACCGCAGTCGAGCTGCCGGCATCAGGGGGCGCCGGCGCCGAGAGTCGAGCAACGGCGATGGGCCCGGTCGAGACGGCGGGAGCGCGCGGCCGGTGTGTCACGGCACTACCGCCCGCCCCACCATGGTCGGCTCGCCAAAGTCGCCGGAATCCGCGATGCTGGTCACTTCATGCTGCCCGGAGTCCGCCATGAAGCTCTCGCCCGCCTACCGCCTCGCCGCCACCGTGCTGCACGGGTTCGACGAATATCGTTCGCGCTTCAAGCAGATCACCGCGGATGCCAGCCGGCGCTTCCGCGATGCCGCCTGGCGCGAGGCCCAGCAAGCCTCGGCGGATCGCATCAACCTCTACGACGAGAAGGTCGAGGAGACCCTGGTGCGCCTGCAGCGGACCTTCGAGGAGGAGGTGCTGACCCACTGCGATTGCTGGCGCGAGGCGCGTGGCCACTACGCCGAGCTGATCAGCCAGCGGCTCGACTACGAGCTGGCCGAGACCTACTTCAATTCGCTGTTCTGCTCGATCTTCCACCACCGGCACATCCGCAATGACTGGATGTTCGTCTACAGTTCCCGCGAGGCCGCCGCCCACCATTCCGGTCTCACCCTGACGCGCCGCCGATCCGTGGAGGGGGACTGGGCCAGGGCGCTGCGCTGGGCAATGGCCGAGGCGCCGCTCGAGACCCCTTTCGAGAATCTCGAGCGCGATGTCCGCCTGGGGGCGGACTTCCTCTCCAGCCATCTGCCGGCGGCGATTCTCGACGCCGTCGATGCCGAGGTCGAGATGCTCAAGAGCGTCTTCTACCGCAACAAGGGGGCCTACCTGGTGGGGCGCATCCGCGGCGGCGGAGAACAGGTGCCGCTGGTCCTGCCGATCCTGCATGGCGAGCGGCAGGAGGCCAGCGAGGGCGTGCACCTGGACACGGTGATCATCGAGCCCGAGGAGGTGTCGATCATCTTCTCCTTCACCCGCGCCTACTTCCAGGTCGAGGTGCAGGTGCCCGGCGAATTCGTCGACTTCCTGCAGGAGCTGATGCCCGACAAGCCCGAGGGCGAACTCTACTCGGCCATCGGCTTCTACAAGCATGGCAAGACCGAGTTCTTCCGTGGCCTGAACCGTCAGGTGGCCAAGCGCGCGGACAAGTTCATCATCGCCCCCGGGGTGCGTGGCATGGTGATGGCGGTGTTCGTGCTGCCGTCCTATCGCACGGTGTTCAAGATCATCAAGGACCGTTTCGACCCCTCCAAGGAGATGAGCCGCGACAACGTGCGCGACAAGTACCACCTGGTCAAGCGCCACGATCGGGTGGGGCGCATGGCCGATACCCAGGAGTTCTCCAACTTCATCGCGCGGGCCGACCATTTCGCCCCCGAGTGCCTGGACCATCTGCTGGAGGTCGCGCCCTCGACCGTCTACCTCAAGGACGACAAGGTGATCATCAAGCACTGCTACACCGAGCGCATGATGACGCCGCTCAATCTCTACCTGGAGCAGTGCGACGAAGCCGAGATCCACGCGGTGCTCAAGGACTACGGCAACGCCATCAAGCAGATGGCGGCGGCCAACATCTTTCCCGGCGACATGCTGCTGAAGAACTTCGGCGTGACCCGTCACGGCCGGGTGATCTTCTACGACTACGACGAGATCTGCTACCTCACCGAGTGCAACTTCCGCCACATCCCCGAACCGATGTATCCGGAGCAGGAGCTCTCCAGCGAGCCCTGGTACTCGGTGGGACCCAATGATATTTTCCCCGAGGAATTCGGCCCCTTCCTGTTCGCCGATATCCGCCTGCGCAAGCTCTGCTACGAGCTGCACCCGGAGCTGTTCGACGCCGATTACTGGAAAGGGCTGCAGCAGGCCATTCGCGACGGGCGGGTGATCGACGTCTATCCGTACCGCAACAAGCAGCGTTTCGCCGGCAGCGACGGCAATGGCCTGGTCTACTGAGCGGCAACCATGAGCGAATGATGGCGAGCCAGTTCACACGCGAGCACGACCGACCCCATCTGGTGGTACTCACCGGTGCCGGCATCAGCGCCGAGAGCGGCATCCAGACCTTCCGTGCCGGCGACGGTCTCTGGGCCGACCACCCCATCGAGGAGGTCGCCACCCCCGAGGCCTGGCGGCGCGACCCGCAGCGCGTGCTGCGCTTCTACGACCAGCGCCGCGACCAGGTGCGCCGGGCCCGGCCCAACGCCGCCCACAAGGCCCTGGCGGCGCTGGAGCAGCAGGGCTTCCGGGTCAGCATCGTCACCCAGAACATCGACGACCTCCACGAGCGGGCCGGTTCGCGCCACGTGCTGCACCTGCACGGCGAGATTCTCAAGGCGCGTTCCAGCGTCGATCCACGCATGCGCTACCCGCTGCCCCGTGGCGGCATCGCCCTGGGCGACCTGTGCGACAAGGGCAGCCAGCTGCGTCCGGACGTGGTGTGGTTCGGCGAGGCGGTGCCGCATTTTCCGGAGGCCTGCGAGATCGTCGCCGAGGCGGACCTGCTGCTGGTGGTGGGCACCTCGCTGGCGGTGATGCCGGCCGCCTCGCTGCTCGACCATGCCGCCCTCGACGCCCCCTGCGTGCTGGTCGACCCCGAGGCCGAGGTCCTGGCGGCCCCCGGGGTGACCAGGCTCAGCCGGCTCGCCGGCGAGGGCGTGCCGGCGCTGGTGCGGCACTGGACGCGGGCGGGGCGACTGTGGGTGCCGGAGACCCTGCTGGAGTGATGCCCGGGGGAGGATGGTAGAATGTCCGCCCCTCTTGCCACGATCCCCGAGCCATGCTGGACGATACCCGCCACGACGCCGTCATCGACCATGACCCCGCCACCGGTCATTCCCGCCCGCCGCGGCGCGAGTTCAAGGCGCGCGGCAGCTTCGTCGCGCGCTGCCCGGGCTGTCACCTGCCCGAGCTCAACTGCCTCTGCCCCTACCGGGTCACCGCCGTGAGCGAGGCCCGGGTGTGGCTGCTGACCCACGCCATGGAGCACCACAAGCCGACCAATACCGGGCGGTTGATCCGCGACGTGCTGCCCGATACTGAGGTGTTCACCTGGTATCGCACCGTGCCGGACGAGCGGCTGCTGGCACTGCTCGACGACCCGCGCTATTGCCCCTTCGTGATCTTCCCCGACGACCAGCCGGACTATGCCGACCGGGTGGTGGGGATGGCGGCCGTGTCCCGCGTCAAGCAGGAGGAAAGGATCCCGGTCTTTATCCTGCTCGACGGTACCTGGCGCCAGGCCCGACGCATCTTCCGCAAGAGTCCCTATCTCGACGACCTGCCGGTGCTGCCCCTGGCCACCGCCCGCCAGACCCGCTACCGGCTGCGCAAGCCGGCCTCGGCAGCGCACCTCTGTACCGCCGAGGTGGCCGCCGAGCTGCTGCGGCAGAGCGGCGATGCCGCGGCTGCCGATACCCTCGACGACTATTTCGACGCCTTCAACGACAGCTATGCCGCCAGCCGGCGCTTCGAGAAGCTCGAGGCGCCGACGGCGGCGATGCGGCGGTTGCTCGAGCGCCAGGCCCGATAGGAATCAGGCGGCGCCGCTGCCGAACAGCGCCCCGGCGATGCGGAAGCCGGCGATCCAGGTGCCGGCGGCGGAGCCGATGGTGGCGGTCAGGAAGACCAGCAGGGTGCGCGAGACGCGGTTGCGCCACCAGCCCTTGAGCTCGGTGACGTCGTGGCGCAGGGTCGAGAAGTCCCGCACCTTGGGCTTGCGCATCCAGAGCTCCACCCCGGCGGCGACGAAGCCGGCGCCGATGGTGGGGTTGAGCGAGGTGAGGGGAGCCGCGACCACCGTGGCGGCCACCGTGACCGGATGAGCCAGGGCCACCAGGGTGGCGAGCCCCGAGAGCACGCCGTTGATCAGGAACCACTCGCCGACCAGTTGCCAGCCCAGGCCGGTGTTGCGCGAGAACCCGATGGCGAAACCGGTCAACACCAGGACGGTGATCAGCCAGGGCAGGGCCCGCCACACCCGCGAGGGGGGCGGCGTCGCCTCGAGTTGCTCTCGCTCCCGTGAGGCCTCGGCGGGCAGCGGCGCTTCCAGCTGCTCGGCCATGCCCTTCATGTGGCCGGCGCCGATCACCACCAGCACGTTGCGGTAGCGACCCGGCGGTGCGTCCTCCGCCAGGCGCAGTACCATGTAGCGATCCCGCTCGGTGATCAGCGGGAGGTAGAGGGACTCGGACTCGGCGGCGAACTCGCTGAAGGTGGACTCCAGCACGTCGCCCTCCTTGAGCCGCTCGATCTCCTCGGCCGAGACCTCCTGGCGCGACATCACGCTGCCGAGCAGCCCCGAGAACAACCCGAAGCGCTGCCACCAGGGGACATTGTGGTAGATGCGCTTGAGGGTGACGCCGACGTCGCGATCGATCAGCAGCAGCGGCAGGTCGGCGCGTCGGGTCTCCTCCAGGGCGGCGCGCATCTCGGCCCCCGGCTCGATCCCCGACTGTTCGGCGACCCGTTGCTGGAAGGCGCCGAGTGCCAGGCTGGCGGCCACCATGCCGGCCTTGCCCTGACGGAAGATCTCGAACAGGTCCTGGCCGGCCAGGGCATCCGGGTTGTCGAGGCTCTGGTGGCGTGAGCCGCACAGCTCGATGGCCACGGCATCGAACTCGCCGGAGCGAACCAGCTCGCGCACGTCGGCGGCGCTCTCGGCGGAGACATGGGCGGTACCCAGCAGGGTATAGCGGGTCTCGCCCACCTCGACGACCCGGCGCGGGCCGCTGATGGCGTCATCCCGGCGGGGGGCGATCACGGAGTCCTGGGAGTCGGTCATGGACGCTCGGTGTGTAGGAGTGAAGGTTTGATTATCCACGAAGCCGGGCGGTGGGCCAAACCACCTAGCGCCGCCAGAAGGCCGGGGTAAACAGCACCAGCACGGTGAAGATCTCCAGGCGGCCGAGCAGCATGGCCATGACCAGGATCCACTTGGCGAGCACCGGCAGGTCGCCGTAATTCGATGAGGCCTCGCCCAGGGCCGGGCCCAGGTTGTTGAGGGCCGAGGCCACCGTCGACCAGGCGGTGACCTGATCGACGCCGGTGGCCATCACCCCCACCAGCATCAGGAAGAACAGCATCACGTAGACCGAGAAGAAGCCCCATACCGCCTGGGCGATGCCGTCGGGCACGCTCACCCTGCCCACCTTCACCGCGATCACCGCACTCGGGTGGATCAGGCGCATCACCTCGCGCATGCCCTGCTTGAGGATCAGGATGATACGGATCACCTTCATGCCGCCGCCGGTGGAGCCGGAGCAGCCGCCGACGAAGGCGGCGACGAACAGCAGGAAGGGCAGGGCGCCGGGCCAGGCCGAGAAGTCGGCCACCCCGAAGCCGGCGGTGGTCGCCACCGAGACCACCTGGAACAGGCCGTGGCGCAGGCCGCGCTGGGTATCGTAGGTGGCGGTCAGCCACAGCGTGATCACGGTGATCACGGTCAGCCCGGCCAGGAACAGCAGCAGGAAGCGTGCCTCGGGGTCCTGCAGGTAGTGGCGCAGGCGCTTCTCGCGCCAGGCGGCGAAGTGCAGGCTGAAGCTCATCGCCGAGACGATCATGAAGCCCACGCAGATCAGCTCGATGGTGGCGCTGTCGAAGTGGCCGATGCTGGCGTCGTAGGTGGAGAAGCCGCCGATGGCGACGGTGGAGAAGCTGTGGCCCAGGGCGTCGAACCAGTTCATGCCGGCGGCCAGGTAGGCGAGGAAGCAGGTGAGGGTCAGGGAGGCGTAGATGTACCACAGCGCCTTGGCGGTCTCGGTGATGCGCGGGGTGAGCTTGGAGTCCTTCAGCGGGCCGGGGATCTCGGTACGGTAGAGCGCCATGCCGCCGACCCCCAGGGTCGGCAGGATGGCGACGGCCAGTACCACGATCCCCATGCCGCCCAGCCACTGCAGCTGCTGCCGATAATAGAGCATCGACTCGGGCAGGAAGTCGATGCCGGTGATCACCGTGGCCCCGGTGGTGGTGAGCCCCGAGAAGGACTCGAACACCGCGTCGGTGACCGACAGCGCCGAGGCATCGGCCAGCATCAGCGGCAGCGAGCCGAACAGCCCCAGCACGCTCCAGAACAGCGCGGCGATCAGGAAGCCGTCGCGGGTGCGCAGCTCCTTGCGCGCGCGACGGTTGGGCAGGTACATCACCGCCCCGGTCAGCACCGTGATGGCGATGGCGATGGCGAAGGCCTCCCACAGGCCGTCCTGGAACAGCAGCGAGATCAGGATCGGCGGCATCATGGTCAGGCTGAACAGCATCAGCAGCAGGCCGAGGATGCGCAGGATCATGCGCAGGCTCATCGGGCGACTCTCCTTGCGTCACGGGGCCTGGCGGGCACCAGCGGGTGGGGCTCTCTCGGAAAGCGGGGTGACTCCATCGGGAAGTGCCGTGGCTCCATCAGAAGAAGGTCAGGCCGACCTGGAACAGCCGCTCCACGTCGCGCAGGCGGCGCTTGTCGATCACGAACAGGATCACGTGGTCGCCGGACTCTACCACCACGTCGTCGTGGGCGATCAGCACCTCCTTGCCGCGCACGATGGCGCCGATGGTGGTGCCTCGCGGCAGATCGATCTCGCCGATCGCCCGCCCCACCACCTTCGACGACTGGGTGTCGCCGTGGGCGATCGCCTCGATCGCCTCGGCGGCGCCGCGCCGCAGCGAGTGCACGTTGACGATGTCGCCGCGCCGCACGTGGGTCAGCAGGCTGCCGATGGTCGCCTGCTGCGGCGAGATGGCGATGTCGATCTCGCCGCCCTGCACCAGGTCGACGTAGGCGGCGTTGTTGATCAGCGTCAGCACCTTCTTGGCGCCCATGCGCTTGGCCAGCATCGACGACATGATGTTGACCTCGTCGTCGTTGGTCAGCGCGCAGAAGATGTCGCAGTCCTCGATGTTCTCCTCCTCCAGCAGCCGCTTGCTGGTGGCGCTGCCGTGCAGCACCACGGTGCGGTCGAGGCGTTCGGAGAGCTGGGTGCAGCGCTCGAGGCCGTGCTCGATGATCTTGACCTGGTGGCTGTGCTCGAGGTGCTCGGCGAGGCGCTCGCCGATGTTGCCGCCGCCGGCGATCATCACCCGGCGGAAGTCGCGGTCGAGGCGCCGCAGCTCGCTCATCACCGCGCGGATGTCGCGCCGGGCGGCGATGAAGAACACCTCGTCGTCGGCCTCGATCACCGTATCGCCGCGCGGGATGATCGGCCGGTTGCGGCGGTAGATGGCGGCCACCCGGGTGTCGACGCTGGGCATGTGGCGGCGCAGGAAGCCGAGATCCTGGCCGACCAGCGGGCCGCCGTAGACCGCCTTCACCGCGACCAGCTGGGCCAGGCCGCCGGCGAACTCCAGCACCTGCAGCGCGCCGGGGTGCTCGATCAGCCGGCGGATGTGGTCGGTGACCACCTGCTCGGGGCTGATCAGCACGTCGATCGGCACCGCCTCGTGGGCGAACAGCCCCTTGCGGGTCAGGTAGGCGGTGGCGCGCACCCGGGCGATCTTGGTCGGGGTGCGGAACAGGGTGTGGGCGACCTGGCAGGCGATCATGTTGACCTCGTCCTGGCTGGTCACCGCGATCAGCATGTCGGCGTCCTCGCAGCCGGCCTGGCGCAGCACCATGGGGTAGGAGCCGGGGCCGACCACGGTGCGGATGTCGAGCCGGGTGTGCAGCTCGCGCAGCCGTTCGCCGTCGGTGTCCACCACGGTGATGTCGTTCTCCTCGCGGGCCAGGTGTTCGGCCAGGGTGCCGCCGACCTGGCCGGCGCCGAGAATGATGATCTTCAT